>NZ_CANKWH010000013.1 GCF_947487305.1 uncultured Paracoccus sp. | reverse complement strand
CTGACCGTTGACCGCGGTGATGGTCAGCGCATCGCCGTCCGGATCGCTGTCATTGGCCAGAACGTTGACCGTCTTGGCCTCGTCAGCGCAGGTCTTGGCAGTATCATTGAGCGCGTCCGGCCCCGCGTTCGGCTTGTGCACACCGTCATCGATGTTGGGGATATGCTGACCGATCGACAGGTTGATATTGTTCACCTGACCGTTCGCGCCGAACAGCTGGTCAATATCGCTGTCGATCGCGTCGTTGCTGCCGACATTCGACTGGACAAAGGACAGGCCCGTTTCATTGACGAAGCGGACGACATAGTTCGGGTTCGCAGCCAGGCCGGTGAACTGATAGTCGCCATTGGCATTGGTCGTCGTGGTCGCCACGACATACCAGCCCTGTGCGCCATTGGCCCAAAGCTGCACCGTTGCACCGGCTACGCCAGCATCACCATCGTCGATGTTGTTGTGGTTCGCGTCATCGAAGAACCGACCCGACAATGAAGCCGTGCCTGGATCGACGGTACCGGATCCGAGGCAGCTGTAATCGACCGACGAACCCGTCAGACTGTAGGTCTGGACGTTCGTCAGCGTGGTGCCCGCAGGCGGCCGTGCGCCGTAGAAAGTGAAATCGCCGTTGCCGGCGCCGGCCGAGCCATGACCCTCGATCTGGATCTCGATCATGTAGTAGGTCTTCCCGTCCGAGCCCTGCAGGACGTGATAGCTTTCGGCATACATCTTGCCGCCGACCTTGGAGCCGTTGACATAGCCATCCTGGCCGTCGCGGTCGTTCGAATAACCATCAGACGAGCAACTGTCTCCCGACAACCCGTAGTCGTTGTCATAGGTTGACATGGTGACGGTCGCTGCGCCGACCGTGAACTTGTCTCCATAGCCGAAGCTGCTGCCGTTCTGACCGCTGGCCAGAGGATCCGCCGCAGAATAGGCTGTCCACTCGTATTGCTTGTAATTGTAGGTCATACCATTTCCCCAAAAGCCTTCCGGCCGTACGCAACACGGAATTACACAAGGGAGAGCGGCCCGGGACCCAACCAGATTGCCTGATAATTGAGCAGAAAGTATCGTCCCTCGACACCACTAGCTGTGATAAATATCGGCAAATTTTCATCGCATCCACGAAAACATGCAGCCAGTATGCTATACTTTCAGAAAGTAAGCGCAGCGCCAGAGCCACCCTGCATCCTATGTGTGTGCGTTTTTGCATGCGCGAAATGACGCCTAACCCATCGGCAACTATCCGCCTGCGGGTGAGGCATTCGAAGGTTCAACCTGCGGTAGGTGTGCCGGGAAATCGATTCGGACGCCCCGATAGGCGAGTTCGTGATTCCCCGTTTCCCTTGGGGAATGGACCACGCCGGCATCATGACCATCGATGCGTTGGCGTCGGCCATGGCGCGTGCGGCAAGTGCGCGCGCGGTCATCTTCATCAACTATCCGACCGTATTGATCGGATGCGCACCACGGCTTCGCGAGGATCCGCGAACGGAAATGCAATGCCCGCGGCGAGGCATGTGGTGCCAGAGCTTGCAGCCCGGCAGATCGGCCCGGCGCCAACGACATCACGGTGATCGTCAACAAATACCATCATTTGAGGATCGGACGGTCGAATTCCGCCATGGCGACATTTGCGCTCGCCTTCTTCGGAATCTCATCGGCCGCCGCAAGTTCTCGGAGCATCAATGAGAAGGTAAAAGGGTCACTGACAGGCCACCGGTCAACACGTGACCCGGTTTCAGGAGGGGCAGTCCGATCTGAGGAGTTGGTGGTTCTTCAAGCGTCGCACCGCTGGTATGGGTCTGTGGTTCCAGGGCAAAACGCGGAAGTCTTGGCGCTGTGTGAAACATCAGTTCGCGCGTGCCGGGGTCCGTCTGCATCGTCATCTGGTAGCCGAGCTCTGGCTGTCGGATCACGGCATGCCCGCTCCAACCCGCATAGGCATTGTTCCGCCATGACTTTGGCACCGGAGCGCCCGCCGAGAAATCCAGCTCTGGCGGAGGCGTGATCGGATCGGTTGGCAGATGATCAGGGCCTTCGAGGTAGACGTGGCTCGCATCGAATTGTAGCTCGGTTCCGGGCAGGTTTGGAAACCAAGGATGCGCGCCCAAGCCAGCCGGGATGCTGCGGTCCCCCACGTTTCGCAGGACAAGAAGGGCGAGAAAACTCGTGCCGTGGACGCGCAGGTCCAGCTTGGCCGAGAAGGGGAAAGGGCTGTCGGCATCCGAGGCGGCGAGATGAAGCCGAACCGACCCGGCGCCCTGCATCTCGACATGCCAGCGGCGCTGCCAGGCAAAGCCGTGCAGGGCCAGCGGCTCGGTCGTATTGGGCTGAAGCTGAATGCTGTGAAGCCGGTTTCCCCGTGCGCGATTGGCGAAGGGCAGCATCCAGAACAGGCCCGAGGAGAGCGCCCCCCTTGGTTCTGCGGTGTCAGGGATCAGGACCGGCTGCCATCCTGAGGCGGTCCGAAACTCCATCTGCCAGATCGCGGCACCATGGTCCGGCATCAGCTCAAGCCGCAGCGTCTCGTTCTCGAGATGGATCATTCCCGGCCGGTGGCGAACGCTGTGCGGGGATGGCCAGCGATATCGACATCAATACACAGCAAATGCCCGGCCATGGGCTGCGCCTGCAGATCGAGCTCGGAATAATCCCAGGTCGATGTGGTGACGTAAAGCGAGCGGTCGACGAAACAGCAGGACGTGGGCAACCGCAGGGGCAGATCGATCACCGCAAGCGTGCGGCCATCGGGGGCAAGCCGCACCACGCAGCCGCCGTCCCATCGGGCGTTCCACAGGCACCCTTCGGCATCCATCGCCGAGCCATCGGGCGTGCCGGGCAGATCCGTGTCGGGGCGAAAGCTGTCGATCCGCTCTCCCATCCGTCCCGTTCTCAGGTCATAGGCATAGGCGGCCAGATCGCCGGTGGCGCTGTCGGCGGTATAGAGCCGATCGCCCTCGGGGCTGAATGTGATGGTATTGGCGATCCCGATCCCGCTTCGCAGCACCGACAGATCGCCGCCGGCGAAACTGTAAAGCGCCCCGGTCGGTGCGCCGTCGACCATGTTCATGGTGCCGGCGATGAAGCGCCCGGCGAGGTCAGTTCCGGCGTCGTTGAAGCGGTTGGTGGTGATCCCGGCCTCGGGCTGGGCCAGCCAGTCGCCGCGTCGTCCTTGAGCATCGAGCCGAGCGATACCAGCGACATAGGCCCCGACGTAATCGCCACCGTCGGTCGGGGCAAAGCCCGTCAGCGCCGGTTCGACGCCCTGCGTCGTCACCTCTCCCGTCGCCAGATCCAGCCGGTGCCATAGCGCGCGGCCGATATCGACCCATCGCAGCGAGCCGTCGGCCACATCATGCACCGGACCCTCGCCAAGGACATCCCGCGTGCTGGCGGCCACGGAAACCTTCATGCCCCACCTGCCTCCTGGGCGATGACCCGTGCCAGATCGCGGCTGGCGATGTCCAGCAGCTCTGCCATGCGCTGTCCCGCCTCGTCGGGGCGGCGCATGCGGATGGCTTCCAGCACCTCGCCATGCATGTCGAGGGTCGCGGCAAAGTTCTCCGAAGCCGAGGTGGTCAGGCGGAAGGCATTGCGCAGCGCCGTCCCGACCATCGCGCCGAAATTGATGAAGACCGGGTTATGGCTGGCGGCCAGCACGGCGAGATGGAAGGATTCATCGGCGCTGACGCTGGCCTCGATGTCCTGCGCATCAGCCCTGCACATGGCGTCGAAACTGTCCTGCATCCGCCCCAGATCCTGTCCGGTCGCGCGTTCTGCGGCAAAGCGGGCTGCGGCGGGCTCGATCACCTGCCGCGCCTCGGTCAGGCTGCGGGCGAAGTCGAGATCAGGCGCCAGTTCCTCGCGCCAGCCCAGAAGTTCGGGGTCGAGATGGTTCCACTGGGTCGGCGACAGCACGACCGTGCCGGAGCGGGTCTTGCTTTCGATCAGTCCCTTGCCTGCGAGGGTACGGATCGATTCCCGCAGCGCCGTGCGGCTGACCCCAAGCTGTTCACCCAGTTCCGTCTCGGTCGGCAGCTTGGCGCCCGGCGGGAAGACGCCCGACAGGATCTGCTTGGCCAGTGTCGAGGTGACCAGATCACGCGGCCGCTCGCGGACGGGGCTGTTCGGCTTGGTCATCGTCAGCTCCTGTTCAGGCGATACTCGGCCAGAAGCACGGCGAGGATCAACAGCGTTCCCTTGGCCAGCATCTGGTAGAAGGTCGGAACGGCGGTCAGGATCATGCCGTTGTTCAAGACGCCGATGATCGCCACGCCCAGGAGTGCGCCTATGACGGTTCCCTTGCCGCCCTGCATTGCGCAGCCGCCAAGGAAAGCCGCCGTGATCGCCTCGAGTTCCAGCCCCTGCGAGCCCGAGATCGGTTGCCCCGATCCGGTGCGCGCGGCCAGAAGGATGCCGGCGATCCCCGCGACGGCGCCCGACAGGACATACATGCTGACGCGATAGGCGTTGAGGTTCATCCCCGACAACCGCGCGACCACGGGGTTGCCGCCGATGGCATAGAGGTTCCGGCCCGGGATCGAGCGGTGCAGGAAGACCCAGAAGGCGACCGCCACGATGATCAGCACCCAGATCGGCACCGGCAGCCCGAGGACCCGGCCAATACCGATCCAGCGGAAGGTGTTGTCGAAGATCGAGATCGACTGGCCGTCCGACAGGATGAAGGCGATGCCGCGAAAGATTGCCATGGTCCCCAGCGTCACGATCACGGCGTTGATCCGGCCATAGGTGATGAGGAGGCCGTTCACCAACCCCGCCGCCGCGCCAAGGGCAATACCTGCGACAAGCCCCAGCCCGGCGCTTTCAGTGCCCTGAATGGTCATTGCGGTCGCCACGGTCGTCAGTCCGACGATCGAGCCGACCGAGATATCCAGCCCGCCCGACACGATCACGGTCGTCTGCGAAATGGCCAGCACGCCCAGAATGGCCACGCCCATGCCGATGTTCAGCAGGTTGCGGGTCGAGAAGAATACATCGCTGCGGATGAAGCCGAAGATCGCCAGCAGGGCTGCCAGCGCGATGATCAGGCTGAGATTGTGCAGCCCGATCCGGTCGACCAGATCTTTGGCGGTGGCTCGTGTATTTTGCGTCTGTGTCATGGCATGGCTCATATCGTTGCCGCCTCCTGCGCCGGCAGGGTTGGTTTTGCGGTTTGTGGCATGGCGGCGCGGAGAATGCGGTCTTCGCTCATCTCTTCGGCGCTGTATTCGGCGGTGATCCTGCCTCCCGCCATGACGATCACCCGATCCGACAGGCCGATCAACTCGGGCATTTCAGATGAGATCACGATCAGCCCGAGGCCGGCGCGCGTCAGGTTGCGGATGAGGGCATATATTTCGGATTTCGCGCCCACGTCGATGCCTCGTGTAGGTTCGTCAAGGATCAGCACCTTGGGCTGGCGCGCCAGCCATCGGGCCAGAACGACCTTTTGTTGATTTCCGCCCGACAGCCGACCAACCGGCGTGTCGAGGCTCGGTGCCTTGATCGCAAGCTGGCTGGCAATGTCACCAATGACACCCTGGGCGAGGGTCTTGCTGAACAGTCCGCCGCGGGTCACCTTGTCGGGGATGCAGATCACCGCATTGTCGAGGATCGACTGCATCAGGAGCAGCGCCTCTTCCTTACGATCCTCTGGCGCAAAGCCCATCCCGGCCATGATCGCCGCCGCCGTATCGCCGCCGGGAAGCGCAACCCCGTCCAGCGTCACGCGCCCGGCATGGCGGCGGTGAAAGCCGAACAGCCCCTTGGCGAGTTCCGACCGCCCGGCACCCATCAGCCCGCCGATCCCCAGAACCTCTCCCGCGTGCAGGTCAAGGCTGATGTCACTGACGTGATCCGTGGTCATGCCCTGAACCGACAGGATGACGCGCGAGCCGTGCGGCTCCTTCGCCGGAAACATCTCGCTCAGGTCACGCCCGACCATCTGCCGGGTGATGCTGTCCTCGGTCGCGCCCGTCGCGGGCGACACATCGATCAACCTCCCGTCGCGCAGCACGGCGATGCGATCGGCCAGTTCGATGATCTCGGGCAGGCGGTGCGAGATATAGACGACGGCAACGCCATCCGCCCGCAGCCGGCGGATCACAGCAAACAGCCGCCGGGCCTCCTCATCGGTCAGCGACGAGGTGGGTTCGTCGAAGGCAACAAGACGGCCACCGGCGTGGACTGCCCGCATGATCTCGATCATCTGCCGCTGCGCCGGCCCAAGCCCCTCGCATTTCTGGTCGGGCGACAAGTCACGCTCCATCCCGAAATCGGCCAGCAGCTTCGCGGTCTGGCGCGACAGTTGGCGCGCATCCAGCAGCACCCCCGCACGCTTCGGCAGATGGCCGATATAGATATTCTCGCCCACGGTCATGTGCGGAACGATTTCCGGTTCCTGATGGATGACGCGGATGCCCGCGTCATGGGCGCTGCGCGGACCGGGGAAGGTGACGGGCTTTCCCTCGATCCTGATCTCGCCGCCATCGGTTGGAAACACCCCCTCGATCAGCCGCATCAGCGTGGATTTCCCGGCCCCGTTCTCACCGACCAGTGCCAGAACCTCGCCGGGGCGGATGTCGAGCGTAACATCCGCCAGCGCCTGCACGATGCCGAAGGACTTGGTCAGACCGTGGACCGACAGAAAGGAGGTTGCATTACTCACCGGAATACCTGTCATCTCGCGGTAGACCGGGGGCGGCAGATCACCGCCCCCAGAATTGGTCACTTGCAAAGCTGGGCCTTGTAGGTCGTTTCGAAATTCTCGGCATTGATGAATTCCGGGTCACTGTAGGTGGCCAGAGGCAGCTCGGTCCCGTCCTTGGCTGCGGCAACAAGCGCCGCCACCGCATCGCGGCCATGGTTGGCCGAGTTCAGCCACATCGTGCCACGGAAGCCCGAGGGTGTGCCGCCGCCAAAGGCATCGCAGGCGCGGCTGCCGTCGATGCCGATGCCAAGGCCCTGATCAGCGGTATAGCCCGCATTCTCCATCGCCCGGGCAGCGCCAAGGACGCCGTCATCATTGCAGGAATAGAACACCCAGTTGGTCACTTCCGGATTGCCGGTCAGCGTGGTCGTCATCACGTCGATCGAGTTGACCATGGTGTTGTCATAGGCCACGCGGATGATGTTGGCCGGATCGAAGCCGGGCACGCCCTTCAAAAAGGCCTCTTCGGCGCCCATGTTGCGCTGCATGCAGGTATCGGCCTTGCGGTCCTCGATCGAGACCACGCGCACGTTCTTGTCTGCCCAGCCTTCGGCGTTGTAGATCGCGGCAAGCTCGGTGCCGACCGCGACTCCGATATTCTTGGCGTTCATTCCGACATAAGGCACCGGCGAGCCATCCTCGAAGGTGATGTCGTCATCGACCGCGATCAGCGGAATGCCCGCCTCCTTGGCCTTGGCGGCAACCACCGGACCCAGCGCCTTGTCGGGAACCACGATGGCGATACCATCGACACCGTCACCGATCATCGTGTCCAGCGTGGTGATGGTCAGGTTCGCGTCGAACTGCACGTCCTGGCTGACGAAGCCGGCCCCCAGTTCCTCGGCCTTTGCCTTGGCACCCGCGACCTCGGCCACGAACCAGGGGTGGTCCCCCATCTTGTTGATGAAACCGATCTTGAGATCCTCGGCGAGTGCCGGGCCGGTCATGCCCGCCAGCACCAGTGCCAGTGCCGTCAGGCCCTTGAAGTCACGCATGGTTCTCCTCCCTTATGGCGTGTCAGTCGTGGTAGAGCGCCGAACGTCCTCCATCGATCACAATGGTCTCGGCGTTGATGAAGGGTGCCTCGTCCGATGCGAGGAAGACTGCCGTCATGGCAACCTCCTCGGGCCGACCGATGCGACCGGGCGGATGGATCGCCATTGCGCGATGCCGCTCGGCCTCGGGATCGGGGAAACCGGCCCAATAGGCGCGGGCGATCTCGGTCTCGATATAGCCCGGCGCGATGGCGTTCACCCGTATGCCCTCGGCGGCGTATTCCACCCCAAGCGCGCGGGTCAGCCCGATCAGCCCGTGCTTGGCGACCGGATAGGGAAAGGTATGGGGGATGATCTTGAAACCATGGGTCGAGGCGATGTTCAGGATTACCCCGGATCCCTGCTGGCGCATTCCGGGCAGCACCGCCTCGGCCATCGACCACGCGGCCTCCAGATCCAGCGCCATGCAGCGCGCCCATTCCGAGCGCGGCATGTCCAGCGGGCGATGAAAGATATTCGCACCGGCGTTGTTCACCAGAACATCGACCCGTCCGAATCCCCCCACGGTGTCTCGCACCGCTCGCTGGACATCCGCCGGAACCGTCACATCGCAGGGACTGAAGACGGCCCCGATCTCATCGGCCACCTGTTGGCCGGTCTCGGGGTTGCGCTCGGCAATCACCACGTTCGCGCCCTCCGCCACGAAGGCGCGGGCAATGGCCTCGCCGATCCCCTGACCGGCGCCGGTGACGATGGCAACCTTGTCCTTCAGACGATCCGTCATTGCTTACCAATCCACGATCGTGCCATCCGGCAGGACGGCGTTTCTGGCGTGGAGGATTTCCTGTTCGAAAGGATGCCTGGCGATCTCGGCCTCGTTCACCTCGATCCCGAGCCCCGGTTTTTCAGGCAGGCCCCAGCGCCCCGGCAGTCGCTCGATCGGCCATTCGACCACCGCACCATACCAGGGAACCGCCCCCACCATTTCCTCCTGAATGATCAGGTTCGGGGTCGAGATGCCGAAGTGCAGGGCGGCCACGCCCGCAATCGGCCCCAATGGGTTATGCGGCGCGACCCCGATGCCGTGGCTTTCGCACATGGCGGCGATCTTCTTGGTCTCGGACAGCCCGCCGGCATGGCAGATATCGGGTTGCGCGATATGGAAGGCGCGCTTCTTCAACGCCTCGACGAAGTCGCGCCGTCCGATCAGCCGCTCGCCCGCAGCGATATGCACATGCTGCGTCGCGGTCAGATGCGCGAGCCCGTCCATGTCCTCGGGCGGCAGTGGTTCCTCGACGAACATCGGCCGGCAGGGTTCAAGCGCGCGGATGAAATCCTTGGCCAATGCGACCGAGGCCGGCCGTCCGTGGCAGTCGACCATGATATCCACATCCGGTCCAACCGCCTCGCGCAGGCCCATCATCGCATCGGCCACGCTGTCGATATCGCGGTTCGAGGCCACGTAATGTGCATAGGGGATCGAGACGACCTTGACCGCATCATAGCCCGCCTCGACCACCGCCTGACCACGCTCGGACAAGGCGCTGCGACCCGAGGTCTCGTAGACCGACCCCATGTCGCCCATGCCAAGATGGGTATAGGTGCGCACATGGTCGCGGACCTTGCCGCCCAGAAGCCGCCAGACCGGCTGGCCCAGTGACTTGCCGAAGATATCCCACAGCGCCATCTCGATGCCGCTGATCGCCGACATGCCGATGACGCCCATGCGCCAGAAGCCGTGGCGGGTCAGAATCTGGAAGCACTGCTCGATATCCCGTGGGTCGCGGCCCAGGATCAGCGGGGCAAGGTCGTCAATCGCGCCGACGATGGCGCGGGTCTTCCATTCCAGCGTCGCTTCGCCCCAGCCGATCAGACCCGGCACATCCGTCTCGACCCGCACGAAAACCCAGTTCCGCATGGCAGCGTTACACACAAGCGAACTGATCCGGGTTATGCGCACGATGATTCCTCCTGATTTGTAGTATTTAAAAAAATGAATCATGTGATGTCAATGGTGCCGACGGGTCTGCTCTGCGGTCTGTCGCCCGCACCTTTTCATATTTCCGAGCAACACGGTTTGTCGCGATGTTGAGGAGGTCCCGCTGAGCGATCCAGGGGCACGCTGCGCATCAAAAGGCTGCCTGGAGCCCGTGTTCAATCATGGACCGAAAACGAGTCGCGCTGGCAACCTGCCGACGGGCATTTCACGGGTCGCCTGGTTCTGCTTACGCGGTGGATATCCTTCGCAATCGGCTCCGCCGTCGGATTCCAGTTCCGGGTTTCCGTCTCGTCTCCACTGCTTGGTGGTTACGAAGAGCCTGTAACGTTGCGCTACGACATCAACCTAAATGTCCCAAGAAGGCTCATGCGGGACATGCGGCGGGCAAAGGCTCGACACACAGAGGCCGATTGAGATCCAGATCAGCCTGCTGTGGGTCAGTTTCACGATGATCGCCAGGAAATCACAGATCTACGCCACAAATAAACATTCATCAGGACTGCATCCGGCCGTAATTTGCGATCATTCCGTAGTCGAGGCGGATTTCGGGGCAGGGACAGGCGCCGCAGGCTTGCCAGCTTGTCCTCATGCCCAGTTCAAGGGAGGGAAATCATGGCCGGTGTGCTTCGGATCAGCAGTGACAGTCAGGTGGCGCGGCACGTGCCCGATGCAGGTCGCCTCGCCGGTTGGCAGCGTGCTGGATCGTAGCGTGGGCTATACGCCATATGGCGAGCATTTCATGAGGCAATGCGGGATGGAGGTGGTGCTGCCCAATGGCGATCTCTTGCGCACCGCCATGGGCGGGGTCGAAGGCAGCAACAGCTGGCAAGTGTTTGAATGGCGCTTCGGGCCCTGTCTGGACGGACCTTTCACCCAGTCGAACTATGGCATCGTCACCAAAATGGGCCTGTGGCTGATGCCCAAGCCCCCGCCTACAAGCCCTTATATGTCCGCTTCAAGGATGACGGCGACATCGCCGAGATCGTCGACATGTTCCGCCCGCTGCGTATCGCCAATATCATCCCGAACGCCGTCGTCTTCGCCCCCTGCGTCGTGGAAAGCGCCAGTGGTCATCCGGCGGTCGCAATCCCATGACGGCGGCGGCCCTGCCGCCACCCCCTCAGCGTCGTCGAAGGAGAACCACCATGCGCACACAAGTCGTCATCATCGGCGGCGGGCCCTCGGGTCTGCTGCTGGGCCAGTTGCTGCACCGCCGGGGGATCGAGGCGGTGGTGCTGGAACGCAAGACCCGCGACTACGTCCTCGGCCGAATCCGCGCCGGGGTTCTGGAAACCGGGCTGGTCGGACTGATGGAGGAAGCCGGCGTGGCCGAGCGGCTGCACCGCGAGGGCTATGTCCACGAGGGCACGCAGATCTCTCTGAATGGCGAGATGTTCCATCTGGATTTCAATCGGCTCACCGGCAAGACGGTCACCGTCTATGGCCAGACCGAGGTGACGCGCGATCTTTACGATGCCCGCGAGTCAGTGGGCGCCCGGACCGAGTTCGAGGTCGATCATGTGGTGATCCACGATGCCGACAGCGATCATCCCTTCGTCACCTATGACCAGCACGGCCAGCAGCAGCGGCTGGATTGCGATGTCATCGCCGGCTGCGACGGTTTCCACGGCGTCAGCCGTCAGGCCATCCCGCTGTCGATGCGGCGCGAATACGAAAAGACCTATCCCTTCGGCTGGCTGGGCGCGCTGTCCGAGACCCCGCCGGTCCATGACGAGCTGATCTATGCCAATTCCGATCGCGGCTTCGCGCTCTGCTCGATGCGCAACGCCAATCTGTCGCGCTATTACATCCAATGCGCGCTGTCGGATCACCCGGGCGACTGGACCGACAAGGCCTTCTGGCAGGAGCTGCGCCGCCGCATTCCCGCCGAGATGGCCGAGAAACTGGTGACTGGCCCGACGATCGAGAAATCCATCGCGCCGCTCCGATCCTTCGTGACCGAGCCGATGCGCTGGGGCCGGCTGTTCCTCTGCGGCGACGCCGCCCATATCGTGCCGCCGACCGGGGCCAAGGGGCTGAACACGGCGGCGAGCGACGTGCATTACCTCTATACCGGCCTGCGTCAGTTCTATGAGGAAGGCGACAGCGAGGGCATCGACCGCTATTCCGAACGCGCGCTGTCGCGCGTGTGGAAGGCCGAACGCTTCAGCTGGTGGTTCAGCGGCCTCCTGCATCGCTATCCCGACCAGAGCCCGTTCGATCTGAAGATGCAGCAGGCCGACATCGCCTTCCTGCGCGACAACGAGGCCCAGCAACGCGCCTTTGCCGAGAATTATGTGGGGCTGCCGTATTGAGCGAGACGCGCAGAGCTTCTGGATCGCCTGGATGCTTATCCACCCGCTCTAGGTGAAAGTTTTTATCAGGTTGTTCATCCGGCGGGGCCTCCGGTTGTGGTTCGGCGATTGCAGCCTAATCCCGTTCCGGGTGAACAACCTGCTAAGACTTCACAGCTAGGCATCATTCTGTCATGCCCTGCGCCAGCCCCTCCTGATTGGCTGTCCTGGCCGACCTTGGACTCCCGCTTCGCTGCGATGCTGGGGTGGTCTGAACCCGACTACTGCAAATCTGCAGTTGTCTCGCCAGAACCTTTTCTCCGGTAATTTTCGCCGACCGCCTCCAAGCCGCCGATCGCAAAGGTGTAAAGGCGCTCGACCTGCTCATCGCGCGGAAGGGCGAGGGCAAAGCCGCCGAAGGGCAGGTTGCGACCGATCAGCAGCAGGGCGAGGCAGGGCGCGCCGATGCAGGGCAGGCACAGCCACAGGTCGGGGGTGCCGACCGGGATGCCGGTGATCTCGCTGAGTATAGGCAAGACCATCATCAGTTTCGGCGCCACTTCGACATCGCGCAGCGCTGCGATATGCGCACTTGGGGCGACCAGTTCCCGGAACAGCACGATCACCGGCCAGCGATCCTCGCCGCTGGCGCTGGCCAGGAAGAAGGCAATCAGGCCCCGCAACTTGTCGCGGGCGGGGATCGCTGCCGTGGCGATGCGCTCGATATCGGCACGGTCGATGATGCGGCGATGCGCCTCGATCAGCGTCGCCTGATAGAGCCCGTTGCGATTGCCGAAATGGTAATTGATCGAGGCCATGTCGGCGCCGGCTTCAGCGGCCACCATCTTGTTGGTGGTCTGGGCAAAGCCGTGCATGGCGATCAGCGCCCCCGCAGCCTCGAGGATGCGCCGGCGGGTCGCCTCGCCATCGGCGCGTTGGGTGGATCGGGCCTTGCTCATGTCTCGATTTCACACTCGACGTTAAATCAAATTTAATTTAATATTAATTTAATCTACTGGTCAAGCCGGGAGAATCACGGCTTCCGCATCTGCTCCGGGGCTCTGCCAATGAAGAAGCTGACACCGATCCTTGCCCTTTTTGCCTTGCTGGCCGGCGGCTGGTGGTGGTGGAGCCATCGCGGCACGACGGGCAGCGGCGATCTCGTGCTTTACGGCAATGTCGATATCCGCCAGATCGCGCTGGCCTTTGACGGCAGCGGGCGGATCAGCGAGTTGCTCGTCGAGGAGGGCGATGCGGTCGAGAAGGGCCAGATTGTCGGGCGTCTCGACACCCGGACCCTGGAACTGCAAGCCGATGCGCAGGAGGCGGTGGTCGAGGCGCAGCGGCAGGCGCTGATGAAGTTCAGCAATGGCTCGCGCCCCGAAGAGATCGCGCAGGTGCGGGCACAGCTTGCCGCTGCCGCCGCGGCGCAGGTGCTGGCCGAGCAGGAACTGACCCGCGTGCGCCAGTTGCGCGCCTCGCGCAGCGGCGCGGCGAGCCAGCAAAGTCTGGAACAGGCGCAGGCCGGGGCCGAGGCGGCGACGGCCACGGTCGCACAGGCGCAGGCGGCGCTGGATCTATCGCTCGCCGGCGCGCGGGCCGAGGATATCGCACAGGCCGAGGCCCAGCTGCGCTCGGCCGAGGTGCAACTGGAACTGCTGCGCCACCAGATCGGTCAGGGTAAGCTGGTCGCGCCCGATCACGCCGTCATCCGCTCGCGCCTGCGCGAACCGGGCGACATGGTCGGCCCGACCACGCCGGTTCTGGCCTTGGCCCTGACTCAGCCGAAATGGGTGCGGGTCTATGTCGGCGAGCCCGATCTGGGCCGCATCCGCGCGGGCATGGCGGCCGAGGTGGTCAGTGACAGCCAGCCCGACCAGCCGGTCGCGGGCACCGTCGGCTATATTGCCTCGGTTGCCGAGTTCACCCCGAAGACCGTGCAGACCGAGGAATTGCGCACCAGCCTTGTCTACGAGGTGCATGTGATCGTCGCGGATCAGGCCGACCGGCTGCGTCTTGGCCAGCCGGTGACGGTGCGGCTGGCGACCACGGCCACGCCATGACCGGCATCACCATCACTGCAAAGGATCTGCGCAAGACCTTCGGCACGCCCGGCAAGGATGAGGCCGTGGCGCTGGACGGGCTGTCGCTGACCATCCGCGAGGGCGAGTTGACCGCGCTGGTCGGTCCCGATGGCGCCGGCAAGACGACGCTGATGCGGCTTTTCGCGGGCCTGCTGAAACCGCAAGCGGGCAGCCTCTCGGTGCTGGGCATCGATGTGCTTGCCCACCCGCAGGCGGTGCAGGACCGGATCAGCTACATGCCGCAGCGCTTTGGCCTCTACGAGGATCTGAGCGTGCAGGAGAATCTCGACCTCTATGCCGATCTGCACGGCGTGCCGATGGAGCAGCGGCGCGAACGCTTTGCGCGGATGCTGCAGATGACCGACCTGGCGCGGTTCACCGACCGCCCGGCAGGCAAGCTGTCGGGCGGGATGAAGCAGAAGCTGGGGCTGGCCTGCACACTGGTCCGCTCTCCCGATCTGCTGCTTCTGGATGAACCGAGCGTCGGGGTCGATCCGCTGTCGCGCCGCGATCTCTGGGCCATTGTGCAGCAGCTGGTCGAGGACGAGGGTCTCAGCGTCATCGTCAGCACCGCCTATCTGGACGAGGCCGAGCGTTGCGCCAAGGTCTTCGTCATGGATCGCGGGCGGCTGCTGGCCGAGGGCGCGCCCGAAGCTCTGGCCAGCCGCGCGCGGGGCCTGACCTTGACCGCCGCTTCGCCGCCGGGCCTGCCCGCGCGGGTGCTACAGGCGCGGTTGATGGATGCGCGGGATCTGGTCATCGATGCCGTGCCCGAGGCCGGCAATGTCCGCTTCATCCGACAGCCGGGCGGGGACGAGGCGGCCATGCAGGCGCTGCTGGGCGATATCCCGGTCACGCCGCGCGAGGCCGAGCTTGAGGATGCCTTCATGATGATGCTGCATCAGCAGGAGGGCGAGGCGCAGGCGGGTGCGGTGATCGAACCCGCGCCAGTTGCGCTATCCGCGCAAGACGACAAGCCGGTGATCGTCGTCCGCGATCTGGTCCGCAAGTTCGGCGATTTCACCGCCGTCGCCAGCACCTCCTTTGACGTGGCGCGGGGCGAGATCTTTGGCCTTCTCGGCCCCAATGGCGCGGGCAAGACCACCACCTTCCGCATGCTCTGCGGCCTTCTGCCGGCGACCAGCGGGCATCTGGAAGTGGCGGGGCGCGATCTGCGCACGGCGCGGGCGGCGGCGCGGGGGCGGATCGGCTATGTCGCGCAGAAATTCGCCCTCTATGGCAATCTGACCGTGCGCGAGAACCTCGAGTTCTTCGGCGGCGCCTATGGGCTGGGCGGCAAGGCGCTGCGAACGCGGATCGCGGAAACGGCGGCGCAGTTCGATCTTGACCTCTCGGCCCCCAGCGGTTCCCTGCCCACCGGCTACAAGCAGCGGCTGGCGATGGCGACGGGTCTTTTGCATCAGCCCGAGATCCTGTTTCTCGACGAGCCGACCAGCGGCATCGACCCGCTGGCCCGCCGCGCCTTCTGGCGCACCATCACCGGGCTGGCCGGGACCGGCGTCACCATCGTCATCACCACCCATTTCATGGAAGAGGCCGAATATTGCGACCGCATCGCCATTCAGGATCAGGGCGAGATGCTGGTGATCGGCACCCCGCAGGCGGTGCGTGATGAGGCGGGCGGCGGCGCCAGAACCATGAACGACGCCTTCATTGCCATCGTCGAACAGCACCGCGCGCGGCGCGACAGCGGGCAGGTCGCGGCATGACCAGCGGAGGCTTCCCCGCCCGGCTGGCCGCGCTGACCCGGAAAGAGGTCCGCCAGATGCTGCGCGACCGCAGCAACCTGATCGTCGGCCTCGCCCTGCCCTTGGTGCTGATCCTCTTGTTCGGCTATGGCCTTTCTTTCGATGTGACCGATGCCCGCATCGCCGTGGTGCTGGAGGACAGCTCGCCCATCACGCTCAACGCCGTGGCCGGGCTGGCCGGGACCGATTACCTCAGCCCGATCTGGTTGCAGTCCATGCCCGAGGCCGAGGCGATGATCCGCAAGGGTGAGGCCGATGCGATCCTGCGGGTCCCGGCGGAATTCACTGCCGAGCTGGCACAGGGACGCGGCAGGTTGCAGCTGATCCTGAACGGCGTCGATTCGAGCACCGCGCAGGCGATCCAGGGCTATGCCACCGGCGCGATCACCAATGCGCTGCAGCATCTGGCCGACCGCTCCGATACACGTTTTGCCGCCAGCGGCGTGACTGTCGTGGCGCGCACGTGGTTCAACGAGGCCAGCAGCAGCACCTGGTTTCTGGTGCCGGGCCTCATCGCACTGGTGATGACGCTGATCGGCGCATTCCTGACCTCGCTGCTGATCGCCCGGGAATGGGAGCGCGGCACGCTGGAATCGCTGTTCGTGACCCCGGTCCGGCCGTTGGAATTGGTGCTGTCGAAACTGGCCCCCTACCTCATCATCGGGGCGATCGATCTGGTCATGTGCCTTCTGGCGGCGCGCTACCTGTTCGAGGTGCCGATGCGCGGTTCGCTGTGGCTCGTGGTGCTGGCCTCGCTCCTCTATCTGCTGGTCTCGCTGGCGCTGGGGCTGTGGATCTCGGGTACCACCCGCAACCAGTTCGCCGCCAGCCAGATGGCGCTGCTTCTCAGCTTCATGCCGGCGATGATGCTGTCGGGTTTTGTCTTCGACCTGCGGAATGTGCCGCTGGTCATCCAGATCATCTCTCAGGCCCTTCCGGCGACGCATTTCATGGCGGTCATCAAGACGCTGTTTCTTGCCGGTGACTACTGGCCGACGATCCTGCGGGGACTTGCGATCCTGACGCTTTACGCGGCGCTGCTGATCTGGGCCACGCATCGCACCTTGGCGAAAAGGCTGGACTGACCATGGCCTATCTCGCCCAGATCATCGCCCTGATCCGCAAGGAGTTGCGGGCGATCCTGAAAGACCCGTCCAGCCGGGCGCTGCTGTTCGCCCCGGCGCTGATGCAGGCGCTGCTGTTTGGTTATGGCGCGACCTATGACCTGACCCATGCGCCCTATGCTGTGCTGGACCAGAGCCGCAGCGAGGCCTCGACCGAGATCACCGCCCGGCTTGACGGGACCGGCGTGTTCACGCGCATTGCGACCCTCGACAATACCAGCCAGATCGCGCCGCAGATCGACAGCGGCGTTGCGCTGCTGGTGCTGCAATTCCAGCCCGATTTCGCCGACCGGCTGGCCGGTGGTGCCACGGCTCCGGTGCAGGTGATCCTCGACGGGCGCAATTCCTCGACCGCCGGGCTGGCTTCGGCCTATGTCTCGTCGATCGTTGCGGGCTACAATGCCGATCAGGGCACTGCCACGCCGCTGACCATCGTCAGCCGCGCCTGGTTCAACCCCAACTTCGAGTCGCGCTGGAACCTGATGCCGGCGCTGATCGCCTCGCTGTCGATGCTGCAAACGCTGATGCTGGCGGCGCTGTCGGTGGCGCGCGAGCGCGAACAAGGCACCTTCGACCAGCTGCTGGTGACGCCGTTGACACCGACCCAGATCCTGATCGGCAAGGCGCTGCCCTCGATCATCGTCGGGCTGCTGCAATCGACGATCATCTTCCTCATCATCCGCTACTGGTTCCAGATCCCGATGAGCGGCCAGGTCTGGCTGATGTACCTGGGCCTCGTCACCTTCACTACCGCAGCCGTCGGGCTGGGCCTCTCGATCTCGGCGGTGGCGCTGACCATGCAGCAAGCGATGCTTTATACCTTCATCCTGATCATGCCGCTGATGTTGCTTTCGGGCCTGCTGACCCCTGTGCGCAACATGCCCAAGGTGCTGCAATGGGCGACCCATGCCAATCCGTTGCGTTTCGGTATCGACCTCGTACGCCGGGTCTATATTGAAGGTGCACGGTTTTCCGATATCGCATTCGATTTCGTCCCGATGCTGGTGATTGCCGCCCTGACCCTACCGCTGGCAGCCTGGCTGTTCCGCCACCGGCTCGGCTGAGCAGGCAATAGACCTGTTGAATTGCTGCCTGTGGTAAGTTCATCCTGCGCGACGACCTTGCTGGGCCTGGCAGGGAGCATTTGGCATTCCATCGCATTGAGCCGCAGTTGAGAATCTGCAGTCCACCGGCTGGCCAGATCGCCAGTCTGGCCGTGATCACGCCGTATTTTCGGGCCCGAGGATCTGGTCGAGGTCCTGCTGCAGTCTGACCCGCGCCAGAAATCCGTCCGTCTGGTCGGGGCGTGGCGAGAGCAGCTCCAGCCGCCCTCCTGCGCTGGTCAGAATCTGCGTGCAAATGTCGAGGCCAAGACCGAAGCCCTCGCCATGTCGGCGACCGAAGCGCCGGGTCAGCGCCCCCTGCGCGGCGTCGGGGAGAGCGGGTCCGCCATTGCTGACCTCGATCACCGCATCGGGCCGAAGCCGGACCAGCACCGGCGCGTCGGCGGGGCCGTGCTGCAGCGCGTTCTCGACCAGATTGCCCAGCACGATGGCATAGGCATCGGGATCAATGCGCGCCGGCACGGCTGCGTCAGGAAGCTCGGCCCTGATCCGGCCGGCCCGACCGTGCGGCATAGCGTCGTCGAGGATCAGCCGGGTCAGCGGCACCAGATCATGCGCGATCTCTGAACCGCCGATACCGGCATCGGCGCGGGCGAGCTGCAACAGCCGCGCGACCAGCCGGCGCATGCGCTGCAGCGCCCGCTCCAGCGCCTCGGTCCGCGCGATCTGCCGGTCGGTCGTGGCGATCTCGCGCAGCTGCTGCACCTGGGTCAACGCGATGGCGACCGGGGTGCGCAGCTCATGCGCGGCATTGCTGGCGAAGGCGCGCTCTGCATCCAGCGCCTGTGACAGCCGGGCGATGAAGCCGTTGGTGGTGCCGGCGATGCGCACCAGATCCTCGGGCCAGTCGCTGGCATCGATCGGGTCCAGTCGGTCGCCGTCCCGCGCCGCGATCTCGTCACCGAGCGCTCGCATCGGCGCCAGGGCGCGCCGGGTGATCCATCCGATCAACAGCCAGGTCAGCGGCAGAAGGGCGATCATCGGCAAGAGAAACCCCATCATCCCGTCGCGAAAGGCCTCGCGTCGTTCGGCCATGGGCGCAGCGATCTGCAGGGCGTGGCCGGTCTGGTTGAAGGCGGTGACATACACCTGATAATCATCCGCGCCGGTGATCCGGTCGACCGGCAACCCGCGCGGGTCGGGCAGTGCCGCCGCATCCGTCTGTGCGGCCTGTTGCAGCACCCGGCCATCCCCATCGAAGAGGCGATAAAGCACCGCCTCCTCCAGCGATAGCGAGGGGCGCGACAGGGCGACATCCGCCGCGCGACCCCCCGCAAGTTCATTGGCCGACAGCAGCGGCAGCAGGACCTGGCCGTACTCGACCAGCTCCTGATCGAACATCTCGTCCAGCTCGGTCCAGAGGATCACCGACATCAAGAGCACCGCCACGCTCCAGATCGCTCCCAGCCCCAGCGTGCTGAACAGCGTGACCCGTCGCGCCAGGCTCGCGCGCGCCATCAGACCTGACCCATGCGATAACCAAAACCACGCTCGGTCACGATCGCCTCGCGGCCCAGCTTGGCACGCAGCCGGCTGATATGGGCCTCGATGGCATTGCTTTCGACCTCGTCGCCGAACCCGTAGAGCGCATCCTCCATCTGCGCGCGGCTGACGGTGATATCGGACCTGCGGCTCAGCCGCTCCAGAAGCGCCCATTCCCGCAGGGTCAGATGCACCGGCTGTCCATCGAGCAGCGCCTGCCGGCGCTCGGGTAGCAGCAGAAGTCGGCCAAAGCGGCGCTCGATCTCGGGGCTGGCGGCAGAGCGGCGGTGGATGGCGAGGATGCGGGCCTGCATCTCGTCCAGATCATAGGGTTTCACCAGATAGTCGTCGGCCCCCGCCTCCAGCCCGGCAATGCGCTCGGTGATCCGGTCTCGCGCAGTGGTGATCAGCATTGGGGTCTGCACCCCACGCTCGCGCAGTTGCCGCAGGATCGCCAGCCCCTCGCCATCGGGAAGCTGCAGGTCCAGCACCGCAAGGTCATAGCCGGTGGCGGCCAGTGCCGCCTCGGCATCTGCCGCCGTCAGCGCCAGATCCACGGCATGACCGGCGGCGCGCAGATAAGACCCCACCGCCTCGGCCAGATCCGGCTCGTCCTCGATGACCAGCAGTCTCATGTTCGCATGCAATCAGACATTTCTCGCCCTTGGTAAGAAACTGGTAAGATTTAGGGTCCATCAAGCTCATCAAAAGCCTCCGGTCGAGTCTCAACCGGACGGCAGAAGGATGAGGCATGATTACGGCAGACAGGATATGGCTGGCCATCGGTTTCGCCGGGCAGCTGCTTTTTACTTCGCGTTTTCTGGTGCAATGGATCGCCAGCGAGCGGGCGCGGCGCAGCGTGGTGCCGCTGGCTTTCTGGTGGTTCAGTCTGGCGGGAGGGGCGACGCTGCTGGCCTATGCGCTGTGGCGGCGCGACCCGGTCTTTGCCATCGGGCAGGCCTCGGGGCTGATCATTTATACCCGCAATCTGATTCTGATCGGGCGCCAGGACAAGGCCGCGGCAAGCACATGATCCAGCGCCATCCGATTGCGGCGGCGCTGGGGCTGATGCTGGCCACCGCCGCCCTGGGCCTTCTGCTGCGCCCGCTGGCCCCGATTGACGAGACCCGTTATCTCGCCGTGGCCTGGGAGATGCACCGCTCCGGCAACTGGCTGGTGCCCACGAAGAATTTCGCCCTCTACAGCGACAAGCCTCCGCTGCTGTTCTGGACGATCAACCTCGTCTGGCTCGTGACCGGGATCAGCGAATTTGCGGCAAGGCTGGTCGGCCCGGGTTTCGCGGCCTTGTGCCTGTGGCTGACGGCAGTGCTCGCCCGCAACCTCTGGCCCGAGGATGCGGGCATCGCCGGACGCGCGGCGATGGCACTCGCGGGGCTGGTGGTCTTTGCGCTCTCGGGCAGTCTGACCATGTTCGACGTGCCGCTGACCGCATCGGTGCTGCTTGGTCTGATCGCGCTGGCCGCTGCCGGGCGTGATCCGCAGGCGCGGCGCCCCTGGATCGGCTTTGGCGCGGCGATCGCGCTGGGGGTGCTGACCAAGGGGCCGGTGATCCTGTTCCATCTCCTGCCGGCGGCGGCGCTGTTGCCGCTGTGGAGCCGAACCGCCTTTGGCTGGCCCGTACTGGCCAAGCGGCTGGGGCTTGGCCTGCTGGTCGGTCTGGGCCTCTTGTCGCTGTGGCTGGTCCCGGCGATCACGCTCGGCGGGGCGGAATACCGCAACGCGATCCTGTGGCATCAAAGCGCCGGACGGTTGACCGAATCCTTCGCCCATGCACGGCCCTGGTGGTTCTTTCTGGGGCTGCTGCCCCTCTATGCCTTCCCCCTGCTCTGGAGCCCGACTCTCTGGGCGGCCGGCCTGCGGGCGGGCTGGATGAGGGATCGCGGGCTCAGGCTCTGCCTCATCTGGGCCGGGGCCGGACTGGTGCTGTTCAGCCTGACCAGCGGCAAGCAGGTCCATTACCTCGTTCCCGAATTGCCCGCGCTGGGGCTGATCGGCGCGCGGCTGGCTCGTGATCGGCCGCGCTTCGGGCTGCTGCCAGCGGTCGCGCTGCTGGGGCTGCTGGCCGTGGTGGCGGCGCTGGCCGGGTTTGGTCTGCTGCCGCTGAAGAATGCTGGCGAATTGCTTCAGCCAGGCGCCATGCTTCTGGTCTGGGCCCTGCTGATCGCGGCGCTGTGCTGGTTCGCGCTCCGCCGGCGTGGTCTCGAGGGCGCGCTGATCCTGTCGCTAGGCAGCCTCTTGGCCACCAACCTGCTGATCGGCCTCACCGGCACCGGCACGATCTTCAGTACCCATCCCCTCGCCGCGCGGATCGCGCCCTATCAGGCCGAGGGGCTGGCCTATGCCGGAATGCGCTATCATGCCGAGTTCAATTTTGCCGCCCGGCTGACTGAACCCGTCGTAGAGCTCTCTGATCCGGCGGCGCTGCGCGACTGGGTAATCGCCCATCCTCATGGCCGGATCATTGCCCGCAGCGATCTGGCCGAACTGCCCTGGTCCGCCAGCGAAACCATCCTGTTCCGCAACCGCGACTACGGAATCTGGCTTGCCGAGAACTCACCCTTCCTTACATCGCAGGAGCCATAAGATGCATCCTCTCTCCCCCACCGTCTCGGTGATCATTCCGGTTCGTGACGAGGCTGTCGCCATCACCCCGCTCATTTCCGGGATCATGGTGGCGCTCGAGGGTCGCGCCTTCGAAATCATTGTCGTCGATGACGGATCGCAGGACGGCACCGACCACATCCTGCAGGCATTGGCCGCGCGAAATCCTGCGCTGCACCATCTGCGCCACCCGGTCTCGCGCGGGCAGTCGACGGCGATCCGCACCGGCGTGCGGGCGGCGCGCGCGCCGCTGATCGTGACGCTGGATGGCGACGGCCAGAACCCGCCCAACCAGATCCCGCTGCTGCTCGCGCCCTTCGAGGCTGCGCCGCCGCAGCTTGGGCTGGTGCAGGGCCAGCGGGCGGTCAGGCAGGACAATCTGGGCAAGCGCCTGTCTTCGCGCTTTGCAAACGGGTTGCGAGCGGCGCTGCTCAAGGACGGCGTGCGCGATTCCGGCTGCGGGCTGAAGGCCTTTCGCCGCGAGGCCTATCTGGAGTTGCCCTTCTTCGATCACATCCACCGTTTCATGCCCGCGATGATGCTGCGCGAAGGCTGGCGGATTGAAACGGTCGATGTCGCCCATCGCCAACGGCACGGCGGTCGATCGAAATATTCCAACCTCGCCCGCGGTCTGGTCGGCATTCCCGATCTTCTGGGCGCCGCCTGGCTGATCCGCAGGTCCGGCCGCCTCGCGCGCGAGCAAGGGCCGGTCAGACCAGGCGACGGCGCGGCGACCCCCTCGGCATGGCAGGGCATGGAGACGGATGAAGGGGCCAGACCTTGAAGATCGCTGTTGCAGGGCTTGGGTATGTGGGGCTGGCGAATGCGGTCCTTCTGGCCCAAAATCACGAAGTCGTCGCTGTCGATGTCGCGCCCCAGCGGGTCGATGCGGTGAATGCCCGAACCGCTCCGTTCGAGGATACGGACCTCGCGAAGTATCTACGCCGGCCCGGCCTGAATCTGCGGGCCACCCTGGACGGCGACAGTGCCTGGCGCGGGGCCGACTTCGTCATCATCGCCACCCCGACCGACTATGATCCTGTCAAGAACACCTTCGACACCTCAAGCGCCGAGCAGGTGATTGCGCAGGTCCGGGCGGTGAATGACAGCGCCAGCATCATCATCCGCTCGACCGTTCCGGTGGGCTTTACCGACAAGATGCGCGGGATGCCCGATGCCGGCTCGGTCATCTTCGTGCCGGAATTCCTGCGCGAGGGGCAGGCGCTGCATGACAGCCTTTATCCCTCGCGGATCATCGTCGGTGAACGCTCCGCGCGCGGACGGCGATTTGCGGATTTGCTGGTCGAAGGCGCGCTGACCAACAAACCCGAGGTGCTGCTGACCGATTCCAGCGAGGCCGAGGCGATCAAACTGTTTTCGAACACCTTCCTTGCCATGCGGGTGGCCTTCTTTAACGAGTTGGACAGCTATGCCATGGCGCGCGGGATGGAGAGCCGTCAGATCATCGAGGGTGTCTGTCTCGACCCGCGCATTGGCGCGCATTACAATAATCCCTCCTTCGGGTACGGCGGCTATTGCCTGCCCAAGGACACCAAGCAGCTGCTGGCGAATTTCGACCATGTCCCGCAGAACCTGATCGCGGCCATCGTTGACGCCAATCGGACGCGCAAGGATTTTCTGGCCGACCAGATCGTCGCCGCCCAACCCTCGACCGTCGGCGTCTATCGTCTGGTCGCAAAGGCCGGATCGGACAATTTTCGCCACAGCGCAATTCAGGGGATCATGAAGCGGATCAAGGCCAAGGGGATCGAGGTAATCGTCTACGAGCCCGAATTGGCCAATGACCGTTTCTTCGGCTCGGAGGTGCGCGGCGATCTTGCCAGCTTCAAATCCGATTGCGACCTGATCGTCGCCAACCGGCACAGCGAAGAACTGGCGGATGTTGCAGCCAAGGTTTTCACCCGTGATCTCTTCGGGGCCAACTGATGCGCACGGCCCTTGTTACCGGATCCTCGGGTTTCATTGGCTATCACCTGTCGCGTCGCCTGTTGGCCGAGGGGTATCGGGTCGTCGGCATCGACAACCTGTCGGACTATTACGACGTGACCCTGAAGCTGCGGCGTCAGGCCATGCTGGAGGAGGATGCGAATTTCTCGGTGGTGAACCAGCCCATCGAGGCTGCCGGCGTGCTGCATGATCTGTTCGGGACCCATCGCCCCGCGGTGGTGGTGCATCTGGCGGCGCAGGCCGGGGTGCGGCATTCGATCACCGAGCCGCGCGGCTATCTGACGAGCAACCTTGCCGGCACCTTTGAACTGCTCGAGGCAGCGCGGGCCTTTCCGCCTCGGCACATGCTGCTGGCCTCGACCTCCTCGGTCTATGGCGCAAACGAGAGCCTGCCCTATCACGAGGATGACCGGACCGATCACCCACTGTCCTTCTATGCCGCCACAAAGAAGGCCACCGAGGTCATCGCCCATTCCTATGCCCATCTCTACGGGCTGCCGGTGACGATGTTCCGCTTCTTCACCGTTTACGGACCCTGGGGCCGCCCCGACATGGCGCTGTTCAAGTTCACCCGCGCGATCCTCGCAGGCGAGCCGATCGACGTTTACAATCATGGCCGGATGAAGCGCGACTTCACCCACGTCCGCGATCTGGTGGGCGCGATCATCGCGCTGATCGACGAGGTTCCGGTTCGCCCGGCCGAGGGGGAATCCGCCAAGGATGTCTCGCCCGTGGCGCCGTGGCGGGCGGTGAATATCGGCAACTCCGACCCGGTGGCGCTGGAAGACATGATCGCCGCGGTCGAGGCGGCGACGGGGCGCAAGGCGCAACGCAACATGCTGCCGATGCAGGCGGGCGATATGGTCGCGACCTGGGCCGATACCGCGCGCCTGCAGCAACTGACCGACCAGACGCTTGGCACCGATATCTGCGAGGGCGTCAAGGAATTCGTCGACTGGTATCAGAACTACTATTTCGGCCAGAACGACTGACCCCGACCGTCGCGATGGCCCCGGTCCTGCCTCGGAACGACCACCGCCCACAGGCTGCGACGTGACGGACCACGCCGAGCCTCTGGCCCCGCCGGTTGCCATGTGGTTGAAGGCGGCGTGGACGATTCACGGAGACGACCAGACGTGCCAAAGCCTGCCGCTGATCGGCTGCGCAGCTTCCTACCGCTTGCGGTGGGGGGGCTGCTTTTCGTGCTGGGCCTCTATGCGCTGCATCACCTTCTGGCACCGGTCAATCTCGAGGATGTCTGGGCGCGGATCAGGAACATGCCGCCAACGATCCTCATGGCCTCGGTGCTGGGGGTCGCCGTCAGCTATGCCGCGCTGATCTTCTATGACTGGTTCGCGCTGCGTTTCGTCGGCCGGCGACTGCCGGCAGGGCCGGTCGCGCTGGGGGGATTTCTGGGCTTCGCCTTCGGCAACACCATCGGCGTCAGTGTCGTGTCGGGCGGGGCGGTGCGCTATCGCATCTATTCGGCGCTCGGGCTGAGCTTTTTCGAGGTCGCCACGCTGTCGGCCTATCTGGCTGTGGCGGTCGGGACCGGCTTGACGCTGATCGGGCTGGCGGCGCTGGCGCTGCATCCGGGTGCGGCGGGTTCGGTGCTGTCCTATACGCCCGAGGCGATCCGCTGGGTGGCCGGCGGGCTGTTTCTGGTGGGAATGGCGGTGATCATCTGGGCCTCGGCCCGGCGCAGCAGCCTGCGATTTCGCGGGCTGGACCTGCGGATGCCGCCGCTGCCCGACCTCTTCGGCCAGTTGGCGGCAACCCTGATCGACGTGGCTGCGGCGGCATTTGCGCTGTGGATCCTGCTGCCCGAGGGCCGGCCGGATTTCACCGCCTTCATCGCCATCTACGCGGCGGCGACGATGATCGGGGTCATCAGCCATGTCCCGGGCGGCATCGGCGTCTTCGAGACCGTTGTGATCGGCGCCCTGCCGCCGACCGTGCCCGTGGGCGAGGTGGCCGCCGCGCTTCTGATGTTCCGGCTGACCTATTACCTTTTGCCCTTCGCCATCGGCTTCCTGCTGGTGGCGCTGAATGAGGCGCGGGCGGCGGGCGGTGCGGCGGCGCGGATCGTCGGACGACTGTCCGATCCGGTGCAGACCGGCCTGACCACGCTGCACGAGCTGGTCCCGTCCTTGGTGGCGGCCGTAGCCTTTGGCTTCGGCAGCTTCCTGCTTCTGGTGACGATGATCCCGGCCATGCGCACAGATGCCATCGCGGATGGAGATCTGACGGCGGCGCTGCTGCTCGAGGGCGGGACGCTGGCGGCGGCGGTTGCCGGGCTGGCGCTGCTGATCCTGTCGCACGGGCTGATCCGGCGGGTCTCGTCGGCCTATCACCTGTCGGTGATCATGCTGATCGTGGCGGCGGGCTCGGCGCTGCTGAACCACCTTGATCTTGCGGATGCGACCATCCTGCTGTCTGGCGCCGTTGCGCTGCTGCCCTTTCACCGCGCCTTCGACCGGCACGGACCGCTGACCGAGGGCAGTTTTGGTCCGCGCTGGTTCGCGCTGGTCGCCGCCGTCCTGCTGGCGGCGGGCACGCTGTTCTTCTTTGCCCATCGCGCCGTGCCCTATTCGAACGATCTCTGGATCGCCTTCTCGGCCGAATCCGATGCCCCCCGTTCGCTGCGTGCCGGGCTGCTGCTGTCGATCCTGCTGTTCCTCTTCTGCCTCTTCCTGCTGACCCGCCCGGTGCGCCGAATTGCCCCCGCCGAGGTGACGCCCGATACACTCGCCCGGGCCGCCAGGCTGGCCGCCGAGGCACGTTCGCCCCAGGCATGGCTCAGCCAGGTCGGTGACAAGCGTTTCCTGTTCTCGGATGCGGGCGACGCCTTCATCATGTATGGCGTGCATCGCGGCTCTTGGGTGGCGCTTGGCGATCCGGTGGGCAACGAGGCGGCCTTCGAGCCGCTCTGCTGGGCCTTTTGCGAACTGGCCGACGGCGCGAATTGCCGGCCGGTCTTTTACGAAGTGACCGAACGCCATCTGCCGTTGTGGGTTGGCATGGGATTTGCACTGAACAAGGTCGGCGAGGAGGCCGTCATCCACCTCGCAGACTTCAGCCTGTCGGGATCGAAGTTCAAGACCATGCGCGCGGCCCAGAACAAGCGCGAGCGTGACGGTTATGAAACCGCGATCCTGCAGCCGCCGCATTCCGACGCGTTGATCGCCCAGTTGCACGGCATCTCCGAGGCCTGGCTGGGCAGCAAGGCGGGGGCCGAGAAGAAGTTTTCCGTCGGCCGCTTCGATGCCGCCTATCTGGCCCATTTCGAGATCGCCGTGACCCGCAGGTCAGGGCGCATGGTGGCATTCGCCAGCATCATGAGTTCCGCCGGCGGCAAGGCCGTGGCGGTCGATCTGATGCGCTATCTGCCCGACGAGGCCTCAGGGCTGATGGAATACATGTTCCTGCGTCTGATCGAGCATTATCGCGGCACCGGCGCCGACGAATTCAGCCTGGGCGTCTGCCCGCTGGCGGGCCTATCGGACAAGACCGTGGGCCGGTCCTGGAACAAGTATGGCCGGCTGATCTTCCGACATGGCGGTGCCTTCTACAATTTCGAAGGCCTCCGGGCCTTCAAGCAGAAATTCCAGCCGGAATGGCGCCCGCGCTATATCGCGCTTCCTCCGCACCAGTCACCGCTGATGGCCATGGGCGACGTGGCCCTGCTGATCGCCGGATCGCGCCGCGGATTGTTCGGAAGGTAACAGCTGGCGATCATTCTGCACAAATGTGACAATTGCAGCATTTCGTCGCCAATCATCACCATCAGGGCGGCGACACACGGCCGCCGGTTGTCAGCCTGGATCCCGGGCGGATGCCCGTTTCACGGATGCGCTGACGGCGAGCGCGACTTCGCGGGTACCGGCCTTGCCGCCCAGATCGCGGGTTCGGTGCTCGGGCACGCCCAGAGCCATGGGCAGCGAGGCCCCTGCGTCTCGAGAACGGCGTTGCGAGGATCGCCTCGGCCATGCACGGAACATGATGAGGCGCCCGATAGCGCGCCTGATCGAACCATGCCGTGCCCAACGGCGCCTCGCCTGCGAAGATGACCAGCGGGAGTCCGGCACGGAGAGCAGCCGGCAGGGCGGTCAGAACCTGTGTAAGCCCCGGGCTGCGGGTGACGGTTGCGACCCCGAGCTGACCGGACTTGCGCGCAAAGGCGCTGGCGGCGGCGACGGCACAATGTTTGTGGCGAACATAGATCATCCGCACACCACTCCCGGCAAGCGCCGTCACCCAGTTCATGTTCGCATCGCCCAAGAGTGCAAACCAGGTATCGACACCTTCGGCTACAAAACACGCGGCAAGATGTCCAAACAGATGCATGGCCAGCGGGTTCAGACAGAGGTCGGGATCAGGACCTCGCCACTGGCCAGCAGGTAAGCGGACCGAACGACACCGGCCGAGTGGATCTGCACCCCGTCACTCTCGCGCCGGAATTCTACCAGCACCTCGAAGGTTCCTGTTGCATCTTTGATCCCGATATTGAGCGGTGACTGGCCGCGCGCCGAGACGGCCGCCAACCCGTCGACCACGGTGCCGGGCGTAATCGCGCGGGCGGCGATGAATTGCGCGCCGGTCACGGCCATCGAGGTATGGCACGCCCGGGTCATGGAACAGCGGGCCGCGATGGTGCCGTCATTGCGCGGTTCGGCCAGCACCGCGATCCTGGGCGTGACCGATTTCGACACGTCACCCAGACCCTACATCCGGTCGACCTTCATACCTGTAGGCTCGATCGGGTCGAAGACATCCCGCCTGTCGTTCAGATCCTGCCGGTTTTCATTGCCGGACCGCCCGAAATCGGCGGCCCGCGCATCATCACCGGCATGGCGACATCCCTGCAGGTGACTTCGATCCCGTCGATCACGTCGCGCAGGTTGCCGGTCGGCAGCAGCGCGCCGGTCACTGATTCGACGGTCTCCATGAAGCCGAGGGCGATCGGCGCGGCGGCGACGGGGACACCGGCAATGGCACTGTCGCCGCCATCGCAGACCCGACCGCCGGGGGTTTGGACCTGCGGTTCGACCACGGCACCGGTATTGACGGCATGGATGCGGACCACGTTTCGCCGTCCTGCGCAGCGATCAGCCCCATTTTGATCGCAGCGGGGCCCACGCCGACGAGGATATTGCCGCAGGTCGGGCGATAGTCGACCTCGCGCTTGTCCACCGCGACCTGGGCGAAAAAACAGTCGATGTCGCAATCGGCTCGTGCGGAACGGCTCAGCATGGCGACTTTCGTTGTGACCGCATTGCCGTCATCAAGCCCGTCGATGTTCAGCGGGTGGCGAGCGCCGATGATGGCCATCAAGACCTGCGAGAGGGTACCCTGATCCTCGGGGCGATCGCTGCGGCGCAGATAGGGACCGCGCGAGGTGCTGTCCCCGAAGAAATGATGCGGGATTGCGTGTTGGTTCTTGGCAGAGGCCTCAGGTCAGGGTTCAGGGAAGGTGGACCAGCGTCGGCAGGTATCCCGGCGGCACTTCGCGCCCCAGAAAGCCCGCAAGCCCGGTGAAGAAGGCCAGTCCGATCGCGGTGGCCAGAACGGTAGCCGGCCCAGCCAAAGCGAACCCGGATCCGGCAGAAGGCAAGCAGGAAAAGCGTCAGCGCGACGATCAGGCCAAAGGCAAAGGTCGTCGCGACCAGCGCGGGGAACCCAGATCCGTGTTGGCCACAGGCCATGCGGCACCTCGCCTTCGATGCCCCTCTCGAGATCGATGAAGACTTCGTTGGTTGCAGGGCGTGTCGCCATCCGGATCAGCAGAAGCAAGCCGCCGACCAACGTCGCAAGTCCGATGGTCAGCGGAAACATGCGGTCCTGGAGTCGACCGATGCCCGAGGCATCGAAGGTGGCCACGGCAAGATCGGCCACGATGATTGCCAGAAAGACGGCCGGTGCTGTCTTGGTGCCGGTAGGTGCTTCGATGTTTCGCGGATGTTCCTCGAGGCCCTGATCCCTACAAAGACCGATGCGATGGTCAGCAGCGGCAGACCGATGGTGATGGGTGAGAGCAGATAATCCCAATGCGCCTCGGGCGATCGGCGCAAGCGGGCACCGGCACTCTGGAACGCCTGATTGACCAAGATCCCGGATTGGTTGCTCAGCAGGAACCCGATCAGGAAGGCCGGACGCGAGAAGTCGAAGCGCCGCAGCAGGATGCCAAGAACTCTGATCCCGACCAACGCCGCCAGGTCCAGCGCGGATTGACGCGACTGGAACGCCGCGAAGGAGATGATCGTGAACAGATAGGGCGCGATGAGGGTGAAGCGGATCGTGGTCATCGCCGCGATCGGTTCGGACAGCAGGATGCACAGCCCGGCCTCGATCACGTTCGCGAGGGCCAGCGACCAGACGATGGTGTAGGTGATTTCCAGATTGTTGCGCACCATCTACGGGCCTGGCGTCATGTTCAGCAGCGCCAGCCCGCTGAAGAAGATCGCCATCGATCCCGACCCGGGAATCCCGAAGATCAGCGTCGGCACCAGACCGCCGCCCTCTTTCGTGTTGTTCGAGCTTTCGGGTGCGATGACGCCGTGACTATCGCCCTGACCGAATTGCGACCTGTCCTTGGCGGTCAGCACCGCAGAGCCATGGGCCAGCCAGTCCACCACCGAACCGCCCAGCCCGGGAATGAGGCCGACAATTACGCCGATCACGGCGCAGCGCAGCGACAGTCAGCGATGACGTCACCAGTCGCGCACGCCCTGTCCGCAACCGTCGCCCAGGGTGCCGCCCTCGGCAATGGCCTTGTCCTGCCTTAGCAGCGAGATGATCTCGGGCACCGCGTCGATGCCCAAGCCCACGACTACCAGTTGAACGCCGTCGACGAGATAGGGCAGGTCATAGGTCGACATCCGCAGGCTGCCCCCCCCCCCGGTGCCGCGCCGATATTGCCGAACATCAGCCCCAGCCCCAAGGCGACGACGCCCTTCACCGGCGCCCGACCGGCAAGGATGGCGACCATAGACAGGCCGAGACTGGTGATCATCAGCATTTCCGGCAGCCCGAAGGCCAGGATCAGCGGCCGCGCGATCAGGATGAAGAAGGTCAGCACGATAGCGCCGCAGAGGCCGCCGAACAGCGACGAGGCAAAGGCCGCCGACAGCGCCCGTGCCGCCGGCCCTGTTTGGCAAATGGAAAGCCGTCCAACACCGTGGCTTGACTGGCAGATAAACCGGGAATGCCCAGCAGAACTGACGAAAAAGTATCCGAAGTCGGGATGACCGCGATAAAGCCGATCATCAGTTCGAGACGCGAGACGGGCTCCATGCCGTACATGAAGGGCAAGAGTAGCGCGAGGCCCGCAATTCCGCCCAATCCGGGAAGAACCCCGACGAACAGACCAAGCAGCACACCTCCCATGAGGTAGAGCAGCTGCATCGGTTGGAAGATCAGGGCAAAAGCCTGACCCAGACTCGGCAATGCCTGCATTAAGGGGTCCACAACGCTATCCGCTTGATAGGGAAGGGGCTGCTGTCCACCGCGCGCGGGCAGGGCGAGCTGGATGAGGAGGGACGACAATCATTCCATGGTGATCTCGTAATCCTCGTTCAGCCAGTCGAGGACGTATTGCTTGGCTTCGGGCGGGATCGACGTCGCCTGTTTGGTCGCTTCCATCGCCGCCTCTCCGACAAGCTGCGGACAGGCGCACAGAACCTCGGGCGCCTGGGTTTCGAAACCTTCGGCGGTGGTAATTCCGCGCAGGGCCTCGACATAGGCATCAACCATCTCCTGCGGGGCGGAGGAGGGCAGGAAAATCGTATTCTGGTTTGCGAAGCCGGCAACGAAGAACGCCTTGTGGGCATCCCATGCCACGCCCTTGATCTCGCAGGCTGGGGTCGCTCGCACACCTCCTTGAAACTCGTCGGCCATGATCGCCAGTTCGACCGGCGGCATGTCTGCAGCAGGCTCGCCGATCGGGTGGGTCAGCGGGCGATCGAACAGATAGTGCAGGATCGCCGGCAAGGTGGTGACGATGATCAGGACGCGGGTCGCGTGGAGCTGCGACAGGGCGCGGACGGCGCCGCCGGCCTCCTGTCTGAACAGCACCATGTCCTGCAATCCGCCCGGCATTGCCGCGAAATAGGACGTAGGCAGGTCGAAGCCGCAGACCTTGTGGAATTAGGGCACCCCGACCAGTCCGTTGACCGCAATATAGGCCGGGATGAAGGCGGCAGAGCCGACCATTCCGGGGATCTGGTGGATGACCTCGGGTGTCAGCGAGGCACCGTCAGCAACCCCCAGAACCGTTCGCGCTGCGTTCGAGACAGGTTTAACCCCAGCAGAGGCGCGCCTGGATCCTGATGCGCGAGATGGTCGGGGACGGGCATCACCTGGCCTGTGTCTCGAAGGCGCAGTCCAGGCGCGAGGATCGAGCGCGGCATGGTGGCCGAGTTGCCCTTTCCCGGCCGTTCCCTGCCGCGCCCCATCGGCCTGACCCTGCGCAGCGGATGGCAACCGAAGCCTGCTCAGCGGATTCTTCTCGATGCAATCCGCGCCTCTGTCCAGACGCGGGACTAGCAGGGATCGAAGGGATTCACCGGGTATTGCGTCCGGGGCATGGGCCTGCCGGTTCGAGCTGACGCCCCGCGCCCCGACGAAGAGAAGGCAATGAAAACGGGCCGGGAAGTTCTCCTGCCGGCCCGTCTGGTGTGGTTCTGGTTCAGGTAGCAAGCAACGCTCAGGTGGTGGGCTTGGGCGCGTGGTCGCTTTCGATCATCCGGTCTTCCATCTCGTCCTTGCGGCGCAGCAGCTTGCGCATCAGCACGAAGAACATCGGCGCGAAGAGGATGCCGAGGATCGAAGCCAACACGGTGCCGCCCAGCACCGTCGAGCCGATGGCGTTGCGGCCATTGGCACCCGCGCCGGTGGACAGGACCAGCGGCAGGACGCCAAGCGAGAAGGCGATCGAGGTCATGATGATCGGGCGGAAGCGCTGGCGCGCCGCCTCGACCACCGCGCGGTAAAGCGGCACCCCGGCCTGCACCTGTTCGCGCGCGAACTCGACGATCAGGATGGCGTTCTTGCCGGTGAGGCCGATCACCGTCAGCAGGCCGACCTGGAAGAACACACCGTTCTCGAAGCCACCCAGCCAGGCGCCCAGAAGCGCGCCGAGGACGCCGATGGGCATGACGAGGATCACCGCCAGCGGGATCGCCCAGCTTTCGTAAAGCGCGGCAAGGCAGAGGAACACGGCGGCCAGCGACAGCGCGTAGAGGAGCGTGGTCTGATCGCCGGAATCCTGTTCCTCGAGCGACAGCCCGGTCCAGGCGACGTCGAAGCCGCCCGGCAACTGGCTGGCGATGCGTTCGACCTCGGCCATGGCCTCGCCAGAACTGACGCCGGGCATGCTGGCGCCCTGGATCTGCATCGAGGGCACGCCGTTATAGCGGTTCAGGCCCTGCGGACCGAAGGTCCATTCGCCCTCGGCAAAGCTGGAGAAGGGCACCAAGCTGCCGGTGGCGTTCCGGACCCGCCACTTGTCCAGATCGGTCGGCACGGCGCGGCTGTTGGCCTCGCCCTGCATGTAGACCTTCTTGATCCGGCCGCGATCGATGAAGTCGTTCACATAGGCCCCGGTCCAGGCAACTTGCAGCAGGTTCGCCACGTCGGTCGCGGTCACGCCCATCGCCCCGGCCTTGCGCCAGTCGATGTTCAGCCGGTACTGCGACGCATCTTCCAGCCCTGAGGGTCGGGTCTGGGTGATGATCTGGCTTTGCGCCGCCATGCCCAGCATCTGGTTGCGGGCGTCCAGCAACTGTTCATGTGACTGGCCGCCGCGCGCTTGCAGGTAGAAGTCGAAGCCCGAGGCGTTGCCCAGCTCGATCACCGCCGGCGGCACGATCGGGAAGACCATCGCATCGCGGATCTGGCTCAGCGCGCCGAAGGCCCGCCCGGCCACCGCCTGAACCGACAGCGCGGGGTCCTCGCGTTCGGCCCAGTCCTTCAGCCGCACGAAGGCCATGCCAACGTTCTGGCCCTGACCGGCGAAGCTGAATCCCGAGACGGCGAACATCGAATCGACGGCGGCGGATTCCTCGTTCAGGAAATAGTTCTCGACCTGGTCCAGAACTGCCGTGGTCCGCTCGGTGGTGGCCCCGGTCGGGCCCTGCACCAGCACGAACATGATCCCCTGATCCTCGTCCGGCAGGAAGCCCTGCGGCGTGCGCAGGAACAGCAGCGCCATCACCAGCCCGAGCCCGGCATAGACCAAGAGCATCCGCAGTGGTCGGCGGACCATCCAGTTCACCGCTCCGGTATAGCCGTGGGTGGTCTTGTCGAAGCCCCGGTTGAACAGACCGAAGAAGCCACGCTTCTTGCCATGCGAAGGACGCAACATCGAGGCGCAGAGTGCCGGAGTCAGGGTCAGCGCAACCACCACCGACAGGCCCATGGCCGAGACGATGGTGATGGCGAATTGCTGGTAGATCACCCCGGTCGAGCCGCCGAAGAAGGCCATCGGCACGAACACCGCCGAAAGGACCAGCGCGATGCCGATCAGCGCCCCGGTGATCTGGCCCATGGATTTGCGGGTCGCCTCGCGGGGCGACAGGCCCTCGTCCTCCATGATCCGCTCGACGTTCTCCACCACCACGATGGCGTCATCGACCAGAAGGCCGATGGCCAGCACCATGGCCAGCATGGTCAGCGTGTTGATGGTGAATCCCAGCAGTGCCATGATCCCGAAGGTGCCCAGAAGCACGATCGGCACCGCCAGCGTCGGGATCAGCGTCGCCCGCCAGTTCTGCAGGAAGATATACATGACCACGAAGACCAGCACGATGGCTTCGATCAGGGTCTTGACCACTTCCTCGATCGAGATTTCCACGAAGGGCGAGGTGTCGAAGGGGATGACGTATTCCACGCCTTCGGGGAAGAATTCGGCGAATTCCTCCATCCGTTCCTTGACCCGCTCGGCCGTGTCCAGCGCGTTCGCGCCGGGCGTCAGGCTGAGCGCCATGCCCGAGGCGGGACGGCCGTTATAGGTGGCGTCGGCGACATAGGATTCCGCACCGATCTCGACCCGCGCCACGTCCTGCAGCAGCACCAGCCCGCCGTTTTCCTCGGCGCGCAGAACGATCTGGCGGAATTCCTCGGGGGTGGACAGCAGGGATTGCGCGGTGACGGTGGCGTTCAGCTGCTGGCCCTCGACCGTCGGCAGGCCGCCGAAGGCACCGGCCGAGATCTGGGTGTTTTGGGACGAAACCGCCGCCACCACATCGGAGGGGGAAATCTCGTAGGCGGCCATCTTGGACGGGTCGAGCCAGATGCGCATGGCATATTGCGCGCCGAAAACCTGCACGCTGCCGATGCCCTCGACCCGGCTCAGGTCGTCGACAAGGTTGGTGACCATGTAATCGGCAAGGTCGGTCTGGTCGTAATTGTCGTCACCGATCATGCCGATGACCATCAGGAAGCCGGCGGTCGATTTCTCGACCGTGATGCCCTGACGCTGCACCGGCTCGGGCAGCAGCGCGGTCGCCTGTGACAGCTTGTTCTGCACCTGCACCTGCGCGATGTCGGCATCGGTGCCGGTCTCGAAGGTCAGCGTGGTCGAGGAGGTGCCTGCCGAGGTCGAGCTGGAGGACATGTAGCGCAGACCGTCGAGGCCGGTCATCTGCTGTTCGATGACCTGCGTCACCGTGTTGCTGACCGTCTCGGCCGAGGCGCCCGGGTAGTTGGCATTGATCGAGACCGAGGGCGGCGCGATCTGGGGATACTGGGCGACGGGCAGCGTCATGATCGACAGCACGCCGATGCCCATGATGATGATCGAGATCACCCAGGCGAAAACCGGACGGTCAATGAAAAAACGGGCCATGGCTTAGCTTTCGATGTTCCGGGCAGGCCAGCTTAGTTGCTGGCCGTGCCGTCAGACGTTTCGGCCGTGGCGGCCTCGGTATCTTCGGGCATGGTCGCGGCAGCATCCCCGACCGGTGCGGCCTCGGCGGGCGCAGCCTCGGCAGCCGCAGCCGGTGCCGCCTCGCCTTCGGCGGCAGGTGCGGCCTGTTCCTCGGGGGTCACGGGCGCGCCGGCGGCGATACGCTGGAAGCCGGCGACGATCAGCCGGTCTCCATCCTTCAGGCCGTCGCGTACCACCCAATTGTTGCCGCGATCCTGCACGATATCCAGCATCCGCTCTTCCACCACGTTCTCGGCATTGACGACCATGGCGACCGGGCGGCCACGACGGTCGCGGCTGACGCCTTCCTGCGGGGCAAGAATCACGTCCTTCATCTCGGTCGTGGGGATCTCGGCCAGCACATACATGCCGGGCAGCAGCAGGCCCTCGGGATTGGCGAATTCCATGCGCAGGGTGACGACGCCGGTGGTCTCGTCCACATGCGGCTCGGCTGCGGTGATCGAGCCGGTATGTTCATAGTCGGTGCCATCGGCCAGTTGCAGCGTCACCGTACGGTCGACGCCATCGGGCAGCGCGGCTTCGGCGCCCTGACGCTGCCAGCGGATGATCTCGGCCGCCGACTGGGTCACGTCCACGCGCACCGGGTCGATGCTGCGGATGACGGCCAACGGCGTGGCCTGGCTGGCCGTGACAAGAGCGCCTTCCGAGGTCTGGGCAAGGCCGATCACGCCGTCCAGCGGCGCGGTGATGGTGGTCCGGTCCAGCTCGATCTGGGCACCCAGCAGCTGGGCCTCGGCCGAGGCGACGGCGGCGTTCGCCGCATCGCGCGCGGCGACGGCGGCATCCTGGGTCTGCTGGCTGGCGACGCTGCGGTCGCGCAGCGTGGCCACGCGATCGGCATCGCGGTTGGCGGCGTCGGCCTGTGCCCGCGCCGAGGCCAGTGCGGCTTCGGCCTGCGCAACCGCCGCCTCATAGGTGCGCGGATCGATCCGGTACAGCGGATCGCCGGTCGAGACATGGCTGCCCTCTTCGAACAGCCGTTCGGTGATGATGCCATTGACCTGCGGACGCAGTTCGGCCTCGGCCGAGGCGACCACCCTTCCGGGCAGGGTCGCCGTCAGGGTCACATCCTCGGCATGAAGCGTGACGACGGTGACGGCAGGGGGCGGCATCTCTCCGCCGGCCTCCTGCGCCAGAATCGGCGTCCCGAGGAAAAGGGAAGCAAGAAGAGGCGCAACTGCGACAGAAGTGATGTGTTTCATGATCTCGCCCGGCGGCAACTGGAAAAGGTGCGATCCGGCAATGCAATCGGTTGCCGGAGCAAGGGGTCCGACCTGTCTATGCTGTCATTGCACAAACCGCAATCACTGAAACGGCGCAGGGCGCGTCAATTCCGACCAAATGGCACGGGATTTCAGCGGCGGATCGGGCGAAAACCCGGCCTATTGCGGGAAAACCGGCAGGCTGTTCTTTGCTGCGCGGCGCGCAAGAAAAAGCCGCCGCTTCGGCCTGAAATAAGGCCATCTGCGGCGGCGTAAGCAGGGAATCTGACAAATCTGTGAGGTAAAAAGTCACTCGTTACTAAACGAATTCATCTTGTCGCCCCGAAGGCCGCTTTTGAATCGCGGCTAGTAAACGGTCACTATCTACTCCACATCCTGGAATATACTTGCGCGATGCTGCGCAGTATATGCGCGCCTTTACCTAGGCAATTTTGCCTATCCACTGTCAAGTTTGCGCTGACAGTCACGCAAGTCGCCGCGCGACCTTGCGTCGGGCGGCGCAGTCGGGAAAGGTCTGCCGCAACAGCGCACCAGCCGCGCCAATCCGAGGATCGCCATGTCCAAGCCCACCGCCGAAACCCGTCCTGCCGCGACGACCGAGCCGCCCCTGACCTCGCTTTCCCATGGTGGCGGTTGCGGCTGCAAGATCGCGCCGGCGGTGCTGTCGCGCATCCTTGCGGCGACGCCCTCCTTTCCCGCCCCCGCCGATCTTCTGGTCGGGAACGAGACCGCCGATGATGCCGCCGTCTACCGGCTGAACGACCAGCAGGCGCTGGTGGCGACCACGGATTTCTTCATGCCCATCGTCGACGATCCTCATGATTTCGGCCGCATCGCCGCGACCAATGCGATCTCGGATGTCTATGCCATGGGTGGCCGCCCGATCATGGCGCTGGCGCTGGTGGGGATGCCGGTGGACCGGCTGTCGCCCGAGACCATCGGCAAGATCCTGTCGGGCGGGGCGGATGTCTGCGCCAGGGCGGGGATACCGGTGGCCGGCGGCCATACGATCGACTCGGTCGAGGCGATCTATGGCCTTGTGGCGCTGGGGCTGGTGCATCCGGACCGGATCCGGACCAATGCCGGGGCGCGGCCGGGTGATGTGCTGGTGCTGGGCAAGCCCGTCGGCGTCGGCATCCTGTCGGCGGCGCTGAAGAAGGGCGCGCTGGACGATGCCGGCTATGGCCGGATGATCGACACCACCACACGGCTGAACACACCCGGCCCGGATCTGGCCGAGACCGAGGGCGTTCATGCGATGACCGACGTGACCGGCTTCGGATTGGCGGGCCATGCGCTGGAGATGGCGCGGGGATCGGGGGTCGGGGTGCAAATAGATTGGCAGGCGGTCCCGCTGATCGAGGGAGCGCGGGCGCTGGCCGAGGGTGGGTTCATCACCGGCGCCTCGGGGCGCAACTGGGCCAGCTATGGCGAGGGGGTAACGCTGGCGAGCGGCCTGACCGCCACCGACCGCGCGCTTCTGACCGATCCGCAGACCAGCGGCGGGCTGATGGTCGCCTGCGATCCGGCGGCGCTGGATCAGGTGCTGGCGGTCTTTGCCGCGCATGGCTTTGACCGGGCCGGAGTGATCGGGCGGGTCGTGGCCTCTGCGCGGCCCTCGGTTCAGGTGGCGTGAACAAGGATGCGCGACAGCCATGACGTGGTGATCGTGGGCGGGGCCGTGATCGGCTCGGCGGTCGCCTATTACCTGATGTCCAACCCGGATTTCGATGGCACGGTGCTGATCGTCGAGCGCGACCCGCAATTCCGCCAGGCCTCGACCTCGCTTTCGGCGGCCTCGATCCGCACGCAGTTTTCGAACGCCATCAATGTGAAGATCAGCCAGTATGGCGGTCAGGTGATCCGCGATTTCGCGGATATGATGGCCGTGGGCGACAGCCGGCCCGACCTGAATTTCCACGGCGGCGGATATCTGTTCCTCGCCACGCAGGAGGCGCAGGCCGAGACCCTGCGCCTGAACCACGCCGTGCAGCGCGACTCCGGCGCCGATGTGGTCCTGTGGAGCCGCGACGAGTTGGCCGAGGCCTTTCCGCATCTGCGGGTCGATGACGTGCTGCTAGCCTCCTATGGCCGCTCGGGCGAGGGCTGGTTCGACAATTCCGGGCTGATGAACGGCTTTCGTGCCAAGGCCCGCGATCTGGGCGCCGATTATGTCGTGGACGAGGTGGTGGGCATCGACCGGCAGGGCGGGCGCGTCAGCGGCGTCACGCTGGCTTCAGGCGCAAAGGTGCAGGCTGGCACCATCGTCAATGCCTCCGGCCCTCGCGCCGCGCGGACGGCGGCGATGGCGGGGCTGGCCATCCCGGTCGAGCCGCGCAAGCGCAGCGTTTTCGTCTTTGACTGCGCCGCCTCGCCCGAAGGCACGGCGCGGCTGAACCATGGCCGCCTGCCGCTGCTCATCGATGCCAGCGGCGTCTATGTCCGGCCCGAGGGGCGGTTCTTCCTGACCGGCTGCCCGCCGGTGGAGGATCCGGCGGTGGATTACGACGATTTCGCGCCGCGACACGAGGAGTTCGAGGAGATCATCTGGCCGGTGCTGGCCGAACGCTCTCCGGCTTTCGAGGCGATCAAGCTCGTGAACATGTGGGCCGGGCATTACGCCTTCAACACTTTGGACCATAACCTGATCGTCGGGCGGCATCCCGAGGTCGAAAATTTCATCTTCGCCAACGGCTTTTCCGGTCACGGCTTGCAGCAGGCCCCGGCCACTGGGCGCGGCGTGTCGGAACTGATCGTGCATGGTGGGTTCCGCACGCTTGACCTGAGGCCATTGGGGGTCGAGCGGGTGCTGGAGGGGCGTCCGTTCCTTGAGCGTGCGGTGATCTGAGGGGCGCGGCCCGTGCTGGTCGCACGGGCCAAGAGGCCCTTACCGATCCGGCGCCTTGATATGCTCGTGCCGGTCGCCTTCGGGCAGGTCGAACAGCCCTTGCCCCCAGTTCGCCGCCTGCCATTCGCGCTTGGCGTGCTCGATCTTTTCCTCGGATGAGGCGACGAAGTTCCACCAGACATGGCGCGGCCCGTTCAGCGTCGCCCCGCCAAGCGCCATCAGCCGCGCGCCCCGTGGACCCGCCGAAACGGTGATCTTGTCGCCGGGGCGAAACACCATCATCTGCCCGGCCGCAAACTCCTGCCCCGAGATGCTGACCGAGCCTTCGGTGATGTAGAGGCCGCGATCCTCGTGATCGTCGGGCAACGGGAAGCGCGCGCCGGGGATCAGCACCACGTCGAGATAGAAGGTCTCGGAATACAGCGTCGCCGGCGCCACCTCGCCATAGGCATTGCCGAGGATCAGCTTCGCGGTGACGCCCTCGGCCTCGATCTCGGGCAGGGTTTCCTTGCCGTGATGCTCGAAGATCGGGTCCATATCCTCTTCATCCTCGGGCAGCGCGATCCAGGTCTGGATGCCGTAAAGGCTGTGCGGCCCCTGACGACCGGTGGCCGAGGTGCGTTCGGAATGGGTCACGCCCTTGCCGGCCACCATCCAGTTCACCGCGCCGGGCAGAATCACCTGATCGGTGCCGATGCTGTCGCGGTGGTGGAAATCGCCGCTGTAGAGATAGGTGACGGTGCCGAGGCCGATATGGGGATGGGGGCGCACGTCGATGCCCTGTCCGGTCAGGAATTCGGCCGGGCCGGCCTGATCGAAGAAGATGAACGGGCCGACCATCTGCCGCTTGGGTGCGGGCAGGGCGCGCTTGACCTCGAAGCCGCCCAGATCGCGGGCGCGGGGGATAATGAGGGTTTCGATCGCGTCGATGCCGATCTCGTCGGGGCATCCGGGCTCGAGTGCGGGGTTCCAGCTCATGGCCTCTCCTTTCGGTCGTTCTCCCGACGGTAAGTCGCCAAGGCCGGACACGCAACGCCCCGAGGGTTCGCAATTGCCGAACACGGGATTTGTCCGACCGCTCTGGACAAGCCGCGCGCCTATCCCCACGATCAAGCGCCGACCCAAGGAGGATCTGATGCCGACTCTCTATTATGCCGTCGGGGCCTGTTCGCTGGCCCCCCATATCGTGCTGGAATGGATCGGGGCGCCCTTTGAGGCCGTCCGGGTGCAATATGGCTCGCCCGAACTGCTGGCGGTGAACCCCGCCGGCGCGGTGCCGACGCTGCGCGAGGATGACGGCTGGCTGCTGACGCAGGCGGGGGCGATCCTGGAATACCTCGCCGCCAAGCACCCCGAGGCCGGGCTATCGGGCGGCGAAAGCCTGCGCGAACGGGCCGAGGCGCATCGCTGGTCGGCCTTCCTGACCAGCGACATGCACGCCGCCTTCTGGCCGGTCTTCATGCCCTATCGCTATACCACCGATGGCAGCGACGAGGCCAAGAAGGCCGTCACCGATGCCGGGCTGAAGCTGGTCGAGAAGCAGATGTCGGTGCTGAACGAACATCTCGAGGGCCGCGACTGGATGCTGGGCGAGGGGCGCGGCAAACGTTCGGTCATCGACGCCTATGCCTGCCCGATGATCCGCTGGGGCATCAAGCTGCTGCCGGGCGGGCTGGCGGAGTTCCCCAATGTGCTGGCCCTGCATGAGCGGCTGGCCGCCGATCCGGCCGTTCAGCGGGTTATGGAACGCGAGCGGGCGAAATGACCAGCGGCATTCACCACGTCACCGGCCTCACCCGCAGCGTCCAGAAGAACGTCGATTTCTACAGCGGTTTCCTCGGATTGCGGCTGGTCAAGCAGACCGGCGGCTACGAGGATGCCGAGCAGCTGCACCTGTTCTACGGCGATGCGCTTGGCAGCCCCGGCTCGATCATCACCTTCCTGGTCTGGGAGGCCGGATCGCCCGGTCGCGTGGGCCATGCGCAGGTGGGCGAGATCGCCTTTGCCGTGCCGCCGTCCAGCATCGGCGACTGGCTACAACGGGCCATGGCCGCGCATGTCCCCGTCGAGGGGCCAAAGCGCGAGATGGGCGAGACGGTGCTGCGGCTGAAAGACCCGGACGGGATCATCGTCAAGCTCGTGGGCATCGACATGCCCGCCGCTGCGCCGCTGCCCGACCCGATCGCGCCGACGCGGGTGCGCGGCGTCACCATCCTGACCGAGAACGCGGACGCCACCGCCGAGTTCGCCAGCCGCTTCGGCTATCGCCCCGGCCCGGTGGACGGGACCACAAGGCGGCTGATCTCGGACAGCGATGTGCTGGACATCCGCGATGCCCATGGCTTCTTCCCCGGCATTCCCGGCACCGGCACCTTTGACCATGTGGCCTTCCGCGCCCCGGACGTGGATGCCGTGCGCCAGATGCGGCTTTCGCTGCGCGACCATGACGGGCTGACCAATGTGCATGACCGGAAATATTTCCTGTCGCTCTATGTCCGCGAACCCGCCGGGACGCTGTTCGAATATGCCACCGATGCGCCGGGCTTCACCGTCGATGAGCCGGCCGAGCATCTGGGCGAGACCCTGCTGATCCCGCCGCGCGACGCGGCCCGGACCGAGGACCTGAAAGTCATGCTGCCGCAATTCGCCCGACCGGGCGAAGAAAGGATGCCGATGCGCGACCTGCCCTTTACCCACCGCTTTCACACGCCGGCGGATCCGGATGGTTCGGTCATCGTGCTGCTGCACGGCACCGGTGGGAACGAGGCCGACCTGATGCCGCTGGCGGCACGGCTGAACCCGCGTGCGACCCTGCTGGGGGTGCGCGGACGATCGACCGAGGAAGGCATCAACCGCTGGTTCCGCCGCTTTGATGCGGTGACCTATGACCAAGAGGATATCCGTTCGGAATCAGAGGCATTCGCGGCCTTTATCGAGGGTGCGATCCGCGGCTATGTGCTTGAGGCCGAGAAGCTGACCTTCCTTGGCTATTCCAATGGCGCGAACCTTCTGGGCGCGATCATGGAACTGCATCCGGGCGTGGTCCAGCGGGCGATCCTCTTGCGCGGGATTCAGGTCCTGGACGAGGCGCCCGCCGCCGACCTCAAGGGCGCCCGCGTGCTGATGCTGAACGGCGCGCGCGATCCCTTTGCCAAGATGGCCCCGGCTCTGGAACAGGCGCTGCGCGCCTTCGCCGCCGAGGTCGAGGCGCAGACCCTGCCCGGCGGGCATGAGCTGACCCCCGACGACCTGACCGCCGCCGCCCGCTGGCTGGCCTGACCCCATTCAAGGAGAACCCGACATGTCCGAGATCACCATCACCAAGGAAGAAACCGACGCCCGCCACGGCCGCTATGTCGCCAAGATCGAGGGGATCGATGCCGAGGGCGAGATCACCTTCACCCATCGCGGGCCGAAGGTGATCAGCGCCGATCATACCGGCGTGCCAGATGCCATGGGCGGCAAGGGCGTGGCCAAGGCGCTGCTGAATTTCATGCTTGATGACGCGAAGGCCAATGGCTTCCGCATCATCCCGGTCTGCCCCTATGTGCGCGCCCAATATGCGCGCCATGCGGAATGGTCGGATCTCTTCACCACCAAGCCGGGCGAGGATCCCTGATCCGGCCTAGAGGCTGGCGGCAAAGCCAGCGACGAACTCGGCCAGCTGCTTGCGGGTGGCCGCGTCCTGCAGCTTGCCGTCCTGATCGAACAGCTGGCCGGCATGGGAAACCAGCATCCGGCCCTCGAACCAGGGCTTGGTCCTGAGCGTCCGCAGCACCGGCAGCCATGCGGTCTGGGCCTGCCCGGTGCCGAACCCGCCGGGCGAGGCACCCAGCACGGCAACGGGCTTGCCCACGAACATCTTCAGCCCCGGCCCGCGCGACATCCAGTCGATGGCGTTCTTGAACACGCCCGGAATGCCGTTGTTGTATTCGGGCGTGACCAGCAGCAACCCATCCGCCGCCTGCAACTGCGATTGCAGGGTCAGGACGGCGGGGGGCAGGCCATGGGCGGCCTCGGCATCGCCATCATAAAGCGGCACCTCGCGGATCGAGCCGATCTGGATCGTGGTATCCGCCGGCGCGATCTCGGCTGCGGCCCGGAGGAGGCCGGCATTGAACGAGCCGCGGCGCAGGCTGCCGGACAGCCCGAGGATGATCTTGGTCATGTTTCGTCTCCGATTGGGTTGGGCGCATGAAAGCCGGGCAGGGGAGGATCGTCAACCGGGGGGTGCGCAAACGGCAGCGTGCGGTGGGGTGCGCAACAGTGCGGGGTGGGATGCGGGTTTGGGGCTGCACAGGGCGTAGCTTCGGTGATGCAGGGATGAGGCAAGCGGACAGGTTCGCCAGAGTAACCCCTATTTCCGAACGTCGGGAGGGCGGGTTCTTTCGGATTCGCAGGTTCAATTCTGCGGGGGGCCGAAGCAGAGTTTGACGGTTCCAGCGAGGCGGTTAGAGTTCGGTCAGATATCTGAGCAAGAAAGAAAATGACCTTTGATGGCCAGCGCTTCCAAGCTTCACGACGCCGACATCCTGTTTAACCCTTCTCCTTGGGCAGAGCTTGTGGAAACGCAGCGCGATCTGTTCAATCCCGACGCTCTGATCCGCATTTCGGATCGACTTCGTGGCGAGTTTCATGATGGTCATGCTGACGGACGGGACATGCCGGAAATCGCTCCGCAGGATTGGAACACCAAGCTGTTGGCGCCCTACGTGGGCGGAACGATCGGCTACGACCTTCCCTGCCTGCTTTCGGCGGACCGACCTTCCCGTGGTCGTATCATGTTGTGCGCGCAAGACCCTCTGCGAAAGCCAGGCGGCGCCAGACTTACCGTGGGAACGTTCTTCGGCATCGACAATCACACCCTGCGCACGCGGCGACATTATGGCGTGATCTGGCTGTTCATCCGACAATGTGTGCTCGCCGGATATGATGTCTGGGTGACGGATGCGATCAAGCTCTATGCCGGCCGGAACGTCCTGCGTCGTGACCCCGACCTACGTTCGCTGTCCATTTCAGTGATCAGTGCGGAGGTCGCAGCATTTCGCCCGGACAAGATTCTCACCTTTGGTAATGATGCGCGTTGGGCGATGAAAGCATCCGGTGCCGTCGTTCCCCTGACCCATGTGGCCCATCCGAATGCACGAGGGATCAAGGGGCCATTCAAGGATCGTCTCATCATCTACAGTCAAGCATTGTTCGGGTCCGACTCGCCACAATAGTTCTTGCTACGCAAAAGGGCGCCCCGTGGGACGCCCCTTAAACCCAATTCGCAAACCCGATCAATCCAGCGGCTTCAGCCCGGCCTCGATCTGCGCCCGGCGGGGTTCGAGGAAGGGCGGCAGCGACAGGCCTTCGCCCATGGTCTCGCGCGGTTCGTCCACGGCGAAGCCGGGGCCGTCGGTGGCGATCTCGAACAGGTTGCCGCCCGGTTCGCGGAAATAGAGCGAGCGGAAATAGTAACGCTCGACCTCGCCCGAACTCGGGATGCGGAACTGGTTCAGCCGTTCGGCCCATCCGGTGATGGCGGCCACGTCCGGGGTGCGGAAGGCGACGTGATGCACGGCACCGGCGCCCTGACGGGCGACCTGAAGTCCGGGCTGCACCGCCACGTGAAGCTCGGCCGAGGGGCCGCCGGCGGCCATTTCGAAGACATGCACCTGACCCTCGCCATCGGGGCTGGCATAGTCGCGGACGCGGCGCATGTTCATCACCGTGGTCAGCACAGCCTCGGTCGGGGCCAGTTCGGGGACCGAAATGGTGATCGGGCCAAGGCCGCGGATCTGATGCTCGGCCGGGACCGGGCTTTTCTCCCACGGGTGGGTTTCGCCGGGCTGGTCGGTGGTCAGGCGGAAACGCTGGCCCTCGGGATCTTCGAAATCGAGGCTGCCGCGACCATCGAGCGGGGCGATGTCGCCGACGATCAGGCCCTTGTCGTTCAGCCGTCCGGCCCAGTAATCGAGGCTGGATTCATTGACCCGAAGCCCGGTGCGGCTGATCGAATGAGTGCCGCGACGTTCCCGCGTAACCGGCCAGTCGAAGAAGGTCAGGTCGGTGCCGGGGCTGCCGGCGCCATCGGCGAAGAAGAGGTGATAGGCCGAGGTATCGTCCTGGTTCACCGTCTTCTTCACCCGGCGCAGGCCAAGCGTGTCGGTGTAGAAACGGTTATTGGCGGGCGCATCGGCGGTGATGGCCGTCAGGTGGTGAATGCCGGTGAGGTCCATGATGCTCTCCTTTTCGTTGCCCCCAATCTCGGGTGCGATGCCGCAGGACGCCAGCCGGCCCATCGCGAAGCCGGCGTTCGGGAATTGCGAACGGCGCGCGGCGCGCTATGCTGTTGCCATGCGCTATAGTCTCGATGAAATCTCGACCTTCCTTGCGGTCATGGAACTGGGCACGGTGACGGCCGCCGCCGCCCGGCTGAACCTGTCGAAATCGGTGATCTCGAAACGGATCGGCGATTTCGAGACCGCCGTGGGCGCGGCCCTGTTCCGCCGCCATGCCGGCCGCATCAGCCCGACCGAGGCCGCATTGCGGCTGGCCGAGCGGCTGCGCCCGGCGCTGGCGGAACTGACCGCCGCCACCGAAAGCGCGGCCTGGGGCATGGACGGCGCGGCGCCCTTGCGCGGCAGCCTGTCCATCGCCGCGCCGATGAGCTTTGGCACCATGCATCTGTCGGCGATCCTCGCGCGTTTCGCTGCCGCCCATCCGGGGCTGGAACTGCGCATCGATTACGACGACCGCGCCCGCGATCTGGCACGCGACGGTTTTGACCTGGGCATCCGCATCGGCGAGGCGAGGGACGGGGCGCTGATTGCCCGCAAGCTGTGCGAGGACCGGCAAGTCGCCTGCGCCAGCCCGGATTACCTCGCGCGGCATGGCGTGCCGTCGGGTCTGGCCGATCTGCGCGATCATCAGGTCATCGGCTACAGCCATATCCCCGATGCGCAGCTGTGGCAGTTCCGGCAGGGCGGGCGGATGATCTCGCCGCAGGTCACAAGCCGGCTGAGTCTGAACAATGGCGAGGCCATGCGCGAGATGGCGATTGCGGGCGTCGGGCTGGCGATGCTGCCCGGCTTCATCGTCGCCGATGCGCTGCGCGAGGGGCGATTGCAGCGGGTGCTGGCCGATTACGAGACCCGCGCCCTGCCGGTCATGGCCGTCTGGCCCCCGGTCACACCGATGCCCGCGAAGCTCAGGGCGCTGGTGGACCATCTCGCAGCAGAGCTGGCGGATGGCGGGCCGTGGCAGGAGGGGATTGGGCAGGCCGCTGACCCGGCGGGCTGACGCAATCGATTCCGGGGCAGACCGCTGAACAATCGTAAGAAAAACCCCGCCATCGTCGATGGCGGGGGCACTCGTCACAATCTGCGTTCGATCAGAACGGGCTGTCGGGATAATAGAACTGTTCCGCGTTCTCGGGGGTGATCAACTGGCTGCCAATGATGAAGCGGCCGGTCATCGGCGCGTTCGAGACGAAGCGCAGGGCGGTCATCTCGATGGCCGAGGAGATCAGCGCCGGCGGGTAGGTCACGTTCACCGGCAGTTGCGGGTCGCCGTCCATGATGCGCTTGACGATTTCCTTCATCCCGGCGCCGCCGATCACCCACATTTCCTCGCTGCGATTGGCGGCGGCGATGGCCTCCATGACGCCGACGGCCATGTCGTCATCGGCAGCCCAGACCGCGTCGATCTCGGGATATTTCGACAGAAAGTCCTGCATGACGGTGAAGGCGTCATCGCGGTTCCAGTTGCCGTGCTGCATGTCGAGGATCTCGATCTCCGAGCCTTCCAGCGCCGCCTGGAAGGCCTCGACCCGCTCGTTGTCGAGCGTGGTCGGGATGCCGCGCAGGACCACGACCTTGCTGCCGGCTTCCAGGTTGTCGCGGAAATACTCGCCCGCGACGCGGCCGAAGGCGGTGTTGTCACCGGCGACATAGAGATCCTCGATGCCCTCCTGCGACAGGCCCCGATCGACCACGGTAACGAATTTGCCGGCTTCCTTCACCGCAGCGACCGGGGCGGTCAGCGGCTCGGATTCGAAGGGCAGGACGACAAGGCCGTCGATGTTGCGGGTCGCCATCATGTCCTCGATATCGGCGACCTGCTTGGCGGAATCGCCCGCCGTGGACAGCACGAATTCGAGGTTCGGATAGGCGGCGCTGAGGCGTTCGATGCTGTCCTGTGCGTGCCAGTTCAGCCCGCCCATGAAGCCATGCGTGGCCGAGGGGATCGAGACCCCGATCACCTTTTTCTCGGTATCCTGCGCGAAGGCCGCGCCTGCGCCCATGCCCAGCACAGCAGCCAGCGCCGTCGCCTTCATCAGAGTTCTGCGGTTCATGAATTCCTCCCGGTTTAATATCTGTTACCGCTCGTCGGCGGTGCGTTTCTCCCGCTGCAAGACGACAGCAAGAACGATGATGACCCCCTGGATCGCCCCGTTGAGATAGGGGCTGACCAGATCGGCCAAATTGAGGATGTTGTCGATGAGCGACAGGATCAGCACGCCGACCACGGTGCCCCAGACCCGGCCCGTGCCGCCCTTCAGCGCGGTGCCGCCGATGATGACGGCGGCGATCGCCTCGAGCTCCCAGAGCGTGCCGGTCGAGCCCGAGGCCGAGCCGAGACGCGGGACGTAAAGCACGGTGGCCAGCCCGACCAGCAGGCCCAGAAGCACATAGGTCATCAGCTTCACCCGGTTCACGTCGATGGCCGAATAGCGCGCCACCCGGTCATTCGAGCCGATGGCCTCGACATGGCGGCCAAAGCGGGAATGGCGCATGATCCATTCGCCGGCGATGGCGGTCAGGGCGAAGGCGATGATCGGCCAGGTGATCCAGCCAATGCCGCCATAATAGACCGGCCGGGCCAGCGTGCGCAGGCCATAATCGAGGCTCAGCGTGCCGCCATCGGCCATCCAGGTGATCAGCGAGCGGAAGATGCCCATGGTGCCCAGGGTGACGATGAACGGCTCGATCCGCGCCTTGGTGATCAGCGCGCCGTTCAGATAGCCCGCCGCAATGCCGCCAAGGATACAGACGATCATGCCAAGGAGGATCGTGCCCCAGTTCTCGCCGACCGAGGGCAGGGCGAAGTTCATCGCGATGATGGCGATGCCCGCGAGAAAGGCCGCCATCGAGCCGACCGAGAGGTCAAGCCCGCCGGCGGTGATGACGAAGGTCATGCCGACCGCGATCATGCCGATGAAGGCCGAGCGCGCCAGAACGTTGGTGATATTCGCCGGCGCGAGGAATGCCGGGTTCAGCAGCGCGCCGAGGATGATCAGCGCGACCAGCGCGACCAGCGGGCCAAGGGTATGCAGGTCCAGTTTCATGCGGCCTCTCCGGTCACGCCCATGGCAAGGCGGACGATGTTGTCTTCGGTCATGGCATTGCCCTCGACGGCGCCGGCCAGCCGGCCCTCGCGCATCACCAGCACGCGGTCAGAGATGCCGATCACCTCGGTCATCTCGCTGCTGATGACGATCAGGCTGCGGCCCTCGGCGGCGAGATCGCGGATGAAGGCATAGATCTGTGCCTTGGTGCCGACATCGATGCCGCGCGTCGGTTCGTCGATGATGATGATCCGGGGATCGGGCAGCATGGTCTTGGCCAGAAGCAGCTTCTGCTGGTTCCCACCCGAGAGCTTGCCCGCCACCATGTCGCGGCGGGGGGCGCGGATGTCGAACTCCTGCGTGGCCTTGTCCAGCGCCGCATCCTCGGCCGCTACATCCAGCCGCCACGCGCCGAAGCGCTCCAGTGTGGCCAGGGTCAGGTTCTCGCGCAACCCCTTGTCCAGCAGCAGCCCGGCCTCCTTGCGGTCCTCGGTGAGATAGGCGAGGCCGGCGGCGAAGGCGTCGCGCAGGCTGGTGATCGGGGTCGGCCGGCCGCCCACGCGGATCTCGCCCGTCGCCGCGCGCAGCCCGACGATGCCCTCGGCCAGTTCGGTCCGGCCTGAGCCGACCAGCCCGGCAATTCCCAGAACCTCGCCCTTCCTCAGCGTCAGGCTGACGCCATGGACCTTCCCCGGCACGGTCAGGTCGGTGATCTGCAGCGCCGGTTCATCCGAGGGATTGCCCTTCGGCGGATAGAAATCCTGCAACTCGCGCCCGACCATGGCGGCGGCCATGCCATCCTCGGTCAGCTCGCCGCGCAGGGCCTGACGCACCACGCGGCCATCGCGCAAGACGGTGATGCGGTCGGCCAGATGCGCCACCTCGTCCAGCCGGTGCGAGCAGTAAAGGATCGCCACGCCCTCGCCGCGCAGCCGATCGATCTGTTCGTAAAGGCTGCCGACCTCGCGATGGGTCAGGACGGCGCTCGGTTCGTCCATGATCAGGACGCGAGGATTGCGCGACAGGGCCTTGGCGATCTCGACCATCTGCCGGTCGGGCACCGACAGATCGCGGATCAGCGTTCCGGGATCGATGGGGCTGTGCAGCCTGTCCAGAAGCTTGGCGGTGGCGGCGCGCATCGCGCTGTGGTCCAGCCGGAAGCCGCCCAATTCGCGGCCAAGGAACACGTTCGCCGCGACGGTCAGGTCGGCGGCAAGATTGAATTCCTGATGGATGACCACGATGCCCTGCGCCTCGGCTTCGGGGCCGCTGCCAAAGCGCACGGGCTGCCCGCTGAACAGCAACTCGCCCTCGGTCGGGTCCAGAAAACCGCTGAGGATCTTCATGATCGTGGATTTCCCGGCGCCGTTCTCGCCGATCAGGGCGTGAACCTCGCCCGGTTCGAGTGCCAGATCGACATTGTGCAGCACCTGGATGGGTCCGAAGCTTTTCGAGACATTGCGCAGCGCCAGAACGGTCATGCCTGCACCTTGGTCCAGGCGCCATCCTGCGCCGACGAGGCTTGTGCAGCGGCGATGAACGTCATGCCCGACAGCCCGTCGGCAATTCCCGGCACGCGCGCGGCATGGGCCAGATCGCCCCGGATGATGGCGGCGATGTCGCTGTAAAGATTGGCGAAACCTTCCAGATAACCCTCGGGATGGCCTGGCGGGGTGCGGAAGGACTGGCTGCGATCCTGCGCCCGGGTCAGGATCTGCGCCGGGCCGTCCTTGGGCGTCAGGATCAGCCGCTCGCTGTCTTCCTGCCGCCATTCGAGCCCGCCCTTGGTGCCAAAGACGCGCAGCGACAGGTTGTTGCCCTGACCGGCGGCGACCTGGCTGACCCAGATGCCGCCCTTTGCGCCCGACGCATAGCGCAGCGCCACGCGGGCATCGTCGTCGATGGGCCGGTCCGGCACGATGCTGGAGAGTTGGGCGGAAATTTCAGAGGGCGTCTGGCCGGTCACGAACTGCGCCAACTGCCAGGCATGGGTGCCGATATCGCCAAGCGCCCCGGCACCGGCGCGGGCCGGATCGGTGCGCCATTCGGCCTGTTTCCCCTGCGCGGCATCCGACAACCAGCCCTGCAGATATTCGGCCTGCACCAGCCGGATCTGGCCAAGCGCGCCCTCGGCGACCAGCGCGCGCGCCTCGCGCACCATCGGCAGGGCGGAATAGTTGTGGGTCAGGAAGAAGCGCGCGTCGCTGGCGGCTGCGGCCTCGGCGATCTCGCGCGCCTGATCCGGGGTCGCGGCCAGCGGCTTGTCGCAGATGACATGGATTCCGGCCTTGAGGAAGGCGACGGCGGGGGCGGCGTGCATGTGGTTCGGGGTGACAATGGCCACCGCCTCGATCCCGTCTTCGCGCGCTGCCTCGGCCCGGGCCATCTCGGTGAAATCGGCATAGCTGCGGGCGATGTTCAGCTCCGCCGCGCTGGCCGCCGCACGGTCGGGGTCCGAAGAGAGGGCACCGGCGACCAGATCGAAACGGCCATCCATGCGCGCGGCGATGCGATGCACCGCGCCGATAAAGGCGCCGCTGCCGCCGCCGACCATGCCAAGACGAACGGGTGTCATAGTCCAAGCGCCTTTCTGATGGCCGAGGGATCGACATCGCTGGCGGCGAAATCGTCGAAGGCGTGCGGGGTGGTGCGGATGATGTGGTCGCGGACGAACTTGGCCCCCTCGCGCGCCCCGTCCTCGGGGTGCTTCAGCGCGCATTCCCATTCGACCACGGCCCAGCCATCGAAGCCGTACTGGGTCAGCTTGGAAAAGACCTGTCCGAAATCAACCTGACCGTCGCCAAGGCTGCGGAAGCGCCCGGCGCGATCGACCCATGACTGATAGCCGCCATAGACGCCTTGCCGGCCGGTGGGGCGGAACTCGGCATCCTTCACATGGAACATGCGGATGCGGTCGTGATAGATGTCGATGTTCTGCAGATAATCGAGCTGCTGCAGCACGTAATGCGACGGGTCGTAAAGCATGTTGGCGCGGGGATGCTGGTCCACCCGGTCGAGGAACATCTCGAAGGTCACGCCGTCATGCAGATCCTCGCCGGGATGGATCTCATAGCAGATGTCCACGCCATGCTCGTCGGCGAGATCCAGGAGCGGGCGCCAGCGCGCGGCCAGCGTGTCGAAGGCGGTCTCGACCATACCCGGCGCGCGCTGGGGCCAGGGATAGAGATAGGGCCAGGCGAGCGAGCCTGAGAAGCTGACCATGCGGTCCAGCCCCAACAGGCGACTGACGCGGATGGCGCGGGCGACCTGAGCAACGGCCCAGTCCTGCCTGGCCTTGGGATTGCCGCGGATCGCCGCCGGGGCGAAGGCATCAAAGCCTGCGTCGTAGGCGGGGTGAACGGCGACCAGCTGGCCCTGCAGATGGGTCGACAGTTCCGTGACCTCGACGCCGTTCTGGCGCGCCACGCCCAGGAACTCGTCGCGATAGGTTGCGGAGGACTCGGCCAGCTCCAGATCCAGAAAGCGGGGATCAAGCGTCGGCAGCTGCACGCCCAGATAGCCGCAATCGGCGGCCCAACGGGTGATCCCGTCCCACGAGTCGAACGGCGCCGTGTTGCCGATGAACTGCGCCAGAAACAGCGCAGGCCCCTTGATGGTCCGCATGAATATCTCTCCCCTGATTCTCAGGCTGCACTGGACTGAAATCGATTACAACGATTTTCTTCTTGCGCTTGCCGGATGGGCGTTCCGGGCCTAGTCTCACGCGATGAACAAGCGCATGGCGACGCCCGGCCGGGCAAAGATTTCTGACGTGGCCAAGCTGGCCGGTGTCTCGCCGGCGACGGTCAGCCGGGTCCTGTCGCGACCGGGGCTGGTGGCCGAAGCGACACGGCTGGCGGTGATGAATGCGGTAAGCGCGACCGGCTACCGGATGAACCATGCCGCGCGGAACCTGCGCAAGCAGCGCACCGGCAGCGTGGTGGCGCTGGTGCCCAATTTGGGCAACCCGTTCTTTGCCAAGATCCTCGAAGGCATGGGGCGCGAGTTGGCGCGCGGGGGCTATGACCTCTTGGTCGCGGATACACTGGAGGGCGAGGGTCGGCACCGGACGCTGGAGCGGTTTCTTGATCCCTCGCGTGCCGATGGCATCATCCTCTTGGACGGGTTGGTACCCCATGCGGATCTGGACCAGCGCGACGACCTGCCGCCGATCGTCACCGCCTGCGAATGGATCGAAGGCGCATCCCTGCCGCGGGTGATGCTGGACAACCGCGAGGGCGGGCGACTGGCGGTCGCCCATCTGCGCGAGTTGGGACATGGGCGCATCGGCATCATCGGCGGGCCGTCGCAAAACGTTTTGCACCAGGCGCGACTGGCCGGGGCGGAAGCCGCAGCCGAGGGGGCGCAGCTTGTAAGCTTTCCGGGTGATTTCACCCTCGCCTCGGGGCAGGCGGCGGCCGATCTGTGGACCGCCATGCCGGACGCAACGCGCCCCAGCGCGGTCTTTGCCTTTTCGGACGAGATGGCCTGCGCCTTCATGGCACGGCTTCACCAGCGCGGCATTTCCGTGCCGCGCGACGTGTCGGTCATCGGCTTCGATGACATCGAACTGGCCTCGCACCTTACCCCGGCCCTGACCACCATCCGCCAGCCCAAGCGCGACCTTGGCCGGGCGGCAGCCGGCATCATCATCGACCGCATTGCCGGGCGCGAGATCGCCGAAGTCACGCTGCTGGTTCCCCGGTTGATGCTGCGCGATTCGACGGCCGCACCGGCCGGGCCGGCTGGCGGGACGGACCGGGCCTAGCGGCGTTCGGCTGGCGATGGGCAGCGTATCCTGACCATCTGGAAGAAAAACCACTCGGTTTAGCCGACAAGATTTGTTGAGATCGCAATTTCATGCTAGGGGATTTGAACATCCTGGGCGCAACGGAAGGTTGCGTTCCCATACTTGCAGCGGGAAGGCTGGTATGACCGGGACAGGTTCCGACAGTTGCACTGCCGTGATCGGCAATGTGCGGATGACGCTTTATACCCATCATCCCGCGCGAGAGGCGCAGGGTCTGATGCTGATGTGTCATGGCAACAGCGGCAATGCCGAGGCGCTGCGCGATTTCGCCCTGCCGCTGTCCGAGCGGCTGGGTCTGATGATCGTGGCGCCGCTGTTCGACCGGAAGCGCTTTCCGCCCGTCGCCTATCAGCGCGGCCACATCACCGATGGCCGCGGGCGTCCTCGCCCGCCCGAGCAATGGGCCACGCGACTGGTGCCGGCGCTGGTCGACTGGGCGCTGGACGGGCGGTCGCTGCCCTATTGGCTCTGGGGTTTCTCCGCCGGGGCACAGTTCCTGTCGCGGGTTGCCGCCTTCCAGCCGCTTCGGGCCGCGCCCGAGCGGATCGTGATCGTCAGCCCCTCGGTCCATGTCCAGCCCCTGCTGGGCCGATGGCCATCCGGCGAAGCCGCGCCCTATGGTCTGGGCGGGGTGTTTCACGGCGAGGAAGAGCGCGAGGTCCAGCGCCGCTATCTCGAACGGTCGGTGACGCTCTGCGTGGGCGCCGAGGATCACGAGGCGACCGACCCGACACTGGGGCGCAACAGGGCTGCCCGGCGTCAGGGGCCGGACCGCCTTGCGCGTGCCGCCCGGACCTTTGACCTGGGGGCGATGACGGCGCTGCGGTTGGATTGCGATTTCGGCTGGCAGCTGAAGATCGTGCCGGGTGTCGGCCATTCCGCCCGCGACATGCTTGAGCCGCTCAGGGCCATGGCGATCATGGACCTGTTGCCCGAAACCCGGTCCGAGGCGCAGCGGTTGCGCGAGAGTCTGCCCTTCGAACTGGTCCCCGGCCGCCGGTCCGGACCCAAGATCCGCGTCGGCGGCCGCTGGTTCGATCTGCCGCGCAAATCTTGATTCTGCCTGCCGCTCGCCGCAGACTTGCCGGGCTGGACCCATATGGGGCAAGACGAGGATGAAGCAGACACTTGGGCGCAATCTGATCCGCCGCTCGGTGCTGGGGGCGGCGCTGATGCTTCTGGCCCCTGCCGCCGCATCCGCCGAAGAACCGGTCGAGCAGGTCACGGCAGAGATCGACGGGCAGGATATGCGCATCTATCGCTATCATCCCGAGGGCTGCGCCGCGCCGTCGATCCTTCTGGTCTTTCACGGCAACAGCCGGGCGGCGAAATCCTATCTCAACTCGGCGCGCGAGATCGCCGACCGGGGCTGCTTCATCGTCTATTCGCCGCTCTTCGACCGCGACCGCTTTCCAAACTGGACCTATCACCGTGGCGGGCTGGTCCGTGACGGGCAGTTGCAGCCCGAAGAGGACTGGACCGCCTCGATGGTGGACGACCTGATGGACTGGGCGCGGCAGCAGGAGGGTCTGCCCGAGGCCGATGGCTATCTCTTCGGGCATTCCGCCGGGGCGCAGTTCCTGTCGCGCGTTGCCGCCTATGCGCTGCCCGATGACGTGGCGCGGATCATCCTGGCCAATCCCTCGAGCTATGTCATGCCGAGCGAGGAGGAGCAGGTTCCCTATGGCTATGGCGGGTTGCCCGAACCCGAGGCCGAGGGCTGGATGCGCGATTACCTGGCCGCGCCGATCACCATCTACCTGGGCGAGGAGGATACCGGGTCAAAGGATCTGACCACGAATCCGCCGGCGCTGCGGCAGGGCCGCAACCGGCTCGATCGGGGCGAGCGGACCTTCGAGGCTGCCCGCAAGGCCGCCGAGTCGAAAGGCTGGCCCTTTAATTGGAGCCTCGTTCGCGCCGACGACGTCGGCCACAGCGCCCGCGGGATGCTCGGGGCCGAGGAAATGGTCGAGGCCTTGGGGTTCTGACGGCGACGCGTCTCACGACGATATATTGCAGCAAATGCAAGTGGTCGGCATGAATTGGCCGACTCGGTTGGTCACTTCCGCCAGAGAAGCGGTGATTTGGACGAAATACGCGGCGCGAGACGGCGATATTGAGGATGATTAGTCGATTCCATTGACTGGTATGCCAGAACCGGCCAGAAACCGCTTATTCTCCTATTGGGTGCAGCCAAAATTCGCCGGAATTAGCGTTTGTTTGTGTGGGCTGTCTGGGACGCTCAGGCGGCGCGGCGAACATCCCTAGGTTTTGACAGGTTTCAGCAGTTGGTTCTGCGACGCCGAAGCGACTGTCCTAAGGTTTTCTTCCTTTGTGGTAGCGATCTGAATTGACTTTGAAATAACCAAAACAATTTGTTTAGATCTGCGCCTGTTAGTGGAAACAGCTGCCTCCGGCCCGAGTGCGCACGCAGCAATGTTGAACGTTTTCGTTCGGAATTTCGGTCAACAAAACCGTTCAGATATCGTCATTGAAGTGAATCAACCTGCGGGTTAGCCAAAAAGGGCGATTGGTCTGGGGTCGGCATTTCGTTCGGTTGCCATGCTGACTCGCGGGACGTTTACTGAGTTTGCAGTTGCAGAGAGTTATTTTCAGCGACGCGCGAGAGCCTGCGCGCCTGCGGAAGGGATACAATCCACATGGCCCATCTCAATCTTCGTAAAAGCCGTATCGACCATGCCAAACGGGCTTTCAGCACCCGGCGGGTTCCGCGCAAGGCGTACCAGACCCTGTTGACGGGCAAGCTGGTGCCGAAGCCCGGCGACCTGGTGCTGGCCCGCGTCGACGAGATCGGCAAGCAGACCAAGCTGGAGCTGACCGATGGCCGGCGGGCGCATATGTTTCCGGGTGACGAGATCATCGTCTGCTATGGCAATCGCTATGCGCCGGACCAGTACGAGGCGCAGATCGGTCAGGATCTCTCGCCCTGCGATCTGGTTGCGGCCGGTGGTCTGGCGGCGGTCGAGCTGTCACGGCACCAGCGGATGAAGCCGCCGACGCAAATCACCCCGCTGGGGCTGCTGGGTGATGCCAAGGGTCGCAGGCTGAACCTGTCGAGCTTCGGCGTCGATGCGACCGACGCGGTGCCGCAGATCCCGGCGATCCTGTCGCTTGGCACCTCGATGAATGCCGGCAAGACGCTGACGGCGACCTCGCTGGTGCGCGGGTTCAAGCGGCTGGGGTTCAAGGTCGGTGCGCTCAAGATCACCGGCACGGGGGCAGGCGGCGACATGTGGATCGTGCGCGATGCCGGTGCCGATGTGGCGCTGGATTTCACCGATGCGGGCTTTGCCAGCACCTATCTGGTCGGCATTCCCGAGATCGAGGCGGCGACCTATCGGCTGATGAACCATGCTGCGGCGCAGGGCTGCGATGTCTGCGTGATCGAGATTGCCGACGGCTTGCAGCAACTCGAGACCTCGCAACTGATCCGCAGCCCGCAGATCCTCGATGTCACCATCGGCACAGTCTTTGCCGCCTATGACGCGATGGGAGCGAAATACGGCGTCGATGTGCTGCGTGCGGCAGGCCACTCGGTGCTGGCCATGAGCGGGCGTCTGGGGCGCTCGCCCCTCGGCGTGCGCGAGGCCGAGGCGGCGACCGGGCTCAGGGTGTTCTCGCCTTGGGAATTGCAGGAAGGCGCGCTGATGACGGCGATCCGCGAACGCGCGGCGGCAGCCTGCCGGACCCGCAGCGCGGCGCGGCCGGCGCTGGAGGCGCTGGCGCAGGCGGCAGTGCCGGCGGATGTGGCGCTTGGCAATCTTGTGCCGATGGGACCGGCGGCGGCGGATGCGCGGCGGATCGGCCTTTCGGGCACCTCGCTGGCGCGCGACATCCTTGACCGCGTCGCCCATCACGTCATGCAGGCCGAGGCAGACCAACTGTGCGGGGTGGCCTACGGGGCCCATGCCGCGGGTCGCCGCGACTGGCGCAATGGCGTGCGGCCACAGGACTGGATCACCGATTTCGGCGTGATCGAGCTCAGGGTGCCGAGGCTGCGCAAGACGCGCTATGAACCGGCCTTCCCGCGCCAGGCGGCGGCGCCCATCGCCGCGCTGAAGGCGGTGATCGATGCTCGGCATGGCGATTTCGACACGGCGGTGCAGCGTCTCTGTGCCGGTCTCGCCAAGGGCGGTCGCTTCGGCGGCGACCTTGACCGGCTGCTCGACGAGCTGCGGCGGATGATCGATGCCGCCCGGCTGCAGGGCCTGCCGCTGGCGGCACCAATGCGGGTGCTCGACTGGCCGCTGCCCGGTCCCTCCGAGAATGGCGGCATCGACGAGGACGAGATCTTCGACGGCGGCACCGGCTTTCTGGGCGGGCTTGAAAGCGATCACGAGCGCGTCGGCGTGGGCGAGCTGTTCCAGAACGGCTTCGGCGTGACCGCGGCGGAATGATCAAGGGCCATTGGCCCGGGCAGATCCGGGGCCGGTCACTCGGCCCCGGTGGGAAGACAAGGGACGATTGATGGCAAGACGCAGGAAAGCCGGAACCGAGACCGTGTTGACGGCGGCCTGGCGCCAGTCGCGGCCCGGGCTGTTCGTGGTGCTGCTGTTCACGGCCTGCTTCAACCTGCTGAAGTTCGCCATGCCGCTCTACCTGATCCAGGTGCTGGACCGGGTGCCGGCCAGCCGCAGCATCGAGACGCTGGTTATGCTGACCATCATGGTCGTCATCGCTGTCGGCTGCGGTCTGGCGCTGGACGTGATCCGCCGGCGGATGCTGGTCCGCTGGGGGCTGTGGATCGAGCGCCAGTTCGGCCCGCGCATGGTCGGGCAGGGGCTCGAGGGCCGCAGCAGCGACGACCAGTCGGGCGAGATCGACGGCGCGCTTGGCGATGTCGCGCGACTGCGCAGCTTTGTCTCGGGGCCGATCGTGTCCTGGCTGGATATCGGTTTCGCGCCGCTGTTCTTCATCGGCATCTTCTTGGTCCATCCGCTTCTGGGCGTGATCGGGCTTTCCGCGTTGGTGGCGCTGGCCGTGGTGGGCATCTTGGGCGATTCCCTGACGCGGGATGCGCGCCGCGCCTCGGGTGATGCCTATCGCGAGCAGCGGGCATTGGTGCAGGCCGCCGGGCAGAACCGGGAAAGCGTCGGTGCCTTCTCGATGTCGCGCACCCTGACCGAGCGCTGGCGGCGCACCGCCTCGGCCCGGTTGGAAGAGCGTCAGCGCATCGAGGACGGGCATATCCTGTTCAAGAGCCTGCGCCGGGGCATCGGGCAGTTCCTGCGCATCGCCATGATCGCCGCCGGTGTCTGGCTGGTGGTGATCGGATCGCTGACCTTCGGCGGCATCTTCGCGGCGCGGATCATGGCGGGCTTCGGCTTCAGCCTCGCGAATGACGCGATCAGCAACTGGCGCAATCTGCGCGAGGCGCGGGCTGCCTATGCCTCGCTGAAAAAGCGGCTGGCCGAGGACCCGGATCAGCCCGCTTCGGTCGAGGGCGAGCCGGCTGCCGCGCCGCTGATCCTCGACCAGATGAGCTTTCGGCAGCCGGGCGAGCGGTCCTACCTGTTCAACCGGCTGACGCTGGAACTGGCACCGGGCGAGCTGATGGTGGTCAGCGGTCAGGCGGGGACCGGCAAGACCACGCTGTCGCGGCTACTGGTCGGGGTGCTGGCGCCGCGCGAGGGTCAGATCCGGCTGGGGGATGTCGAGTTGTCGCGCCTGCCGCCCGAGCAGCGGGCCGGTCTAATCGGCTTCCTGCCCCAGCATACCGAGCTGTTCACCGGCACCATCCGCGAGAACATTGCCCGCATGGACGCGGGCGATTTCGCCGCCGTGACCGATGCTGCCCGGCTGGTCGGGATGCACGAGAAGTTCATCGGTCTGCCCGAGGGCTATGACACGGTGATCAGCGGTGACAGCTTCGGCATGTCGGGCAGCGAGCGCAAGCGCATCGCCCTGGCCCGCGCCTTCTATGGCCGCCCGCGTCTGATCGTCCTCGACGAGCCAACGGCCAATCTGGATGCCGGCGCGCGCCGGGTGCTGGAAACGGCGCTGGCCGAGTTGAAACAGGGCGGCGCCTCGCTGGTCGTGACCCAGTCAATCCATTCGGTGCAGATCGCCCGCATGGCCGAACGGTTCCTGATCCTCGGCGGCAAGCGCGCGCATGAGGTGACTGAAAATACCGGCCGCGAGACCCGCGAACGTGCCCGTGACCATCTGAGAAGCGTGACATGACTGACCGCACCCAGACCCTCCTTGACGCCGAGACCGGCCCGCCATTCGGCCGCGGTCTGGCACTGGCCGGCTTCGGCGTGATCGCGGTCTTTGCCGGCACGTTCTATGTCTGGGCCGCCGCCGCCCCGATCGAGGGCGCTGTGGTGGCGCCGGGCCTTGTCAGCGTCGATACCAGCGTTCGCACCGTCCAGCATCTGGAAGGCGGCATCATCCAGGACATCCTTGTGCGCGACGGCGATCAGGTCGAACCGGGTCAGGTGCTGATCCGGCTGCAGAACACCGTGCCCTCCTCGAGCCTGAACGAGGTGCAGGCGCAGTATTTCGAGGCGCGGGCGACCGAGGCCCGGCTGTTGGCCGAGCAGCAGGGGCTGGACGCAATCAGCTTTCCCGGGGAATTGACCGAGAAGATCGGCGACAGCGCTGCGCAATCGGCCATGGCCGGTCAACAGGGCATCTTCGACAGCCGCCGGACGTTGATGACCGACCGGCTGACCATCTTCGAGCGCACCACCGACGGGCTCGAGACCGAGATCGAGGGGCTGGAGGGCCAGATCGCCGCCTCGGAATCGCGCCAGAAACTTCTGGGTGAGGAACTGGCCGATGTGCAGCGCCTCTTTGACCGGAACCTGACCGACAAGCCGCGCCTGCTGCAATTGCAGCGCGACGCCGCCCAGTTGGAGGGCGAGATCGCCAGCTATCGCGCGGCCATCGGCACGGCCGAGCAGAAGATCGCGGAAACCGCCCTGCGCCGGTCCGAGCTGAAGAACGCGATGGAGACCGAGGTGGTCCAGCAGTTGCGCGACAGCCGGGCGCGTGCCTACGAACTGAGCCAGCGCCTTGCCGCCGCCCGCGACGTGATGGGCCGGACCGAGATCCGCTCGCCGGTCAGCGGTGTGGTGACGGGCTTGCAGGTCCACACCGTCGGCGGGGTCATCGCCGCCGGCCAGCCGCTGATGGACGTGGTGCCGGTCAGCGACAAGCTGGTGGTGCAGGCGACCATCGATCCGCTGGACATCGATCAGGTCACAGCCGGGCAGGAGGCGCAGGTCTGGCTGTCGGCGCTGAACCGGCGCAGCCAGCATCCGATCGAGGGGGTGGTCCAGACCGTCTCGGCGGACCGGCTGGTCGATCCACAGACCGGCGCGCCCTATTATCTGGCGCGGGTCGAATTGCAGCGCGCCGAGATCGAGAAGGGCGGGATGCCGCTGCAACCGGGCATGAGCGCCGAGGTGATGATCCATACCGGGGCGCGCACCACGCTGGACTATCTGCTTTCACCGATCACGCAATTCCTGACGCGCGCCATGCGCGAGGGATGAGGTCGATCCCTTTCCCTGTTAACACGTGAGGACAAAGCCATGCAGAGTCTCGACGCCACGTTCCTTGCCGCCGGCAATATCCACGCCCGCTGCCGGGTCCTGTCGCTGCGCATCAAGGATGCGGCCGACCAGACCGTTTCGCCCGAGGCCATCGCCGTGCTGGCCGAGGCGATGCAGCGCATCCGTCCGGTGATTCTGGATTGCCCGGCCTGGCGGCGGTTGACGCAGGCAAGGGGGGATGTGCCGGTGGCGGCGCTGGTCGAGGTTCTGGCGCTCATCCTGCAGCGCTATACCCATTGGCCGGTGAAATTCTGCTCCTGGCGCGAACGCGCCTCGCAGAGCCATCCCGGGCGCACCGATCAGCTCGAGCGGCAGGGGATCGCAGTCTTCGAGATCGGCGCCGAGAATCCTGGCCGCGTGGCCGGTGAGGGAGCGATCGCTCTGGCCGAGCTGCTGATGGGTCAGCCGTCGGCCGACGAGGTCTACCACGCCTTTCTTGCGCAGATGACCATCCTCCAGGATCGCACCTCGCACGAAACGCCCTCGGGCGACGCGCTGCAGATCGCCGGCGACGCCGCGCGGCGGGGAATTGCCTGGGCGGTGATGCAGCGGTCGCAGCTGATGCGTCTGGGGCTGGGGCGCTATTCGCAGATCCTGAAGGGCACGGAATCGACGCATACCCGCTCGATCGGCCGGCTGGTGGCCGGCGACAAGGGGCTGACCAACCGGATCTTGACCGAGGCCGGTTTGCCGGTGCCACGACAGGCGGTCACCAGCAGTCTGAAGCGGGCGCAATCGTTGGCCGAGAAGGTCGGCTATCCGCTGGTGGTCAAGCCGCGCAACGGCAATATGGGGCGCGGCATCACCATCGGCGTGCGCGACGGCAAACATCTGGCCAAGGCCTTCGAGCGGGCGCAAAAAGTCTCGCACACGGTCGTGCTGGAATCGCTGATCGAGGGCGAGGAATATCGCCTGCTGGCGGTCGGCGGCCGCTTCGTCGCCGCCGCCCATCGTCGCGCTGCACAGGTCAAGGGCGATGGCGTCTCGACCATCACCCAACTGGTCGAGCGCGAGAACCTGCGCCCCGAACGCGAGCCGGTGCTGATCAGCCGCATGGCCATCCTGCGCCGGCTGGAACTGGACGATTACGCGCTGGAGGTTCTGGCCGAGCAGGGGATGCATGCGGAGTCGATCCCGGAGGAGGGGCAGATCGCCTATCTCAGGCGGGAATCGAACATCTCGCGCGGCGGCGAGCCTGCGGATGTGACCGACAGGATGCATCCCGACAATATCGAGATGGCGGGACGCGCGGCGCGAATCGTCGGTCTGGACATCGCAGGGATCGACTTCATCACCACCGATCCCGCCATCTCGTGGCGGCAGAACCGGGCAGCGATCTGTGAAGTAAACAGCCGGCCGGGGATCAATATGCAGATCCAGATGGCCGGGAAGGGCCGGGACCGCATCACCGGTCCGATCCTCGACATGTATTTCCCGCAGGGCAGCCGCTCACGTATGCCCGTGGTCGCGCTTCTCGGCCAGCCCGAGCAGACCCGGCAGTTGCGCGAGAGCATCGAGGCGGCGGCGACAGAGGCCGGGCTGGTGCTGGGACTGGTCGGACCCGCTGCGTCGCCGGCCCATCCGGACAGCTCGACGAGCACGCGGCATCTGGCTGATGCCGATGCGCTGGCCTGGGACCCCGATATCGACCTGGCGCTGCTCGAGGCGACACCTGCCGAGTTCGTCGCCCGTGGCATCGGGGTCGAGCGGCTGGACCTCGCGGTGACGGCACTCAGCGATGGTTCTGAAGCGCATGGGCTGGCCTCCGAGACGCTGTCCCGGGTCTCTGGCGGGCGGTTGGTCGGGCTGGACGACTCGGCAGCCGCCGAGCAGGTCGGCGCGGCTCTGGGCCTCGATCTGCGGCAGGTTGCTTCGACGCCGGTGCCGATGTCGCCGCAAACGGAAGCCCGCGCGAACTTTGCCACCCCCTTGCCGCGCCGAGCCCAGGACCCCGACGAGGTCGCGGTGCTGTTCCTTGGCGATCTGGGTTTTGGCGAAAGCTACATGCACCATCCCCGCACCCTGGACCTGCAGCGGATTCTGGGCAGCTTTGGACATGGCTTTTCACTGGCGAACCTGCAGGACATCCTGGGGCTTGGGCATTTCACCATCGCCAATCTCGAGGTGCCGCTGTCGATGCGCCCCGACCCGGCGCTGCAGGGGCAGAAGAACTATCTGGGCTGGTCCGATCCCGAGCGGACGGCGGCCGCGTTGCAACAGGCCGGGATCGATGCCGTCTGCCTTGCCAACAACCACATGCTGGATTGCGGCGCGGCGGGATTGTCGGACACGCTGAGCCGGTTGCAGGCGTCGGGGATCGGTGCCTTCGGTGCAGGCGAGGGCGAGGCTGCGGCCGCCCATCCGCTGATCCATCGCTTCGAGGTGGCCGGTGCCGAGCGGTCGCTGGTGGTCTTTCCCGGCTTCGAATATCGCCGCCGCTATGATCGCCGCTATCGCTGGTATGCGCGGGGCCAGCGCGGCGGGATCGGGCTCTTGTCCCCCGATGCCATCGCCCGGCAGATCAGCGCCCTGCGCGAGGTGCTGCCCGATCCGGTCTTCGTGGGCTTTCCCCATTGGGGTACCGATTACGAGGACACGACCGACGCTCAACGCGTCACGGCGGCGGAACTGGTCGCGGCGGGGCTCGACCTGATCATCGGCCATGGCGCGCATGTGCTGCAGCCGATCGAGATGATCGAGGGGGTGCCGGTGCTTTACAATATCGGGAACTTCGTCTGGAACACGCCGGGGCGCTTCAAATCGCGCGAGGTGCTGCCGATGGGCGCGGCGGTCAGCCTGACATTCGCGCGCAACCAGCGCGGCGGTCCACGGCTGCGGCTCTACCCCATCGTGACCGACAACGACCTGACCGGCTTCCAGAACCGCCCGGTGACCGAGGACGAGTTTCCCGAGGTCGCGCGCTTCCTGACCTCGCGGCTGACGGGCCGTCCGCGCCGGATGCAGGACGAGGCGGGCTTCTGTCTGGACCTGCCCTTGCACGCGCGACGCACCGCCGAGGCATCCGCGTCCCACGTGGCGGCGGAATAGCGCCGCGGTTCTTGCGCTGAAGGGGCGCTGCCAAGGGGCGGCGCCCCTTTTCCCGGACTGCTGCTTGCGCTATGGCAGGGCCATTCCCGCGACAGGAGCCGCCGATGAAAGCCGCCGTCATCACCTTCCCCGGATCGAATTGCGATCGCGATCTGGCCGTCGCGCTGGATCAGGCGGGCGCCGATGTGTCCCGTGTCTGGCACAAGGACGAAGCCTTGCCGGCGGGGACCGATCTGGTTGCCGTGCCGGGCGGGTTCTCCTTCGGCGATTACCTGCGCTGCGGCGCCATCGCTGCCCATTCGCCGATTGCGGCAGCCCTGCGCGAGCACGCGCGGCGCGGCGGCTATGTGCTGGGGGTCTGCAACGGCTTCCAGGTGCTGACCGAGCTGGGCCTGCTGCCCGGGGCACTGATGCGCAATGCCGGGCTGACCTTTGTCTGCCGGCCGGTCGGGCTGGTTGTGGCAGCGGCCGACAACGCCTTCACCGCCGGATACGAGCGGGGCGCGCGGCTGGAGATCCCGGTCGCCCATCACGACGGCAATTACCAGATCGATGCCGAGGGGCTGGCGCGGCTGAAGGCCGAGGACCGGATCGCCTTCACCTATGAGGGCGCGGTGAACGGCTCGGTCGCCGATATTGCCGGCGTGCTGTCCGAGAACCGCCGGGTTCTGGGCCTGATGCCGCATCCCGAGCGGGCGGCCGATCCCAAGCTCGGTGGCAACGACGGCGCGGCGATGTTCCGTGGCCTCATCGATCAGGCAGTTGCGGCCTGACTTGAGAGAAAGCCCGCAAGGGCTTAGATTGGCTTGATCCATGGCAATTGATGGACAGGCTGATTGGCAAGGGAAGCTGACCCGACCCAGATGACAGACACGGGCACCGAAACGCCGCTGCGCAATCCGTGGTGGCTGCGCATCGCGGTTGCGCTGATCCTGGTCACGGCGGCCGGGGTCATCTGGGTGACCAATGCCTGGCTGACCGAGCGGTTTTCCGAAACCACCCGGGTGCGGCTGGAGCTGCGCTCGGCGCTTTACATCGGCAACCTGCGGTCGGAATTGCAGCGGACGGCGGTGGTGCCCTTGCTGCTGGCGCGCGATCCGGCGTTGATCGGCTCGCTGAACGGGCAGGATTTCTCGACCACCTCGGCGCGGCTGATGGCGGCGCAGAAGGAAATCAACGTCGCCTCGATCCGGCTTCTGGATGCCTCGGGGCGGGTGGTGGCCTCGACCGACCGGGCGCTTCTGGGCGGCAATGACCTGTCCCAACCCTATTTCGTCGAGGCCCTGCGCTCGCGCGAGACCGTGTTTACCGTCAGCAAGAACGAAGCCGGGGCGAACGAGTTCAGCTATTCCCGCGCCGTGGTCGCCGAGGGCAAGGCCGTGGGGGTGATCGCCGTGGCCGCCGACCTCTTGCGGCTGGAACGGTCATGGGCCGGGATCTCGGACGCGGTGGCGGTGCTGGACAGCGCCGGGACCATCGTGCTGTCGACCGAGCCGCGCTGGCGCGGGCTGACCCTGCCCGAGGCGCTGTCGGTGCGCTCGGCCCCCAATGCCATCGACCGGGCCTTCCAGGTCACCGCTGACTGGACCAACCAGCCGCCCGACGCCTATCTGCGCGGCAAGGCGGTAATGCAGACCGAGACCCGGATCCCCTTCCGTGGCTGGCGCATGGTGTCCTTTGCCACCTATGATTCGATCCGCGAGCGGGTGAACGCGGTTCTGGCGCTGGAGATCATGGGCTTTGCCATCATCCTGGCCGCCGCCTTCTATATCCTGTCGCGGCGCGAGCGCGAGAAATCCGTGGCCTTCATGCGCGAGTCGGCTGATCTCAGGGCGCTGAACAACCGCCTGAAAGCCGAGATCGCCGAGCGGGTGCGGGTGCAGCGCGAACTGAGGGTGGCCGAGCAGACGGTTCAGCAAAGCTCGAAACTCGCGGCCCTGGGCGAGATGTCGGCAGGGGTCAGCCACGAGTTGAACCAGCCGCTGGCGGCGATGAAGACCTATCTGGCCGGCGCGCGGCTCTTGTTGCAGCGCGGGCGCGGCGAAGAGGCGCTGTCCAGTTTTCAGCGCATCGATGATCTGGTCGAGCGCATGGGCGCCATCACCCGGCAGCTGAAAAGCTTTGCCCGCAAGGGCGAGGAGGCGATGGAGCCGGTGGACCTGCGTGCCAGCGTCTCTGCCGCGCTTACCATGATGGAGCCGCAATTGCGCAGCGGCGTCATCCGCGTCAGCCACAGCATCCCGCGCGAGAAGATCATGGTTCTGGCCGACCGCATCCGGCTGGAGCAGGTGATCATCAACCTGTTGCGCAATGCCGTGGACGCGGTGAAATCGCAGCGCGACCCGACGATCGAGATCTCCGTCGGCACCGGCTCGCACGCCTATGTATCGGTGCGCGACAACGGCCCGGGCGTCGCGGATCTGGAAAAATTGTTCGAACCTTTTTTCACCACCAAGAAGCCCGGCGAGGGAACCGGGCTGGGACTTGCGATTTCCTCTGGGATTGTCTCCGATTTCGGGGGACGATTGACGGCCCAGAACAATGAGACGGGCGGAGGGGCGGTGTTCGAGGTTGAACTGCCGCTCTACGAGCCCGGTGTGCGGCGCCGGATGCCGACCCCGGAGGGCGGGGACAGCGTGGCGGCCGAATGATGTATTTGAGACAAGGATGGCCAAATGGCGCGTAAACTGAAAATCGCGATCGTCGATGACGAGCCCGACATGCGGGAATCGATCAGCCAGTGGTTGGTGCTGTCAGGCTTCCAGACCGAAACCTATGCCAGTGCCGAAGACGCGCTGAAGGTCATCGGTGCCGACTGGCCGGGCGTCGTAGTCACCGATATCCGGATGCCGGGCATGGACGGGATGACCTTCCTCAAGCGGCTGATGGGGCTGGATTCGGGTCTGCCGGTCATCATGATCACCGGCCATGGCGATGTGCCGATGGCGGTCGAGGCGATGCGGCTTGGCGCCATGGACTTCATGGAAAAGCCGTTCAATCCGGATCGCATGACCGAACTGGCCAAGAAGGCCACGCAGTCGCGCCGGCTGACGCTGGACAACCGCGCCCTGCGCCGCGACCTCAGCGAGGGCCAGCAGGTCATGTCGAAGCTGATCGGCACCAGTCCGGTGATGGAGCGGCTGCGCGAGGATATTCTGGATCTGGGGCAGGCCGATGGCCATGTGCTGATCGATGGCGAGACCGGCACCGGCAAGACGCTGGTTGCCCATGCGCTGCACGCGGTCGGCCCGCGGGCCTCGAAGAAATTCGTGCCGGTTTCCTGCGCCGCCTATAATGACGAGGCGCTGGCCTCGCGGCTGTTCGGCCCGCTGGAGAACGGCGTGCCGGCGGTCGAGGAGGCGCGGGGCGGAACGCTGTGCCTCGAGGATGTCGAGGCGCTGTCCGAACCGCTGCAGGCGCGGCTCTTGGCCTTCATCAGCGAGCAGGGGACCCCGGCCGAGACCCGGATCATCGCCATCTCGAACGCGCGGGGCGAGGGGCGCAAGGCCGAAGATTCGCTGCGGCCCGATCTCTTCTATCGCCTCTCGGCGCTGAAGATCACCCTGCCGCCGCTCAGGGCACGCGGCGAGGATATTCTTGCCCTCTTCACCCGGATGACCGAGCAGTTTTCCGAGGAATATGGCTGCGAGCCGCCGCAGGTGAACGCGCAGGAGGCGGCGCAGCTGCTGCAGGCGCCCTGGCCGGGGAATATCCGCCAGTTGATCAACGTGGCCGAGCGCGCGGTGCTGCAGAACCGGCGGGGCTCGGGGTCCATCGCCTCGCTGCTGATGGCGGATGGCGATGACAACCAGCAGGCCACCACGACCGAGGGCAAGCCGCTGAAGGAATATGTCGAGAGCTTCGAGAAGATGCTGATCGACAATACCATGCGCCGCCACAAGGGCAGCATCGCCAGCGTGATGGAGGAACTGTGCCTGCCGCGCCGGACGCTGAACGAGAAGATGGCGAAATACGGGCTGCAGCGCGGGGATTATCTGTAGGCGCGCAGCCGCCCGGCGATGAAAAAACGGCGGCCCCGTAGGGCCGCCGTTCCTGCCTGGGGGTATCAGGTTCAGACGAAAGCGAAGCTGTCGTTTTGCATCTCGAGCGTATAGGTCGCCTCGGTGTGTCCGGCGACATCGGTTTCTGCGGTCAGGATATGATCCTGATCGTTGAACACGGTCCAAGGCAGGCTGTCCGGCGCTTCGGGATTCAGCGGATTGTCCTGCGCGAAATCCGCGATGTTGTAGTTGGCTTGATCTCCGCGGCAATCTGTCACGATCACGGACTTGAGGATGTCGCTGCGGTCGATGAACGGATCTTGTTCGACCAGCAGGGCGACGATCTGGTCAAGATAGGCATCCGGATCCTCGCCCATCTCGGCCGGCACGTTGATGCTGACGGTATAATACCAGTCGCCACTGGTGTCGCCGGGCGTAGGTTGATAGCCGCCGTTGCCGTCATCAACATTGTAGAACGACAAGGTCAGATTCGTGATCTGGGCGTCCTGCATCTCGATCTTGCCGGCGACATCCGGGCCGTCCAGCGGGCGGTCGCAAAGGTCTACGGGCTCGGGATGGCGAACCTCGCCGGTATCGGCGAGCTTCAGGCTGGTGGCGCCGCCGGCGGCGCCACTGACGCTGGTGGCGCGGATGCCGATCTCGGCATTGGCCAGCTGGTCGAGACTGGTGATCTTCAACGCGCTCAGCGAGACAGTGACCGTCCCCGCGGTGTTGTCGGCATCATTGCCGCCGACGCTGCCGAGGGCCTTGGCGTAGTCGAAGCCATCGAGCTTGTCGCCGTCGGTATCCGACCCGTTCATGTTGTTGGCGTTGCTGCCGACCTTGGTGATCGAGCCGCCATCATTGTTCACATCGATGAAGAAGCCGTTCAGGTCGGCCTTGCCGCTGAGGAGCTGGTATTTGAACACGACATTGCCATCGAGGATCGTCGCGATGACCTCGACGCTCACTCCGCCCGAGCTGAGGACCCATTTGGCAAAGGACTCGTTGGGGGTGGGTTCGGTCACAGTACTTCCTCCAGTATGGTCTTGCGCGCCATGGTCTTGGCCACCGAGATCGCCGCGGGTGTTGTGGTCCTGGTCCTTGCGGTCATGACCATCTCCTTGGTCACGCCCACGGCCGTGATCGTCGCCCCGGTGGTCGAAACGATCATTGCGGTCATCGCGGTGGTCGGATTTGCCGTTTCCTCGGCTGGTTTTGCCGGACTTACTCATCAACTTAGCCTTTGTTAAACAACGTCTCCTAAAATATCGGCGAAATTTGGCCGATCAATCTGTCGAAAAGTTAGTTGTCGGATTTTCATATATTTGCGATTAATATCATTGACTTATGCCATAATTTTACCGGGTTTCTGGCGTCCTGTGGCAGGGTGAATCGGCGAATTTTGGAGTTTTGCAATCAAAAGTTGTATTTTTCCGAAGGCTTCCCGCTTTTCTTGTGCGACACATTGACTCGGGACCGCATGAGACCATCGCTCTGGCAAGCGCCGGCGATTGCAGCCTTGCACCAATGGGCTTCGGGCGGTAACTGCGGCTGACAGCAGACAAGGCAGCAGACATGACCGAAACGCCCAAGAATGCCGCCCATCCCCGCACCCGCGCCGTGCATCACGGCACGCGCCGAAGCCAGTATGGCGAGATGGCCGAGGCGATCTTCCTGACCCAGGGCTTTGTCTATGACAGCGCCGAGCAGGCCGAGGCGCGGTTCATCGAGACCGGGCCGGACGAGTTCATCTATGCCCGCTACGGCAACCCCACCAGCCGCATGTTCGAGGACCGGATCGCCGCGCTGGAAGGGACCGAAGATGCCTTTGCCACCGCCTCGGGCATGGCGGCGGTGAACGGTGCGCTGTTTTCCATGTGCGCCCCGGGCGATCACATCGTCGCCTCGCGTGCACTCTTCGGCTCCTGCCTCTTCGTTCTGGACCTCTTGGCCAAGTTCGGGGTCGAGGTCTCTTACGTGGACGGCACCGATCTGGAGCAATGGCGCGCGGCGCTGCGGCCTGGCACCAAGGCGGTGTTCTTCGAGTCGGTGTCGAACCCGGGCCTCGAGGTGATCGACATGAAGGGCGTGGCCGATCTGGCCCATGCGGTCGGCGCGCTGGTGGTGGTGGACAATGTCTTTGCCACGCCGGTCTTTTCCCGCGCGGTCGAACAGGGCGCCGATGTCGTGGTCTATTCGGCCACCAAGCATATCGATGGCGGTGGCCGGGCGCTGGCCGGGGTCATCTGCGGCACGCGCGACTATATCCGCAAGGTGGTCGAGCCTTATCTGAAACATACCGGCGGCGCGATCAGCCCGTTCCACAGCTGGATCATGCTGAACGGTCTGGCGACGATGGATCTGCGGGTGCGGGCGCAGGCCGACAGCGCGCTGACCATCGCCAGGGCGCTGCAGGGCCATCGCAAGCTGAAGCGCGTCATCTATCCCGGCCTTCCCGACCATCCGCAGCACGCGCTGGCGATGGAGCAGATGGGCAGCGGCGGCACCATGCTGGCGCTGGAGGTCGAGGGCGGCAAGGACGCGGCCTTCGCGGCGCTGAACCGGCTGCGGCTCATCAGCATCTCGAACAACCTGGGCGACGCGAAGTCGATCGTGACCCATCCGGCCACGACCACCCATCAGCGCCTCAGCGATGCCGACAAGGCCTATCTGGGCATCACCCCGGGCCTGTTGCGGCTGTCGATTGGGCTTGAACATGCCGAGGACCTGATCGACGATCTGCAGGCCGCGCTGCAATAGGGCGCGGTCGGACCGTTGGGCCCGACAGAAATCATTTGGGATCGGGCCACCGATCCCCATATATGCCGCAGCCTTTCCCCCTGAAGGAGCCGAGCATGACCGAGAACCGCCCCCTGATCCCGGCCTATCCGGCGCTGGCGCGCGATTACGACGCCGGCTTCACCGTCGATGCCGCCTACAAGGCCAGTTTGCCTGACCTGCAGAACGGCCCGGCCAGCCTGATCGTCGGCGCGCACAAGCCGATCCAGCATGTCGGGATCTCGAATTTCCGTCTGCCGATCCGCTATCAGCGGCGCGACGGGGGCGAGATCACGCTGGAAACCAGCGTCACCGGCACCGTGAGCCTCGAGGCCGGGCGCAAGGGCATCAACATGAGCCGCATCATGCGCTCCTTCTATGCCCATTCGGAAAAGCAGTTCAGCCTGAAGGTTCTGGAAGCCGCGCTGGATGACTACCAGGCCGATCTGGATGCGCTGGATGCCCGTATCCTGATGCGGCTGTCCTATCCGGTGCGGGTCGACTCGCTGCGTTCGGGCCTCTGGGGCTGGCAGTATTACGACATCTCGCAGGAGGTAGTGGAACAGCGCGGCCATCGTCTGCGGATCATGCATTTCGATTACGTATATTCCTCGACCTGCCCCTGTTCGCTGGAGCTGTCGGAACATGCGCGCGAGACCCGGGCGCGGCTGGCCACGCCGCATTCGCAGCGCTCGATCGCGCGGATCTCGGTGGTGATGAACGGGCCCGAGAAGATCTGGTTCGAGGATATGGTCGATCTCTGCCGCCGCGCCGTGCCGACCGAGACGCAGGTCATGGTCAAGCGCGAGGATGAACAGGCCTTTGCCGAGTTGAACGCCTCGAACCCGATCTTCGTCGAGGATGCGGTGCGGGCCTTTGCCCAGCAGCTGATGGATGATCCGCGCTATGGCGATTTCCGCGTCGTGGCCAGCCATCAGGAATCGCTGCATTCCCATGATGCCGTCAGCGTGCTGACCGACGGTCCCACCTTCGAGCAGCACAGCCTGGACCCGGCGCTGTTCGCGCGGCTGCGGGCCTGAGCCACAGCCGCGCCGCGCGCCGGCCTTATTCGGTTGCGGCCGGGGCCGAGGTCTCGGTGATCGGGATGATCGACAGGGCGTAGATCCCGCCTTTCTCGTCAAGGCTGGTCAGGTTGACGCAATAGCTGCCATCGGCGCTGACCGGGGCCAGTTCCAGCTTGCTGTTGGTATCGCCGCCGCCATCGTCATCCTCGGAGATCACCTGCCCGATGCCGTCCTCGAGCGTCAGGTAGGTGTCGAAGATCGGGCTGCGCGCCTCGATCCGCACGCCGGTTCCGGCGGCGACGTTCAGGGCAATGCTCGCCTTGGTCGACAACTGGTCGCTGGTGATGATCTCGTCGCTGCCGGCCTTGATCTCGACCGGATCGCCGGCGGTCCTGATGCAGGCATCGGGCGGCGGGGCCGGGGTGATCGAGACCGGGACCACGGCATCGGTCTTGGCGAAATTGACGACGGTATCGACCTGCAGGCAATAGTTGCCCGGCTGCAGACGGCTGACGATGCGGGCATTGGTATCGCCGCCACCGTCATCGTCCGAGGCGACGATCTGGCCCTTGTCGCCGAAAAGGATCAGCGTGGTGTCGACGCTGCCCGAATCGGCCAGCATGGTCAGCGCGACCGGCGCGGTGATGCCCAGTTCGATATAGCGGGGCTCGTTGCGGCGCAGCTGGACGAAGGCGCCGGTGACATCCTCAGGCTGCTTGTCGAAAGTGAGGCTTTGGGCGGTCAGCGCGGCGGGCTGGCCGCAGAGGCCGGTGGCCGGGCTCGCGCTCTCCTGTGCCTGCGCAGCGCCGAAGCTGCAGGTGACGGCAGCGGCGGCAAGCAGCAACGGTTTGAATTCTCGCATGGAAACCCCTGAATGATCGTGACGCATGACCCATGTGCTCGCCCGGAACGGTGGACAGGTCAAGCGGGCTCTGGACCGTGGGCGCGGCAGACGGGCTATTTCTGCGGGTGGCGGGAACGGAATGTGAACACGCCCTTCCCATGAGGGGCCTTCGCGTCTATGTTCCGGTCATGAGCCAGTTTGACGATCAGGATGCCTTCGAGGCCGCCGTGCCGCTGTCGCAACGCGCCCTGTCAGCGCGTCCGGCCCCCTATCTCGAGGGGCTGAACCCCGCGCAGCGCGAGGCGGTCGAGGCGCTGGACGGGCCGGTCTTGATGCTGGCCGGGGCAGGGACGGGCAAGACCCGCGCCCTGACCACGCGGATCGCGCATCTGCTGCTGCTGGGCAAGGCGAGGCCGGGGCAGATCCTTGCCGTGACCTTCACCAACAAGGCCGCGCGCGAGATGAAGAACCGCATTGGCCGGCTTCTGGGCGAGGCGGTCGAGGGGATGCCCTGGCTGGGCACCTTCCACTCGATCAGCGTCAAGATCCTGCGCCGCCATGCGGAACTGATCGGCCGGGACGGGCTGTATCTGAAACCCAGCTTCACCATCCTGGACACGGATGACCAGCTGCGCCTGCTGAAGCAACTGATCGCCGCCGAGAACATCGACGAGAAGCGCTGGCCGGCGCGGCAACTGGCCGGGCTGATCGATGACTGGAAGAACCGCTGCATCACCCCCGCGCGTCTGCCCAAGGGCGAGGGCGCGGCGTTCGACGGCATGGGCGGGCGGCTTTACGCGGCCTATCAGGACCGGCTGCTGGCGCTGAACGCGGTCGATTTCGGCGATCTCTTGATGCATTGCGTGACGCTGTTCCAGGCGCATCCGGACGTGCTGAAGCAATGGCAGGACCGGTTCCGCTATATTCTGGTGGACGAGTATCAGGACACCAACATCGCGCAATACATGTGGCTGCGGCTGCTGGCACAGGCGCATCGCAACATCTGCTGCGTGGGTGATGACGACCAGTCGATCTATGGCTGGCGGGGGGCCGAGGTCGGCAACATCCTGCGTTTCGAACAGGATTTCCCCGGCGCGCGGGTCATCCGGCTGGAACAGAATTACCGCTCGACCCCGCATATCCTCGCCGCCGCCTCGGGGCTGATCGCGGCGAACAAGGGGCGCTTGGGCAAGACGCTGTGGACCGATGCCGAGGACGAGGGCGAACGGGTGCGCCTGATCGGCCATTGGGACAGCGAGGCCGAGGCGCGCTGGATCGGCGAGGAGATCGAGAGCTTTCAGGGCGGCCATCGCGCCAGCATCGGCCGGGTCAGCCTGAACGACATCGCCATCCTCGTCCGTGCCAGCCACCAGATGCGGGCTTTCGAGGACCGCTTCATGACCATCGGTCTGCCCTATCGCGTCATCGGCGGCCCGCGCTTCTACGAGCGGCAGGAAATCCGCGATGCCATGGCCTATTTCCGGCTGGTGGTCAGCCCCGCCGACGACCTGGCCTTCGAGCGGATCGTGAACACCCCCAAGCGCGGTCTGGGTGACAAGGCGGTGCAGACCATTCAGACCATCGCCCGGCAGAATGGCGTGCCGCTGCTAGAGGGCGCGAAAATTGCCGTGGACGAGGGGCATCTGGGCGGCAAGGGTCTGGCCAACCTGCGCGACTTCGTGACCGGGATCGGGCGTTGGCATGCCGATGTGCTGGACAGAACCGTCAGCCATGTCGAACTGGCCGAGCGGATTCTGGACGAATCCGGCTATACCGCCATGTGGCAGAACGAGAAGTCACCGGATGCGCCCGGGCGTCTCGACAACCTCAAGGAACTGGTCAAGGCGCTGGAAGAGTTCGACAACCTTCAAGGCTTCCTCGAACATGTCGCACTGGTCATGGACCGCGACGAGGGTGAGGCGGCGGAAGAGGTCAGCATCATGACGCTCCATGGCGCCAAGGGGCTGGAATTTCCGATCGTCTTCCTGCCGGGATGGGAGGACGGGCTGTTCCCCAGCCAGCGCGCCATGGACGAAAGCGGCACCCGCGGGCTCGAGGAGGAGCGCCGGCTGGCCTATGTCGGCATCACCCGGGCCGAGCGGCTGGCGACCATCAGTTTTGCCGGCAACCGGCGGCTCTACGGGCAATGGCAAAGCTCGATGCCCTCGCGCTTCGTCGACGAACTGCCCGAGGATCATGTCGAGGTGCTGACCCCGCCGGGCCTCTATGGCGGCGGCTATGGTGCGGCGATGGCCTTTGCTGGCGCCAATGGCGGCAGCGACATGCACCAACGCGCCGCTAATGCCGATGTCTATAACTCTCCGGGCTGGAAGCGGATGCAGGCCAATGCGACCCTGCGCAAGCCGCCGATGCAACGCACGCCGGTCATCATCGATGCCGAGCTGGCGGCGGGCTTTGCCGTGGGGGATCGGGTGTTCCACCAGAAATTCGGCAATGGCACGGTGATGGGCATTGCCGAGGATACGCTGACGGTGCAATTCCCGACCGGCTTCAAGACCATCAAGGCCGCCTACCTGCAGCCCTCGGGCAATGCGGGCGGGGATGACGTGCCGTTCTGAGCGGTCGAGCCTATGGCGCGCCGCCCCGCACGCCCTTGGCGATCGCCTCCGCCAGCCGCTGTGCCTCACGGTCCAGACCCCAGGGCGGGTTGATGACGAACATGCCCGAGCCAACCATGTTGTGATCAGCCCGGACTGGCGGAAAGCGGATCTCTGATACCAGCGCCTGCCGGTGAGTCTGCTTCAGCCGCGTGAGCATCGGCAGATGCCGGTCATCGGTCAGGATCGGGTACCAGAGCGCAATCGTCCCGACATTCCACTTTCGCACGATCTGGTCGATCTGGCGGGGAATCTCATCGTACTCGGTCTTTACCTCGTAGCTGGGATCGATCAGCATGAAGCCCCGCCGCGGTGTCGGCGGGCACAGCGACTGCGCAACCTGGAAGCCATCGCGTCGGTGAATGGTGGCGAAGCCTGCCACCCAGGACAGCGCCGCATGTTCCGCCGGGTGCAGCTCGGCCAGATGTGCATTGTCTGATTTGCGCAGGAAATGCGCGGCAATAAGCGGTGATCCGGGATAGGCGGCGCGACCATGTGCGGCGCGCACGGCGGCCAGCACCTGCAGGAAGGGGTGGCCAGCGGGCAGCCAGCCCTCGGCCTCGGCGCGCCGGATGCCCGCCGCCGCCTCGCCGGTCTTCTGCGCCTCGGCGCTGTCCAGCCGATAGAGGCCGCGCCCGGCATGGGTCTCGATATAGCTGAGCTGCTTGTCCTTGCGCGTCAGGTAATCCAGCGCCACCGCAAGCAGCGTGTGCTTGTGGAGATCAGCAAGGTTCCCGGCGTGATAGGCGTGCTGATAGCTGAGCATCTTTTGCCCATAACCCGGCCCGCAGAAAAAGAAAAGCGGCGGCGCCCAGGGAGGAGAAGGGGCGCCGCCGCGTTCACGCTGGCCCAGGGAGGAGGAGGGGCCGCGTATGGGGTGCGGTGTCGCCCTGGGAGGAGGTAGGGCTTCACCGCGAACAAGGCGGGCTGTCCAGGGAGGAGGAAGGACAGCGGGCCTCGTATTCTTTTCAGCGGCGACCCCTGGGAGGAGGAGTGGGGCCGCCGCTGCGACAGGATGGCCCTAGGGAGGAGGAGCGGGCGATCCTGTTAACTGGGTGGCGGCATCCTCAGGGAGGAGGAGGGAGGATGCCGCCTAAGCCCTGGCCCCAGGGAGGAGGAGGGGCGAGGGATCAAAAACCTGTGTTACTGCGCGGCGCCGTAGGCGGCTTCGCGGGCGATGCGGGAGATCATCGAACGATGAATGCCCAGGTCAGCCAGGTCACGCGCGGTCAGGGCGTTCAATTCGCGAACGGTCTGACGGTAGACGGCATTGCGAGCGCGGTTTTCCTGAATGCCGGCGATCACGTCGCCCAGCCAAGTGCGGAAACCGGCTTCTTTGCGGGCGCTGCCGTGGATATGTTCAATTGCAGCCATGTTCGTCTTCCTTGCGTCTGCTCTTCGTCTCTGCGCCGAACCCGGATGGTCCTGCGCTTTCGGATGAGACAAAGATGGCGCCAATGCTGCAGATGCACAATGGCTGGAATGTGGTTTTCTGCTATGCAGCAATTGCATAACTATTGCTGACCTAGCTGGCTGTGACCTGCTGAAAAGGCGCGCAAAAAAGAGAGCGTTCTGGCGTTAGCGATCACGGTTCCGCTACCCTGCGCTCTTGTGACGCAGGGTCAGATGGGGTTAGCCTGCGACAAAGGGACGCGAGTGTTGCCGGGGCGCCGCGGTTCCATAAGTTTGATGACGATCTCGGGTGAAAGGCGAAGAAATGGGCATCGAACGCGAAGTTGCCGTAAGGTCAATCGAAGGGATCGAGATTCCGGGCGGCGGAAGCCTTGGCGGGGCCGATTTTCTGCGCGCTCTCACCGTCGACGGCGATACCGTTCGATTCGTCCTCGAGGTCCGGGATGCCGATCAGGCGCGCGCATTCGCCCCGGTCGAGGCCGAGGCGCGGCGGCGGCTGCTGGCGCTGCCGGGTGTGGCCAATGTCTCGATCGTCATGACCGCGCCGGCCGGCAAACCGGCGGCACAGACGCCACCGCCGCAGATGAAGCTGGGCCGCCACCCGACCCCGCAAGCCGGACCGCAGCCGATTGCGGGCGTGAAGAACATCATCGCCATCGGTTCCGGCAAGGGCGGCGTGGGCAAATCCACCGTCACCTCGAATCTCGCGGTGTCGCTGGCGCGGGCCGGGCGGCGCGTGGGGATTCTGGACGCCGATATCCACGGACCCAGCCAGCCGCGGATGATGGGGGCCTCGGGCCGCCCCGCCAGTCCCGACGGCCAGCGGATCGAGCCGCTGCAGGCGCATGGCGTCACGCTGATGTCGATCGGCTTCATGCTGAACGAGGGCGAGGCGGTGATCTGGCGCGGGCCGATGCTGATGGGCGCGATGCAGCAGTTGCTGGGACAGGTGAACTGGGGCGAGCTTGACGTGCTGCTGATCGACCTGCCGCCCGGCACTGGCGATGTGCAGCTGTCGCTGTGTCAGAAGGCGGCGCTGACCGGGGCGCTGATCGTCTCGACGCCGCAGGATGTGGCTCTGCTGGATGCCCGCCGCGCCATCGACATGTTCCGCAAGCTGAAGACGCCGATCCTCGGGCTGGTCGAGAACATGTCGAGCTATGTCTGCCCGAATTGCGGCCACGAGGCGCATCTCTTCGGTCATGGTGGTGTTGCCGCCGAGGCGCGGGATCTGGATCTGCCCTTCCTTGGCGAGATTCCCCTGGAACTCGAGGTGCGGCTGGCCGGAGATGCGGGCCGCCCGGTGGCTCTTGGCGAGGGGGCGGTTGCCGAGGCCTATGCCCGGCTGGCCGACCGCCTGATCAAGGGCGGGCTGGCCTGACCGGTCAGCCCTTGTCGCCGAGGCCCATCTCTTCCAGGACGCGCTGGCGGGCCAGCGCCGAATCGCGGTCGTTGATGCCCAGCAAGCCGGCGACGAGGCGGATCATCGATTCCTCGTCGGCCCCGCGTGTCTCGTCGGCATAGGCAATCTCCCACAAGGCGGCGATCACGTCAAAGCGGTCTTCCAGCGCGATGCGGTCCTTGATCGTGCGGGTGAAGCGGACGGTATCGGGCGCCTCGGCCTCGATCATCTCGGCGGCGGCGCGGCGTTCGGCCGCCTGCGATGCGCTGAGGCCACGGCGGCGGGCGAGGATCTGCTCGATCCGCCGCTGCTCGACCCCGTCATAGCGGTCATCGGCGCGGGCGACCCGCACCAGCAGTGCCGCAAGCGCCACCTCGGCATCGCCGGCATCGATGCGGCGGTCCTCGGTGTCATCGGCGAAAAGGCGGGTCAGGAGATTGCGAAACATGCGGCCATCATAGACCTTACGCCCGCCGTCACAAGACGCGATCAGGCTGGGTCATATCCGGCGACGATGACGACATCCCCCGCGCTGCAGGGTTTGCGCAGCGCCAGCGCAGCCTGGTACTCGGCGCTGTGATAGCAGTCGGTCGCGGCCTCGAGGCTGGGAAATTCGACCACGACACTGCGCGGCCGTGCCTCGCCCTCGACCACGGTCTGCGCGCCGCCGCGCACAAGGAAGCGCCCGCCAAACTGGGCCAGCGGCGCGGCATTGGCCTGACGATATGCCTCGTAGGCTGTGGGATCATCTACCGTCACATGCGCGATCCAGTATCCCTTGGGCATCAGTGATCCTCCGGTATGGCAATCCGTCCTTCGGCGACCTTCGCCGCCCGCCCGCTGATGCGGACCTCGGTGATGGCCCCGTTTCTGACCTGAACCGTCAGCCCGATCTCTGACGGGCGGCCCATCTCGACGCCCTGACGCAGCGCGATGCGGCTCTCGCCCTCGCCGAGCCGACCGGCGGCCAGCAGCAGCGCGGGCAAGGTGGCCGAGGCGGATCCGGTCGCGGGGTCCTCGGGCACGCCATTCGCGGGCGCGAACATGCGCGCCCGGAAACCATCGCCCTCGGGCGCATAGGCATAGAGCTTGGGGACAGCGCGGGTCAGCGCCTCGAAGGCCTCGCCGCGCGGACGTGCCTGGGCCAGCGCTTCGAGATCGCGCAGCGGCACAAAGATGAAACCATTGCCGGCACTGGCCATGGCGGGGCGATGCGCGCCGAACCCGATCTGCCCCACCGTCAGCCCCAGCGCCGCGGCAACGTCGACAGGCGTTGGTGCCTCGCCGTTCAGCGTGGGCAGCACCGGCGCCACGAATTCCGCCAGCCCGTCCCCGATGATCACGGGCACCAGTCCGGCCTCTTCCTCCAGCACGATCCGCCCATTCTCGCCGCCCGACAGGTGCAGCGCGCAGCCGATGGTCGGATGGCCGGCGAAGGGAATCTCGGCCTTGGGCAGGAAGATCCGCACCCGCGCCGTATGCGCCGGATCGCGCGGCGTTTGGACAAAGATCGTCTCGCTGAGATTGAACTGCCGGGCGATGGTCTGCATCTGCGTCGTGCTCAGCCCATCCGCCCCCATGACCACGGCCAGCGGATTGCCCGAAAAGGGCTTGTCGGTGAAGACATCATAGATGTGGAACTCGAGCATCACCCGCCTCAGCCCTCAATATTTCTGCGGCACATAGAGATCGCGCGGCAGCACGTCACGTTCGTAATCGGGGTTGAACACGCGGTTCGGCAGCTCGATCTCGTCATGCGGCACCTCGGTATAGGGCATCAGCCCCAGAAGGTGGCTCATGCAGTTCAGCCGGGCGCGCTTCTTGTCATTGCCCGGCACGATATACCACGGCGCCTCGGGAATATTGGTGCGCTCGAACATCTCTTCCTTGGCCTTGGTATAGCTTTCCCACCGCACCCGGCTTTGCAGGTCCATCGGCGACAGCTTCCATTGCTTCAGCGGATCGTGGATGCGCATGAGGAACCGCATCTGCTGTTCCTCGTCAGTGACCGAGAACCAGTATTTCACCAGCCGGATGCCCGAACGGACCAGCATCCGTTCAAATTCCGGAACGTCCTGGAAGAACTGCTCGACCTCGTCCTCGTTGGCGAATCCCATCACCCGCTCGACGCCCGCGCGGTTGTACCAGCTGCGGTCGAACAGCACGATTTCCCCGCCTGCCGGCAGATGCGGCACGTAGCGCTGGAAATACCATTGCGTCTTTTCCCGGTCCGAGGGGGCGGGCAGGGCGACCACGCGGGCGACGCGCGGGTTCAGCCGCTGGGTGATGCGCTTGATGGCTCCGCCCTTGCCGGCCGAATCGCGGCCCTCGAAGATGACGACGATCTTTTCCTTGTAATGGCTGACCCAGTCCTGCAGCTTGATCAGCTCGGATTGCAGGCGCAGCAATTCCTGGAAATACAGCTTGCGATCCATCTGCTCGGGATGGTTGTCGCGGTAGATGCGCCGGATCTCGGCCGAGAGCACCGCATCCTCCAGCTCGATCTCGTAATCCTCGTCCAGCGTGTCCTGAAGCTCGGCTTCGAACCAGTCCTTGGGCGCATCGTTCATGTTCGGCAATCCTGCAGTGACGTTACGTAGTTAGCAGAGAAAGATGACAAGTTAAAAAAGGTTGGGTTTCCAAACCTGCAGAATCTGCACATAAAGATTGTGCGCGGCGGCCTTTGCTCTGTCAGCGGTTGAAGCGCGCAGCGCAAGACCGCGTAACCCCCAGTACAAAGCCACCGCCGCGCACCCCGTCCACCGTGCCGCACCATTCGCCGTTCGTGCTGAACAGGCTGCGCGTGCCGCGCGCCGGACGATAGGCAACCCGCCGACCGTTCACGTCAAAGAGGTTCAGCACCCCGCCCGCATTGGTGCTGTAATAGCCCATGACCCCGCCATCGCCGGTGATGATCAGCCGCTCCGAATTCGCCGGGTTCGAGGGCCGGTTCTCGTAGGCCGAACTGGAATTGGCGCTGTTCGCCGCGCTGTTCCAGGCGGAATTGGGCGAGTTCGACATGCGCGACGGCTTGTTCGCCGGATGGGCCGGGCCAAGGTCGAAGGGAATCTGCGACTGCTCGATGACAATCAGGGGGGCGTCAGCGAGAGCAGGGGTTGTGAGAAGTGCGGCGAGTGCGGCGAGGGCGAGGCGCATGGGATGGATCGCTCGATTATGGTTTTGAGCGATTGTGACGCGTTGCGGGCGGTTTGGGTAGGGGGTGGGGGATCGGTCGGCGGAAAAGGGGTTGAGTAAAGGTGGGAGATGCACAAGCCCGGCAGACCCGCTCCCTGCGTGAGATGGCTTGCGATACAAGCCTAGGATTATCCCTCTACTGGATTGCCAGATAGTCGCTGGCGTTTAGATCTATGTACCGCGCTCGGAATTTGTCGAGCCACTCCCGTTCGTGATCTGTCGCAACTCGCTGCCACGCCTCTGAAACTTGGCCCAAGGTAAATGCGCGGAAGTTCTGTTCAGGTGAAATCAGGGTTTTTCGGTAGGCTTCGATTGGACCAACGCACTTTTGGTCGTCGTCATGATGAACGACCCAAAGCTGAGAAGTATCAATGTCGAACTCCCGTGCGCTGCGGACACTCGCAAGTAGCAGATGGTTCCGCCAAAGCTGCCAAATATCAGTTGTGACGAACACGTCACTCTCTGGCTCCGCCCAAAGGCGGGCGCTATGTGCGGTCGCTCGATATACCGGCTTGTCCGCCTGACTGTTCCGGCTTGGGTCGCTAAATGGCTCGGTGAGCTTGGTCTCTATCGCGATCAGACCTTGCCTGCCGAGATGGTCAGTATAGCGAACCAAGACATCAAAGGATGTTCGGTCATTCAAATGAGTTTTCTTGTCTGGCGTGAATTCGATCTCCACGCTGGCGCTGTGTAGCTCAGTTCCCAAGAGGGTGCCCATAAATCGTCGCGCCCGTTCTGGATTTACAACCAACGGACCGAACAGGTTGAAGGCCATCGGCTGCGATGATAGCAAATTCTGTTCGTTTCGGCGTTTCTCGACATGCGGGCCGGCGCTTCCCATCGCCAGAACTTTAATCTCTTCAGTCAGAAAATTCAGGCCTTTGGCAGCGTCGTCGGAATGCAGGTAATTGCCATATGGAAGCTTTTGGGGACCACCGACACCGGTTCGCTCAAGTCCTAGAACCACGCGCCGCCACCACGATTGATGCAACCTCATTCGCTTCGTGAACGGGTCGTCGCTCGATCTTTGCGGACCTACATCCGCGAGTTGCACTGCCAACAGATCGTCAGACATAAAAAGCTCCCTAGTTGCCTCGACTAGAGTTCACCATGCCCGGATCGTTATCAAGGTTAACTGGCGAGACCTCTGACCAGTGGCTCGCCACCGGTCAGCAAGTTGCCCAATTACACCAACCGCGCCCCCACCTTAGCCGCCTCCACAAATCCCGCAAACAGTGGCGCCGGCAGGAACGGCTTCGACTTCAGTTCAGGATGCGATTGCACGCCGATGAACCACGGGTGATCGGCATATTCCACCACCTCGGGCAGCTTGCCGTCCGGTGACATGCCCGAGAAATGCAGGCCGGCGGCCTCCAGCTGGTCGCGGTATTTCGCGTCGACCTCATAGCGGTGGCGATGGCGGTCTTCCATCTCGGTCGCGCCGCCATAGATCCCGGAGATCTTCGAGCCGGGCTCCAGGATCGCGGTATAGGCGCCAAGGCGCATGGTGCCGCCCTTGTCGTCGCCGACCTTGCGCTGCACGGTGTAATTCCCCTGCACCCATTCCTTCAGGTGATAGACGACCGGGGTGAAGCGGGTCTGGCCGGCCTCGTGGTCGAACTCCTCGGAGCCGGCATCGGGCATGTCGGCGAGGTTCCGGGCGGCCTCGATCACCGCCATCTGCATCCCCAGGCAGATGCCCAGATAGGGCACCTTCTTCTCGCGCGCGTATTTCGCCGCGGCGATCATCCCCTCGGTGCCGCGCTCGCCAAAGCCGCCGGGCACGATGATGCCGTGATAGCCATCCAGAAGATGTGCGCCTTCGCCTTCCAGCTTCTCGCTGTCCACCCAGTCGGCCTTGACCCGCACCCGGTTCGCCATGCCGCCATGGGTCAGCGCCTCGGCGATGGATTTATAGGCGTCCTCGAGCTGGGTATACTTGCCGACGACCGCGATCTTGACCTTGCCCTCGGCATTCTGCAGCCGGTCCATCACGTCTTCCCACCGCGACATGTCGGGGCGCGGGGCCGGGCTGATGCCAAAGGCATCCAGAACCGCCTGATCGAGACCGGCGCGATGATAGGCCAAGGGGGCCTCGTAGATCGACTTCAGGTCATAGGCGGGAATGACGTGATCGGGGCGGACATTGCAGAAGAGCGCGATCTTGGCGCGTTCCTTCTCCGGGATCGGATGCTCGCTGCGGCAGACCAGCACATCGGGGGCAAGGCCGATCGACTGCAATTCCTTGACGCTGTGCTGGGTGGGCTTGGTCTTCAACTCGCCGGAGGCCGCCAGATAGGGCAAGAGCGTCAGGTGCATCAGGATGCACTGGCCGCGCGGACGCTCGTGGATGAACTGCCGGATCGCCTCGAAGAAGGGCAGGCCCTCGATATCGCCGACCGTGCCGCCGATCTCGCAGAGCATGAAATCGACCTCATCCTCGCCGATGGAGAGGAAATCCTTGATCTCGTTGGTGACGTGCGGAATGACCTGAATGGTCTTGCCCAGGTATTCGCCGCGGCGTTCCTTTTCCAGCACATTGGAATAGATCCGGCCCGAGCTGACGGAATCGGTCTTGCGCGCCGAAACGCCGGTGAAGCGCTCGTAATGGCCAAGGTCCAGATCGGTCTCGGCCCCGTCATCGGTGACGAATACCTCGCCATGTTCAAAGGGTGACATGGTGCCGGGATCGACGTTCAGATAGGGGTCGAGCTTGCGCAGCCGCACGGTAAAGCCCCGCGCCTGCAGCAGCGCCCCCAGCGCGGCGGATGCCAAGCCCTTGCCGAGTGAGGAAACCACGCCGCCGGTGATGAAGATGTAACGCGCCATTGGGCCCCCGTGATGTCGTCAAATTCAAGTCGTAGCGGGCCGCCGAGCGACCTGCATCACGGGAGTCAAGAAATAACCGATTTGTCCCGTGGCCGCAACGGACCGCAAGTGGATGTGGGGTGATTTTCACACCCCGCAATTTCTGGTGAGCTTAGTTGGTCGCAGGTGCGGCCGGTTCGGCGGGCGTTTCCGCCGCCGGGGGAGTCTCGGCCGCGGGGGCCTCAGTTGCGGGGGCCTCAGCCGGGGCTTCCGCTGCCGGCGGGGTTACAGGAGCAGCCGCCGCATCCGTCGCCGGCGCAGCCGCTTCAGGCGCCGCAGCCGCGTCACCGGCCGGCGCGGTGGGCGCGGGCGGCGTCACCGGCTGGCCGCTGGTCGCGGGCGGGGGCGTATAGGTGCCAAGGCCCGGCAGGTCGGTCGCCGGTGCCTGCTGGCTCTGGCCGTTGCCGCCCAGCTGGTCGATGATCGAGCCGGTCGAAGCTTCGCGGGCCGCGATGATGGTCAGCGCGATCGAGGTCACGAACAGCGCGATGCCGAAGATCCAGGTCAGCCGGGTAAAGACGTTCGCCGCCTGACGGCCGGTCATCACCCCGCCGCCACCGCCGCCGCCCATGCCAAGGCCACCGCCTTCCGAGCGTTGCAGCAGCACCACCCCTGTCAGAAGCAGGGCCAGAATCAGATGGATCGTCAGCACGACGTTTTGCACGGGGCGGGCCTTTCCTTTGCGGACGCGCCTATCTAGTCATCCGCAGAGATGATGGCAAGCGGTGGGTGGCCTCGATGGGCGCGGTGATGATTCAGGGCACGGGATCGAATGTCGGCAAGTCGCTGCTGGTCGCGGGCCTCTGCCGCGCGGCGCGGCTGCGCGGGCTGTCGGTCGCGCCCTTCAAGCCACAGAATATGTCGAACAATGCCGCCGTGACCGCCGATGGCGGCGAGATCGGTCGGGCGCAGGCGCTGCAGGCGCGGGCCTCGGGGCTGGAGCCTGTGACCGACATGAACCCGGTGCTGCTGAAACCCGAGACCGATACCGGCGCGCAGGTCGTGGTGCAGGGGCGCGCCGTCGCCAGGGCCGAGGCGCACGACTATGCCGGGCTGAAGCCGCGCCTGATGACGGCGGTGATGGAGAGTTTTGGCCGGCTCAGCGCCGCGCATGATCTGGTCATTGTCGAGGGGGCGGGCAGCCCCGCCGAGGTGAACCTGCGTCCGCGTGACATTGCCAATATGGGATTCGCGCGGGCGGCCAATGTGCCGGTGGTGCTGGCGGGCGATATCGACCGGGGCGGGGTCATCGCCCAGATCGTCGGCACGCAGGCGGTGATCGACCCCGAGGATGCAGCGATGGTGCGGGGATTTCTCATCAACAAGTTCCGTGGCGATCCGCGGCTCTTCGATGATGGCTATGGCTTCATCGAGGACCGCACCGGCTGGCGCGGCTTCGGCGTGCTGCCGTGGTTTCGGGACGCCATGCGCCTGCCGGCCGAGGATGCGGTCGATCTGCGCGCCTCGCGTGGGGCAGGGCTGAACGTGGTGTGCCTGACCCTGTCGCGGATCGCCAATTTCGACGACCTCGACCCGCTGGCCGCCGAGCCGGGGGTGCGACTGAGCATGCTGGGGCCGGGGCAGGTCTTGCCCGGAGACACCGATCTAGTGGTGATCCCCGGCACCAAATCCACGCGCGGCGATCTGGATTTCCTGCGCGCGCAGGGCTGGGATATCGACCTTCAGGCGCATCTGCGGCGGGGCGGGCATGTGCTGGGTCTCTGCGGCGGCTATCAGATGCTGGGGCGTGCCATCCGCGACCCGCAGGGCACCGACGGTCCGCCGGGCGAAAGCGAGGGGCTGGGCCTTCTGGACGTGGCGACCGAGATGGCCGGTACCAAGCGGCTCGAGCGCGTCAGCGGCACCGCCCTTGGCCAGCCGCTCAACGGCTACGAGATCCATATGGGCCGGACCGAGGGGCCGGATTGCGCCCGGCCTTTTGCGCATGTCCCCGGCCCGGACGGGGCCATCGGCCGCGACGGGCGGGTGATGGGCACCTATCTGCACGGGCTTTTCGCCGATGACCGCTTTCGGGCCGGCTTTCTGGCGCGGCTGGGGGCGGCCTCGCAGCCGGGCTACGAGGCCGGCGTTGAGGAGACGCTGGACGCATTGGCCGCGCATATGGAGCGGCATCTGGACGTTGGGGCGATTCTGGGGCTGGCGCAAAGCTAGCAGACCCGGCCCGGGGACTAGGGCGAAGCCCGCCCGGGCCAGCGCCTGCCCGTCCCGGCGGGCTGGCGCTTTGGTGACGCTGGTCCCGAGTTCACCCAGCCGAGGGACTTTGCACCATAAACCGTATTGGCGAACCGTCGCGGCGCCAGCCCACGGGCCGGCGCTGGCCCTCCGCCGCGCCTAACTGCGCATCGCCGCCGTCACCCGGTCCCATTCCGCGTGATCGCCCGGAACCCCCATCCTGAGCCAGCCCTTGGAATAGGGAAAGCGCCGCGTCCAGACCTGTGACCGGGCCAGCGCCTCCTGCGCGCCTTCCGCATCCCCGGTCTCGTACAGCCGGAACAGATGCGTGCCGCCCACCACCTGCCAGCCCCGCTGCATCGCCAGCCGGTCCAGCCGCAGCGCGGCCTCGCTGTGATAGACGACAGCCGCATCGGCCCATGCGGCATCACCCATGGCCGCCGCCCCGATCTCCAGCGCCGGGCCATTGACCGCCCACGGCCCCGCCTCGCGCGCGACTGCGGCCAGCAGCGGTGGCGCGCCCAAGAGGAAGCCAAGCCGCAGCCCCGCCAGCCCCCAGAACTTGCCGAAGCTGCGCAGGATGCTGACATTCGCGGGCATCCGGCCCGCCAGCGACAGGTCCGGCCTCGGATCGGCAAAGCTTTCATCGACGACCAGATGCCCGACCCGCCCGGCCAGATCGGCCAGCACCTCGGGCGCCCATTCGCGCCCGTCGGGATTGTTCGGATTGACCACCATCGCCAGATCGGCGCCCGTCATGGCCTCAATGGTCGGAACGTCGTCGACCTGCCAGCCCGCCGCCCGCAGGCTGGCGGCATGTTCGTTATAGCTGGGCGCGATGACCGCCGCGCGGCCCTTTGGCAAGATGCGCGGCAGCAACTGGATCGGTGCCGAGGCCCCCGCCATCGGCAGCACCTGCTCTGCTTCGCAGCCGAACCATGCCGCCGCGACCCGGGTCAGCCGCGCCCGCGCCGATTCGGTCGGCAGCGCGCGCCAGACCGCCTCGGGCACTTGCCCCACCGGCCAGGGGCGGCGGTTGATTCCTGTGGACAGATCGATCCAGTCGCCGCCGCCAAAGCGCGCCTGAGCGCGGTCGATATCGCCGCCATGGTCCCGATTCATGCGGGTTTTCCCCCTATCCGCCGCTTGTGCGTTTGCTAGGCAGTGCCTCGTTGCGAGGCAAGCCGTTAAGGAAATTTTACTTTACACCCTGCCAATTCCAACACAGGATATAGTGTAAGCAGCCAAGGCATCCCGCCGGGTGTTGTGACTGCCACCAAGACTAGCGGCGACAGAACCGCTTCCTCAGACAGGCGAAAGCAGGCAGGGGACAGACATGGCTCAGACAGACCATTACATCCATAGCGACGAGATCCATCCGATCGATATTGTCGAGTCGGTGGCCACCCATCACGCCTGGGATTTCGACCGACTTGCCGATGACCAGATTGCCATGGTGGTCGAGGGGCAATGGCGCAGCTACTCCATCACCCTCGCCTGGTCGGCGCGGGAAGAGGTGCTGCGGCTGATCTGCACCTTCGACATGGACCCGCCCGAAGAGCGCCTGCCCGAGCTTTACGAGACGTTGAACCTTGCCAACGATCAGGTCTGGGATGGCGGCTTCACCTTCTGGGCCGAGCAGAAGCTGATGGTCTGGCGCTATGGTCTGGTGCTGGCCGGCGACACCATCGCAGCGCCCGAGCAGATCGACCAGATGATCTGCAATGCGCTTCTGGGTTGCGAACGCTTCTATCCCTCGTTCCAGCTGGCCGCCTGGGGCAACGCGAGCCCCGCCGCTGCGCTGGACATCGCCCTGTCCGAAGCCTACGGACGGGCCTGAGGGGGCGCACTTCCCCCGCCGGCAAGAGGGGGAATGAATGACCGATTTCGACGAACTGAACAGCCGCGGGCTAGTGCTTGTCGGCTGTGGCCGCATGGGCGGGGCAATGCTGAAGGGCTGGCTGGCACGCGGGCTGGAACCGGGCGCTGTCACCGTCATCGACCCGAAACTGGCGCCCGACTGGCATGACAAGGGCCTGCGCGTGAACGCGCCCCTGCCGGAAAATCCCGCCGTTCTGGTCCTTGCGGTCAAGCCCCAGATGATGGCCGGGGCGCTTGGCGAGATGCCCAAGCTTACCGATACGCTGGTCATATCGGTGGCCGCCGGCACCACCATCGCCACCTTTGAGAACGCCTTTCCGGGTAGCCCGGTCGTGCGGGTGATGCCCAATACCCCCGCCGCCATCGGGCAGGGGATCTCGGCCATGATCGGCAATGCCGCCGCCACGCCAGCCCATCTCGATCTGGGCGAGGCGCTGATGCGCGCGGTCGGGCGCGTGGTGCGGCTGCAGGGCGAGGACCAGATGGATGCCGTCACCGGCCTCTCGGGCAGCGGCCCGGCCTATGTCTTTCACCTGATCGAGGCGATGGCGGCGGCTGGCGTGGCGCAGGGCCTGCCGGCAGACCTGTCGCTGGAACTGGCGAGGATGACCGTGGCCGGGGCCGGGGCGCTGGCGGTCGATGCCGATCAGGACCCGGCGGTGCTGCGCGAGAACGTCACCTCGCCGGGCGGCACGACGGCCGCGGGGCTTAAGGTGCTGATGGACCCCGAGACCGGCTTGCCGCCCTTGATGGCGCGCACGGTCGCCGCCGCGACCGAACGGGGCCGTGAGTTGGGAGCCGCGAAATGACCATTTCCTTCGACGAATTCCTGAAGGTCGATATCCGCGTCGCCACCATCACCCGCGCCGAACCCTTTCCCGAGGCGCGCAAGCCCGCGATCAAGCTGTGGCTCGATCTGGGGGAACTGGGCGAGCGCAAATCCTCGGCCCAGATCACAAAATATTACCAGCCAGAGACGCTGGTCGGGAAACAGGTGCTCTGTGTGGTGAACTTCCCGCCGCGCCAGATCGGCCCGGTCATGTCCGAGGTGCTGGTGCTGGGTGTGCCCGATGAGGAGAACGAGGTGGTGCTGATCGCGCCGGACCTGAAGGTTCCGAATGGCGGAAGGATGTATTGATGAAACTGCTGGTCACCCGCCCGATGACGCCCGCCGCGACCGACGCGATCCGCGCCCGCTTTGACGCGAGCTTCCTGCCTGACCGCCCGCTGACGCCCGCCGAGGCGCGGCAGGCGATGCAGGATCACGACCTGATCCTGCCCACGCTGCGCGACGGCTTCACCGCCGAGGCCTTTGCCGGTGCCGAGCCCGGTGATCTGCGCTGCAAGCTGCTGGCGAATTTCGGTGTGGGCTTCAACCATATCGACATCGAGGCGGCGCGGGCCGCCGGCATCGCCGTCTCGAATACGCCGGGCGCCGTTACCGACGCCACCGCCGATATCGCCATGACGCTGCTTCTGATGGCCGCCCGCCGCGCCAGCGAGGGCGAGCATCTGGTGCGCAGCGGTAGCTGGGACGGCTGGTATCCGACCCAGCTTCTGGGCACCCATGTCACCGGCAAGACCGTCGGCATCATCGGCATGGGCCGCATCGGGCAGGCCATCGCCCGGCGCTGCCATTTGGGCTTCGGGATGCGGGTCGTGTTCCACAACCGCTCGGCGGTCTCGTCGCTGGACTTTCCGGCCGAGCAGATGCCGGATCTGGCAGCGGCCCTCTCGGCCGCCGATTTCGCCGTGGTCGCGGTGCCGGGTGGTGCCGGAACGCGGCACCTGATCGGGGCGGCGGAATTGGCCGCGCTGGGGACGGGTGGCTATCTCATCAATATCTCGCGCGGTGATGTGGTGGATGAAGCCGCGCTGATCGCGGCGCTGCAATCGCGCGCCATCGCCGGCGCTGGCCTCGATGTCTATGAGCAGGAGCCGCTGGTGCCCGAGGCGCTGCGCAAGCTGTGGAATGTCAGCTTGCTGCCGCATCTCGGCACCGCCGCCGAAGAGGTGCGCACCGCCATGGCGCTGCGCGCGCTGGACAACCTGGTCGACTTTGCCGAGGGCCGCGCACCTCGCGATCAGGTGAATTAACAATTGCTCAATCGCGGAACTGCCGTTTCCAACCCTGCGTTTGATCCCCGTAATCAACGCGCAATTCTTGAAAGGAGCACGCGATGAACTGGGATATCGTTGAAGGCAAGTGGAAGCAGCTCAAAGGTGCCGCTCGCGCCAAATGGGGTGATCTGACTGATGATGAATACGATCAGGTCGCCGGCAACCGCGAGCAGCTGGCCGGCAAGCTGCAGGAGAAATACGGCTGGACCAAGGACGAGGCCGAAAAGCAGGTCGACGAGTTCGCGCGTGACGTGGATCGGGACCTGAAGAACCTCTGAGATCGCACACCGGCTTTGCCGGTGGGCGCCAACCGGCAAGCGGGACACCAGTCCCACCTGTAGGTTCACCAGTTTATGCCGCCGCCGAGCAATCGGCGGCGGCTTTTTTGCGGCACCGGACCGGGTGATCTTTGCGCCCGCCAGTCCGTGAACGCCTCTTTCCTTTTTCAGCGAAACAGGCTCATCTTGCGCCATGACAGAGCTTGGCGAACGCGCGATGGCCTTGATCCGCGCCGGTATTGCGGCCGCGGACCCCGCGGCTTGCGTGACAGCAAACCTGGATCAGGCGCTGGCCGATCCACCCGCCGCCGGCGGTCGCTGGCATGTGATCGCGCTTGGCAAGGCGGCACGGGCCATGGCGGTTGCAGCACTGGCGGGCCTGCCCAAGGGCACGACTGCGCTGGTCATCACCAATGCCGGCAATGATGCCCCGCTGGAGGGGGCGCGGGTGCTGACCTCGGGCCATCCGGTGCCCGATGCGGCGGGCGAACTGGCGGCGCGCGAGGTCGAGGCGATCCTGCAATCGGCCGGTCCAGACGACCGGGTTCTGGCGCTGATCTCGGGCGGTGGCTCGGCCATGCTGCCGGCGCCGATCACCGGGCTGACGCTGAAGGACAAGCAGGCGGTGAACAAGCTGCTGCTGGCCGGGGGCGCGGACATCACCGAGACCAACCTGATCCGCCAGGCGCTGTCGCGGCTGAAGGGCGGGGGCTGGCTGCGTACCAGCCGCGCCCCGGTCACTGCCCTTATCCTTTCCGACGTCCCGGGCGATGACCTGCGCGTCATTGCCTCGGGTCCGACCGTAGCGCCCATCGGTACGGTGGCCGAGGCTGCCGCCAAGGCCCGCGATCTGGGTCTCTGGGACCGGTTGCCCGGATCGGTGCAGGAGGCGCTGGCGCGCGGCGAGGATCGCGGCGCGCTGCCCGAAGCGCGAAACATCCTGATCGGCTCGAACCCGCAAAGCGTCGCGGCGATTGTCGCGGCGGGGGCTTCCGAGGGGCCGATCCCGCTGGAAGGCGACGTGCAGGACTGTGCCGAGGCGATTTTGGCCGTGGTGCGCGACCTGCCCGAGGGCGCGGCCATGGCCTTCGGTGGCGAGACGACGGTGACTCTGACCGGCAAGGGCATGGGTGGGCGCAACCAGGAACTGGCGTTGCGTTTCGCGCGAATTGCCAGCGAGGCGCTGGCAGGCGACTGGGTCTTTGCCAGCGTCGGCACCGATGGCCGTGACGGGCCGGGGCAGGCGGCCGGCGGGCTGGTCGGCCCCGAAACCATCGGCCTGATCCGCAAGGCCGGCATCGATCCTGATGACGCGCTGGCGCGCAACGACTCCACCCCGGCGCTGAAGGCCGGCAAGGCTCTGGTCATCACCGGCCCGACCGGTACCAATGTCGCCGATTTGGCGATCTTCATGCGCGGGACGGTGGCGTGATCCGCGCCTATACGCTGGCCGGCAACAAGCTGGTCCCGCTGCCCGAGGGGGTGGGTCTGGCCGAGGCGATCTGGATCGACCTCTGGTCGCCAACCGACAAGCAGATCGCCGACGCGACCGCGCTGGGGATCGACGTGCCGAGCCTCGCCGATATGGAAGAGATCGAGATCTCGAACCGGCTCTACCGCGAGGGCGATACCGAATACATGACCGCCGTTCTGCCCGGCGAATTGCCCGATGGCACGAGGGTCGCCATGCCGGTGGCCTTTCTGCTGTCGCCGACCCGGCTGGTCACCGTCCGCCACCACGCGCCGCGCCCCTTCAACACCTTTCCCGACCGGGCCGAACGCTCGACCACCGGCTGCCGCTCGGCCGAGCGGCTGTTCCTGGGCCTGATCGAAGAGATCATTGCCCGGCTCGCCGATATTCTGGAAAACTCGGGCCGCGTGCTGGATGCAACGGTGCTGAAGGTTTTCGATGCCGGTGCCGACAGCCCCTCGGCGGTGCTGCAGGCGGCATTGTCCAAGGTGGGGGCCGAAGCTGAACTGATGGCGAGGGTGCGGCTTGGCCTGCTGACGATCGAGCGGCTTCTGGCCTTCTACACCGCCACCACCGACGAGCGCCCCGATAGCGCCAAGATCCGGGCGGTGCTGCGGGGCCAGCAGCGCGATGTGCAGGCACTGGAGGTTCATGCCGATTTCCTGTCCTCGCGGGTCAGCCTGTCGGTCGACACCACGCTGGGGATGATCAATCTGCAGCAGAACAAGACGGTGCGGATCCTGTCGGTCATCGCCGCGCTGTTCCTGCCGCCGACACTGATCGCCAGCATCTATGGCATGAATTTCGAGGTCATGCCGGAACTGCAGCAACGCTGGGGCTATGCCATGGCGCTTGTGATGATGGTTGCCTCGGCGGTCGGCACCTATCTCGTGCTGCGCTGGAAGAAATGGCTGTAGCGCGCTGATTTCGGGCGCGACTGAACCAAAGGAAGGTAAGGGGTCTGCAGATGCGTTCGACGATGTCCTATCTGGTCTGGCCGCTGATCGTGACGGTGCTGGGCGTGGCGCTGGCCGGGTTCATTGGCTGGGAATTCACCGGCCGCAGTTCAGGGGCGATGTCGTTTCTCTTGATCGCGGCGGTGCTGGCGGTGCTGGAAATCTCGCTGTCCTTCGACAATGCCATCGTCAATGCCAACAAGCTGAAAACCATGTCGCCAATCTGGCAGCGGCGCTTCCTGACCTGGGGCATCCTGATCGCGGTCTTCGGGATGCGGCTGTTGTTCCCGCTGATCATCGTGGTGATCGCGGCCAAGATCGGGCCATGGGCCGCCGTCATGCTGGCCGCCACCGAACCCGGCGAATACGCCCGGATCATGGGCGAGGCGCATCTGCCGATCGCGGCCTTCGGCGGGTCGTTCCTGATGCTGGTGGCGCTCAGCTTCTTCTTCGACCAGTCAAAGGACGTGGACTGGATCGGCCGGCTGGAGCGGGCGCTGCGCGCCCTCGGTTCGGTCCGGGGGATGGAGGTCGGTTTCGTCCTCGTCATCATCCTGCTGTTCGTCTGGCTGCTGCCGGTCAGGGACGAGAAGATCTTCATGTTCTCGGCCATGTGCGGGATCGTGACCTTTCTGGCCGTGGATGCGCTGGGGCATGTTCTGGACCGCTGGGGCAAAAGCGCGGGCGCGGCGGCGCAGGGCGGGTTCGGCGCCTTTCTCTACCTCGAAGTGCTGGATGCCTCGTTCAGCTTTGACGGGGTGATCGGCGCATTTGCCCTGACGCAGAACCTGTTCCTGATCGCCATCGGTCTTGGCATCGGGGCGATGTATGTGCGGGCGATGACGGTGATGCTGGTCGAGAGGGGGACACTGGCCGAGTTCCGCTTTCTGGAACATGGGGCTTTCTGGTCGATCCTGATCCTCAGCGTCATCATGTTCGGCCAGACCATGTGGCATATCCCGGAGGCGGTGACCGGCCTTCTGGGCGCGGGCTTCATCGGCATGGCCTTCATCAGCAGCCTGATCTGGAACAGACGGCACCGAGAGCGCGAGGCGGATGAGGAAGAGGCGCGCAACGGCTGAGTTCGGTGCCTGCGCAATACCGGGGCGCTGAGCGCGGAAAATGCCAGAAAATGCTGGGTTTCTGGCCGCACGGCCCGTGCACCGATGGTGCACAGGGCGTGCACCGGTCGCGCGGCCTGCCTACATCGAGTCGATCAGATCCAGCATCTCGGGCGGCAGCTGGTCCTCGGGGATTGAATAGACATGCTGCCCATCCTTCGGATCGGTCACGGTGATCTTGTAGACCATCGCATCGGCCGAGCGTGACCTGACGCTGCGCGAGGCGAGTTGGTCCAGATCTCGCGGCTCGAAATATTCGCAGATCTCCTGCTGGACCGCCGCGGATTGCTGGTCCACGTCGATCCGCTTCTTGACGCCAGCCGCAGCGATCCCGCCGAAGCCGCCGCTGGACGAGATTTCAATGATCATGGCAATGCATCCAGCCGTTACCGTTGTGCAACTCATCGCGCGAAAGATAGGCGCGACGGGCGATTCCGGCAAGATCACTCTATGGACAGGTTGCCTCAGCGGGTCCCGATCAGGCGGGAAGCCCGACCAGTTTCCACGCCCGGCGCAGCATGATGACCTCGGTGCTGCCGAGCCCGTGGATGCCGATGGCCGCATCCACGGTCTGCTGGCACCAGTCGGCAAAGCTGGCCAACGGGTTGTTCAGGTCCTGCAGGGCGCGATACCAGATCTGTCCCGGCTTCTCCCAGGAATTGCCGCCAAGATACTGGCAATAGAGGTAAAAGGCGTGGTTGGGGATGCCCGAGTTGATATGCACCCCGCCATTGTCATCGGTCGTGGACAGGAAATTGTCCATGTGGAAGGGCTGCGGGTCCTGACCCAGAAGCTCGTCGGCATAGGCGGTGCCGGGGGCCTTCATGCTGCGCAGGCCCACGCCCTTAACATCGGGGCCAAGGATACCGCCGCCGATGATCCAGTCGGCCGCATCCACATCCTGCCCCAGATGGCGCTGGACCGCGATGGCGCCGAAGACATCGGCGATGCTTTCATTCAGGGCGCCTGACTGGTCCTGATAGACCAGCCCGCCGGAATGCTGGACGACACCATGGGTCATCTCGTGCGCGATCACCGAGAGGTCGATGAAGGTCTTGAACAGCTTGCCGTCGCCATTGCCATAGGCCATCTGCCGACCGTCCCAGAAGGCGTTGTTGTAGTTGCGGCGGTGGTTCACCGTGGCGATCAGCGACTGGCCCTCGCCATCCAGCGAGTTGCGGTTGAACTGGGTGGCATAGAGCGAGAAGACCTCGCCCGCGCCGTCATAGGCATTGTCGACATCGGCATTGCCGGTGGGGTCGTCGCCTTCGGACCGGACCAGCTTGCCGGGCAGGGCGGCCTTGTTCTCGCCATCATGGATGCGGCGGTCGGGGCTGAAGCCGGGTGCGGCGCTGCGCCGCTTGCCGCCCCGCGCGACGGCGGCGGTGGGCTGGTCGGGCGGGGGCGGGGTGACATGCCCCTGTTCCTGCCGTTCCTGCCGCAATTGCTCGGTCTGCTTCAAGAGGCTGCGGGCCATGTCGGCCACCTTTTCGTCACCGCGCAGGGCGATGACGCGCAGCATATGCGGGGGGACGATGCAGTTGATCGGGTGATGAGTGGCGTTGCCGCAGACCGCAAAACACATGACACAGATTCCTCTTGCTGGCAGCAAAAGATTAACACAGGTTAACGTCAGAACAAAGAGAGAACATCAACCGCAGAGGGTTGCGCAGGGGGAATTGCTCAACCTTGTGACCGGATGTGTTTGGGCGTGGGGCAGGGCGGAGACCCTGCCCGGATCTCAGTCCAGCCGCTTGCCGCTCTCCGCGTCGAAGCGGTGCAGCGCCTGCGTCGGAACCGACAGGCGCAGCACCTCCCCCAGATCGGCATCCGACGGGGCGGTGACGGTGAAGGCCTCGCCGCCGACCAGACCGTGAACAAGCCGCTGTGCGCCCAGTTCCTCGACCGCGTTGATGCGCAGCACGATCGGGCCATCGGCGGTGATGTCCATGTCCTCGGGGCGGATGCCCAGTAGACCGGCATGGGCGCTGCCCGGCAGATGCGGCACCGCGCGGGCGGGGATCAGGTTCATGGCCGGGCTGCCGATGAAGCCTGCGACAAAGGCCGAGGCGGGGCGGCGATAGACCTCGAGCGGCGTGCCGATCTGTTCGACCTTGCCCATGTTCAAGACGACCAGCCGGTCGGCCAGCGTCATCGCCTCAAGCTGGTCATGGGTGACATAGAGGCTGGTGGTGCGCAGGCGCTTCTGCAACTCCTTGATTTCCAGCCGCATGGCCACGCGCAGTTTCGCGTCGAGGTTCGACAGCGGCTCGTCGAAGAGGAAGGCCGCCGGTTCGCGCACGATGGCGCGGCCCATGGCGACGCGCTGGCGCTGGCCGCCGCTGAGAGCCCGGGGCTTGCGGTCCAGATAGGGTTCAAGCTGCAGGATGCCCGCCGCCTCGGCCACGCGACGGTCGATCTCGTCGCGCTTGGTGCCGCGGTTCTTCAGGCCGTATTCGAGGTTCTGGCGCACCGACATATGCGGGTAGAGCGCATAGTTCTGGAACACCATGGCGATGTCGCGGTCGGCCGGCTCGATCTCGTTGACCACGCGATCCGCGATCCTGACCGTGCCATCGGTGATGCTTTCCAGCCCCGCGACCATGCGCAGAAGCGTGGACTTGCCGCAGCCCGAAGGCCCGACCAGCACGATGAACTCGCCATCGGCGATGTCGATATTCACGTCGCCGATGGCGCGGGTGCCGCCGGGATAGACCTTGCCGACATTCTCCAGAGTGATGGATGCCACGATTATTTCTCCGTCTCGACAAGACCTTTGACGAACAGCTTCTGCATGGCAATGACCACGGCGACGGGCGGCAGCATCGCCATGACGGCGGTCGCCATCACCAGATGCCATTGCGGCAGCCCGTCCACCGCGTCGGCCATGCGCTTGATGCCCGCAACGATGGTGTAATAGCTGGAATCGGTGGTGACCAGGAGCGGCCACAGGTACTGGTTCCAGCCATAGATGAACAGGATCACGAACAGCGCCGCGATATTGGTGCGCGACAGCGGCAGAAGGATGTCGCGGAAGAATTTCATCGGCCCGGCGCCGTCGATCCGGGCGGCCTCGGTCAGTTCGTCCGGGATGGTCAGGAAGACCTGCCGGAACAGGAAGGTCGCCGTGGCCGAGGCAATCAGCGGGATCGACAGGCCGGCATAGCTGTTCAACAGCCCCAGCCCCGCGACCACCTGGAAGGTCGGCACGATGCGCACCTCGACCGGCAGCATCAGGGTGATGAAGATGCACCAGAAGGCGAGATTGCGCAGCGGGAAGCGGAAATAGACGATGGCGAAGGCCGAGAGCACCGAGATGATGATCTTGCCGATGGCGATCATCAGCGCCATGACGAGGCTGTTCAGCATCATCATCCCGACCGGCGGGGTGCCGCTGGTGGAAAGGCCGCTGTCGAGCATCCGCGAATAATTCTCGATCAGATGCGGGCCGGGCCACATCGGGATGGTGCCCGAGGAAAAGTCGGTGGCGGTATGGGTCGAGGCGACGAAGGCGATCCAGACCGGCATGGCGACGATGGCCACGCCGAGGATCAGCACCAGATGCGCCAGAAGGTTCAGGCCGGGGCGGTTCTCGATCATCAGTATTCGACCTTCTTCTCGACCCAGCGGAACTGGATCACCGTCAGCGCGATCACGATCAGCATCAGGATCACCGATTGCGCGCCGGAACTGCCAAGGTTCTGGCCGACGAAGCCGTCGAAATAGACCTTGTAGACCATGATGTTGGTGGCCTGCGCCGGGCCGCCCTCGGTGGTGCTGTCGATGACCGCGAAGGTGTCGAACATGGCGTAGACGATGTTCACGACCAGAAGGAAGAAGGTCGTGGGCGAGATCAGCGGCAGGGTGATGGTGAAGAAACGCTTCACCGGGCCGGCGCCGTCGATGGCGGCAGCTTCGCGCAGGGACGCAGGAATGGACTGCAACCCGGCGACGAAGAACAGGAAGTTATAGCTGATCTGCTTCCAGGCGCTGGCGATCACCACCAGTAGCATCGCATCGCCCTTGTCGCTGATATGGTTCCAGTTATAGCCGACCTGATCCAGAAGATAGGGCAGGATGCCGATGGTCGGGTTGAAGATGAACCACCACAGGATGCCGGCGACGGCAGGGGCGACGGCATAGGGCCAGACGAGCAGCGTCGTGTAGGTCTGGGCCGAGCGGATCATCCGATCGACCGCAACCGCGAGAAGCAGCGAGAAGCCCATGGACAGGATCGTTACCGAGACGGCAAAGACCGCAGTCACCTGCAGCGAGTTCAGGTATTCGGGGCTGTCGAGCAGCCGCCAGTAATTCGCCATGCCGACGAAGGTGGACTTCATCCCGAAGGCATCTTCGCGCAGGAAGCTTTGCCAGACGGCCTGTGCGGCGGGCCAGATGAAGAAGATGAAGGTGATGGCCAATTGGGGGGCCAGCAGAAGCCAGGGCAAAAGCTGGTTGCGAAAGATCGTGCGCTTCATCTTGTCACTCGGGTCCGGGGGGATGGGGGCCGCACCATCGGCGCGGCTCCCGGGATCAGATTACTGGTTCTGCGCCTGGAATTCCTCGATCAGCGCATTGCCACGCTCGACCACGCCATCCAGCGCGCCCTGGGCATCCTTGGACCCCGACATGAGCTGTTCAAACTCCTCGTCGATGATGCCGCGGATCTGGACATAGTTGCCGAAGCGCAGGCCCTTGGAGTTCTCGGTCGGCGTGTTCAGCGTGATCTGCTTCAGACCGGTATCGGCACCCGGGTTCTCGCCGAAGAAGCCGGCCATCTCGTCGGCTGCCGCCTGGGTGATCGGCAGGTAGCCCGAGAACGAGGCCCAATCGGCCTGAACCGCCGGGCTGGAGAGGTATTCGAAGAACTTCGCGGCGCCGGCATATTCCTCGTCCGGACGGCCCGACAGCACCCAGAGCGTGGCGCCGCCGATGATCGAGTTCTGTGGCGCGCCCTCGACATCGTCGTAATAGGGCAGCATGCCGAAGCCCAGTTCGAAGTCCTTGGCGTTGGCGATGACGCCGGCACGGCTGGCCGAGCTGTTCATGATCATCGCGCATTCCTGCGAATAGAACATGGGCGGCGCGTTGTCGCCGCCGACCGGGCCGCCATATTTGAAGATGCCCTCATCGGCCCATTTCTTCAGGTTGCCCCAATGCTTGACCTGCACCGGCCCGTTGACGGTCAGGCGCGCGTCCAGCCCGCCGAAGCCGTTTTCCAGCGTGCCGATCGGCTGGTTGTGCCAGGCGCTGAGGTTCTCGGTCTGGATCCAGCTGATCCAGCCGGTGGTGAAGCCGCAGCTGGCTGCACCCGAGTCGATGATCTTCTTGGAAAATTCTTCCATTTCGGCCCAGGTCTTGGGCGGGGTGTTCGGGTCCAGCCCGGCCTTCTCGAAGACCGACTTGTTGTAATAGAGAATCGGGGTCGAGCTGTTGAAGGGCATGGACAGCATGTTGCCGTCGGTGTCGGTGTAATAGCCGACGACCGAGGGCAGGAAGGCCGACTGGTCGAAGGCCGCGCCCTGATCCTTCATCAGCTGGTGAACCGGGATGACGGCGCCCTGTGCGGCCATCATCGTGCCGGTGCCGACCTCGAAGACCTGCACGATGGCGGGCTGTTCCTTGGCGCGGAAGGCCGCGATCGCCGCAGTCATGGTCTCCGGATAGGTGCCCTTGTAGGAGGGGACAACCTTGTAATCGGTCTGGCTGTCATTGAAGCCCTTGACGATCTCTTCCAGCTTGGCGCCCAGCTCGCCGCCCATGGCGTGCCACCACTGGATCTCGGTCTGCGCATTGGCCGACATGGCCGACAGCGCAAGCGCGACGGCCGAAGCCGTAAACAATGATTTCATAAGATTTTTCCTCCTGCTGAGGTCATGGGTACTGACGCGGTCTAGCCTCCCGCCGTGACAGTCCCGCAACCATTTTGTGAAGGAAATGTGACAGTCTTTGACTGAACGGTCAACGAAAGGATGGGCGTTTTTTGCAGGGGTCGCAAAATGCCTGTCTGCACGCCGATACCGGGCCAGCGGCCTGCCGTGGGTGGCCGCTGAGGCAGCTCGAGGGGGAATTTTACGGTTCCGGTATATCGAAAAGTCGCTCGGTGCGTGCCATCACCAAAGCGGCCAGCCGTCGGGACGGCAGGCCGCTGGCCCGGGCCGGGCTCTGCGGGAGAGATCAGGCCTTCTCGGTCTTGCCGAACAGGCCCTTGATCCAGCCGATCAGCGGAATCACCGTCGCGCCGAGCAGCGGGTTGATGATGTACTTGGCCAGCGGGATCAGAATCAGGCCGATCACAAGGCCGATGATACCGTCGAAGAAGGCCGTGGTGGCCCAGGCCGCCAGCCCGGCGACCTGGGGCAAAGCAAGTGCTGCGGCCTCGGCCTGTTGCTTGATCCATTCATAGGGCTGGTGCTGGCCCATTTCGTGCAGCCCGTGGAGGATGATCTGGCCGCCGACCCAGATCATCGCGGCGGTGCCGACGACCGTCAGCACCTTCATGAAGCCCGGCATGAATTTCACGATGCCCCGGCCAAGCGCGGCCAACGCGCCCTTGCGCTCGGTTGCCAGATGCACGCCGAGATCATCGGCCTTCACGATCAGCGCGACGAAGCCATACACGGCGACGGTGATGCCGATGGCGACGATGAACAGGATCAGCGCCTTCATCCACAGTGTATCGGTCGCTGGAATGGTCGAGAGCGCGATGGTCATGATCTCGGCCGAGAGGATGAAATCGGTCTTGATCGCGCCGGCAACCCGGGTTTCCTCCAGCGCCGCACCATCCTGCTCGGGATGGGTGTGCTTTGCGCTGTCATGGGCGTCGGACTGGCTGCCGAAGGCATGGGCGACCTTTTCCGCGCCCTCGTAACACAGGTAGGCGCCACCAATCATCAGCAACGGTGCGATCAGCCAGGGCGCAAAGGCCGAGAGCAGCAGCGCTATGGGCAAGAGGATGATCAGCTTGTTGAAGATCGAGCCGCGCGCGATCTTCCAGACGATGGGCAATTCGCGGCTGGCGTCGAAGCCCTGGACATATTTCGGCGTCACCGCCGCATCGTCGATGACCGCGCCGGCCGCCTTGACGCCGGCTCTGGCCGCCTGACCCGCCACATCATCGATGGATGCCGCCGCGACCTTCGAAATCGAGGCCACATCATCCAGCAGCGCAATCAGCCCACTCATCCAGTATCTCCGTGCTGTCCTGACCCGTAACTGCCCTGCCAACGCTGCGGGCGCAAGTTCGGTTCACCCCGGGCGGGACGAAACAGGGGAGAGGAAAAGTCCCGCCCGCACCAGAGAGGGGGCGCGGGCGGGTGATGCCGTGGGTCAGCTTACATCGCGTCCATCTTCGGCATCAGCACGGTGTCGATGACATGGATGACGCCGTTCGATTGATCGACATCGGGGATGGTGACGACGGCCACCGTGCCATTCTCGTCGGTCAGGGTCAGCGCCTTGTCACTGTCACGGATCGCGGCGGTCAGCACGCAGCCGCCGACCGTGTTGACCGCATGGGTTCCGCCATCATCGGCGATCATCTTGCCGATGGCGGGCGACATGGCGTCCACGGCAGCGACGTGGCAGGTCAGCACCTTGGCCAGCTTGTCCTTGTTCTCGGGCTTCAGCAGGTCCTCCACCGCACCGGCCGGCAGTTTCTCGAAGGCGGCATTGGTCGGGGCGAAGACGGTGAAGGGGCCGGGGCCGGACAGCGTTTCGGCCAGACCGGCGGCCTGCACGGCGGCGACCAGCGTGGTGTGGTCCGCCGAGTTCACGGCGTTCTCGACGATGTTCTTGTCGGGGAACATCTCGGCGCCGCCCACCATGGTATTGGCCGCCCATGCGGCAAAGCCGAGGCTGGCGGTCAGGGTCATCGTGCCGATGGCCAAAGTCATGCGCTTCATCTGTGATCCTCCTTGAGGGTTCAGGCGCGCTTTTCGCGCCCTGTGTCTCAAGACACGGAGGGGATGCGGCGAAGTTGCGGGCCGGCGTCCGCACTCACCTCACGTTTGCGTGAGCGTGGAATGTGCCATGATGTCGCCGGTTGGCTGGCCGGTGGGCGAGCCGCCAAGCGGTTCGTCCGAGATGGCCAGCTGCACGTCGGTTCCGGGCTCCAGCCCCTCGGGAAGGGCCATGGTCATGCTGCCGTCACGCGGGACGAGGCCAAGCGAGACCGGCGTGGCCTCGGGCCCGGCGATCCACCACAGCTCCATGTCGCGGCCCTCATGAGCCTCGCCCTCCATCATCGCGACCCTGATCTCGCGCCCCTCGACTTGGGCCTCGACCATCATGCCCTCCATCGCCAGCTGCGCGACATAGCCCGGCTGGTCCTGACCCGGCAGCAGGATGACGGCCAGCGCCACCGCACCGGCGGCGACCGCACCCAGAAGCCAGCCCATCCAGCCGCCCGACCCGCCCGCGCTTCCGCCGCGCCCGCGATGGATTTGCGGCACATCGGCCAGCGGCTGGTTGCCATGGCCAAGGCTGCGCTGGATCCCCAGTCTTGCGCTGGTGGGGGCCATGACCGGGGTCAGCTCATTGGCCATGCCGGCAAGGCGCTCCTGCCAGAGCCGCACCATGGCGGCGAATTCGGTATCCTCAACCATGCGCTTCCGCGCCGCCTCGGCCTCGTCCCCGGCCAGCAGGCCAAGGGCCAGTTCAGCGGCCAGCGCCTCGGTTTCCTCGTCGGGAGTCAGCGGTGCATCTGACGGCGGGGGAGGGGTGTCGGTCATTGGCTTACGCAGTCCTTCAACTGCACCAGTCCGCGCCTCAGCCAGCTGCGCACGGTATTGATCGGCGCGCCGGCGCTCTGGGCCAGTTCGGCATAGCTGGCGCCTTCCAGATAGACGGCGCGCAGGGCCAGCGCCTGCGCCTCGCCCATCTCGTCCAGGCAATTGTCCAGCATCCGCCGCTGTTCCTTGCGGATCACCTGTTCCTCGGGTCCGGGCGTGGCAGAGGCCACGGCCTCGGCCGCCTCGGCCGGTGCTGCCGGCGGCTGGCCGTTTTCGGCGCGGAGCCGGTCGATGGCGCGGTTCCGGGCAATGGTGATCAGCCAGGTCATCGGTGACAACCCGTTGGCGGCATAGCGCCCGGCATTGTTCCAGATGCGGATATAGACCTCCTGCAGCACCTCCTCGGCGAGCGGACGTTCCTTCAGGATCGACAGGCAGACGGCATGGAGTTTCGCCGAGGTCGCCTCGTAAAGCGCATCGAAAGCCTGCCGGTCGCCAAGGGCGACGCGGGCGATCAAGGCCTCGATTTCAGCGCGTCGGCGCTCGAGCACTGGACGTCCTTCCATTGGCTTCGGCCACGTTAGGCCGCAGCGCGCACCGGCGTCAACGCCAGCGACCTTGCACCTGACCCACGAATGCGCGATCAAGCAACGGATGCGAGTGAAGGGGCCCGAGATGCTGGACGCGACGACCAAACCCACCGAAGAGATCGACCTGCGCGAGGTATTCGGTCTGGACAGCGACATGAAGGTCAAGGGCTTTGCCGAAAAGACCGACCGCGTGCCCGAGATCGACCCGACCTACAAGTTCGACCCCGACACGACCTTGGCGATTCTGGCGGGCTTTGCCTATAACCGCCGGGTGATGATCCAAGGCTATCACGGCACCGGGAAATCCACCCATATCGAGCAGGTTGCCGCGCGGCTGAACTGGCCCTGCGTGCGGGTGAACCTCGACAGCCATGTCAGCCGGATCGACCTGATCGGCAAGGACGCGATCAAGCTGGTCGATGGCAAGCAGGTGACGGTGTTCCACGAGGGCATCCTGCCCTGGGCGCTGCGCAACCAGACTGCCATCGTCTTCGACGAATATGATGCCGGCCGGGCCGATGTGATGTTCGTGATCCAGCGGGTGCTGGAGGCGGACGGCAAGCTGACGCTGCTGGATCAGAACGAAGTGATCACGCCGAACCCCTATTTCCGCCTGTTTGCGACCGCGAACACCGTGGGTCTGGGCGATACGACCGGCCTCTACCACGGCACCCAGCAGATCAACCAGGGCCAGATGGACCGCTGGTCGCTGGTCGCCACGCTGAACTATCTCAGCCATGACGCCGAGGCGGCGATCGTGCTGGCGAAGAACCCGAATTACAACAACGAGAAGGGCCGCCGGATCATCAACCAGATGGTGACGCTGGCCGACCTCACGCGCACCGCCTTCATGCAGGGCGACCTGTCCACCGTCATGTCGCCGCGCACGGTCATCAGCTGGGCGCAGAACGCGCGGATCTTCGACAATGTCGGCTATGCCTTCCGCCTGACCTTCCTGAACAAATGCGACGAGCTGGAACGCCAGACCGTGGCCGAGTTCTATCAGCGGCTGTTCGACGAGGAACTGCCGGAAAGTGCTGCGGCGATTGCGGGGCAGTAACCCGTGCATCTGGGCCTGATCGGCGGCATCGGCCCGGCTGCGACTGTCGTCTATTACCAGCGCCTCTGTGCCGCCGTGGCGGCGCGGGGCGGGACGCTGGACCTGACCATCGTTCAGGCCGATATCCAGACGCTGATCCGCAACAATCTGGCGGACCGCAGGGTCGAGCAGGCCGAGATCTACGCCCGCCTGATCGACCGGCTGGCGGCGGCGGGGGCTGATTGCGTCGCCATCACCTCGCTTGGCGGGCATTTCTGTCTCGAGGAAACCCGGGCGCTCTCGGCCCTGCCCATCGTCTCGGCGGTCTCGCCGCTGGACGATTACTTTGCAGCGCAGGGGATCGGTCGCGTTGGGCTTCTGGGGACACGCGTCGTCATGCGCACGCGGCTTTACGGGCAGTCGACCCGGACCGAGGCGGTGGCGCTGGACGACCGGATCGAAGAACTCGGCCAGCGTTATCAGGACCTCGCCGTCCGTGGCCAATGCCTGCCCGAAGACCGCACGGCCTTCGTCGCCGCCGGCCGCGAACTGGTCGAGAAGCACGGGGCCGAAGCCGTGGTTCTCGCCGGCACCGACCTGAACCTCGCCTTTGACGGCACCGATCCTGGCTATCCGGTCATCGACGCGCTGGATGTGCATGTTGATCTGCTGGCCGATCTGGCGACCGGCCGGCGTCGGCTGGATACGGTCTGAGCAGCAGACCCGGCCCGGATGCGCCGCGCTAGCCGCCCGGGCCAGCGCCTGCCCGTCCGGGCGGGCAGGCGCTTTGCCGCGTCAGTCCCGAGTTCCGGCAGAAGAGGGGCTTGGCACCATAAAGCGCGTCGGCGTGCGGTAGCAGCGCCACCCCACGGGCAGGCCCTGGCCCTCGCGTTGCTCATCAAGCCGCAAAGAAAAAGGCAGCGGTTGCCCGCTGCCCTCAATTGCCGCCTCAGGCGTTGCGTGCAGCCACAGTCGCCTTGGTCCACCACACGAGATCGGCCAGCGTCGCGTCGAGCGAGCCTTTCAGGTGATCCTCGATGGTCTCGATCGGCTGGTTGCCGCCAAGCGGCGAGGTGGCGAAGAAATCGCCGCCGCCGATATGCACGGCGCTGCGCACCGGCACCATCTGCAACTCGACCGCCATCAGGCGCAGCTGTTCCAGCGCGCGGGCCCCACCCATGGCGCCATAGGCGACCGCCGCCATCGGCTTGTGGTTCCATTCCTTGTAGGCCTGATCTAGCGCGTTCTTCAGCGCCCCGGTGATCGAACGGTTGTATTCGGCCACGATGAAGACATAGCCGTCATATTCCGCCAGCTTGTTCTGCCAGGCGACGGCATGGGGGTCCGAGGAGGGCATCCACAGGTTCGAGGCCGGCTCGTCGAAGAAGGGCAGGTTGAAGTCGCGCAGGTCAAGCAGCTCGAAATCCAGGTCGGGATTGTCCTTGACCTTGCTCATGAACCAGTTTGCCGGCTTGTCGGCAAAGCGGGTGGCGCGGGTCGAGCTGATGATGACGGCGATTTTCGGTTTGTTGGCCATGGAATGTCCCCTGATCCGGTGCTGTGACGTTCTGTCGCGCCGAACATGGCGCGAGGATTCAGTTTCTGCAATCCGGTCCCGCGCACAACCGCCCCTGCAGCCGCGCACAAAGGCCCGTTGACCCTTGCTCCGCGCCGCGCGGGGTGCTCTATGGAGGGCATGAAAAAGTCCGACAACCCCGCCGATCCGTTCAAGAAGGCGCTGACCGAGGCGACCCGCGCGCTTGCCGATGATGCCGAGCTGAACGTGACCTTCACCGCCGACCCCTCGGGGGTTGCGGGCGACCAGATGCGGCTGCCGCAGGTCAGCCGGCGGATGACCCGCGACGAGGTGCTGCTGGCAAGGGGCACGGCGGATGCGCTGGCCATGCGGCTGCGCCATCACGACCCGGCGACCCATGCGAAATTCGCCCCCTCGGGGCCGATGGCGCGGGAGCTCTACGAGGCGCTGGAAACCGCGCGGGTCGAGGCGCTTGGCGCGCGCGAGATGCCGGGCGCGCTCAGCAATATCGACGCCAAGATTGCTGCCGATGCCGAGAAGAAGGGCTATGCCCAGATCAAGGCGCCCTCGGATGCGCCGCTGTCCGTCGCTGCGGGCTATCTGGTGCGGCAGGCCGCCACCGGGCGCAAGCTGCCGGCGGGGGCCGATCATGTCGCCGATCTCTGGCGTCCCTTCGTCGAGCAGCAGGCGGGCGCGACGCTGGAAAGCGTGCGCGCGGCGCTGGCCGACCAGGCCGCCTTCTCGCGCCTGTCGCGGCGGATCATCAGCGATCTCGGCTATGGCGACCAGCTGGGCGACGATCCCGACGAGCCCGAGGACGACGACGCCGACGAGAACGCCGAGCAGGACGAGGAATCGGGCGACAACCAGTCGCGCGAAGAGGATGACAGCGAGGATGCCGAATCCTCGCCCGAGCGCAGCCAGGAGCAGCAGCAGGACGAGCGTCAGGCGCAGGTCAGCATGGATGACCAGTCCGATGACGAACTGGCCGACGAGGCCGAGATGCCCGAGGCGGAAAGCCCGCCCGACATTCCGCCCCCGGTCAGCGAGGCCAGCGCCGATTACAAGGTCTTCAGCCAGGCCTGGGACGAGGAGATCAAGGCCGAGGATCTGGCCGAGCCGGCGGAACTTGAACGGCTGCGCGCCTACCTGGACAAGCAGCTGGAACCCCTGCGTGGCGCGGTCTCGCGGCTGGCGAACAAGCTGCAGCGCCGCCTGCAGGCGCAACAGAACCGCAGCTGGGAATTCGACAAGGAAGAGGGCGTGCTGGATGCCGGGCGTCTGGCCCGCGTGGTCGCCAATCCGACCACACCGCTGAGCTTCAAGGTCGAGAAGGATACCGAGTTCCGCGACACGGTCGTCACGCTGCTGATCGACAATTCGGGCTCGATGCGCGGACGCCCCATCTCGATCGCCGCGATCTGCGCCGATGTCATGGCCCGCACGCTGGAACGGATCAGCGTCAAGGTCGAGATCCTGGGCTTCACCACCCGCGCCTGGAAGGGCGGGCAGGCGCGCGAGGACTGGCTGAAACAGGGCCGCCCGGCCCAGCCCGGCCGACTGAACGATCTGCGCCACATCATCTACAAGGGTGCGGACGCGCCCTGGCGGCGGGTGCGGCCCAATCTGGGCCTGATGATGAAAGAGGGCCTCTTGAAGGAAAACATCGACGGCGAGGCGCTGGAATGGGCGCATCGCCGGCTCGCCCGCCGTCCCGAGGCGCGCAAGATCCTGATGGTGATCTCGGATGGCGCTCCGGTCGATGACAGCACCCTGTCGGTCAACCCGGCCAACTACCTGGAAAAGCACCTGCGCGACGTGATCGCCATGGTCGAGAAGAAGAAGCAGGTGGAACTTCTGGCCATCGGCATCGGCCATGACGTGACCCGCTATTACGACCGGGCGGTGACGATCACCGATGTCGAGCAGTTGGGCGGAGCGATGACCGAGCAACTGGCCGCGCTGTTCGACAATGACCCCCGAAAGCGCGCCCGCGTGCTGGGCATGAACGCAGCGCGGCGGATCGGCTGAAGAGAACGCGCCCCCCGCGACCAACCGCCCCCTTGTGCGAAGGCCCGGCCCGCGCTTTCATGCGGCCTCATGAGCAGCCGCAGCGCCACCCATATCCTGACCGGCACGCGCATCCGCGAAAGGCGGCTGGCGCTGTCGCGGAAGCAGGCCGATGTCGCGCAGGCGGCAGGCATTTCGCCCGCCTATCTCAATCTCATCGAGCATAACCGCCGCCCGGTTGGGCAGGAATTGGTGGCGCGGCTGGCCGCGGCGCTGGACGTGCCGCGCGCGGAACTGGAATCGGGTCGCGAAGAGGCGCGGCTGGCGGCGCTGCGCGAGGTGGCGGCGGGGCTTGACCAGCGTCCGGAACCAGCGCGAGGCGGCAGCGCGCCCGAACTGGACCAGATCGCCGAGTTTGCCGCGCGTTTCCCGGGCTGGGCCGATGCGCTGGTGACGCTGTCGGGCCAGAACCGGGCGCTGTCGCGGCGGCTCGTTTCGCTCTCCGACCGGATGACGCAGGACCCCTACCTGCTGACCACGCTGCACGAGGTCCTGTCGGCGGTGACGGCGCTGCGCTCGACCGCCGCCATCCTGGCCGAGGGCGACCAGGGGCTGACGCCCGAATGGCGCGCGCGTTTCCATGCCAATCTCGACAGCGACAGCCAGCGGCTCTCGACCACGGCTCAGGCGCTGGTCGCCTATCTCGACAGTTTCGAGGCTGACAACACCGTGCTGACGCCGCAGGACGAAGTTCAGGCCTGGATGGCCGCCGGCGCGCCACCACTGGATCAGGCGACCGACCTCGCCTCGGACGCAGCGCGCGCCATTGCCGGGCGCCATCTGGACCGCATGGCGGCCGAGCGCGCGGCCCTGCCCGATGCAGACCTGCAACGCGCCAGCGCCGAGGCCCCGGACCCTTTGGCCATCGCGCAGGCGCTGAACCGGCCGCTCGACCTGGTGATGCGCCGGCTCGCGGCGCTGCGGCCGCATGGCTACGAAGGCGCCGGGCTGCTGATCTGCGATGGCGCCGGCGTGCTGATCCTGCGCCGCGCGGCCGAGGGCTTCGCGCTGCCGCGGCAGGGCGATGCCTGCGCGCTCTGGCCGCTGTTCCGGGCCCTGGCCAATCCGCAGCTGGCGATTCAGGCGAGGGTCGAAATGCCCGGCGGGGCGCAATTCGAAACCATCAGCTTTGCCGTTCGCAGCCAGCCGGGTGGGCTTGATGGCCCGCTGCTCAGCGCCGCGCAGATGCTGATCCGCCCGGCCTCTGGCGATGCCCCGGCCGAACCGGTGCTGCGCATCGGCCCGACCTGCCGCATCTGCCCCCGCAGCGCCTGCCCGGCGCGGCGCGAGCCCTCGATCCTGCAGGCGGGTTGAGGCATGGGCATGGCGCAAACAGTTTTGACATTTTGGCCCTCGCTTCTGCACAATACCACAGGCTCTGGCGTCGGGCCGGGACAGAGGGGCAACGCGGATTGAGCGACCGGACCGACATCCTGCTGGTCGAGGACGAGCCCAATATCGCCGAGGCGGTGCGGTTCATCCTGTCGCGCGCCGGCTGGCAGGTCGAGGTCATCGACGACGGCGCCAACGCGATGCCGGCCATTCGCGCGATCCGGCCCCGGCTGGTGATCCTTGACCTGATGCTGCCCCATCGCTCGGGCCGCGAGATCCTGATGGAGTTGCGGCGCGAGACCGATCGCGCGCTGGCCGCGACCCGGGTGCTGCTTCTCACCGCGCAGGGTCAGGCCGCCGACACCGCCCGGCTGGCCGAGGCCGATGCGGCGCTGTCGAAGCCCTTTGCCAATGACGATCTGAGGGCGCTGGTCCAGCGCCTGATGGCCTAGCGCGGCGCCGGCATGAAGCAGCGCCAGCCCCTGTTTCTCGAACGCGCCTCCTATCGCCGGCGGCGGCTGGGTGATGCGGCGCGGATCCTGCCGGTGCTGGCCCTGATGCTGCTGTTGCTGCCGGTCTGGTGGATGCCCGGGCTAGTCAGCCTGACCGGCGGGGCGATCTGGCTGTTCTGTCTCTGGGCCGGGATGATCGGTCTGACCGCGCTGCTGCACGCGCTGCTGGGGGCCAGCGACCGCAAGGCCCGGTGGGCGGCGGATGCCGGCGGCGATGCCGAGGACGAGGGCGACGATGACCGTTGATCTCCTGGTCGGGGTCTGCCTTGGCTATGTCGTCCTGATGTTCATCGTGGCCTTCGCCGCCGACCGTGCGGCGCTGCGGGGGCGCGTCCGCTGGCTCGATTCGCCGGTGGTCTATACCCTGTCGCTCTCCGTCTATTGCTCGGCCTGGACCTTTTTCGGCGCGGTCGGATACGCCACCCGCTCGGGTCTGGAATTCGCCACCATCTACCTTGGCCCGACGGTGATCTTCTGCGGCGCATGGTGGGGGCTAAGGCGGCTGGTACGGGTGGCGCGGATGCACCACGTCACCTCGGTCGCCGACCTCGTCTCGGCCCGGTTCGGCAAATCGAACCCGCTGGCGGCGCTGGTGACGCTGATCGGGGTGATGGCCGCCACGCCCTATATCGCGCTGCAGCTGCAATCGGTCAGCCTCTCGTTCCGCGCCTTCACGGTCGAACCGGACAGTGCCAGCCAGGGCGGCACAGCGCTGTGGGTCGCCTCGGGCCTGGCCTTGTTCACCATCCTCTTCGGCACCCGCAACCTCGCCGCCGACGAGCGTCACCACGGCGTCGTCACCGCCATCGCGCTCGAGGCGCTGGTGAAGCTGGTGGCCTTCCTGGCGCTGGGGATCTTCGTCGTCTGGGGGCTGGCCGACGGGCCGATGGATATCGTCGCCCGCATCGCCCATGCCACCGCCACCGATCCCGACCTTGCCGCGGGCTGGCAGCTGCAGCCCGACCGCTGGACCGCGCTGATCGTGGTCTCGGGCATCGCCGTGGTGACCCTGCCGCGGATGTTCCAGGTGATGGTGGTCGAAGCCGCCGACGAGGATCGGCTGCGCGTCGCTGGCTGGGCCTTCCCGGCCTATCTCTTCGCCATGTCGCTGTTCGTCTTGCCCATCGCCATCGTCGGGCGCGAGCTGTTGCCCGCCGGTTCGAATCCCGACCTTTTCGTCCTCAGCCTGCCACTGTCGCAGGGCCAGAACGCGCTGGCGCTTCTGGTCTTTCTGGGTGGCTTCTCGGCGGCGACCTCGATGGTGGTGATGAGCGCGATCGCGCTGGCCACGATGATCTCTAACCACTGGCTGGTGCCATTGTGGTTGTGGATGCGGCGGCGGCCCGATGTCGGCGATGCCGAGGATCTGGGCGAGTTCGTGCTGAACGCGCGCCGGCTGGCGATCTTGGCCGTGGTCGGCGGCGGCTGGGTCTATCATCAGGCCTCGGGCGGATCGGCGGCGCTGGCGGCGATGGGGCTTGTGGCCTTTACCGGCGTGGCGCAGGTCTTTCCGGCCATGCTGGGCGGGCTTCTGTGGCGCGGGGCCACGCGCACCGGCGCCTATGCCGGGGTTGGCACCGGGCTGGTCTTGTGGACGGTGCTGATCTTCTTGCCCTCGGTCGGCATCGGCGCGCTGCCGCACTATCCGGCAGGGGTGGATTCGCTCGCTGGTTCGATCGCGCTGTCGATGGGGGCCAATATCCTTGCCTTCCTGATCCTGTCGCTGACCAGTTTCCCCGATCCGGTCGAGCGTCTTCAGGGCCTGTCCTTCGTCCATGCGGTCGAGCCCGATGCCCCGGGACGCTCGGGTGGCGGCTCGGCGCGGGGGGCAGAATCGCTGCTCGCCCTGTCGCGGCGCATCTGGGGTGCCGACCCGGCGCTGCGCTTCTTTCAGGCCGAGGCCGTGGCGCAGGGGAAATCCGGCTTCCTGCCCGATCTGACCCCGCGCTTCCTGACCCGGCTCGAGCGGCGGCTGGCCGGCTCGGTCGGTGCCGCCACGGCGCACGCGATGATCGGGCGGGTGGGTGGCGGCTCGGGCCTCAGCGTGTCGGACCTGATGGAGGTTGCGGGCGAGGCCAGCCGCGCCAAGGAAGAGGCGCGGCGGCTAGAGACGGCGCGCGCCGAACTTGCCCGCACCGCCATGCAATTGCGCGAGGCCAATGAGAAGCTGACCGAGCTGTCGGTGCAGAAGGACAGTTTCCTGGGGCAGGTCAGTCACGAGTTGCGCACACCGATGACCTCGCTGCGCGCATTCTCGGAACTGCTGAAGCTGCCCGATCTGCCCGAGGCCGACCGCAGCCGCTTTGCCTCGATCATCCATGACGAAACTGCGCGGCTGACCCGGCTGTTGAATGACCTCTTGGACCTGTCGGTGCTGGAAAGCGGGCAGGTGCGCTTGGGCATCTCGGCGGCCAACCTGCATGACCTGATCGGCCGGGCGCTGGATGCGGCTTCCTCCAGCGGTCCGGGGCGCGATTTCACCATCGACCGCGACCTGCCGGGCGAGCATCTGCCGGTGCTGACCGATACCGATCGGCTGCTGCAGGTGCTGATCAACATCATCAGCAATGCCCGCAAATACTGCGACGCGCCGCGGCCCGAATTGCGCATCCGCGCGCGCCGCCGCCCCGACCGCACCACCGAGATCGACTTCATCGACAATGGCTCTGGCATCGACCCGGACCGTCAGGCGCTGATCTTCGAGAAGTTCTCGCGGCTGAACGACCCGATGCGCGCGGGTGGCGCGGGGCTGGGGCTGGCCATCTGCCGCGAGATCATGACGGCGCTCGGGGGCAGCATCACCTATCTGCCGGGGCAGGGGGGCGCGGCCTTCCGGGTGACGCTGCCGCGCCGGCCGCCGACGATGGGGCGGGACGGCCGCGCGGCGGCAGGTGCAGGACGATAAACGGAATCTCAACCTGTCTCGCCGATGATCCGCACATGGATGATCGCGATTCGGCAGGGTGATGGCAGAGGATCAGGGGCAGGAGAGCGGGCAGGGCGTGCTGGGCCGGCTGCTCAAGGCCCGTGACCAGTCGCGCCTTGGCCAGGGCGGTGCGGCGGCGCTGCCCCGTCCGCAGCCCGTGACCGCACTGCGCGCCGCGACCACAGCCGTGGCCCGCGCGGTCGAAGGGCTTTACGGTCTGCCGGTCGCGCCTCTGGAGGTCACGCCCGCTGCAATCACGCTGGCCGAGATGGCCGAACTTCTGCCGCGCCCGGCGCTGCTCTCGGTGGTCGAAGGTGCTGGCGAAGCCATAGGCGTGGTCGCCCTCTGCCCGACCCTGATGACCGCGCTGATCGAGGTGCAGACGCTTGGCCGAGTCACCTCCCGGCTAGTCGAGGCGCGCCGGATCACGCGCAGCGACGCGATGATCTGCTCGGATTTCGTCAATGCCCTGCTGGCCAGACTGGGCGACGAGATGACCCGCATCGATGGGTTCGAGGGGTTCGGCAGCTTTCGCTATGCCAGCTTTCTGGACGATCCCCGACCCTTGCTGTTGATGCTCGAGGACAGCCCCTATCGCAGCCTGCACTATCGCCTGCGCCTCGGACAGCCTCCGGGACGCGAGGGCGAGATTTTCGTTGCGCTGCCGCAAAGGATGTCGGCTTCGTCGCAAGCCGCGGCGAAGGAAACCCAGACCGGGATCGGGCGGGGCCGGGGCGAGGCAGCGGCGATCCCGCCAGCCGAGCCGGGGCCGCTCGAGCCCGATCTCGCGCTCAGAATGCGTGATGCACCCATCGACGTCGTGGGCGTGCTCTGCCGCCGGCGCCTGCGCCTTGGTGTGCTGCGCCAGCTGAGGCCCGGGCAGATCCTGTCGCTGCCCCGCGTCGATCTGGCCGAAACACGATTGGAAACCCGCCTCGGCAAGGTTCTTGCCACCGGCAAACTGGGCGAAGCTGGTGGCTATCATGCCGTCCGGCTGAGCGGCGCGGGAGAGGCTCTGTCTGCCCCGGCGAGCCTTTCGGCCCGAGCCAGCAATGGTCAGGATGGCGCGTGGTCCGGCAGGGACGGCGGCGCCGGTGTCTCGAGCGTCGCCGGCCTGCCGGTCGAGCCGCCCATTGCCGATCTTGATCGGCCCGACAGTTTCCGCGCGCCCTTGCGGGATGCCGTTCCGTCGGAGGATTTCGCGGATGCGCCGCGCAAAAGCGCATTATCCGGCTGAGCCTGTGCTTTGCCCTTGAAAAAAACATGTTTCCGCCGCATGTAACAGCGGCCTCGCAGAGTCGGGGAGAAATCAAGATGGAGTGACCATGGCCAAGGAAGAAATGCTCGAATTTCCCGGCGTCGTGAAGGAACTCCTGCCGAATGCGACGTTCAGGGTCGAGCTGGAAAACGGCCATGAGATCATCGCGCATATGGCAGGAAAGATGCGGAAGAACCGCATCCGGGTTCTGGCCGGGGACAAGGTCCAGGTGGAAATGAACACCTATGACCTGTCCAAGGGACGCATCAACTATCGTTTCAAATAGGGCAGCAATGCCGGATTCATGCCCGTCAGGCCTCGCCCCCGCGCGGCCCGTTTTGCGTTTGGTTCTGGGCTCTGCCAGCCTCCGGCGGCTGGAGCTTCTGGCCCAGATCGGCATCGTTCCGGCCGAGATCCGGCCCGCCGATATCGACGAGACGCCGCGCCGGGATGAAGGCGCCCGCGACTATGTCCGCCGCATGGCGGTGGAAAAGGCCGCAGCCGTGCCGCTGTCGCCGGGCGAAGCCGTACTGTGTGCGGACACAACCGTGACCGTCGGTCGCCGCATCCTTGGCAAGCCCGAGGATAAAGCTGAAGCGGCCGAGTTCATGCGGCTGATGTCGGGCCGCAGGCACCGGGTGCTGACCGCCGTGGCGTTGCGGGATGAAACCCGCAGCCGTGTCCGGCTGGTCGAGACCACGGTGAAGATGCGGGTGATCGATCCGCCGTCGCTGGCGCGCTATCTCGCCACCGGCGACTGGCGCGGCAAGGCCGGCGGCTATGCGATCCAGGGACCGGCCTCGGCCTTCATTCCCTGGATCCAGGGCAGCTATTCCGCCGTGGTCGGCCTGCCTCTGGCCGAAACGGCCACGATGCTGGCCGCGATCGGCATCACCGGAGGTGAAGCATGAAGGGTCGCCAGATCGTACTGGGCGAATTGTTCGGGGCCGAGGCCGCCGCGCTGGTGGTGGATGGTCAACTGACCGACCTGATCGCCGATGCGTCGCTGCTGACGCCGCTGGTCCCCGGCGCAATCTGCCGCGCCGTTGTTGACCGGCTGGTCAAGGGGCAGGGCGGCGTCTTCCTGCGCCTGCCCGATGGCGCGCGCGGCTATCTGCGCGACCGCTCGGGCCTCAGCGAAGGCCAGCGTGTGCTGGTTCAGGTCAGCGGCGTGGCCGAGGAAGGCAAGGCCATCCCGGTCACCTCGCGGCTCTTGTTCCGCGGCCGCTTCGGCATTCTGACGCCGGGCAAGCCGGGGGTGAATGTCTCGCGCAGCATCAAGGACGAGGAAACGCGCAGCGCTCTTACCGAATTGGGCGAGGGGCTGATCGCTGGCGCGCCGGGTCTGGGCGAGGATTGCGGTCTGATTCTGCGCAGTGCCGCCGGTCAGGTCGATGACGACGAGATTCGGGACGAACTGGCGCCGCTGGTCGAACTGGCCGCCAGCATCCTGTCGGAAACCGAGGGCGCGCCGGAACTGCTTCTGGATGCGCCGGGGCCGCATATGGCCGCCTGGGTCGATTGGGCCGAACCCGCGCCCGACCAGGTGGACGAGGGCAAGGATGCCTTTGACACGTTCGGCGTAACCGAGATGGTTGACGCCCTGCTGTCGCCCGAGATCGCGCTGACCGGCGGCGGCTCCGCCCTGCTGCAGCCGACCCGTGCGCTGCTGGCGATCGATGTGAATACCGGCAGCGATACCTCGCCTGCGGCGGGGCTCAAGGCCAATATCGCGCTGGCCCGCGACCTGCCGCGGCAATTGCGGCTGCGCGGCCTTGGTGGTCAGGTGGTGGTCGATTTCGCCCCCATGCCCAAGCGCGACCGGGCGACGCTGGAACAGGTGCTGCGATCCGCCTTCAAGTTCGAGTCGGCAGAAACCGTTCTGATCGGCTGGACCAAGATGGGCCTCTTCGAGATCAGCCGCAAACGCGACCGCGCCCAGCTGGCTTCATTGGCCGCCGCTGGCGGCGAGGGGGCGTGATGTCGGGCTGTCCGATCTGTGGCAAGCCGGGTGTCCCGGCCTATCGCCCCTTCTGCTCGCGCCGCTGCGCCGATGTCGACCTGGCCCGCTGGCTCAGGGGCGATTATGTCATCCCCGGCCCGCCTGCCGATACGGCCGATGGCGAGGAAAAGCCGAATCCCGGCGACAACTGAAGAATTGTCGATTTCGGGTCTGGACAGCGCCGCAGGCCGCCACTAAACACCCCACACCCAAGGTTGAGAGACCCCCGGGGCCCGGATAGCTCAGTTGGTAGAGCAGCGGATTGAAAATCCGCGTGTCGGCGGTTCAAATCCGTCTCCGGGCACCATTATTTTCCCTTGTTCGTCAACTGGTTATCCAGCATCACGAACCGCTCCTTTCAGTGGGTTCGACGGCTTTCGGGAAAGTGTTGCGGCGCGCTAGCTTTCGGACAGCGGTGCAATAGCTTTCGAACAGAAATTTTTCGTCATGATGTGAGCTGGCGGCGTCAATCCTGACGGTCAGTCCGCCGGCAGGTCAGCTGCTCGCAGTCACTGACCCCAGATATCGAGCCCGAGCTGCTGCCCAAGGAGTTTCATCAGCCGGAACCTTTGCTCGATCGTGGGCACGACATCCGCCATCAGCATCAACCCGATTCGATATCGACCATTATCATCGCCCCACACATTCTGGCCGATGCGGAAGCCAGCCTGCTCCACGGCAGTACCGGTCTCGGCGGTACCAGTGATGACCTTCCGGCCGGTCTCGGAGTTTACGACGGAGGTGATGATGGCCATGGCCTCGTCGCCGCCATCACTCAGCTGGGCCTCGACCATAATCGGGCGGCCATCATGCCAGCCACCGGTCCCCTCCTGCACCGCTGAACTGCGCGACAACTCGAGGAACGAAAAGCCGCTATTTGCTCCAAGTGTGATGCCAGCCGTTCCCTGCGGTGGGCTGATGAGCCCCGGGGTATGCGTCGGTATAGAAACCGAGGATCACGACCAAGTAGCGAGGGGTGATCGGCGAGGAGAAGGTCCCGGTCATGCGGTCGTCAGCGGTATCTACCATCCCGCCGGTCAGCACCGGGAAATTGCCCGGCTGCGTGGCAAGCATGGTGACTGTCGGGCTGACAACAGCCCCGACCGGCCCGCCCTCGACGGCGGGTGTCGTCATGGCAGTGTCGGCGTAATAGCTGGCCTCGCCCGGCATCCCGACGGCGCGCAGGTTTACCCCGGGCAGGGCTTCGGCCAGGGTGTCGATGCCGGTCATACTCACAGCGCCCAGCTCCTCGGGGCCAGTGCCACCGAGGCCCGCATGAGGGTATTCAGCGTCGGCACCATCCTCATCTACGGCCAGTGCCCGGACCTGCCCGGCACCCCCCTGGCAACGGATGACGCGCCGTGGCGACCGCATATCCAATCCTACGAGCGTGCTCACGCCTATCTTCATGACAGCATCCGCGCGTGGCTCGATGGTGCCGGGCATGCGGGCGTAGCCTGCCGAGTGATCCCGATCCATCGTCTCGCAGCTAGACTCTATGACGATGCGCTGGCGGGGACTATTCCCGGGGGGATTACGACGCATCGGGCGTTCAGGGTTGGCTATGATGAGACGGGGGCGACCGAAACGCATCAATATCTCTGGCACGAGCGTGGTGTCTGGGCGATGCAGGCTCTGTTTCGACTGGTCGCGTTTGGTGATCTGCCGAGCACGCTGCCGACAGATAGCCATGTCGATGCGTCGATGGCATCCTACCTCGCCGGCATTGTGCAGGATATCGTCTCTAACTACGCACTCGCAGGCCACGGCGGTATGGATCAGGGCGAGGCCGGGGTGGTCCCCTACAGCGGCGAGACCCCGGCCGAGATCATGCCGGATGCGACCGTCCACCTGATCG
>NZ_CANKWH010000012.1 GCF_947487305.1 uncultured Paracoccus sp. | reverse complement strand
TCTTGCCGTGGTCAACGTGACCAATGGTCCCGATGTTGACGTGCGGCTTGTTGCGTTCAAACTTTGCCTTTGCCATGATTGGCTCCTTTTTGTCGTGAGACGGTGCGTGACACACGCACCCTACAGGGTTGGTAGGGTGCGAGGTTTCCCCCGCACCGCCTTGATTACGCGTATTTCTTCTGGATCTCGTCCGAGATGTTCTGCGGCACGGCCTCGTAATGGTCGAACTGCATCGTGAACACTGCGCGGCCCGAGGACATCGAGCGCAGGTTGTTGATGTAGCCGAACATGTTGGCCAGCGGCACCATCGCGTCGATGACGTTGGCGTTGCCGCGGCTGTCCTGGCCACGCACCATGCCACGACGGCTGGTCAGGTCGCCGATGATCGAACCGGTATATTCTTCCGGCGTCACAACCTCGACCTTCATGATCGGCTCGAGCAGCTTCGCACCGGCCTTGCGCAGACCTTCACGCATCGCGGCGCGCGAGGCGATCTCGAAGGCGAGGACCGAGGAGTCGACATCGTGGAACGCACCGTCGATCAGCGCGACCTTGAAGTCGATCACCGGGAAGCCGGCCAGCGGGCCCGAATCCATAACCGACTTGATGCCTTTTTCGACACCGGGGATGTATTCCTTCGGCACCGCACCGCCCACGATCTTGCTTTCGAACGAATAACCTTCGCCCGGCTCGGTCGGGGTGATGACCAGCTTGACGCGCGCGAACTGGCCGGTACCACCGGTCTGTTTCTTGTGCGTGTAGTCGATCTCGGCCTGGGTCGAGATGGTTTCACGGTAAGCCACCTGCGGCGCACCGATATTCGCCTCGACCTTGAACTCGCGCTTCATGCGGTCGACCAGGATGTCGAGGTGAAGTTCGCCCATGCCCTTCATGATGGTCTGGCCCGACTCGATGTCGGTCTCGACGCGGAAGGACGGGTCTTCGGCCGACAGGCGCTGAAGGGCGAGGCCCATCTTTTCCTGGTCAGCTTTCGACTTCGGCTCGACGGCGATCTCGATCACCGGCTCGGGGAAGGTCATGGTTTCCAGAACCACCGGCTTGGCCGGGTCGCACAGGGTATCCCCCGTGGTGGTGTCCTTCAGACCAGCCAGCGCGATGATGTCGCCGGCAAAGGCTTCCTCGATTTCCTCGCGGTTGATGGCGTGCATCACCATCATCCGGCCAACGCGCTCGCGGCGGCCCTTGGTCGAGTTCTGCATCTGGTCGCCCTTCTTCAGCGCGCCCGAATAGATGCGCGTGAAGGTCAGCGAGCCGACGAAGGGGTCGTTCATGATCTTGAACGCCAGGGCCGAGAACGGCGCGTCGTCCGAAGCCGGACGCTCGATGTTGCGCTCTTCGGTCTCGTCATCGGGGCTGAAGCCCATCAGCACCGGAACGTCGATCGGTGCCGGCAGGAAGTCGATGACGGCGTTCAGCAGCGGCTGCACACCCTTGTTCTTGAAGGCCGAGCCAGCCATGACCGGGAAGAAGGTCAAGGACAGCGTGCCCTTGCGGATCAGCTTGCGCAGGGTCGCCTCGTCGGGCTCGTTGCCCTCGAGATAGGCTTCCATGGCATCGTCGTCCTGTTCGACGGCGAGCTCGATCATCTTGCCGCGCCATTCGTCGGCCAGATCCTTCAGGTCGTCGCGGATCGGCTGACGAACCCAGCTTGCGCCGAGATCTTCACCCTTCCAGACCCACTCTTCCATCTTGATCAGGTCGATGATGCCTTCCAGCTTGTCCTCGGCGCCGATCGGCAGGGCGATCGGGCAGGGGGTGCCGCCGGTGCGGTCCTTGATCATGCGGACGCAGTTGAAATAGTCGGCGCCGATCTTGTCCATCTTGTTGACGAACACGATCCGCGGCACGCCATAGCGGTCAGCCTGGCGCCAGACGGTTTCGGTCTGCGGCTCGACGCCGGCATTGGCGTCCAGAAGGCAGATCGCGCCATCCAGAACCGCCAGCGAACGTTCGACTTCGATGGTGAAGTCGACGTGGCCCGGGGTGTCGATGATGTTGAAGCGATACTTCGTTTCCGAAGTCCCCTCGGTGGTCGGGTCTTCCTGGCGCTGCCAGAAGGTGGTCGTCGCGGCCGAGGTGATGGTGATGCCGCGCTCGGCCTCTTGCTCCATCCAGTCCATCGTCGCGGCGCCGTCATGGACTTCGCCGATCTTGTGGGACTTGCCGGTGTAGTAAAGGATACGCTCGGTGGTGGTCGTCTTGCCGGCATCGATGTGGGCCATGATGCCGAAGTTACGATACCGCTGCAGCGGATATTCGCGTGCCATGAGTGACTTCCTTTCGCCTTACCAGCGGTAGTGGCTGAATGCCTTGTTGGCATCGGCCATCTTGTGGGTATCTTCCCGCTTCTTGACGGCGGTACCGCGGCCCTGGACCGCATCGGACAGTTCACCTGCCAGACGCTCTTCCATGGTGTTTTCGTTGCGCTTCTTGGCCGCGTCGATCAGCCAGCGGATGGCCAGGGCCTCGCGGCGGATCGGACGGACTTCGACCGGAACCTGATAGGTGGCACCACCCACACGGCGCGAGCGGACCTCGACCGAGGGTTTCACATTGTCGAGGGCTTCGTGGAAGACCTCGACGGGGGCGCGCTTCAGGCGGCCTTCAACACGCTCGAGCGCGTTGTAGACGATGCGTTCGGCAACCGATTTCTTGCCATCAACCATCAGGTTGTTCATGAATTTGGTCAGCACGCGATCGCCATACTTGGCGTCGGGCAGGACTTCGCGCTTTTCAGCGGCGTGACGACGGGACATCTGTGTCTCTCCTTACTTCGGACGCTTCGCGCCGTATTTCGAACGACGCTGGCGACGATCCTTGACGCCCTGGGTATCCAGCACACCGCGCAGGATGTGGTAACGGACACCCGGAAGGTCTTTCACACGACCGCCACGGATCAGCACGACGCTGTGTTCCTGCAGGTTGTGCTTTTCGCCCGGGATGTAGGAGATGACTTCGAAGCCATTGGTCAGACGGACCTTGGCCACTTTCCGCATAGCGGAGTTCGGTTTCTTCGGCGTCGTGGTATAGACGCGCGTGCAGACGCCGCGCTTTTGCGGGCATCCTTGCAGGTGCTGCGATTTGCTCCGCTGCACCTTGGGCTGCCGCGGTTTGCGGATCAGCTGTTGAATCGTCGGCATTCGGTTCCCCGTCTTGCTCGTGTCAATACTCGCATCCCGGCCGGGACGCGCCACTTCTCGACGGCACTTTGCGCATACCGCAAAATGCCAAACCGCATCCGACCCCTAGGATGGGGAGGACGCTTTCTCTTCCAGAGGATCAAGGCTATATCGGCCCGATCGTGACCGCACAGGTTCTGGCTCCCCGAGACGGCCGCCTCGGGTCTGGCGCATATAGGAGGATTCCCGTGAGGTGTCAACCGACACACGGCTATCGCTGTGCCCTGCCCTGCCCTCAGGATAAACGGCGCGCGGCCTTGTTCAGCGCGGCATGATCCAGCCGGAAGCGGCTCTGCATCTGCTCGGGGATCGAGGCCTCGTCAATCTCCCAGGGGTAGCCCGCGCCAAGCGAGGCGGAATCGCCATCCTCGTGCATCAGGCGCAGGAACATCAGCGGCTGCGGCACGCTGACACCGGGCATCCACAGCCCGATCTTGGCATGGTTGAAATGCACCGCGGTGGCGTCACGGTCGGGCGACAGGAACACGGTCAGCGCCACACCCATATTGTGACAGATGCGCGGGCTGATCTGCAGCCCCTTGCGCGTGACCTTGGCCATCAGTCCGCGCGAATGGTCCAGCGACAGCTTGCGCTCGACCTGCCACAGGTCGCGCACGGGCAGGAAATCGCGCCGGGCGGATTCGATGTAATCGACGGCCACCGCGTCGTCGTCATCATGGCGGAAATGCCCGACCGCATCGGCGGTCCGGTCGATATGCGGCCGGATCGCGGCCAGGCAGGCTTCCAGATGCCGCTCCATCGGCGGCACCAGTTCGAGACGGAATTGCGGGATCTCTGCGACCAGGGCCTTGAGCCGCGACAGATAGGGTTCGGGCAGATCGGGGCCTGTCATGATGACCAGGGTGAAATCGGGATCGCTCTGCGCCCGCCAGGCCGGCAGGGCGACATGCTCGAACCAGAACCAGCGCCGCTCGAGCCGTGCGGGGTCATAAAGAAACTCCCGCCGCTCGGCGATGGTGGCGTGCTCCTTCTGATAACCGCGCAGCCCGACATAGGACCAGCGCATCAAGCCCAGCATCTGGATCTTCATTGCCCCGTCTCCCTCAGCTGCGCCTCAACTGGCCCTCGCGCCAGATCGAATAGATCCCGGCGGTCACGATCAGCCCCGACCCGGCCCAGGTCCAGACATCCGGCCACTCGCCAAAGACCACCAGCCCGAGGATGATCGCTGCCACCAGCGAGACATAGCGGAAGGGCGCGACGAAGGAAATCTCGCCGATGCGCATGGTCGCCACCGCCGAAAGATAGCCGACGGTCAAAAAGCCGCCGCCAAGGACCAGCAACCCCAGCTGTTCCGCCGTCGGTCGTTGCCAGCCCTCGCCTATGCTCAAAAGCAGGCCCGAAATCGTGACCGACGTGGCGGCATAGAAGGCGATGGTGGTCGAGCGGATCTCGCGGCTGAACAGCCGCGTGACCAGATCGCGCAGCACCACCATCGCCACCGAGGCCAAGCCCAGCACCGACCAGATGGTGAAGGCCGAGGTGCCGGGGCGCAGGATCATCAGCACGCCGATCAGCCCGACCAGCACCGCCACCATGCGCCGCCAGCCCAGCTTTTCATGGAACATCACCGCCGCGCCCAGCATCACCACCAAAGGCAGCGACTGCATGATCGCGGACAGGTCGGCGATGGCCATATGCATCAGCGCCTGCAGGAACAGCACGGTCGAGGCGATCTCGCCGATCAGCCGCAGGATCATCGGCCGCACCGCCTCGCGCGGCAGGCGCAGCTGCAACCCGCCCTCGCGCCGCGCAATGAGCAACAGGCCCAGCATGACCACCAGACCGCGCAGCGTGATCGACTGGTAGAGCGGCAGGTCGCTGGCGACGAATTTCATCACCGTGTCGTTCAGCGTGAAGAAGGTCATCGACACGCACATGATCAGCGCGCCGCGCATGTTGTCGCGATGGCTCGCGGGCTCTGCGCGCAGGGCGGCAGGGGCGACCTTGCGGTTCGGAGACAGGATCGGCGTCCGCATGGGGGTCGGCCTTCGCGCTGGTATACAAGTCCCGCTTACGACGGGACGGGGGCGAAGGAAAGGGTGGCGGCGGGTTCGGGACCGAGGACTATTGGGGCGGGTTTCGTGCCACGATCTGCCCGCGCAGGCTACTGCCCGGCCAGATGAAATCTGATCCCGCGCCTCAGTCCGGGGAGCGACCCGCAAGCCGGCGGGACAGTAGAAACCGCCGGACTCGCCACAACAACGAGGAAGCCGCGCGGGGCGCGGAAAGCCTGTCTCTGACCGCTTCGCCCAATTGCGCGGGCGGATAGCTTGCGCCGACGAGTGCGATGATTTCGACCGTGCTCCCGGTATCATCATAGATCGAGGATTTCTGGCCGCGCATAAGTTGAAATGGCGCCGTCAGGTCGTTGCGCACCTCGACCAGCGCCCGCTCGGCCAGCGCCACAGGCGCGAAGATAGAATCGAAGATGAAAAGTCCGCTGTAGTCCCTCCGAAGATGAACCCGAAATCCTTGATCCACGCCGCGCACGGTGACGACACCGGAGTCTCGCGTCGCCCAGATATGAGCCGCCAGCAATAGCAGCGCACCCGAAACATGGAACTGGTCGCCCTGGCTGAACCGGTGGGCGGAGCGCTGGATAACACTGGTTCCGACCTGACACCGCTCCTGCCCTTGTGCCTCGATAGCCAGATCGACGAGCCCCAGGGGTTGCCGTTTGAACAACCAGCGTCGAAAGGCCATGTCCTTCCCTGGCATCGCATCCGGCGTCACAAGATCCTGCAGAATGAGCTCGCCAATGTGCTGCTGCAATGCCGGCGAGAAATGGAAGGCATCAGAATAGGCTTCTGCACCATCCCGGCCGGTTGCGCCCAACCATTCGGAAATCTTCGGGCGCATATCCATGTATCGGACCCCGATCCGGTCAAACAGGCCGCACAGGCTTTCGAACAGGGCGTCATCGACTTTCTGCGGCGGGAACATCAGCACGAGGACACGATCAAGCGCCTTCTGCTTCTTGAGTGAATGAAACATCGACGCATAATGGCCGAGCACATGGTTCAATGTTGCCTGACCCAGTGCGATGAACACCTGATCATTGATGCAGAAATCGAGAATGATGCGGTCAGCACGCCGGACCTCGTCATCGGTCGCAAGCAGGTAAGCACCCAGCAGCGAGGAGCTGCCGCCGATGGAACGGTTCGCATAGTGCCAACCCGATTGCAGCGCCGCCGCGCGCGTCTGGTTGACCCAGCCGTCGCGCATCAGCGCATTGGAGGTTCCGATGATGGCAGCCTTTTTCCGCTTCATAGCCAAGGCCAAAACCCCGCATACGGATGTGATCGCGCGCGCCCGGGAGGGGCGCAATCTGGAATGAAGTGTCGATCCATCTGACGACGGATCCACTCGTTGCCCTGAAAGACCACGATTTGAGCTTGCTTCAGCTTGCGTGTCAACCCGCCGCGACGCCCGGCTCGTCGATTCGCGGCAGTGAGCCGAATGGGGTGAACTTCGGTTTCGCCCGGCAGACATGCCCCCAGAACGAAACAGGCCCGGCTGACTGCCGGGCCTGTTCTCATTTCAACCGATCAAGGATCACTCCTTGCTCGAGACATCCTCGAAGGCCACGTCGATGACCTCTTCCGGGGTCGGCGCGGCCAGGGCGGCGGCGGCCTCGGCTTCGGCGCGGCGGGCTTCGATCACCTCCTGGTCGCGTTCCGAGGCGATGCGGCGCACGCGGGCGGTGGCGCCACCGGTCCCGGCCGGGATCAGCCGGCCGACGATGACGTTTTCCTTCAGCCCGACCAGCTTGTCGCGCTTGCCCTGAACGGCGGCCTCGGTCAGCACACGGGTCGTTTCCTGGAACGATGCCGCCGAGATGAAGCTGCGGGTCTGCAGCGATGCCTTGGTAATCCCCAGAAGCACCGGCTCGCCCGAGGCGGGTTTGCCGCCCTTGGCCTCGATCTTGGCATTCTCTTCCTCGAACTCGTCGCGGTCGACATGCTCGCCCTTCAGCAGCGTGGTATCGCCGCTGTCGAGGATCTCGATCTTCTGCAGCATCTGGCGAACGATCACCTCGATGTGCTTGTCGTTGATCTTCACGCCCTGCAGTCGATAGACGTCCTGCACCTCGTCGATGAGATAGTCGGCCAGAGCCTCGATCCCCATGATGCGCAGGATGTCATGCGGCGCCGGGTTGCCGTCCATGATGTAGTCACCCTTCTGCACGAAGTCGCCTTCCTGCACCGGGATGTGCTTGCCTTTCGGCACCATGTACTCGACGGCCTCGCGGCCCTCTTCCGACGGCTCGATGGTGATGCGGCGCTTGTTCTTGTAGTCCTTGCCGAACCGCACATAGCCATCGATTTCCGCGATGATCGCGTGATCCTTGGGGCGACGGGCCTCGAACAGTTCCGCCACGCGGGGAAGACCCCCGGTGATGTCCTTGGTCCGGGCGCCTTCGCGCGGGATACGGGCGACTACGTCGCCGGCCTTGATCTCCTGACCGTCTTCGATCGAGAGGATCGCGTCCACCGACATCGGATAGCTGACCGGGTTGCCTTGGTCGTTGCGCACCGGCTCGCCGTTCTCATCCATGATGATGATTTCCGGCTTCAGATCGCTGCCCTTGGGCGCCGAGCGCCAGTCGGTCACGATCTTCTGGGTCATGCCCGTCGCATCGTCGGTCTCGTCGCGGACCGAAAGGCCCGAGAGCAGGTCGACGAAGCGCGCGGTCCCGGCCTTCTCGGCGATGATCGGCAGGGTATAGGGGTCCCATTCGAACATCTTCTGGCCACGGACGACCTTGTCGCCTTCGCGCACGAACAGTTTCGAGCCGTAGAACAGCTTGTGGTTCACCACCGACTCGCCCTGGGCGTTCTTGATGTGCAGCTGCATGTTGCGCGCCATCACGATCAGCTCGCCCGAGGCGTTTTCCAGCAGGTTCTCGTTCACGAACGAGACCGTGCCTTCCTGGTTCGCCGCGGTGAAGGACTGCTGCCCACCCTGCGCGATGCCGCCGATGTGGAAGGTCCGCATCGTCAGCTGCGTGCCAGGTTCGCCGATGGACTGTGCGGCGATGATGCCGACCGCCTCGCCGATATTGACCAGCGTGCCACGGGCCAGGTCGCGGCCATAGCACATGGCGCAGACGCCATCCTCGGCCTCGCAGGTCAGGGCGGACCGGATCCGCACCGACTGCACGCCCGAGGACTCGATCTCGTCGGCCTTGCGCTCGTCGATCAGGTCGCCAGCGCGGACGATGATCTCGTCCGTCCCCGGAACCAGAACGTCATCCGCTGCGGTCCGGCCCAGCACCCGCTCGCCCAGGGGCGAGATGACCTCGCCGTCATTGACGGCTGCGGTCGCGGTGATGGCGCGGTCGGTGCCGCAATCATGCTCGCGCACGATGCAGTCCTGGGCCACGTCGACCAGACGACGGGTCAGATAACCCGAGTTCGCGGTCTTCAACGCGGTATCCGACAGACCCTTCCGGGCGCCGTGGGTCGAGTTGAAGTATTCAAGAACGGTCAGACCTTCCTTGAAGTTCGAGATGATCGGCGTCTCGATGATCTCGCCCGAGGGCTTGGCCATCAACCCGCGCATCCCGCCCAGCTGCTTCATCTGGCTGACCGAACCCCGCGCGCCGGAATGCGCCATCATGTAGACCGAGTTCGGCTCCAGCTCGGCGCCTTCGGCGTCCTTCTTGGTGGCCGAAATCGTCGACATCATGGCATCCGTCACGCGGTCGTTGCACTTCGACCAGGCGTCCACAACCTTGTTGTACTTCTCGCCCTGGGTGATGAGACCGTCCAGATACTGCTGTTCGAACTCTTTCACCTGCTCCTGCACTTCGCCGACGATGTCCCACTTGTTGTCGGGAACAACCATGTCGTCCTTGCCGAAGCTGATGCCGGCACGGAAGGCTTCGCGGAAGCCGAGACCCATGATCTTGTCGCTGAAGATCACCGCCTCTTTCTGGCCGCAGTAGCGATAGACCGTGTCGATGACGTGCTGCACGTCCTTCTTGCGCAGCAGGCGGTTGACCAGCTCGAAGGGCGCCTTGGCGTTCAGCGGCAGAAGCGTGCCAAGCCGGATGCGGCCGGGCGTCGTTTCAAAGCGCTGCATGACCTCGTTGCCGTCCTGATCGATCTGCTTCAGGCGCGCGGTGATCTTGGCGTGCAGATGCACCTCGCCGGCGGCAAGGGCGTGATCGACCTCGTCGGGCGAGGTGAAGACCATGCCTTCACCCTTCATCCCCTCACGCATCATCGACACGTAATAGAGACCAAGGATCATGTCCTGCGAGGGAACGATGATCGGCGCGCCGTTGGCGGGCGACAGAACGTTGTTCGTCGACATCATCAGGACGCGCGCTTCCAGCTGCGCTTCAAGCGACAGCGGAACGTGCACGGCCATCTGGTCGCCGTCGAAGTCGGCGTTGAAGGCCGAGCAGACCAGCGGGTGCAGCTGGATCGCCTTGCCCTCGATCAGGATCGGTTCAAACGCCTGGATGCCGAGACGGTGCAGCGTCGGCGCGCGGTTCAGAAGGACCGGGTGTTCGCGGATCACCTCGTCAAGAATGTCCCAGACTTCCGGACGCTCTTTCTCGACCAGCTTCTTCGCCTGCTTCACGGTCGAAGACAGGCCCTTGGCCTCCAGACGCGAATAGATGAAGGGCTTGAACAGCTCGAGCGCCATCTTCTTCGGCAGACCGCACTGGTGCAGCTTCAGTTCCGGGCCGGTCACGATGACCGAACGGCCCGAGAAGTCGACCCGCTTGCCCAGAAGGTTCTGGCGGAAGCGGCCCTGCTTGCCCTTCAGCATGTCGCTGAGCGATTTCAGCGGACGGCGGTTGTTGCCGGTGATGACCCGGCCGCGACGGCCGTTGTCGAACAGCGCATCGACCGATTCCTGCAGCATCCGCTTTTCGTTGCGCACGATGATGTCGGGCGCACGCAGCTCGATCAACCGCTTCAGGCGGTTGTTGCGGTTGATCACCCGGCGATAGAGGTCGTTCAGGTCCGAGGTGGCGAACCGACCGCCATCCAGCGGAACCAGCGGACGCAGTTCCGGCGGGATGACCGGGATCACGGTCAGCACCATCCACTCGGGCCGGTTGCCCGACTCGAGGAACGACTCGACGATCTTCAGCCGCTTGATGATCTTCTTCGGCTTCAGTTCGCCGGTGGCTTCCTTCAGCTCTTCGCGCAGCTGGTCGGCGGTCGATTCCAGATCAATGTTGGCCAGCATGGTGCGGATCGCCTCGGCGCCGATATCGGCGGTGAAGGCGTCGGCGCCGAACTGGTCCTGCGCATCGAGGAATTCTTCCTCGGTCAGCAGTTGACCATAGCTGAGATCGGTCAGGCCCGGCTCGATGACGACGTAGTTCTCGAAATAGAGGATCCGCTCGAGATCGCGCAGGGTCATGTCCAGCATCAGGCCGATGCGCGACGGCAGCGACTTCAGGAACCAGATATGTGCGACCGGCGCGGCCAGTTCGATATGGCCCATGCGCTCGCGGCGGACCTTTTGCAGCGTGACTTCAACGCCGCATTTCTCGCAGACGAGGCCGCGATACTTCATGCGCTTATACTTGCCGCAGAGGCATTCGTAATCCTTGATCGGGCCAAAGATGCGCGCGCAGAACAGACCGTCACGCTCGGGCTTGAACGTGCGGTAGTTGATGGTTTCAGGCTTTTTGACCTCGCCGAAGGACCAGGCCAGAATTTCTTCCGGCGAGGCGAGCGAGATCTTGATTTCGTCGAACTGCCGCGGCGGGGCCAGCGGGTTCAGCGGGTTGGTGGCGAGTTCCTGGTTCATTATCAAATCCTATGAATCGGCGCGGAAGGAGAGAGGGAAAGGTGGGGTAGAACCCCACCCTACCGGGTGGCGTAGGGTGGGGTTTCACCCCACCACGGAACCAGAGCCGGCTATTCCTCCTCCTCCGCATCCAGGAGTTCCATGTTGAGGCCCAGACCCCGGACCTCCTTGACCAGCACGTTGAAGCTTTCGGGCACGCCGGCCTCGAAGTTGTCTTCGCCCTTGACGATGGATTCATACACCTTCGTCCGGCCGGCAACGTCGTCCGACTTGACCGTCAGCATTTCCTGCAGGGTATAGGCGGCGCCGTAAGCTTCCAGAGCCCAGACCTCCATCTCACCCAGACGCTGACCACCGAACTGCGCCTTACCACCCAGCGGCTGCTGGGTCACAAGCGAGTACGGGCCGGTCGAGCGGGCGTGCATCTTGTCATCGACAAGGTGATGCAGCTTCAGGACATACTTCATCCCGACGGTGACCGGGCGGGCGAATTGCTCGCCAGTGCGGCCGTCGAAGACGATGGACTGGCCTGAGGTGTCGAAACCGGCACGCGTCAGCGCGTCGTTCACGTCAGCCTCCTTGGCGCCGTCAAAGACTGGCGTGGCGATCGGCACACCGGCGCGCACGGTATTGGCGTGCTCGACCAGGGTGTCGTCATCCATGCCTTCAAAGGTCTCGGCATAAAGCTGATCGCCATAGCCGATCTTCATCGCCTCACGGACCGGGTTCATGTCGCCATTGCGGCGATAATCTTCCAGCGCCTCGTCGATCTTGATGCCAAGACCGCGGCTGGCCCAGCCCATGTGGGTTTCGAGGATCTGCCCGACATTCATCCGCGAGGGCACGCCCAGAGGGTTCAGCACCAGGTCGACCGGCGTGCCGTCCGCGAGGAACGGCATGTCTTCCATCGGCACGACCTTCGAGACCACACCCTTGTTGCCGTGACGACCGGCCATCTTGTCCCCGGCCTGAAGCTTGCGCTTCACCGCCACGAACACCTTGACCATCTTCATCACGCCCGGCGGCAGGTCGTCGCCCTGACGGACCTTCTCGACCTTGTCCTCGAAGCGGGCTTCCAGCGCCTTCTTCTGGTTGTCGTATTGCTGGTTCAGCGCCTCGACTTCCTTGGCGATGTCTTCCTCGCTGACGGCCAACTGCCACCACTGGCCACGGCTCAGCGTGTCCAGCAGCTCCTCGGTGATGTCCGAATTGGCCTTCACGCCTTTCGGGCCCTTCACCGCGACCTTGCCGAGGATCAGCGATTTCAGACGCGCATAGATGTTGCGGTCCAGGATCGCCTGTTCGTCGTCACGGTCACGCGCCAGACGCTCGACTTCCTCGCGCTCGATCTGCAGCGCGCGCTCGTCCTTGTCGATGCCGTGGCGGTTGAACACCCGCACCTCGACGATCGTGCCGTAAGCACCCGGCGGCAGACGCAGCGAGGTATCGCGCACGTCAGACGCCTTTTCGCCGAAGATGGCGCGCAGAAGCTTTTCTTCCGGCGTCATCGGGCTTTCGCCCTTCGGAGTGATCTTGCCGACCAGGATGTCACCCGGTCCGACCTCGGCGCCGATATAGACGATGCCAGCCTCGTCGAGGTTGCGCAGCGCCTCTTCACCGACGTTCGGGATGTCGCGGGTGATCTCCTCGGGCCCAAGCTTGGTGTCACGGGCCGCCACTTCGTATTCGTCGATATGGATCGAGGTGAACACGTCGTCGCGGTGGATCCGTTCCGAGATCAGGATCGAGTCCTCGTAGTTGTAGCCGTTCCAGGGCATGAAGGCGACGACCACGTTGCGGCCGATGGCCAGTTCGCCCTGATCGGTCGAGGGACCGTCAGCGATGACCTGACCCTTCTGCACCCGCTCGCCGACCTTGATCAGCGGACGCTGGTTGATGGTCGAGGACTGGTTCGACCGCTTGAACTTGCGCAGACGATAGATGTCCACGCCGGCATCACCCGCGCCCAGATCCTCGGTCGCGCGCACAACGATACGCTGCGCGTCGACCTGGTCGATCACCCCGCCCCGGCGCGCCATGATGGCAGCACCCGAGTCGCGGGCCACGATGGCTTCCATGCCGGTGCCGACGAACGGCGCCTCGGCCCGCAGAAGGGGCACGGCCTGACGCTGCATGTTCGAGCCCATCAGAGCGCGGTTGGCGTCGTCGTTTTCAAGGAACGGGATCAGCGCGGCAGCGACCGAGACCAGCTGTTTCGGCGACACGTCGATCAGATCGACCGCATCCACCGGGTTCAGCATGAAGTCGCCCGCCTGGCGGGTGCTGACCAGCTCGTTCACGAACTTGCCGTCGGCATCCAGCTGCGCGTTGGCCTGCGCCACGGTGTGACGCATTTCCTCGGTCGCGGACATGTAGACCACGTCGTCAGTCACCTTGCCCTCGATCACCTTGCGGTACGGGGTTTCGATGAAGCCATACTTGTTCACGCGGGCAAAGGTAGCCAGCGAGTTGATCAGGCCGATGTTCTGGCCTTCCGGCGTTTCGATCGGGCACATCCGGCCGTAATGGGTCGGGTGAACGTCGCGAACCTCGAAGCCTGCACGCTCGCGCGTCAGACCGCCCGGCCCGAGGGCCGAGAGACGACGCTTGTGCGTCACTTCGGACAGCGGGTTGGTCTGGTCCATGAACTGCGACAGCTGCGAGGAGCCGAAGAATTCGCGGACGGCAGCCGCCGCCGGCTTGGCGTTGATCAGGTCCTGCGGCATGACGGTGTCGATCTCGACGCCCGACATGCGCTCGCGGATGGCACGCTCCATGCGCAGCAGACCGACGCGATACTGGTTTTCCATCAGTTCGCCGACCGAGCGGACCCGGCGGTTGCCCAGATGGTCGATATCGTCGATCTCGCCCTTGCCGTCGCGCAGTTCCACCAGGCCGCGCACACAGGCCACGATATCCTCGTGGCGCAGAGTGCGCTGCGTGTCCGGCGCGTCCAGATCGAGGCGCATGTTCATCTTCACCCGGCCAACGGCCGAGAGGTCATAGCGCTCGCTGTCGAAGAACAGGCTGTTGAACAGCGCGCTCGCGGCTTCCACGGTGGGCGGCTCGCCCGGGCGCATGACGCGATAGATGTCCATCAGCGCGCCATCGCGGCCCATGTTCTTGTCGGCCGCCATGGTGTTGCGGATATAGGGCCCGACATTGACGTGGTCGATGTCGAGGACCGGGATCGAGTCGACATCATTGTCCAGCAGCACCTTCAGCAGGCCGCCCGACAGTTCGCCGTCCTTGTTGTATTCCGCAGTGATCTCGTCGCCGGCTTCGGCATAGATCAGGCCGTTCGCCTCGTTGATGATATCCTTGGCGACGAAACGGCCGACGATGCGCTCGAACGGGACAAGCAGGTTCACCCGCTCGCCCGATTCCAGCAGCTTCTTGACCAGGCGCGGCGTGACCTTCTCGCCGGCCTTGGTGATGACCTCGCCGGTATCGGCATTGACCAGATCATAGGACGGACGGGTGCCGCGCACGCGCTCGGGGAAGAAGCGCGTGACCCAGCCGCCCTCCTTGCCCTTGCCGGCACGCTGCAGGTTATAGTCGACGGTGTCGTAGAAGGCATCCATGATGCCCTCCTGGTCCATGCCAAGCGCATAGAGCAGCGTCGTCACCGGCAGTTTGCGGCGGCGGTCGATGCGCGCGAAGACCAGGTCCTTGGCGTCGAACTCGAAGTCCAGCCACGAGCCGCGATAGGGAATGATGCGGCAGGCGAACAGCAGCTTGCCCGAGGAATGGGTCTTGCCGCGGTCATGGTCGAAGAACACGCCGGGGCTGCGGTGCATCTGCGACACGACGACGCGCTCGGTGCCGTTCACGATGAACGTCCCGTTCTGGGTCATCAGGGGCATGTCGCCCATGTAGACATCCTGTTCCTTGATGTCCTTGACCGACTTGGCGCCGGTGTTTTCATCGACATCGAACACGATGAGACGCAGCGTCACTTTCAGCGGCGCGGCATAGGTCATGTCGCGGGCCTGGCACTCCTCGACATCGTATTTCGGCTTTTCCAGCTCGTACTTCACGAATTCCAGCGTGGCGGTCTCGTTGAAGTCCTTGATCGGAAAGACCGATTGGAAAACGCCCTGGATGCCGTCACCATCCTGGTGCTGGGCGCCGTCGCCCGAATTCAGGAACAGATCATAGCTGGACTTCTGAACCTCGATGAGGTTCGGCATTTCGAGAACTTCACGGATATTGCCGTAATAGCGCCGGATGCGCTTCTGGCCGACATAAGCTTGCGCCATGGGGTCGTGTCACCTTTCGTCTTCGCGCGCGATCCGGGTCGGGTCCCCCGGATGCGGCATACGAATGCAGGGGGTAAGGTCCCATTCATGCCGCCCGTCCCACCGCGCGGCTCCCGAACCTTGAACTTGCCCTGAAGGAAGGTCTGCGTTTCGGCCCCCTGGCCCAAACCGCCCTTCAAGACAGGTTCGGCAGGGACCGGGGAAGCCCCGGACCCTGCCTAAATCTACCGACCGAAGGGTCGATTACTTCAGCTCGACCTTGGCGCCAGCCGCTTCGAGCTTCTTCTTCAGCTCTTCGGCTTCGTCCTTGGCAGCAGCTTCTTTGACTTTGCCACCGGCTTCGACCAGGTCCTTGGCTTCTTTCAGGCCAAGACCGGTGATGGCGCGCACTTCCTTGATCACGTTGATCTTGTTGGCGCCGGCATCGGTCAGGACGACGTCGAATTCGGTTTTCTCTTCAGCGGCTTCGGCAGCACCAGCAGCCGGGCCGGCCATCATGACGGCGCCACCAGCGGCGGGCTCGATGCCGTATTCGTCTTTCAGGATGGTTTTCAGTTCCTGGGCTTGCAGCAGGGTCAGGCCCACGATTTCTTCGGCGAGTTTTTTCAGATCAGCCATTTTTCCGTTCTCTCATAAAGGTGTTCCAACGTCGGGTTTCAACCCCACGACGGGATAAGGTTTGCCTCAGGCAGCTTCGCGCTCTTCCAGAGTCGTGAGGATGCCTGCGATGTTCGAGGCAGGCGCGCCAATCGCACCGGCGATGTTCGAGGCAGGGGCGCCAATGCTGGCCACGATCGAAGCGATAAGCTCCTCGCGCGACGGCATGGCGGCCACGGCTTTCACACCGGCCGGATCAAGCGCCGTGTCACCCATTGCACCGCCGAGGATGACGAATTTCTCGTTATCCTTGGCGTATTTGTCGGCGACCTTGGCAGCAGCCACGGGGTCTTCCGAATAGGTGAGCACGGTCATGCCCGTCAGGTAGTCGGCGATGCTGGCGCAAGGCTTACCTTCCAGGGCGATCTTGGCGAGCTTGTTCTTGGCAACGCGCACCGCGCCACCTTCTTCACGCATACGCGTGCGAAGGTCTTGCATCTGCGCAACCGTCATCCCCTCGTAGTGGGCAACCACCACGACGCCAGAGCTTTCAAAGATCTGGCCGAGTTCCTCGACCAGCTGTTCTTTCTGTGCTCTATCCACGGTTTCACTCCAATTTGGGGGTTCCCCCCCAGCTCTCACTTTTCCCACCCGCGAGCGGGCAGGTTCGGGTCCGTAGGGTCAAGATCGCCCGAGGCGAACCTCGGAAAAATGCTTTTCCCCATCTCAGGAAGGACATTAAGCAGGTTTCCCCGCACCCTCCGTCTCGGACAGGACGAGGCCGATGGTCTGGCCCCGTCATCCGCCGGCCCCCGTTCACGCGGGCGCCGGCGAAATTCCTCAGTTGCCGGTGGCGTCGGCGATATCGACCGACACGCCCGGGCCCATGGTCGAGCTGATCGAGACCTTTTTCATGTAGGTCCCTTTCGCGCCCGTGGGCTTGGCACGGCCGACAGCCTCGACAAAGGCGCGCAGGTTCTCGGCCAGCTTGTCGGCGCTGAACGACACCTTGCCGATGCCGGCATGGACGACGCCGGCCTTCTCGGCCTTGAACTGGACTTCACCGCCCTTGGCAGCTTCGACGGCCGCTTTCACGTCCATCGTCACCGTGCCGACGCGCGGGTTCGGCATCAGGTTGCGCGGGCCCAGGATCTTGCCCAGACGGCCAACCAGCGCCATCATGTCCGGCGTGGCGATGCAGCGATCGAAGTCGATCTTGCCGCCCTGGATGCTTTCCATCAGGTCTTCGGCGCCAACGATATCCGCACCGGCAGCCTTGGCTTCGTCAGCCTTGGGGCCACGGGCGAACACGGCGACGCGAACGTCCTTGCCGGTGCCGGCGGGCAGCGTGACGACGCCGCGGACCATCTGGTCGGCATGGCGCGGGTCAACGCCCAGGTTCATCGCGATCTCGACGGTCTCGTCGAATTTCGCGGTGGCGTTGTCCTTGACCAGTTTCACCGCATCGGCGACCGACAGGTTCGACTTGCCGTCGAAAGCGGCGCGGGCGGCGGCTTTTTTCTTTGCGATCTTTGCCATGGCTTAGCCTTTCACCTCGATACCGATCGAGCGGGCCGAGCCCAGGATGATCTTCATCGCCTGATCGACGTCATTGGCCGACAGGTCTTTCATCTTGGCTTCGGCGATCTCGCGCACCTGCTTGACGGTGACGGTGCCGGCAACCGTGCGGCCCGGCTTGTCCGAACCCTTGGCGCGGTTGCGCTTGCCGACCGGCTTCAGGCCAGCGGCCTGCTTCAGCAGGTAGGAGGCCGGCGAGGTCTTGGTCTCGAAGGTGAACGACTTGTCCTGGTAATAGGTGATCACCACCGGGACGGGCGAACCCTTGGTCATTTCCTGCGTGCGGGCATTGAACGCCTTGCAGAATTCCATGATGTTGATCCCGCGCTGACCCAGAGCCGGGCCGACCGGGGGCGAAGGGGTCGCTTCCTGCGCCTTGATTTGCAGCTTCAGGCTGCCGACGATTTTCTTGGCCATCTGGCCCTCTCCTTCTTCATCAGACCCCGAGGGGCCGATTTAGCGGTGCGGCCCGTATCCCGAAGGACCGAAACCTCCCGCAGCGACATCACGCGGTCTTGGAGACCTGCGTGAATTCCAGTTCGACCGGCGTCGGCCGGCCAAAGATCGACACTGTGACCTTGATGCGCGACGAAATCTCGTCGACCTCTTCCACCATGCCCGAAAATCCTTCGAACGGACCATCGGTCACGTTCACCGTCTCGCCCACGTCGAAGCGGATCAGGTTGCGCGGCGCGGCCTTCTCGCCATCGCTGGTGCGGTGGAGGATGGTGTTCACCTCGTCATCGCGCATCGGCATCGGCTTGCCCTGCGCACCCAGGAACCCGGTCACGCGGTTGATCGAGTTCACCAGGTGATAGGTGCGGTCCGACATGTCCATGTGAACCAGCACATAGCCGGGCATGAAGCGACGCTCGGAGGTCACCTTCTTGCCGCGGCGAATCTCGATCACTTCCTCGGTCGGCACCAGAACTTCGTCGATCAGTTCTTCCAGACCCTTTTCGGCCACGGCCTGACGGATCGCCTCGGCGACCTTTTTCTCGAAGTTCGACAGGACGCTGACGGAGTACCAACGCTTTGCCATGTCTGTATCGGTCCCCGATCTTGAAGGGCGCGGCGCACACACACCAAGCCAACCCGTTGAATTCTTTTTGCCCGACAAAATTGAAATCGGCGCGCATACCGAATCGATGCACGCCGCGTTCCGGGCAGGTCGCAAGGGCATAGACCCGGCAGCGCGCGAATGCAAGCCCCTGTTAGCCGGTGATCGCCTTCAGGCCTTCGGTCAGGCCGAACCGGATGATCAGGTCGACCAGAAAGAAGAACACGCTGGTCAGCGCGGCCATGATCAGCACCATGATGGTGGTGGTGACGACCTCGCGGCGCGTGGGCCAGGTGATCTTGGCGGCCTCGGCGCGCACCTGCGCGATGAACTGGACTGGGTTGGCCACTGAGCGGCTCCTTTGGACGTGCAGGCGGTCAGATAGCGCCTTCGCGCGCGGCTTTCAACCCTGGCGCTGAGCCGCGAGGCACGATCACGGGGATCACAGCAGACGCGAGGTCTGATAGATCGACAGGGCGCAGATCAGCAGCCCGACGATGACCAGCAGGACCCGGTGCGGAATGACGCGGATGACATAGCCGGCCAGCGGTGCGGCGATCAGCCCGCCGACGATCAGGCCAAGTATGGCACTGCCATGCCCAGCCAGCCCCTCTTCGCTTTGCCAATGCCCGGTCAGAAGTGCGCCAAGGAAGGCTACCGAAACCGCGAGTGTCAGGAAGAACTCGGCGGTGTTGACGGTGCCGATCACCGGACGCGGAGCGCCGCCCGTGCCCAGCAGCCCGGTCGAAACCACCGGCCCCCAGCCGCCGCCGCCCGCGGCGTCCATGAAGCCGCCGACCACGCCAAGCCCGCCGGCAAAACCGCGCGAATGCTCGCGATACTGGTCGGGATAGTGATAGGCGCGCCAGAGGATATAGAGGCCCATGATCCCCAGATAGCCCGCGACGATCGGACGCATGAAGCCGGCGTCGAAGCTGGTCAGCAGATAGGCGCCCAGCACCCCGCCCAGCACGCCGGCGGGCATCAGCGCCCAGAACAGCCGCCAGTTGACGTTGCGATGCCAGACATGGCTGGCGGCGCTGGCGCCGGTGGTAAAGCACTCGGCCGCATGGACCGCCGCCGAGGCTGCCGCGGGCGTCACGCCAAAGCTGAGCAGCACCGAGGAGGACACCACACCATAGGCCATGCCCAAGGCGCCATCGACGATCTGGGCCAGAAAGCCGACCAGCGCGAACAGCAGAAACGAATCTTCCATCTCTCTCTCCCGTGAGATTTGGCAGATAAATCCATAATTCCTATCGGCATGGTAGGATAATGCTCTTTCTCAGGCGCTGAATTGCAGCCCCTGCCTGAAAAACAGGCAGTCAGGATCAGATGAACGAGATCTTCCGCCCGCCGATCATCTCGGCCAGCGATGTGCCTTCCAACAGCAACGCGGTCGTATCGCGCACCGAGATCAGCACCTGCCGAATCTCGCAGGCCTCGGGGGTCTTGCAATCGGCGCAGGGGCCATAGGCGTGCTGGCTGGCACAGGGGGCCAGAGCCAAGGGTCCGTCGATGCAGCGCATGATGGCGGCAAAACTTATCTCGACGGCAGGCCGGGCCAGCCGATAGCCGCCCCCTGCCCCGCGCCGCGAGGCCACCAGCCCGCCAGCCTTCAGCGCGGCCATCACCTGTTCCAGAAACTTCGCCGGCATCCCCTCGGACGCGGCAATCTCGGCAACCGATGCCGGCTCGCCCTTGCGGGCAAGATAGGTCATGGCATGAAAGGCGTAGCGGGCTTTCTGGGACAGCATCAGCCCCGATACGCCCGCCGGCGCATCAGGTCAACGTGGCCGGACAGGCCGTCCGATGCGACGCGGAAAGAGACCTGGCAGGGGCAGGGGGACTCGAACCCACGACCCTCGGTTTTGGAGACCGATGCTCTACCAACTGAGCTATACCCCTGCGGTTCGGCCCTGATAGGGTTTGGCGCGGGGGACGTCAAGCGGGGAAAGGCCGGGTCCGGGACCTCTGCGGCAAGGCCCCTGCAACGCGCGATCACCGGCCGGGAATCAGGTGCCGCGCCTGCATCCTCGATGGTGCGGGCCAGCTGACCGCCGCTGGTCCTTGGCGCTTGACGCCGGCGGGGATCGGACGGTCAGCCAGCCCGGGACCGATTGCCCATTAGATCGATTCGCGACCGACCTTTTGTCCGATTTGCCACAACCAGAGAGTTAATTCTGCAGATCATGCAGCTGCACTATCCCCCCCGCTCGGCACAACCTATGGTTAACCACGATTCCGAGGGCATCCCCCGAGGACCGACGGCTTCACCGCCGGACAACTGGCAGGAGCAGGCATTGCGCTCCTGGCAAATTTTCGACTGCGCGAGGAGCGACCGGTGATCTGGTCGAGCCGCGTGAATTTATACCGGGCCTGACTTTCCTCGCGTTCAGGTCCCCGCGACCGAGGCCAGGGAAAAATGTCGGGATTCATCAGGCTCTGCATTACTCTTCTACTGATTTCCCTTGCCGGAACCGCAGGCGCGCAATCGATCAGCGACATCCGCGGGCGCGTCGAGAATGTCACCTCGAACCTCACCACCCTCTATTGCAGCGTCTTCTATCCCCAGCAGGGCTATGCAACCTCGGCAGTCGGGTTCCGCTATGGCAACCCCAACGCGAACTCCGGCACCAATTGCGGCCAGCCGACCGCCAGCAGCGGCGTCCAGATCGCGCCGACACAACCGGGAGCCTTCACGCCCGGACAATTCGTGCCCGTCGCCATCATCACCGATTTCAACAACCCGGTCTTTGCGGGCACTGGCGGCCCTGCCGCCGGTCCGACCATCACCTCGAACCTGCTCTTGTCGGTCATGGGCAGCCCGGCCCTGCCCTATACGATCAGCAAGCACGAGACCCCGAACAGCGGCAACTGCGTCTATGGCCCGCAGATCACCGATTGCTATGATCGGATCACCCTTTCGGCCGTAAGCGAGGCCGGAACTGCCGCGTTCATCGCCTCGGATGGCAATGCCTACACGCTGAATGTCGGCGGCGTCGCGCCGGCCCCGGACGGGGTCTGTCCCGCCGCGCCGACCCGTCAGGGCGCGGTCTATTACGACGTGCCGGAACGGGCGACGACCGTTTTCTGCGTCTATGCAAGGATCTCGCCGGTCAACGCCATCCGCATCGTCAAATCCGCGAATCCCGCCGCCGCCACGACCAATTTCGCCTTCACCACGACCCAAAGCGGCGGCACCGCCACCGCCTTCCCGGCCAGCTTCACCCTGACCGGCGCCAACAGCACCAGCACCAGCGAGATCATCCGCACCTATGCCGGCGGCACCATCAACATCCGCGAAAGCGCGCTGGCCGGCTGGCAGCTGACCAACCTTGCCTGCGTCGCCAGCGACGGCAACCTGAGCGGGGTCAGCTCGAGCCTCAGCACCGGTGTCACGCTGACCAACCTGCCGACCGGGTCGACCAACCGGCTGATCACCTGCACCTTCACCAACACGCTCGACAACCCGCAGATGACGGTCGAGAAGACCGTCTCGCCGACCTCGATCACGGCGCCGGGCACGCTGACCTACAACATTACCGTCCGCAATACCGGGAACATTCCGCTGACCGGCTTGGCGTTGACCGACACCGTGACCCAGCAGGGCACGACGCTGGCCACGCCGGCACCGGCCTATGTTTCCGGCGACACGAACAGCAACAACAGCCTCGATGTGGGCGAAAGCTGGGTCTACCGCGCCACCTATGCGGCGACGCAGGCCAATATCGACAATGGCAACAGCATCCTGAACAGCGTGTCGGTGCGCACGACCCAGATCACCACGCCGCAGGTCGCCACCGCCACCACCGCGATCAGCGCCAGCCCGGCCATGTCGATCACCAAGACCACGGCGCAGACCACCGCCACCGCCGCCGGTCAGGTCATCACCTATGACATCCGCGTCGCCAACCGCGGCAATGTCACGCTGAACGGCATCGCCCTCACCGATGCCGTCACCCAGGGCGGCACCAGCCGCGCGACGCCCGCCACCACGCGCGTCTCGGGTGATACCAATTCGAACGGCCGCCTCGATGTCAGCGAAACCTGGGTCTATTCGGCCAGCTACACCGTCACCCAGGCCGACATCAACAATGGCGCCAACCTGCTGAACACCGCCACTGTAGCCAGCACCACGCCGGGCGCCAGCGGACAAAGTGCCACAGCCACGACGACGCTTGCCGCCTCGCCCGCCTTCTCGGTCACCAAGACCGCCGGGGCGACCAGCGTCAGCGCACCCGGCCCGGCCAGCTTCACCATCACCGTCCGGAACGAGGGCAACGTCACCCTGACCGGCGTCAGCCTTGCCGACACGCTGACGCGCGGCAATGGCACGACCGTCACCCTGACCCCCACGCTGAGCAGCGGCGACACGAACGGCAACACCCAGCTGGATGTGGGCGAAACCTGGACCTACACCGCCAGCTATCCCGTCACGCAGGCCGATCTGGATGACGGGCGCAGGCTCAGCAACTCGGTCTCGGTCACAACGGTGCAAAGCCCGACGCCGCGGGTTGATACCGCCGTCGTCAATATGGTCCGCCAGCCGGCCTATACCCTGTCGAAGGCCGTCAATCAGGCCAATATCACCACACCCGGCACGCTGGCCTATACCATCACCATCGCCAATACCGGGAACATCGCGCTGACCAATCCGGCGATCAGCGACCAGATCCAGCGCGGCTCGACCGCCCCGGTTCCGCCGACAACCGGCCCGACCCGCAGCGGCGGCGACACCAACGGCAACGGGATCCTCGATGTTGGCGAAACCTGGACCTATGCCGCGACCTACGCGGTCACGCAGGCGATGATCAATGCCGGCCAGCCGATCATCAACCGCGTCGAGACCGGCTTTGACCAGATCCCCGAGCGGCGCTTTGCCACCGCGACCACGCTGGTCAACCAGGCGGCGGCGATGTCGGTTACGAAGACGGTCAATCTCGGCTCGATCACCGCGCCCGGACCGCTGGTCTATACCATCGACGTCGAAAATGTCGGGAATACCGATCTGACCGGGTTGGCCTTCACCGATACCATCAATCAGGGCGGCACCGTGCTGGCCCCTGCCCCGGTTCCGACCCGGACAGCCAATGGCAACGGCGACGAGATCCTCGATGTCGGCGAGTTCTGGCAATATCGGGCGGTGTTCACCGTGACCCAGGCCCAGATCGACAATGGCGCGCGGCTGGAAAACACATTTGCGATGACCTCGACGCAGACGCCTAGCCCGGTCTCGGGCTCGGTGCGGACTCAGATCACCCAAAGCCCGGCTTTTTCGGTCGAGAAAACCGTGGACCCGGTTACGACCGCGACGCCCGGCCTGCTGACCTACCAGATCACCATTCGCAATGACGGCAATGTCTCGCTGGACCTGCCCTATGCCGCCATCACCGACCGCGTGGCCGCGCCCGGCGGGGCAACCTCACCGCAGGTGACGCAGCCGTCGGGCGACACGGGCGGCGACCAGAAGCTGGGGGTCGGCGAGGTCTGGGTTCTGGGCACCAGCTATGCGCTGACCCAGGCCGCCATCGATGCCGGTGATCCCTCGAACCCCGGGGCGACGGGCTTTGACATCGTGAACACCGTTCGCGCCGCCGCGAGTTTCGGGGGTAACGCGCTGATCCGCACCGATATTGCGACCACGACGGTCACACGTGGGCCGGCCATGTCGGTGCTGAAGTCTGTCGATCGGACCAGCATCGCCGCGCCCGGTTCGCTGGCCTATACGATCACCGTCGAGAATACCGGGAACGTGGCCCTGACCGGCATCGCGCTTGACGACCGGATCACCCAGGGAGGCACCGAGACGCGCCCCACCAGCGGGCCGACGCTGAGCGCGGGTGACAGCAATGGCGACGGCGTTCTGAACGTCGGCGAGCGCTGGACCTATGCGGCGACCTATGCGGTCAATCAGGCGGCGATCGATGCCGGCGGCACGATCCGCAACAGCGTCACCGTCTCCTCGGGCCAGACGCCGGCTGCCAGCGCCAATGCCTCGACCACGATCCAGTCGCTGCCGGCGCTGAACGTGACCAAGACCGTCGACCAGCCGACGGTCTCGGCGGTCGGGCCGCTGAACTATACGATCTCGGTTCGGAATTCGGGCAACGTGACGCTGCAAAACCTGGTGCTGAATGACAGCCTGGTGCCGAGCGGCAGCATCTCGCCCGATCCGACGGGCCTGTCGCTGGCCCCCGGCCAGACCCGCTTGTTCACGGCCGTCTATAGCGTGACCCAGGCCGATCTGGATGCCGGTGGTGCCATCGTGAACACCGTGACCGCCAGCGCCGACGGCTTGCCCGCGAATGCCGCGCAGGCCAGCGCCACCTCGCAGATCGAGCAGCGCCAGCGCTTTGCCATCAGCAAGCAGGTCGATCGGACCGCCATCGATGCGCCCGGAATCCTGAACTATGCCATCACCGTCACCAATACCGGCAATGTCAGCATCAATGGCTGCGACCTGACCGACCGGGTGACGCAGGACAGCACGAGCGGCGGCACGGTCGTGCTTCCGGCGACCGCGCCGGTCTGCTCGGCCAGCCAGATGGTCCTCGCGCCGGGGCAAAGCTGGACCTGGTCCATGCCCTTCACCGTCACCCAGGCGATGATCGATCGCGGCACCGCCATCACCAATACCGCCACCTTCGGCGCCGACAACGTCAGCCCGGATTCGGCGCAGGCCGTGACCGTGCTGGGTCGCAATCCCGGCTTCAGCATCGACAAGAGCGTCAGCGCCGCGACCATCAGCGCACCCGGTCCGCTGACCTACACGATCACGGTCAGGAATACCGGCAACGTCACCCTGACCTCTCCCAGCCTCGCCGATCCCGGCCTGCCCGACCTCGCGGCTCCGGCGGGCGACGGCAATGGCAACGGCTTGCTGGATGTGGGCGAAACCTGGGTCTGGACCGGCACGCGCCAGGTCACGCAGGCAATGATTGACGCGGGCACGCCGATCAGCAACAGCGCCACCTTCAGCAGCAGCGAGACCCAGCCGCAATCCGACGAGGCGGTCACGCAGGTCACGCGCAGTCCGTCGGCCTCGCTCAGCAAGACCGTCAGCCCGAACACGGTCTCGGCCCCGCAGACGGTCACTTTCACCGTCCGGGCCGAGAATACCGGCAATGTCACGCTGACAAGCCCCGTGCTCAGCGATCCGCTGATCCCTGCCGGCGCGCCGACCAGCGGCGACAATGGAAATGGCCTGATCGAGCTTGGCGAGATCTGGGTCTGGACCCTGCCCTATGACATCACCCAGGAGATGATCGACGCGGGCAGCCCGATCCTCAATACCGCCAGCTTCGACACCGCCGAGACCAGCCCCCAGTCGGATGCGGCGCAGGTGACGATCCAGCAAGAGCCGGGTCTGGCGCTGGTCAAGACCGGCAGCCATGACGATGCCAACGGCAATGGCCGCGCGGATGCGGGCGAGCGGATCAACTATGTCTTCACCGTCAGCAATACCGGCAATGTGGCGCTGCGCCAGGTCGACGTGACCGATGCGTCGCTGAGTCCCCAGCTGGTCGGCACGGTCGCTCAACTTGCGCCCGGCACGACGGCGACGCTGCGCGCCAGCTATGCGCTGACGCAGGAAGACATCGATCGCGGCCGCGTGACCAACACCGCTCTGGCCCGAGGTCAGACGGCGAATGGCGACCCGGTCGAGGACACCTCGGGCAGCGGCACCGGTAACGACACGCCGACTGTCGTGACCCTGCCCGCCCAGCCCGGACTGTCGCTGGACAAGCGCCTGGCCGCAGGGGAGGACCCGACCTACAGCCGTCTCGGGCGCATCATCAACTATGAGTTCGAGGTGACGAATACCGGCAACGTGACTCTTGCCGGGCCGGTCACGGTCGAGGACAGTCTGACGACCACCCCGGTCTGCCCGGCGGGCAACCTGCTGCCCGGCGCTTCGATGATCTGCACCGCCAGTTCGCGGGTGTCCCAGGCCGATCTGGATCGCGGCGAGATCGACAACACCGCGACCGCCCGCGCGGATGGGCAAAGCGCGACGGACAGACTGATCATGCTGGCGGTGCAGTCCCCGGCCCTGACGCTGGTGAAAAGCTCGGATCACAGCGGCGCCTTCGGCGAGGGCATCGTCGTCAACTACAGCTACGAGGTGACGAACAGCGGCAACCAGACGATCAGCGGGCCGATCACCGTCAGCGACAACAGGATCCCGGGCGGCATCGAGTGCCTGCCCTCGGGTTCCGTCCTGCTGCCGGGCAATTCCCGGATCTGCACGGCGTCCTATACCGTGACCGAGATCGATTCACGGGCCGGCTCGGTCACCAACAACGCCATCGCCACCGGACAGGGACCGAATGGCCCGGTGCAGTCGCCCCCGGCCTCGGTGACGGTGCCGGCGGATGCCGATCCGGCCTTGACCCTGACCAAGCAGTTCGTGACCGGCGGCACGGTCAGCGACAGCCTGACCTATGGCGCGGGCGACAGCATCACCTATCGCTTCACCGTGCGGAACACTGGGCAGACCGACATCTTCGGCCCGCTGCGCATCGATGACGCGACCCTCGGCGAGACGATCACCTGCAGCGCCGGCACCGGCATCGCCCTGACCATCGGCGAGACCGTGACCTGCGATCTGGACCATGTGGTGACGCAGGCCGATCTGGATCGCGGCCAGCTGGTTAACACCGCAACGGCCACCGGCAATATCGCCGACGGCAGCGGCGGCCTGGCCGAGATCACCTCGCCGCCCGCCACCGCAACGGCGCAATCCAACGCGGCCCCGGCGCTGAGCCTGACCAAGACCGCCGAACCTGCGGCCGGCGCGGCACTGGGCGACGTGATCGCCTTTACCGTCACCGCCCGAAATGACGGGGCGCAGACACTGCGCGACCTGCGCGTCTTGGATCCGATGCTGGCCGATTTCGCCTGCCCCTCGCCTCTGGCGGTGCTTGCGCCGGGCGAAACCATGGTCTGCAGCGGAAGCTGGCAGGTCACCCAGGCCGATATCGATGCCGGAGAGGTCTCGAATACCGCGACCGCGACCGCCTTCGCCCCTCCGCCCCCGTCGGGTGGCAACGGGGTCCCGCTCTCGGCCACGGCGACCGCGCGTCACCAGACCCAGACCGGCGCGCCAGCCCTTGAACTGACCAAGGGTGCGACGCTGGTCGATCAGAATGGCGACGGGGTCGCCAGCCTCGGCGATGCGGTTGAATATACGCTGACGGTCCGCAATACGGGTAACGTGACCCTGCGCGGCGTCGAGATCACCGACCCGATGCTCGGCGCGTCGCCAGTGCTGACGCTGGCCCAGTTGCTACCCGGCGACAGCCGCAGCCTGGTGCGCAGCCATACCCTGACACAAGCCGAGCTGGACGATCCCTCGGGCCAGATCACCAACACCGCGAACGCATCGGGCCGCGATCCCGATGATGTTGCAGTCATCGCCCCGCCCGCCAGCGCCAGCTTGCCGCTGACCGGGCGCGAGGGGGTCGATCTCGTGAAGACCGGCACCTTCATCGATCAGGACGGCAATGGTCGGGCCAATGCCGGCGACCAGATGGTCTATGCCTTTGCCATCACCAACACCGGCACGGTCACGCTGACCAATGTCGTGCTGACCGATGCGCTGGCCGGGGTGACTGTGACCGGCTCGCCCGTTGCCAGCATTGCGCCGGGCGACACCGATCGCAGCATCACCGGCAGCTATGAGCTGACGCAGGAGGATATCGATCGCGGCACGCTGGCGAACGACGCGACCGTCACCGCACAGCCCCCCGATCGCGGCGAGATCAGCGATCAGGCCAGCCACAGCACCAATCTCGGCTCGGTCGGCGCGCTGCGCCTGGTGAAGACCGGCACCTATGTCGATGCCGACAGCAGCGGCACGATGAATGTCGGAGACCGGATCGATTATGTGCTGGAGGTCACGAATACCGGGACCGAGACACTGGCCCCCGTGATGGTCAGCGACCCGCTTCTGTCGCTGAACCAGACCATCGCCCGCATGGCCCCCGGCGCGACCGAACTGGTGAGCCGCAGCTATGTGCTGCGCCAATCCGACATCGACGAGGGCACGCGCGACAACCTCGCCGACGCCGCCGGCACCCGCCCCAATGGCAGCGCGACCGAGCAGCAGGCCTTTGCCGAGGTGCCGCTGGAGCAGCAGGCCGATTTCACCCTGACCAAGGATGCCGCCTATCAGGACAGCAATGGCGATGGGCGGATCTCGCTCGGCGATGACATCGTCTATCGGCTCGTGGTGCAAAATATCGGCACCGTTACCTTGAACGGCATCGAGATCAGCGATCCGCTGCTGGGCGGGGTGGTGGCGCAGACCGGCGCACTTGAACCCGATCAGGAACAGAGCGTGCTGGTCGAATACCCGCTGACCCAGGACGATATCGACGCGGGCTCTGTCACCAACGAGGCTTCTGCGCAAGCCTATGCCCCGAACGGCGAGCTTTTGACCCGCGAGGCCGGAACGACAACCCCGCTGGATACGGATCCGGCGATGACGGTGACGAAGGTCGCCGATCAGGAGCTCATCGGACAGGCCGGCGTCATTGCCTATACCATCACCCTCGAGAACACTGGCACGACCACGCTGCGCGGTATCGCGCTGGAGGATCAGGTGCGGCAGGATGGCGTGCCTGTCGCCACGCTGCAGCCGACCCCGGTCGATCGTGGCGACGGCAATGACACGCTGTCGCCGGGCGAGGTCTGGACCTGGCGGGCCAGCTATGCGGTCGGGCAGGAGCAGATCGACGATGGCAGCGATCTGGTGAACCGCATCCGCATCACTGCGGCCAATGCATCGCTTGCCGTGATCGCCGAGGCCCCGACGCGGATCGAGGCCGAAACCGGGCTGGATCTGGTCAAGACCGCCAGCGCCGCCCTGTCCGATCCGGCGCAGCCCGGCGATGTTGTTACCTATACCTTCCGCATCACCAATACCGGGCAGCAGCGGTTGGTCAATGTCACGCTGACCGACCCGAAAGAGGGGATGGAGCTGCCGCGCACGACCGTCGCCGAGCTGGCAGTGGGGGCAACGGTCGAGCTGACCGGCACCTATGCGCTGACCCAGGCCGATATCGACCGTGGGCTGGTCAGCAATCAGGCGCTGGTCTCAGGCACTCGGCCCGACCGCACCGATCTGCGCGACCTGTCCGGCCCTGATCCCGCGACCGACGCGCCGACGGTCGTGCCTCTGGACCCGGCTGCCGAACTGGTGCTGGTCAAGTCCGCGCGCCATGACGATGCCAATGGCGATGGCGCGATGAGCCTGGGCGAGACGCTGGTCTACAGTTTCTCGGTCCACAATGCCGGCAACGTCATCCTGCGTGGCGTCACCGTCACAGACCCGATGCTGGCTGGAAGCCCCTTCGGCACTGTGGCGATCCTCGCGCCGGGCGAAACCCGGCAGATCCCCGAAACCGGCAGCCATGTCATCAGCGAGGCCGATGTGGCCGCGGGCAGCGTGACCAACACTGCCACGGCCAGCGGCACCCGCCCGGATGGGGAAACCGTCACCGGGCAGGACCAGTTGATCACCTCGCTGGTCCCCGCCCCCACCGCCGAGAATGACGAGCGGCTGCTGCAGCAGCCGGGCCAGCCGGTCACTATCACGATCCTGTCGAATGACAGCACGACCGGAGCGGCGGCGCTTGACCCGGGCTCGGTCCGGATCGTCGGTGCGCCGGGCGATGGCCGCAGGCTGGTGATCGAGGGTCAGGGCATCTGGACGGTCGATCCCGCGACGGGCGTGTTGACCTTCGCGCCCGCCACCGGCTTCACCGGCGATCCCGATCCGATCCGCTATCTGGTCTCGACCATGGCTGGCGTGGCCTCGAACCCGGCAACCGTGACCGTGACCTATGCCCGCACCGGGCTGGAACTGGACAACCAGATCGTCGACAGCCGCGATGTGAACGGCAATGGCATCTTCGATGCCGGCGACATCGCGGTGTTCGAGTTCACCGTCACCAATACCGGCAATGTTCCCCTGACCGGGGTGACGGTCGCGACGACCTCGCTGCCGCTGCCGGGGCTGGTCTGTGTGCCGGTCGATCTGGCGCCCGGCGAAACCGTGGTGCTGCGCTGCACCGGGGCGGAATACACCGTCACCGAGGCCGACATGCAGGCCGGCGAGATCACCATGACCGCCGAAGCCAGCGGCGAGGATCCGTGGGGCGAGTCGGTAACGGCCGAGGCCGTGGCAGCGGAACCCGTCGCCCAACCGGTCGAACCGACCCTCGAACTGACCAAGCGCGCCCTGCTGACGCGTGTAACGGCTGGTCAGGATGTGCCCTTCGAGATCACGGTGGAAAACCTCGAGACCCAGCAGCGGGCCATCGTCGATGTCATCGACACCCTGCCGCCCGGCTTCCTCTACCGTCGGGACAGCGGTCGCGTTGACGGCGAGGCGGTCGAGACCCGCGAGTCCGGCAGCCGAGTGACCGTTGACGAGGTCATCATCGAGCCGGGCGAGACCGTGGTGATCCGCCTGACCGCCTTCGTGCCGGGCAGCGTGACACCGGGCGAATACGTCAACCGCGTCATCGCGCGGGACAGCGAAACCGGCAACCAGCTGGGCAACGAGGCGACCGCGACCGTCACCGTCGAGGCCGAGCCGGTCTTTGACTGCGGCACCGTCATCGGTCGGGTTTTCGACGACCAGAGCGGCGACGGCTATCAGCAGCCGGGCGAACTGGGCATCGGCGGCGTGCGGCTGGTCACGGTCAACGGCGTCTTCGTGACCAGTGACCAGCATGGTCGCTTCCACCTGCCCTGCCCGGACTTGCCGCGCGACATCGGCAGCAACTTCGTGCTGAAGCTGGATGAAAGCAGCCTGCCCACCGACACCGCCGTCACCTCGGAAAACCCGCGGGTGATCCGGCTGACTGCCGGCAAGATGACCGAGGCGAATTTCGGCGTGGCGCGGCTGCAGGTCGTCGCGGTCGATCTGGCGGCGATGGCCTTCGCGGGCAATGACCCGATCCCGGCACTGGTGGACGGGCTGCGGGGCATGGTGGCGCAGATCGCCACCCGGCCCTCGCTGATCCGCCTCAACTATACCGAGGCGCAGGAAAGCCGCGAGCTGATCCTGGCGCGCCTGCAGGCCGTGACCCGGACGATCCGGGCGATCTGGCCCGCCACGGCGAGCTACCAGCCACGGATCGACACGCAGATCACCCGCCAGAGGGCAGGAAATTGAGGGGGGGCGCGATGATGCGGCGCATGGATCAGGACGCGAAGCCGAAGCGGGCCGCGAGGACCGATGGCATGGTGTTGGCCTCGGTCAGCCTTCTGGCGCTGGCGGCGGCAGGCATGGCGCAGGCGCAGGAAAGCTCCGGCCCGGGCTTCAACATCGTCATTGGTGCGCCGTCCGAGCCGGTGCCCGCTGCCGCCGCACCCGCGCCCGCGCCCGACATTCCCGCAGCGGCGACGGTCGCCGCGACTGAACCGCCGCCCCCTGCCCCGGCCATCGACGAGGCCCTCGCCCCGGCCGAGCCCATCGTGCCGCCGCTGCCGGTCGGTGCGGTCTCGCCCGAGACCGAGAACCCCGCGACCATCGCATTGGAAACCGACGAGAACGGCATCACCCCGGTCGAGGGCCGGCTGCGCTTTGACCGTCCCGGCTGGTTCTGGGTCGGTCAGGCCGATCTGACCTATGGCCGCGAACGCGGTGGCGAGGATTATTCGCTCGGACGGCTGGCGGGCTATGCCAAGGGCATGACCCGCTCTGGCCATACCGTCACCGCCGCCATCGACACCGGCGAGGACGAGCTGGACGAGCTGCTGGACGGGCTGGACGAGAAGAACCCCCGGCAGGTGCTGGACCGGATCGCGCCGGACGACGTCTATCCGACCTTCGGCGACGATTCGACCAGCTATGCCGATGCCCCCACCTCGGGCCGCATCTATGCCCGGGTCGAGAAGGATGGCAGCCATGCCATGTGGGGCGATTTCCACAACGCCCAGGACGATCCGCATCAGCTGGTGCGCAGCGACCGCACGCTTTACGGGGCGCAGGCGCTGTGGCGTTCCACCGAGAAAACGGCGGCGGGCGAGCCGCGCCATGTCGTGTCGGCCTATGCCTCGCAGCCCGACCGGCTGATGCAGCGCGACGTGCTGCGCGGCACCGGCGGCTCGGTCTATTTCCTCAAGCGTCAGGACATCCTGCGCGGCACCGAGGTGGTGACGATCCGTTGGCGTGACAGCACCTCGGGCCGGATCATCCGCAGCCAGCGGCTGGTGTCCGGAACCGATTACGACATCAACTATTTCCAGGGCATCATCGATCTCGGCATTCCCTTGACCGGCTCAGCCAGCGATGGCGGGCTGATCGTGGACAATCCGCTTGGCGACGATCTGATCGATCTGGTCGTGCAGTATGAATATGTTCCGACCACCGGCGATGTTGACGGCATGGCGCTTGGCGCGCGGGCGCAAAGCTGGATCGGCGAAACCGTTCGGCTGGGGGTTTCAGCGCAGAAGGAAACCACCGGGGTCGCCGACAACACGCTGGCCGGCGTCGACCTGCGCTGGCAGCGTTCGGCCTCGACCTGGCTGTCGCTGGACGTGGCGCAAAGCGAGGGGCCGGGCTTCGGCACCTCGGAATCGCTGGATGGTGGCTTGGAATACGAGGAGGATGACCTGCTCTCGGCCGGGCGGCGCGGGCTGAGCGCCAATGCCGTGCGGCTCGAAGGCCGGGCAGATCTGGCCGAATTGACCGGCGGTCGCGCGCAGGGGGCGATCGGGCTGTGGTATGACGACAAGCAGGAAGGTTTTGTCTCGGCCGATGACGATATCGACCGCGACCAGACCGACTGGGGCTTCCTCGGCGAACTGGCCCTTGGACCGGCCAGCACGTTGACCTTTGGCCACAAGGATTTCCGCCGCGACGGCGGCGAGAAGCGCCGTGACAGCCGGCTTGGCATCGCTCACCGGATCGCCCCGCACTGGACGGTTGAGGGCGAGGTCGCCCATACCGACCGGCTGGACCCGGATGGCGATGACGAGGCGCAGGGCCAGCGCACCGATCTGGGGGCAAGGCTGACCTATGATCCCGGTCGCGGCTATCGCCTCTGGGCGTTCGGCCAAGCGACGGCCAGCCACGAAGGCGGCCTGCCCCGCAACAATCGGGCGGGCGTCGGGGCCGAGGCCGATCTGTCGGACCGTCTCAGCGCCGCCGCCGAAGTGTCGGACGGCAATCTGGGTTTCGGCGCCGATGCCTCGCTGCGCTGGCGTGGCGAGAACGGCAGCACCTGGGTCTCGTACCGGATGGACCCGATGCGGCGCTTTGACCGGACCGATTTCGAGGGCCGGGATCGCGGCATCTGGGTTCTGGGGGCCGAGCGGCAGCTGGGCAGCAATACCACGTTCCGCACAGAACAGACCATCGATCGCTTCGGCGACCGGCATTCGCGTGGGGTAACGCATGGCCTGCGCTATGCCACCGAAGGCTGGCAGGTCGATGGCACGCTGACCAATGGCCGGCTGGCCGATCCCGATGGCGGCGAGATCCGCCGCAAGGGCATCTCGCTGGCCGCAGCCTTCAGCGATGGAGATGCGTTGAAGACCGGGCTGCGCGGCGAATACCGCACGGATGACGGCGATGATGACGACCGCGACCGGGAAAGCTGGGGCCTCAGCGGCCACCTGCGCTACAAGCTCAGCGAAGAGTGGCGACTGGTCAGCGATCTGGACGCGATCATCTCGGATTCAAGCGAGTCGGCCCTGCGCGACGGGCGTTATATCGAGGGCAATCTGGGCCTCGCCTATCGCCCCGTGGCCAACGACCGGCTGAACATGCTGATGCGCTATACCTATCTCGAGGACCTGCCGGGCCCAGATCAGGTCAATCTCGACGGCGATGAGGGCGGCCCGCGCCAGAAAAGCCACATCTTCGGCATCGACGCCAATTACAAGCTGAACGATCTCTGGACCATCGGCGGCAAGCTTGGCTATCGCCGCGCCGAGGTCTGGACCGAGCGCGAAAGCGGCGGCGCCAGCGTCCCGAACACCGCCTACCTGGCGATCCTGAGGGCGGATTATCACGTCATGCACAACTGGGACCTGATGGCAGAGCTGCGCAGCATGCGCTTCAAGGAAGCCGAAGTGACCGAGCATGGCGTGCTGGCCAGCGTCTGGCGCCATGTCGGCCCGAACATGAAGCTGGGGCTTGGCTACCAATGGGGCGATGTCTCGGACGACCTGCGCAGCCTCGATGGGCGAAAATCCGGCGTGTTCATGAACGTGGTGGGCAGCTTCTAGACGCGCGGGATTCTCGCCTGCAGGACAAGAATCTTGCATTGACTGCAGGTTTTGGCTTCTGCTGGACTGAACGGTTTGCTAGGCTTGAAAATATGGTGCCGGGAATCGCCCCATTTTTTCATTGCAGTTTGTGCATTACAACTCTAGATTGAGTCGTAACTGCCCCGACCATTGCGCGATGTCCCGGGTGAGCGTTCATCCCAGTTGCGTTTTCGGGCGGGCCTGTGATCGGGAAGCATGAACCGGAATGATCCACGCGCTCGACTTCACCCATGCCGGGGATGGTTCCCGGAGCCCGGCTTTCCCGGGCAATCGCGTGATTTCCGGTCAGGGCTATCTTGAACATCACTGGCATCCCTTCCAGACGCCGCCGCAGCCGGTCGTATTTGCTGGCCTTGCGGCCCTGGCACTGATCGGGCTGCTGGTTGAGAGCGGCGCGATTTCGATCTGGCCGGCGATGACAATCGCGGCCTTCGGCCTTTACTGCTATCTTGTCATCTCCAGTGACGGGGAAGACGCCGAAATCGAAAATGTCACCCCGATTGATACCCGCTCTGGCTGTATCGACCCGGCTGATGTCGAGCAACTGATGACGATCCTGATGCGCAATCGCTTGTCGGCTACCCGGCGCGGCTTGCAGGCATCCAGCCGCGCGCTGCGCAATACGGATGTCCTTCGCCACGAGATCGGGTTCCACCACGGACGGTTGACCCATTCGATCATCTCGCAGCACCCCGGCAGCCGGCGCGAAACCCGTGTCAGGGTCAAGGGCGACGACCAACTTGCCGATCTGGCGCGGGACATCTTTGGCGACGACCTGAACCGGGTGTCCGTCTATACCGGCGGCATGCTGGACTGCCTGACCGCGCGCAGCGGACGCTAGGCGCGCATCATCCCTGCCGCGACAAGCGCAGGTTCAACGCCACCGGCCCCCGCACCGACAGCCCGCGCTTGTACGCCACCTGCTCCTGCGCCAGCGAGATGGTCCCGAACCGCGCCAGCAGGGTCTCGAAGATCACCTTCATGTTCAGCCGGGCGATATTGTTGCCAAGACAGAGATGCGCCCCCTGCCCGAAGGCCAGGTGCCGGTTCGGGCTGCGCTCGATGCGGAAGCTGTCGGGTTCGTCGAACATCGCCGGATCGCGGTTGGCCGCGCCGTAGAGCAGGCCGAAGGTGGTGCCGGCGGGCCAGACCCGCCCGCCGATCTCGATCTCGGCGGTGGCGTGACGGTGGAAGAAGGGCAGCGGCGGCTCATAGCGGAAGATCTCCTGGATCGCCACCGGCAGGCCCTCGGGGTGTTCGCGCAGCGCCGCCATCGCCTCGGGATGCTTCAGCAGAAGATGCATCCCGCTGCCCAAGACGTCGATGGTCGAGCCATGACCTGCCATCAGGATCAGCATGCAGGTCGAGATGAACTCGTCGCCCTGATACTGCCCCGTCGCCTCGTCCGCGATCATGCGCGAGATCAGGTCGTCATGCGGGTTTTTCTGCCGTTCGGCCTTCAGTTCGACAAGGAAATCGTGGAACTCGCGCGTGGCCTTTTCGGCCAGCGCCTTGCGCGCATCGCTGCGATCCACGTCGAAATACTGCACCACATCCTCGGACCAGGCCCGCATCTGGGCCGAATGCTCCTGCGGCGCGCCGAGGATATGGGCGATGACCCGGCCGGGGACATGGGCGGCGAAATCCTCGATGAACTCGATCTCGTCGCGCCCCTCCAGATCATCCAGCAGACCGTTTACGATCTGCCGGACCATCGGCTCCAGCCCGGCGACGGCCGAGGCGGTGAACTTGCCCAAGAGCAGCCGGCGCAAGCGGCGATGCGGCTCCCCGTCGCTGTCCAGAAGCGAGACCTGCACGAAACGCTGGTGATAAGGCATGTCGTGCCAATTCGCCTGCCGCTGCCGCCTGGCGGCCTCTTCCGCAGATTCCAGCCCGTCGAGCGAACGCACCATGTTCGGGTCGGTCGCCACCTTGGACACATCTGCAAATCGCGACAGAAGCCAGAGGCCCTGATCCTCGAACCAGGTCGGCCCCTCTGCCTCGCGCAGGGAACGGTAAACGGCATAGGGATCCTGTGCGAAGGCGTCCGACAGAGGGTCGAAGCTGATGCGGTCAAGCGAGGTCATGGCCTGGTCTTTTCTGGTTCTGCCGGGCGGGCATCTTCTGACAGGTGGTTGGGCGCTGCAAGCCGGATGGCGCAGCCACGACGCGCAGCAAGATCTGTGCCGCAGGAAAAAGATGTTGCACGGATTACAGAATTCGGATGAGACTCCCGTCAAGCGTGCATTCGGCAACCCCATCCGCCGACTTGCCGCTACGGCAAGCCGCTACGTTATTGCGGCGGGGCGAGGGCTCGGCTACGCCAACGAGCGTGGTTAATGCTTTTGCCGATTGACGTGGCAATTGCTTTCACAACGACAACAGGGAGAACGACCTATGAAAAAATTCTTTATCTTTGCGTCAGCGCTGGCAATGACCGCCGCGATGGCCGAAGCCAAGACCTTCGTCTATTGCTCGGAGGCCTCGCCCGAGGGGTTTGACCCCGCGCCCTATACCGCAGGCACCACCTTCGATGCCTCGGCGCATCCGATCTACAACCGACTGACCGAGTTCAAGAAGGGCACGACCGAGGTCGAGCCGGGCCTGGCTGAAAGCTGGGAAGTCTCCGAGGACGGCACCGAATACACCTTCAAGCTGCGCCAGGGCGTGAAATGGCATTCGAACGAGAAATTCACCCCGACCCGTGATTTCAACGCCGATGACGTGATCTTCTCGTTCGACCGTCAGGGCAATGCCGAGAACCCGTGGCACCAGTATATCCCGGGCATCACCTATGAATACTATACCTCGATGTCGATGCCGGACCTGGTGAAGTCGGTCGAGAAGATCGACGACTATACCGTCAAGATCACGCTGAACTCGCCGGAAGCGCCGTTCCTTGCGAACATCGCCATGCCCTTCGCCTCGATCGTGTCCAAGGAATATGCCGATGCGCTGGACGCTGCCGGCACCAAGGAAGACCTGAACAACATGCCGATCGGCACCGGACCGTTCAAGTTCGTGGCCTACCAGAAGGACGCGGTCATCCGTTACGCCAAGAACCCGGATTACTGGGGCACGGCGCCGATCATCGACGATCTGGTCTTCGCCATCACCCCCGACGCCGCCGTGCGCCTTCAGAAGCTGAAGGCCGGCGAATGCCACCTGATGCCCTACCCGGCCCCGGCCGATCTCGAGGCGATCCGCGCCGACAGCAACCTGAAGCTTGACGAGCAGGCAGGTCTGAACGTCGGCTACCTGGCCTATAACACCACCGTTGCGCCCTTCGACAAGCCCGAGGTCCGCAAGGCGCTGAACATGGCGATCAACAAGCAGGCGATCGTCGATGCGGTGTTCCAGGGCGCGGCCGAGCCGGCCAAGAACCCGATCCCGCCGACCATGTGGTCCTATAACGACGCGATCCAGGACGATCCCTACGATCCGGAAGCCGCCAAGGCCGCATTGGAAGCCGCCGGCGTCACCGACCTGTCGATGAAGATCTGGGCGATGCCGGTGCAGCGCCCCTACATGCCGAACGCCCGCCGCACGGCCGAGCTGATGCAGGAAGACCTGTCCAAGGTCGGGGTGAAGGTCGAGATCGTCTCCTATGAATGGGGCGAATACCTGGCCAAGTCGATGGAGCCGGGCCGTGACGGCGCGGTGATCCTGGGCTGGACCGGCGACAATGGTGATCCGGACAACTTCCTGCAGGTGCTGCTCAGCTGTGATTCCGCTGGCGAAGGCGGCGCGAACCGCGCATTCTGGTGCAACGAGGATTTCTCGAAGCTGCTGAAGGATGCCAAGATCACCGCCGATCAGGCCGAGCGCACGGCGCTCTATGAGCAGGCGCAGGTGATCTTCAAGGAGCAGGCCCCGTGGTACACGATTGCCCATTCCACCCAATATGTGCCGATGTCGGCCAAGGTGTCGGGCTTCGTGATGAGCCCCCTGGGCGACTTCACCTTCGAGACCGTCGATATCGCCGAGTAATCGGGCCTATCTGAACCGAAACCGGACGCGCGGGGACCAGTTCCCCGCGCGTTTCACAAGGACAAGGGCGCATGGTCCGTTTCATCCTGACAAAGCTTCTTTACCTGATCCCGACATTCCTCGGCATCACCATCATCGCCTTCGGGCTGGTGCGGATCCTTCCCGGCGATCCGGTGCTGCTGATGGCCGGCGAGCGCGGCGTGACGCCCGAGCGCCATGCCGAACTTTCCGCGGCGCTTGGCTATGACAAGTCGCTGCCGTTGCAATATCTCGATTTCCTCGGCCGGCTGATGCAGGGCGACCTCGGCAATTCGCTGGTCACCAAGAAGCCGGTCCTGACCGAATTCCTGGCCCTGTTCCCGGCGACGCTGGAACTGGGCTTCTGCGCCATCATCATCGCCACGCTGATCGGCGTGCCGGTCGGCGTGCTGGCCGCGATCAAGCGCGGCAGCTGGTTCGACCAGATCTCGATGACCGCCGCGCTGGTGGGCTTTTCCATGCCGATCTTCTGGTGGGGCCTTTTGCTGATCATCTTCTTCTCGGGGATGCTGGGCTGGACGCCCGTCAGCGGCCGGATCAGCCTGCTTTACTACTTCCCGAACGTCACCGGCTTCATGCTGATCGACAGCCTGCTGTCGGGCCAGAAGGGTGCCTTCCTGTCGGCGGTCAGCCACCTGATCCTGCCCTCGGTGGTGCTGGCGACCATTCCGCTGGCCGTCATCGCGCGCCAGACCCGCTCGGCCATGCTCGAGGTGATGGGCGAAGATTACGTCCGCACCGCCCGCGCCAAGGGGATGCCGCCGCGCCGGGTGATCGGCATTCACGCGCTGCGCAATGCGATGATCCCGGTGATCACCACCATCGGCTTGCAGGTCGGTGTGCTGATGGCCGGGGCGATCCTGACCGAGACGATCTTTTCCTGGCCCGGCATCGGCAAGTGGATGATCGATTCCATCTCGCGCCGGGATTACCCGGTGGTGCAATCCGGCCTGCTCTTGATCGCCGTCATGGTGATGCTGGTGAACCTGCTGGTTGACCTGACCTATGGCCTCATCAATCCGAGGATCCGTGTGAAATGACCGACACCATCCAAACCAACACCCCGGTCAGGCTGTCCAATGCCGCCATCCGCCGCCGCATGATGGCCGAATTCTGGTTCTATTTCAGCCAGAACCGCGGCGCGGTCATCGGCCTCGTCGTGTTCATCCTGCTGGTTCTGGTGGCGATCTTCGCCCCGGTGCTGGCCCCCCACAGCCCGACCCAGCAATACCGCGACGCCCTCTTGGTGCCGCCGATCTGGCAAGAGGGCGGGCGCGAGGGCTTCATCCTCGGCACCGATGCGGTGGGCCGGGACATCCTGTCCCGCCTGATCTTCGGCGCGCAGTATTCGCTGTTCATCGGCATCGTGGTCGTGTCGATCGCGCTGGTCGGCGGCATCATCATCGGGCTGGTCGCCGGTTTCTTCGGCGGATGGATCGACAATGTCATCATGCGGGTCATGGACGTGATTCTGGCATTCCCCTCGCTGCTGCTGGCCCTTGTGCTGGTCGCCGTGCTGGGGCCGGGGCTGACCAATGCGATGATCGCCATCGCCATCGTCTACCAGCCGCATTTCGCCCGCCTGACCCGCGCCGCCGTCATGTCCGAGCAGAAGCGCGAATACGTCACCGCCGCCCGCGTCGCCGGCGCGGGCAACCTGCGGCTGATGTTCAAGACCATCCTGCCCAACTGCCTTGCCCCCCTGATCGTGCAGGCGACGCTGTCCTTCTCCAGCGCAGTGCTCGACTCGGCGGCCCTGGGCTTTCTCGGCATGGGCGCGCAACCGCCCGCGCCGGAATGGGGCACCATGCTGGCCGAGGCGCGCGAGTTCATCCTGCGCGCCTGGTGGGTCGTCACCTTCCCCGGCCTCGCCATCCTCGTCTCGGTGCTGGCGATCAACCTGATGGGCGATGGCTTGCGCGACGCGCTTGACCCCAAGCTGAAGCGGAGCTGAGCCATGGCGCTGTTGAACATCAAGAACCTGACGGTCAAATTCGCCACCGCCACCGGCAGCTTTACCGCCGTGGACGGGATCGACGTGCATGTCGACAAGGGCGAGGTGCTGGCCATCGTCGGCGAATCCGGGTCGGGCAAGTCGGTCTCGATGCTGGCGGTGATGGGGCTTCTGCCCGACACCGCCACCATCACCGCGGACGAGATGACCTATGACGGGCGCGACCTTCTGAAGATGTCGAAGGCCGAGAAGCGCAAGCTGATCGGGCGCGAGATCACCATGATCTTCCAGGAACCCATCGCCTCGCTGAACCCGGCCTTCACCGCCGGCTTCCAGATCGAGGAGGTGCTGCGCATCAATCTGGGCATGTCGAAGCGCGAGGCCCGCGCCCGCGCCATCGAGCTGTTCACCGCCGTCGGCATCCCCTCGCCCGAGGAGAAGCTACGGGCCTATCCGCACCAGATGTCGGGCGGGCAGAGCCAGCGGGTGATGATCGCCATGGCGATTGCCAGCAATCCGCGTCTGCTGATCGCGGACGAGCCGACCACGGCGCTGGACGTGACCATCCAGAAGCAGATCCTCGACCTCTTGATGAAGCTGCAAGAGGACTACGGCATGGCGCTGATCCTCATCACCCATGACATGGGCGTAGTGGCCGAGACCGCCGACCGGGTGGTGGTGCAATACAAGGGCAAGAAGATGGAAGAGGCCGACGTGCTGTCGCTGTTCGAGGCACCGCAGAACCCCTATACGCGCGCGCTGCTGTCGGCCCTGCCGGAACACGCAACAGGCGACCGCCTGCCCACCGTGTCCGAAATCTTCCAGAAGGAGGGCGCGTGATGGCTGGTCAAACTCCCGCCACCCAGACCCCCGTCGTCGAAGGCCGCGCCATCGTTCAGGATTACCACGTCCCCGGCAGCCTCTTCACCGGCAGCAAGACGGTGCGCGCGCTGAAGGGCATCGATTTCGCGGTCCAGAAGGGCAAGACGCTGGCCATCGTCGGTGAAAGCGGCTCGGGCAAGTCGACGCTGGCGCGGATCATCGCGCTGATCGACGCGCCCTCGGGGGGCGAATTGCGCATCGATGGCCAGCCGGTCGACATCTCGAAACACCGCCCCGACAGCGCGCTGAGGTCCAAGGTGCAGATGGTGTTCCAGAACCCCTATGGCAGCCTCAACCCGCGCCAGAAGGTCGGCGATGTGCTGATGGAGCCGCTGATCATCAACACCCGCACCCCCGCCGCGGAACGGCGCGAGCGGGCCGAGGCGATGCTGGTCAAGGTCGGTCTCGGACCTGAACACTTCAACCGCTATCCGCACATGTTCTCGGGCGGCCAGCGGCAGCGGATCGCCATTGCGCGCGCGCTGATGCTGAACCCGCAGCTGCTGGTGCTGGACGAGCCGGTTTCGGCGCTGGACCTGTCGGTGCAGGCGCAGGTGCTGAACCTTCTGGCCGATCTCCAGGACGAGTTCGAGCTGACCTATGTCTTCGTCAGCCATGACCTGTCGGTGGTCCGCTATATCGCCGATGACGTGATGGTGCTGTCCAAGGGCGAGGCGGTGGAACAGGGCACGCGCGAGGCGCTGTTTGCCGATCCGCAGCATCCCTATACCAAATCGCTCTTCGCCGCGACGCCGGTTACGGATGTCGAGGCGATCCGCGCCCGGGTGGTGCAGCGTCAGGCCGCACGTCAGGCGCAACGGGCGTGAGCGTCACCGATTACGACAAGGCTCTGGCGGCGTTCACGCGCGTGGACGCCCCGGCCATTCCCGATGCCGAGTTCTCGGGCCGTATCGACACCCTGCGCGCCGCGATGCGGGCTCAGGGTCTTGATGCCATCTGGCTGGATGCCAGCGCCTCGCTGACCTATTACACCGGCCTGTCCCTCGGCCTGTCGGAACGGCTGCACGGAGCGCTGATCGGCGCGGATGGCCGGCTGACCTATGTGACGCCGAATTTCGAACGACCAAAGCTGGAAACCATGATCCGGCTTCCCGGCGATATCGCGGTCTGGGAAGAGGACGAGGATCCCTTTGCCCTGATCGCCGCGCAGGTTCAGGGGCGGATCGCACTGGACCCGGCCATGCCCTTCGGCTTTGCGCATCGGATGATGGCCCTGCCCGGCGTCGCGGTTGCCTCGGCCGGTGATTTGATCGCGGCGCAGCGGCGGATCAAATCAGCCGCCGAGCTGGCGATCCTGCAGGTGGCGATGGATGCCAGCCATGCGGTGCAAAAGGCCGTCCATGCCGGATTGCGGCCCGGCATCGGCACGCGCGAGGTCAGGGATTTCATCGAAGCCGCACATCAGAAGCTTGGCCTGGCACCGGTCTTCGCCGCCGTGCAATTCGGCGAGGCCACCGCCTATCCGCATGGCGTGCCCTATGAACAAACTTTGGCCGAGGGCGACATGGTGCTGGTCGATCTGGGGGGAAAGCTGCACGGTTATCACTCCGACATCACCCGGACCTATGTCTTCGGCTCGCCCACGGCGCGGCAGCGGCATCTGTGGGAGTGTGAACAGCGCGCCCATCAGGCCGGCTTCGACGCCGCGCGTCCCGGCGTGCCCTGCGCCGCCGTGGATGCCGCCGCCCGCGCTTCGCTGGTCGCGGACGGGTTCGGTCCGGGCTACCACGTGCCCGGCCTGCCGCATCGGACCGGCCACGGGCTGGGGCTCGAGATCCACGAAGAGCCGTGGATCGTTGCCGGCAACCAGACGCCGCTGGCCACCGGCATGTGCTTTTCCATCGAACCGATGCTCTGCGTCTATGGCGAATGTGGCGTCCGGCTGGAGGACATCGCCTACATGACCGAGACCGGCCCGCGCTGGTTTGTCGCGCCGTCGGACTCGATCGACAGGCCATTTGCCTGAATGAGGCGGCGCCGGGCGGCGCTGCTTAGTACATGACGGTATAAAGCGTGATCTCGACCGGCGCGCCGGGCTCGATCTGGGCGCTGCCACGGGCCAGCAGCCAGCCGTCCTCGCGCAGAAGCTGGGCGACGATCTCCTGCGTGGGCACGGCCTTTGCCAGCGTGGTGGCGGGAAGCGTGAACTCCAGCGCCGTTGCCTTGCCGTTGCTTTCCACGCCCGCCGTCGCGGCGAGAGACTGCGCCGTCTTCGCGACTGCCGAATTCTCGAGTGTGATCTCGATCTGACCCTTGGGGATAGGCCCGCCGCCCTCGAAGGTGACGGTGCCGCTGACACCGCCTGATTGCGCTGAAACCGAACCGGCAACCACCGCGACCGCAGCGGTTCCGGCGGCAAACAGCAATCGGCGGCGATCTGTCTGGCGCTTCATCAGTCTGGTCCTTCCGGTTGAACGGTACGGGGCGCCACTGGTCAGGCGCCCCGGATGGTCATGCAGAAAAACGGGAGGGAAGGCCCTACGGTTCCCCACTCCCGCCGCTATCAGATGATGACGAAATCCGCCGCCGAGAGGTTCAGCCGCGCCGCGAGCTGCGCGAACTGGATCGCCTCGCCATCGCCAGACCCATCGGCGTCATAGGACAGGGTGCCGTCATTGGTGTCATAGATGATCCGGTCATTGGCATCCTGCGCCGTGCCGGCCTGGCTGCTGTGGAAGGCGCCGAAGGTCAGAACGCCGCTGTCTCCGACCTCGGTGAACCGGTCGAGATCCAGCAGGATCGTGTCGTCGGCCACGTTGAAGTCGGTGATCCGGTCGACATTGTCCGGGCCAAGCTCGGTCGAGAAGCGGAAGCTGTCCTCGCCCGCGCCACCGGTCAGCACATCCGCGCCGAGCCCGCCATCCAGGAGGTCATTGCCCGCGCCTCCGTTCAGACGGTCGTCCCCGGCCTCGCCCGGCTCGGCCGGGGCCGGCGGGAAGTCGACCGAGACGTTCAGCTCGTAGGTTGAGCCTGCCGGCACGGCCTCCGACCAACCACTACCCGGGGCGGTGGGATTCCACTCGCCTTCGAGGATGTAGTAGGTACCGGTTTCCTCGACGACAAAGACCGTGCTCGAATCCCGGCCACTGGACGAACCGGGGTCACCGCCGCCATCGTCATTCTCGGCGACGATATTGCCGTCGCTGTCCAGAAGCCTGACCCAGCTGTCATGGATGTCGGGATCGGCAATGTGGTCGATATCGATGGTGATGACCGTGCCGGCCGCCAGGTCGATGCGGTAATAGCCGCCCTGGCCGTTGCCGGTGGCATTGACGGTGGTGTGCAGCACCGTGGTCGAGTCGAAGATGTCGGGATCTTCCGCCAGCGAGAAGTTGTTCGAGATGTCGAAGGCGGTCGCGATCGAGTTGTTGGTCGCATCGGGCCCCAAGGTGGCATAGCCGGTGCCCATGCCCGGACGCGGCAGCGGCTCGCCCTGGTAGGCGAAATCGCCCTGCAGGACATCATCGCCGCCGCCACCGTCGATCCTGTCATCGCCGCCCTGCCCGGTCAGAACGTTGGCGGAGCCATTGCCCTTCAACCGGTCATCGAAGCCCGATCCGGCAAGGTTCTCGATCGAGACATAGGTATCCCCGGCATTCTTGGCACGGCCGAGGTCAAGATTGACCCCGCGCGTCGCGTCGGCGTAATCCGCCGTGTCGCTGCCCGCGCCCCCATTCAGCGTATCCGCCCCGCCGCCACCGGTCAGGCGGTCATCGCCCGAGCCGCCGGCGAGGTTGTTCGCCTGACCATTGCCGATCAGGTAGTCATCGTGAAGCGAGCCGACGACATTCTCGACATTGGCGATGATGTCGTGGCGGATGACCGTGCCGCGCCCGACGATCTGCACCGGACCGTCACCATCGCCGCCATTGGCCGTGCCGTTCAACAGATCGACCGTCACCCCGGCGGAGCTGCCGGAATAGACGATGGTGTCGATCCCGTCACCGCCATCCAGGTAATCCTGACCAGTGCCGCCGATCAGCGTGTCATTGCCGGCCTCGCCATAAAGGATGTCGCCGTCATTGCCGCCATCGAGGATATCGTTGCCAGCCCGACCGTTGAACACATCGCCGCCGCCCCGTCCGATGAAGTGGTTGGCCGCAGCAGTGCCGATGAAGCGGTCGATCCGGTCATCCGAGCCGATCAGGTTCTCGATGCTGTAGAAGGTATCGCCAGAACCGGTGCCGCCGCTGGCGACATTGGTTTCCAGGTTCACCAGAAGCTGGAACGGGCTTTCCGTGCTGTAATCGACCGTGTCGGACCCCGCGCCGCCGAGGAACACGTCGACCCCGTCCTGACCGCGCAGCACGTCATCGCCCTCGCCGCCATCCAGCGTATCGTTGCCGGCACCGCCGACCAGCGTGTCATTGCCACGCCCGCCATAAAGAGCATCGGCGGCATCGTCGGTCTCGGTCTGGTCCTCCAACTCGGCGATCGGGATGGTGTTGTTGATGTCGCGGCTGGCCAGCGTATCGCGGCCGCCGATCAGCAGGTCATCGCCATCGAGGCCAAAGATCGTGCTGCTGCCCGCACCGGCGTTGATGGTGTTGTCGCCCGCGTCGCCGAAGATGAGGTTGCCGATGGTGCCGCCGCCCGGCGGATTGGTGCTACCACCATTGCCCGGCTCGGTGGGTGTCGCATCGGCGTAGATGATGTTCTCGACATTGGCGATGTTCCGGATCCGGATCGAGCGGTCCATGATGATGACGGTGTCGTTCCCGCCATTGGCCAGTTCGCGCACCACGTCATCGCGCGAGTCGATGATATAGGTGTCGTCGCCGCCATTCCCGGCCATGCTGTCGGCACCGCCGCGCCCGTCCAGCACGTTGTTGCCGTCATTGCCGATCAGGATATCGGCATAGTCGCTGCCGATGCCGTTCTCGATGTAATACTCGGTCTCGTCGGCATTATGGCCGGCAAAGATCGAGACGTTGTTGCTGTGGCCGTTGACGCTGGAGAACTGCCCGGCACGCAGATCGAGGATCGTCGCATGGGTCGAGCCCGAGAAATCGATCGTGTCATTGCCGCCGGTGTCATGGATGACGAAGCCGATGTCGTGCTGCATCCCGGTGGCGGTCAGCTCGTAGCCATATTGCGTGCTGTTGAAGCCGTAATGGTTGTCGCCGGTATTCAGGTTGATGACCTGGTAGGTGCGCACGCCGTTCTCGTCCACGGTCGAGAAGAAGCGGCGGATCACCGCCTCGATATCTGCCGTCAGCGGCGTCGAAGCCGACCAGCGGCTGTCCTCGCCCACGTCGATGCCGTCGAAATAGGACATGACGCTGTATTGTTGGCGGTCATAGGTCCAGGTGGCATTGTTCAGATAGTTGATCTGCACGCCACCGGGGCCACTGTAATTGTAAAGGCCCGGATGGTTCAAGCCGAACTCATGGCCGAATTCATGGATGAAGCTGTCGAAGACATAGCCGCCGATATCGGTCTTGTTCGGCTCGGTATCGTGGAAGCGCTGGCCGACGCTGACATAGCGGTTGCTGGAAAAGGCGCTGCCGTCACTCGGCTCGCCGATCTCGGGGCTGACCACACGCATCCAGTCCGTCGCGGGGTTCCACGCCGCGTCATCGACGATCTCGAACTCGAGCGGCGTGACCGAGGACCACATCGTCAGGGCACCGACGGCTGCCGCCTTGTAGTCGGGGTGATCGTTCAGCTCGGTCACATTGATCCGCAGCGGGTTCGCTGCAATGGCCGGCGTCAGGCTGCGCGGCAGCGCACCGAGATAATCGAGGAAGGCATCGTAATCCTCGCTCTTGCCAAAGGGATTGTCCGGGGTCTGATCGTTCACCCACCATTGTTCGACGGTCTGATTCGGTGACGGCATATTTTCTCGCTCCCTGTGTAACAACTTTAAGTGGTTAAGAAGGCATGACTCATCCACTGTCGGCCAATAGCCGGCATCGCATGTTCCGTGTTGGAGACCTCCCACCTTGGTTAACAATGCGGCGGGAACAGGGGCCTGTCCATGTTTTTCCCCGTCGAGGAGTCAGAGAAAAAATATTTTCAAATCATCATGTTGAACGACATAACGGAATCGTTGGCGAAATTCAGCCTATGGACTGAAGTCAGGCTTCCCTACGGTCAACTTATGTGCGCGGCATCAAGCTGTCACTTTTTCCTTGCGACGGCTTGCCTCTCCCCGCGCGCGCGGCCCGTCAACCCAGAGAGGAAGCGCGAGCCGTCACGGGTCGCCACCGACCCAATGAAAAAGGGCCGGGCAAACCGCCCGGCCCTCGTTTCAGCGTGTCAGTTCGGCGCCTCAGTTCAGCGCCTTGTTCAGATATTCGTCGACCTTTTCCAGATAACCCATGGTGGTCAGCCATTTCTGGTCCGGACCGACCAGCAGCGCCAGGTCCTTGGTCATGTAGCCATCTTCCACGGCCTGCACGGTGACCTTTTCCAGCGTCTCGACGAATTTCATCAGCTGCTCGTTGCCGTCCAGCTTGGCACGGTGCTTGAGACCGCCGGTCCAGGCGAAGATCGAGGCGATCGAGTTGGTCGAGGTGGCATTGCCCTTCTGGTGCTCGCGGTAATGGCGCGTCACTGTGCCATGCGCAGCCTCGGATTCGACGATCTTGCCATCGGGCGTCATCAGCACCGAGGTCATCAGACCCAGCGAGCCAAAGCCCTGCGCCACGATGTCGGACTGCACGTCACCGTCATAGTTCTTGCAGGCCCAGACATAGCCGCCCGACCATTTCAGCGCCGAGGCCACCATGTCGTCGATCAGCCGGTGTTCGTAGAAGATGCCGGCCTTCTTGAAGGCATCGGCGAATTCGGCGTCATAGACCTCCTGGAACAGATCCTTGAAGCGGCCGTCATAGGCTTTCAGGATGGTGTTCTTGGTCGACAGATAGACCGGATAGTTCCGCTGCAGGCCATAGTTGAAGCTGGCGCGGGCGAAATCGCGGATCGAGTCGTCAAGGTTGTACATGGCCATGGCCACGCCCGAACCCGGCGACTGGAACACCTCGTGCTCGATGGTCTCGCCATCCTCGCCGACGAACTTGATCGTCAGCTTGCCCTTGCCGGGGAAGCGGAAATCGGTGGCGCGATACTGGTCACCGAAGGCGTGACGGCCGACGACGATCGGCTGGGTCCAGCCCGGCACCAGACGCGGCACGTTCTTGCAGATGATCGGCTCGCGGAAGATCACGCCGCCGAGGATGTTGCGGATGGTGCCGTTCGGGCTGCGCCACATCTTCTTCAGGCCGAATTCCTCGACCCGCTGCTCGTCCGGGGTGATGGTCGCGCATTTCACGCCGACGCCGTATTTCTTGATCGCTTCGGCGGCGTCCACGGTGATCTGGTCGTCGGTGCGGTCACGCTCCTCGATGCCCAGATCGTAATATTTCAGGTCGACATCGAGATAGGGCAGGATGAGTTTCTGCTTGATGAAATCCCAGATGATCCGGGTCATCTCGTCGCCGTCGAGCTCGACGACCGGGTTTGCTACCTTGATCTTCGACATGGGTGGTCCCTTCGATTGAATGCGAGTTGCCGCCTCATAGCCGCAATCGCGCCGAAAGAAAAGACGGTATGCGATGGTATGCCGTTCTATTCCTACCGCCGGCGCGCGGCTTCAGGCCAGCGGAGCAGCCTTGTCGAAATAGTCCCGCACCCGCTTGCGCAGCCAGTCCCAGACCACCGGCGCGCCACGTGCGATCTTCTCGCCCACCCGCGCCTCGACCTGATCATAGGTCACGTCATACTCAACCCAGCCCGCCCCGCCAGAGCCGAGGTTCTGCAGCACCGGCTGGCAGCGGTCCAGCGATTTGGCAAAGACCGCATCGGGCGTCTCGGCCGCCTCGAACTCCTGCCAGAGCGCCATCAACCCGGCCCCCTGCCCCTCGGGCAGCATTCCGAATATCCGCCGCGCGGCGGCCAGTTCCGCGACCTGGATTTCCGCCGAGCCATGCGCCTGACCGCCCGCCGAATGCAGCGGCACGTCACCCACGTCGATCTCGACCAGATCATGAATGAGCAGCATCCGGATCACCCGGCCGATCTCGACGCCCGGCCCTGCCTGATCGGCCAGCACGAGGGCATAGAGCGCCAGATGCCAGCTGTGCTCGCCGCTGTTCTCGGGGCGCGAGGCATCGATCAGGGTATTGGCGCGATAGACCGATTTCAGCTGGTCGGCCTCGGCCAGAAACCTCAGCCGCGCCGCCAGATCACCCTCGGGCAGCGCCTGCCCGTCGATCAGCGCCTGCGCCAGCGCCATCGCCTCGGGCCATTCGGCCTGCAGTCGCGCCGCGCGCCCGCCCGACAGGTTGTCGCGCACGATCTGCACATGGTCCGGCAAAGGGTCAGGGGCCATCAGCACCTGGAACAGCGGCTGGCTGTGATCCATGCGCTTGGCCATGGCCGCGTCGGGCGAAACCCCAGCCTCGAATTCCTGCCACAGCGCCAGAAGGTCCGCGCCATCCGGCGAGAGCCCGAAAATCCGCTCGGCCGCGCGCGCCTCGGCCATGCGCAGCGCCTCGGGATCATGGGCCAGATGGATCGGGTGATCGCCGGTGTCGATCTCGACCAGATCGTGCAGGAGCAGCATGGCAATGGCCCGGTCGCTCGCGCCGAAGGCCAGCGCATACAGCGCCACATGCCAGCTGTGCTCGGCGCTGTTCTCGGGCCGCGACAGGTCCAAGAGCACATTGGCCCGCAGGACCGATTTCAGCCGGTCGGCCTCGACCAGAAAGGCGAACTGCCGATCCAGCCGCGCCTCGGCCGTCAGGCTCAACGGCTGGTCTCGGTCAACCGCCGCCGCACATAGGTCTGCACCAGATCGATCATAGGCTTCATATGCACCTCGTCATCGCGGAAGAAGTGATCCGCGCCCTCGATTTCCTCGTGGGTGACGGTGATGCCCTTCTGCTCGCGCAGCTTGCCGACCAGCGAATGGGTGTCCTTGGGCGGCGCCACGCGGTCGGCAGTGCCGTTCACGATCAGGCCCGACGAGGGGCACGGCGCGAGGAAGCTGAAATCATAGACATTGGCCTGCGGCGCGACCGAGATGAAGCCGGTGATCTCGGGGCGGCGCATCAGAAGCTGCATCCCGATCCAGGCGCCAAAGCTGAAGCCCGCGACCCAGCAATGCTTGGAGTTGGGGTTCATCGCCTGCAGATAATCCAGCGCCGAGGCGGCGTCGGACAATTCGCCGATGCCCTGATCGAATTCGCCCTGCGACCGGCCCACACCGCGGAAATTGAACCGCATCACGGTGAAGCCCATGTTGTAGAAGGCGTAATGCAGGTTATAGACCACCCGGTTGTTCATCGTCCCGCCATATTGCGGATGCGGATGCAGCACGATGGCGATGGGCGCGTCGGGCTTGCCCGGCTGCGGGTGATAGCGGCCTTCCAGACGGCCTTCGGGGCCGGGAAAAATCAACTCGGGCATGGGCTTCCTTCACGGACAGGGATTTCTTGACGCAAAAGCGGTCGGGCTCTAGACCACACTATCTGGTGCTGCGGCGCCGAAAGCGCAAGAACAGGGCATCTGCGGCATAGCGCAGCGCCAAGCGGGCCGTCAAGAAATCCGCTGCGGCCCGAATGACAGGGGAACGACATGAAGCTCTCGACCAAGGGGCGCTACGCGATCATCGCGCTGACCGATCTGGCCATCGCCAAGCCGGACGAGTTGACCTCGCTGGCCGAGATCGCGGCGCGTCAGGACATCTCGCTGGCCTATCTGGAACAGCTCTTCGTCCGGCTGCGCCGTGCCGGGCTGGTCGACAGCGTGCGCGGCCCCGGCGGGGGCTACCGCCTCGCCCGCACCCCCGAGACCATACGCATCGCCGAAGTGCTCGAGGCGGTGGACGAGACCGTCAGCGCCATGCATGTGGGCGCCGGCGCCTCGGGCGGAGTGTCGGGCTCGCGCGCGCAGACCCTGTCGAACCGGCTGTGGGAGAGCCTTTCGGCCCATGTCTACGTGTTCCTGCACAACCACACGCTGGCGGACGTGGCGAAGAACCAGTTGCTGCCCTGCCCGGCCCTGCCGCGCCTCTTCAGCGTCGTGGACGACTGACCCACCCGCGACCGGCAACCGGGGTCGCCAAATTTTTTGCAGCATCTGCAATTGCTTGCACCGTTTGTACGTGATTCCGCGCATCGGCTTGCACCAAATGTCTGATTTCATCATTTCTGGGGAACCAGAGGCGTTCTCGGGAATAGTGACTGTGTCAGTTCACTGACACCGATGTGACGCTCGGCGGTCGCAGTCGCGCTGCGCTGTCCTTGGACGGGCCGTCAGGTCGTGGCGCAAGGGGAAAGAGATGGCGAAAAAGAAGAAGGACCGATCGGCGGAAGACGGTCAGAAGACCGACCTGTCCCGACAGGACATCACCAGCATCAGCGCCGAGACTGATGATGGTGATCATCCCGCCCTGACGCTGTCGGATCCCGAACCCGGCCCTGCCGCGATGGCCGCGAACGGTCATGACGCCGGTTCCCCGAAGAAGGGAAAGAAGGGCAAGAAGGACAAGGCCGAACCCGAGATGCTTGGGTCGAACAAGGCGGTCGAGACGATGTTCCGCAACGCCTATCGGGCGGAACTGGACACCATCGCCCTGGCTGCGACCAAGGCCAATATCATGATCTCGCTCAATGGGTTCATCATCTCGGCGCTGATGATCTCGGGCGCCTTCATCTTCGCCTCCTCGCCCGCCTTCCTGCTGCCCGCCGGCGTCTTCATGTTCACCGCCGCCGTCTCGATCATCTTCGCGCTGCTCTCGGCCTCGCCCGAGCGCGCCGACCTGATTGGCGCCGTCTGGGGCTGGATGCGCGACGTGGCCGCGCGCCGTGCCCGGCTGCGCGACCTGCGCGCGCGGGTTCTGGTGGCGCAGGAACCCGCGCCGAGCGAGGATCTGAACGTGCTGATCTACGAGGATCGCGTGCGGCTGACGCGCGAGGAATACTGGTCGCGGATGCAGGCGCTGATGCGCGACCGCGAGCAGGTCTATTACCGGATGAGCGATCAGCTCTATTGGCTGGGTGCCGTCGCTGACCGCAAGTTCCGGCTCTTGAACCTCTCCTATACCAGTTTCCGCTGGGGGCTTCTGGCCTCTGTCGTCACCTTCATCGGACTCAAGGGGGTCATCGCCCTCATCGGCAATTCGAGCAGCGAGAATATCGTGCGCTTGCGCAATCTTGGCATCGGTTCCTTCGAAGCGATCTACGAGCCTTCGGCCGTCCAGCAGCTCTCGGATGGCCGGATCCTCGTGGTCGAGGACGAGGCCACGCGGGCGATGAACCTGCTGACGCTGTCCGAGGATGGCAGCCTCAGCGAGGACAGGGCCACCGGGCTGCGCATGGCCCGCAGCTTCGGGCGGCAGCTGAACGATCTCGAGGGGCTGACCATCGACGCGCAGGATCGCGTCTATGCCATCACCTCACATTCGCTGACCAACAAGGGCGAGCGCAATCCCGACCGCGAACAGCTGCTGCGCTTCCGCGTCTCGGGTAGCAGCGTCGGCGAGATCCGCAGCGTCACGCAACTGCGCAATGCGCTGGCCAGCGACCCGGTCGTGACCGAGGCACTGGCCGCCGAACTGGGCGAGGAACCCGATTTCGACGAGCTGAACATCGAGGGGCTGGCCTATGTCCACCAGAGCGGCCATCTCTATCTCGGCCTGCGCGGGCCTCTGGCGAATGACCGCTCGATCATCATCGCCATCGAGAATCCCGACCAGATCTTCGACGACGGCGCCGCGCCGCGCTTTGGCCCGCCGGTGCTTCTGGATCTGCAAGGCGGCGGCATCCGCGCGCTGAGTTTCGACCCGATCCTCGGCAGCTTCCTGATGGTGAACGAGATCGAGGGCTACGAGGGCAACCGCTACTCGCAGCTCTGGTCATGGTCGGGCGCGCCGAGTGTTCGCCCCGAACCGATCGCCCTGCCCGACATCATCAACCTGAACAACGTCGAATCCATCGACTCGATCACCTTCGCCGGAGAACCGCGCCTGTTGATCATGAGTGACGAGGGCAGCGAGAAGAAGAACGAACCCGCGCGCTACATGATGCTGGATTACGAGCAACTGGCGCCCTGAGGCGGGCGCAGCTCAGAGCTTCTGCCGGATCGCCTCGGCCTTCTTTCCGGCCTCGACCCGCTCGGAATAGCGCTCGACCAGCTGCGCGCGATGCGGACGGGTCAGGACGGTGAAGCGCATCAGCTCCTCCATCACGTCGACGATCCGGTCATAGAAGGGCGAGGGGCGCATCCGGCCGTTCTCGTCGAATTGCTCATGGGCGCGGGCGATCGAGGACTGGTTCGGGATGGTGAACATGCGCATCCAGCGGCCGAGGATGCGCATGTTGCTGACCGCGTTGAAGCTTTGGCTGCCGCCATTCACCTGCATCAGCGCCAGCGTGCGGCCCTGCGTCGGGCGCACCGCGCCGATCGACAGCGGGATATGGTCGATCTGCGCCTTCATCAGCCCCGACATCTGGCCATGGGTCTCGGGCGTGGACCAGACCATGCCATCCGACCAGATCGCCAGATCGCGCAACTCGGCAATCGCCGGGTGGCCGTCCTTGTGCTGGTCGGGGAAAGGCAGGTCCGACGGATCGAAAATCCGTGTCTCGGCCCCCATCAGCTTCAGAAGCCGCGCCGCTTCCTCGGCAGCGTAACGCGAATAGCTGCGCTCGCGCAGACTGCCGAACAGAAGGGCGATCTTCACCGGCGGATCGGAAGGACCCAGGCCCGCCGCCACATCGGCATCGAACAGCGTCCGGTCCAGCGCCGGCAGGTTGTCGGGATCGGGAAGGTCGACCAGCCGCATCAGGTCGTCTGACTCTGCGGCAGCAGATCGAAGACCCGGTCCTTGGGGCGGCACAGCATTGTGCCCATCGGCGCAATGACCAGCGGACGCTCGATCAATTGCGGATGCGACGACAGCACATGCAGCAACTGCTCGTCGGTCAGCCCGGGATCATCCAGCCCCATCTCGAGATAGAGATCGCCCTTGCGCCGCAGCAGGTCGCGTGGCGTGCCGTCCAACGCCGCCAGGACCGCGCGCAACTCGTCGACCGAGGGCGGATCCTTCTGATAGTCCCGAACCACCGGCTCGATGCCGCCGCGCCGCAGCGCCTCCAGCACGAAGCGCGAGGTCGAACATCTCGGATTGTGCCAGATCGTGTAGTCGTCGGCCATGACGCCTCCGTTGTTGCCCCCCGAACCCTAGAGGGTCGCCTCGGGGATGGGAAGCGCGGTGGAGTTCTTGATCTCCTCCATCGACAACAGCGCCGTGACATTATGGATCCTGACCTCGCTGATCAGCGACTGATAGAAGCGGTCATAGGCGCGGGCGTTCCGCACCTGCACTTTCAGGATGTAATCGATGTCTCCGGCCAGGCGATGCGCCTCGATCACCTCGGGCCGCTCGCGCAGCGCCTTCAGGAAGCGTGCGGCCCAGTCCTTCTCGTGCTCGCTGGTGCGGATCAGCACGAAGAAACAGGCCTCCAGCCCCAGCGCCTCGGGGTCCAGAATCGCCACCTGCCGGCGGATCACCCCGGCCTCGCGCAGCTTGCGGATTCTGTTCCACACAGGCGTTTTCGAGGCCCCCACCCGGTCGGCAATCTGGTCCAGCGACAGGCTGGCGTCCTCTTGCAGCAGGGACAGGATTTTGCGGTCTACCTCGTCCAAACGGACAGGTGTTTGTGCATGTGCAGCATTCTGGGAAGCATGTTCCGACATCTTGGCCCCATGGGTCGTATCGTCCTTATTTCACAGACCCGTCTGCCAAAATCCAGAACAAAATTCTATATTGAACCCATCCACCGAAAGGGCAGAAAAATGAGCAAAGCCTTCATTCCGACGATCGCCAAACCCGGCGTCATCACCGCGAACAATCTGCGCGAAGGCCATAACGTCTGGATGTGCGAGGATGGCTGGACCGCCGATCCCGCGCAGGCGACGATCTTCGAGGACGAGGCGATTGCCGACCTCGCTTTGCTCAAGGCCATCGGTCAGTCCAATATTGTTGTCGGCCCCTATCTGGTCGAGGCCCGGCGCGGCCCGAACGGCCCCGAGCCGACGCATTTCCGCGAGGCCTTCCGCCAGCGCGGTCCGTCGAATTATTTCCACGGCATTCAGGCCGAGAAGCAGGCCGCCAACGAAAATGCCGCCGTCCACCCGCTCGAGGCCAGCCATGTTTGACGCCCGCCCCATCGATACCGAATATGTCCGCCACCGCGCCGCGCAGTTCCGCGCGCAGGTGGCGCGACGCCTTGACGGCTCGCTGACCGAGGACGAATTCCGCCCGCTTCGCCTGATGAACGGCGTCTATCTGCAGCTTCATGCCTATATGCTGCGCGTGGCCATTCCCTATGGCACGATCAGCCCCGATCAGATGCGCACCCTGGCGCTTCTGGGCAGCAAGTGGGACAAGGGTTACGGCCATTTCACCACGCGGCAGAACATCCAGTTCCACTGGCCGAAGCTGGTCGATATCCCGGACATGCTGGACGCGCTGGCCGCCGTCGGGATGCACGCCATCCAGACCTCGGGCAATACCATCCGCAACACCACCACCGATGTCTTCGCCGGTGCCGCTGCGGACGAGCTGACCGATCCCCGCCCCTATGCAGAACTGATCCGCCAATGGTCGACCGACCATGGCGAATATCAATTTCTGCCGCGCAAGTTCAAGATCGCCATCTCGGCCGGCAAGCGCGACCGCGCGCTGGTGACGGCGCATGACATCGGCCTGCGCATCGTCGAGCAGGACGGCAAGCTGGGCTTCCAGGTCTGGGTTGGCGGTGGCCTTGGCCGCACGCCGATGCTGGGCGTGGTGATCCGCGACTTCCTGCCGGAAGAGGATCTGCTGCCCTATCTGGAAGCGATCATCGCCACCTATAACCTCTCTGGCCGCCGCGACAACAAGTACAAGGCCCGGATCAAGATCACCGTGTCCGAGCGCGGCATCGACGTGTTCCGCGCCGAAACCGAAGAGGAATTCGTCCGCCGCCGTGCCGCCTTCAAGGGTGTCGACCGCGAGGCGCTGGCCGGCTATCGCGCGCATTTCGCCGCGCCGGAATTCCGCGTGGCTCCGACCGATGGCTACGAGGCCGCCCGCGTTGCGCGCCCGGCCTTCCGCAGCTGGACCGACACCAACCTGCACGCCCATCGCGCGCCGGGCTATGCCAGCGTCGTCGTCACCCTGAAGGCGCCGGGCGCCACGCCGGGCGATGCCACCTCGGAACAGATGCTGCTTCTGGCCGATCTGGCCGAGAAATACGGCCATGGCGACCTGCGCATCAACCACGACCAGAACGTCGTGCTGGCCCATGTCCATGTCTCGGACCTGCCGGCGATCTACGATGCGCTTTTGCCTGCCGGGCTGGCCACCGCCAATGCCGGCAAGACCAGCGACATCATCGCCTGCCCCGGCATGGATTACTGCACGCTGGCGACCGCCCGCTCGATCCCGATCGCGCAGGACATTGCCGACCACTTCCGCGCCGAGGGTCTCGAGGACGAGATCGGCCAGCTGAAGATCCGCATCTCGGGCTGCATCAACGCCTGCGGCCATCACCACTTGGGCCATATCGGCATCCTCGGCCTGGACCGCGCGGGCGTCGAGAACTACCAGATCACGCTTGGCGGTGACGGCTTCGACATTCCGGCCATCGGCGAGCGTGCCGGTGCAGGCTTCCCCGCCGAAGAGGTGGTGCCCGCGATCGACCGGCTGATGCGCGCCTACCTGGAGCAGCGCGAGGACGCGAACGAACCCTTCATCGACACCTATCGCCGCCTTGGCGTCGCACCGTTCAAGGCCGCGCTCTATCCGGAGAAGGCTGATGCTTGATGGCACGCTTGACAGCCGTGCCGCGCGCCTGAACGACCGGTATCGCCACCACGCGGCGACCGAAGTTCTGCGCCGCGCGGTCAAGGACCCCGAGCTTGGGCGGGTGGCACTGGTTTCCTCCTTCGGGGCGGAATCGGTCGTGCTCTTGCACATGGTCAGCGTCGTCGCGCCCGGCCTGCCGGTCCTCTTCATCGACACGCAGATGCTGTTCCCCGAGACGCTGGCCTATCAGCGCGAGGTGGCGCAAAAGCTGGGGCTGACCAATGTGCAGGTGATCCAGGCCTCCGACGCCGAGATCGCCCGCCACGACCCCGATGGCACTCTGCACCAGTTCAACACCGATGCCTGCTGCGACCTGAGGAAGACCGTTCCGCTGGAAGCCGCGCTCTCGGGCTTTGACGCCTGGATCACCGGGCGCAAACGGTTCCAGGGCGGCCAGCGGACCGAGCTTGAATTCTTCGAGCCCGAGCCCCCCGCCCGGCTGCGCATCAACCCGCTGGCGCATTGGCGTTCGAGCGACGTGCAGGATTACATGATCGAGAACAACCTGCCCCGTCACCCGCTGGTGGCCAAGGGCTATCCCTCGATCGGCTGCGCCCCCTGCACCTCGCCGGTGAAACCGGGCGAGGATCCGCGCGCCGGCCGTTGGCGCGGTTCGGAAAAGACCGAATGCGGCATTCACTTCATCGGCGGGCGCATGGTGCGTGTGCCGCAGGGCGGAAAGGTTCCGGCATGAGCGACAGCGAAACCATCATCGTCCGCGACGACGGGTTTCATCCGCAGGGCGACGCCGCCGAGGTCACGCTGGCCCCGGACAGTTCGCCCGAGGATCTGGTGGATCACCTGCATCGCAGCCTGATCGCCATCGATTTCCCGGCCATGACCGACGGGCGCGGCTTTACGCTGGCCCGCCGGCTGCGCGCCCTCGGCTATGAAGGCCGGCTGCGCGCGACGGGCAAGCTGATCGCCGATCAATATGCCATGGCCCGCCGCGTGGGTTTCGACGAGGTCGAGATTTCCGCCGAACTGGCCAAGCGCCAGCCGCAGGAACAGTGGCTGGCCCGCGCCGACTGGCAGGACTGGAACCACCGCGACCGCCTTGCCGGATGAGCACCTCAGAGGCGGCGGCGGGCTTCCCCCTGCCCCGTGCTTGACCTAAAGACTTCAGGAAGACCGACCATGACGCTGGACCTTACCGTGACCGACGCGACCGCTGCCGCCAAGCCGGCCAAGACCATGCCCGATGCGCAGACCGTGACCGCAGTGCGCCACTGGAACGATCACCTGTTCTCGTTCCGCGTGACCCGCCCGGCCAGCCTGCGCTTCCGCTCGGGCGAGTTCGTCATGATCGGCCTGACCGGCGACAATGGCAAACCGCTGCTCAGGGCCTATTCCATCGCCTCGCCCAACTGGGATGACGAGCTGGAATTCTATTCGATCAAGGTGCCCGATGGCCCGCTGACCTCGAAGCTGCAGCATATCCAGCCGGGGGACGAGATCATCCTGCGACCGAAGCCGGTGGGCACGCTGGTCCTCGACGCGCTGCTGCCCGGCAAGCGGATGTGGTTCCTTGCCACCGGCACCGGCATCGCGCCCTTCGCCAGCCTGATGCGCGACCCGGAAACCTACGAGCGGTACGAGCAGGTCATCATGATGCATACCTGCCGCAATGCCGATGAGTTGGCCTATGGCCGCGAACTGGTCGAGAACCTGCGCCATGACCCGCTGCTGGGCGAGCTCTACGGCGAGGAATTCGCCTCGCGCCTGCTCTACTACCCGACCACCACGCGGGAAGAGACGCCCTTCATGGGCCGCATCACCGACAACCTGACCTCAGGCAAGGTCTTCACCGATCTGAACCTGCCGCCCATGTCGGTCGAGAATGACCGCGCGATGATCTGCGGCAGCCTTGCCTTCAACGTCGATGTGAAGGCGGTGCTGGAAGGCTTTGGCCTGGTCGAAGGTGCGAACTCGGACCCGAAGCAATTCGTGGTCGAAAAGGCCTTCGTCGGCGACGGCGTCTGAGACTGATCGAGGGGCGCTGCGCCTCGGACCGGGATATTTCGGTGAAGATGATGAGGGCGCAGCGGTTGACGCGGCGCCCTTTCCCATGGCAGCGCGGCTCACGAACAATTGCGCTGTGCGCTTTCCCAGTCTGCCCTCAACGGATGCGGTCCGTCCACGATCTCACGGAACTGTCACGCAGTTGTTGGGAACCGGTCGGTTTGCCGCCTGTTATCAAGGCTGAGGACCGATCAGCCGGAGAGGAGCGCCATGCGCCGGATCATTCATAATACCACAGCCATCGCCGCCACCATCGCGCTGCTGATGCCGCAGCTTGCCTTGGCCGAGATGCGCCTGCCGAATGACCGCGCGTCGAAAGAGGCCGAGAAACGCTCGACCGAGATGCCCAACCTCGCCTCGGCGCTGCAGGATGAACTGGCCGCCGGGCTGACGGTCGACAGCCTGATCTGCGCCAATGGCGACGCCCGGCCCTGTGGCGACAAGGTGCGGCTGATGACCCCGCGCGGCGTCATAGTCGAGGTGGCCGAGGACGACACCATCATCCTTGCGCCAGAGCGGCAGCAGGTGAACGAGGCCGATGCCGAGGGCAAGCTGACCCCGCGCGATGGCGCGCGTCCTGCCGTCGCCGAGGCCACCACCGAGAGCGTGGCCGGGGCCCTCGCCCTGGCGCTGGAAGGAACACAGGGCGGTGATGCCGCCGCAGCGGCGGAGGCTGCCATTGCAGCTGTGGTTGGCGAGAGCGAACCCAACGCCGCAGCGCTGGCCGCCGCCATTGCGGCCGAGCTTGGCGCTACCGAGAAGACCGCCAAATCCGAAAGACCCGCAGTCGAATCGTCTCCGCGTCTGCACCTTGCAACCAGTGATCGGGCCCGCCAGCGCCTCGAGGACATGCCGCGCCTTGCCGGGGTGCTGACCTCCGAGATCGATTCAGGTCTGACCCTCGCGGATCTCTCGTGCCAGGACGGCGGCGCCCAACCCTGCGCCAAGGGTGTCGCGATGATGACACCGCGCGGAATCGCGGTTATCGCCAATGATCGTGGCGATGTCGCCCTGCTGGCGCAATCCAGCCAGACCAATACGGTCACCGCCGAGGGCAAGGTCGTGCCGCGCGCACCCGAAGCCGACACCGTCGCAACCGCCGCCGCCAAGGAGGCCGCAGCCGCCGCCAAATCGCCCATAGCGGCTGCGCTCGAGGCAAGCGAGGGCGCAGGCCGCGTGATCGAGGCGGAGAAAGTGACCAAGGAGAACACCCGCTCCTCGGCCGAGGATTTCGAGGCCAGCCTTCGCGCGGCTCTGCAGCAGGCTGCCACCGGCGAGGCCCCGCAGCGCAATACCGCCGCCGAGAACAAGGATGACAACGACCTCGCCAAGGCGCTGATCCTGGGATTGGGCGCGGTGGCGGTCGGCTCGATGCTGAACAAAAACCGGCAGGTGGCGCTGGCAACCCCCGACCGCGTGGTGGTTGAACGCGCCGATGGCAGCCAGGAGGTGATCAAGGACGAGGTCGCGCTGCTGCGCCAGCCGGGCAGCACCGTTGCGACCGAGAACTTCGACGACGGCTCGTCGCGCACCATCGTCACCCGCGAGGATGGCAGCAAGGTCGTGACCATCCGCGACGCTGACCTGCGCGTGCTGCGCCGCACGCTGATCGCAGCGGATGGCAAGTCGACCATGCTGATCGACGACACTGCCGATGTAAGGCCGGTGGACGTGGCCAGCCTGCCCGAACCCGCGCCGGTCCAGACCACCACCGGCACGCTGTCCGAAGACGAGCTGCGCGCCGCTCTGCAGCGTGAATCCAGTATCGACCGCCGCTTTACCCTCGGCCAGATCCGCAACATCCCCGAGGTGCGGGCGCTGGTCGCGCCGGTGAACATCGACGCGATCACCTTCGATACCGGCTCGGCCGCGATCAATCCCAGCCAGGCCCAGCAGCTGGCCTCGCTTGGCCGGGTGATCCAGGACGCCGTCGCCAAGAACCCGCGCGAGGTCTTCATGATCGAGGGTCACACCGACACCGTGGGCGCCGGCGCGATGAACCTGGCGCTGTCGGATCGCCGGGCGGAATCGGTGGCACTGGCGCTGTCGGAATATTTCGACGTGCCGCCGGAGAATATGGTGGTGCAGGGCTATGGCGAGCAATTCCTGAAAGTCCGCGCCGAGGGCGATATCCGCGCCAATCGCCGCGCCTCGGTCCGCCGGATCACCGACCTCTTGCAGACCGCGCAGGCGAACTGAGCCTGTCGCCACTGACCCGAACGAGAAAGGCCGCAGCAGATGCTGCGGCCTATTTTCGTTCCCGATCAGCGTCTCAAAGGAAGCGCGGAAACTCGATCTTCGGGCAGCGGTCCTGCACCACGCTCACGCCACGGCGACGAGCCTGCGCGGCGGCTGCATCATCGTAGACGCCAAGCTGGGTCCAGATCACCTTGAGACGCGGCAGGTGTGTCAAGGCCTGATCAACGATCGGGCCCACGGCATCCGAGCGGCGGAAGATGTCGACCATGTCGATCCCGGCATCCTCGGGGATCGAGGCAAGGTCGGGATAGACCACTTCGTCCAGAATGGTATGCCCGGCATGGCCGGGATTCACCGGGATCACCCGGATGCCCTGCGACTGCAGATATCGGGCCACGCCCCAGCTGGGACGGTCCTGATTCGGCGACAGGCCCACCATCGCAACCACGCGGGTTTTGCGCGCAATCTCAGCGATTTCGCGGTCAAGCAGATCAGCTTCGTCGATGCTCTCGGCCAAACTTTGTGACATGACATTCCCTCATCCAAAGGTTGCGCCAGCCTTGCATATAAAAGGCGCCCGGTCCAGAGATCTGGCCGGGCGCAAGTCACGGAACGAGGGACAGTGATCCGAACATGACCGTTCCGGGGTCACGTTCTACAGTGATAAATGGGTGACGGCGGCAAAAAGTTCCAGAGGTGTCGCGAATTCGTGATTGCAGCGGCCTATTGCAGCGAGGCCCAGACCTTGCGTGCCTGCATTAGAATCGCCCGCGGGTCCTTCATGAAGCTGCGCTGGTTGTCGTCCGAGCCGAGCAGATAGACCCGCTGCCCGACGATGACGAAATGGCGCGGATCGCCCGGCTGGCTGCGCCCGCGCGACAGCGCAACCGGGCAGAGCCCGTTCAGCCCCGGCGCATAGCTGCGCGGATCGGCCTCGAACATCGCCCGGTTCTCGACGGTCGCGAAATGCCAGACCATGCCCTGCCACAGCGTCGAGATATCGTTGCGCCCCGGAACCGCCCGACCCTCGGCCTGGTAGCCGACGGGATCAAAGCCCCCAAGCGCCCAGTCCTGTGCATGGACGGGCGCAATCGGGGTCAGCAGGGCGAACAGGGTGAAGAGCAGGGTTTTCATGGCAGAATCTGGCAGCGGAACCTGCCAAATCTGGCAGTCGCGCCGCCGATTCTCAATGTGCTCGCGCAAGTTGTCGCGCTGATGTGACCTTAAGGCCGCGTTGCTGCATAAAGTGCAACAGCCGCCGCGTTCGAGACGTTCAGCGATCCGAAATCGGCGGCGAAGGGTATCCGCACGATATGGTCACACAGCTCCATGGTCCGCGACCGCATCCCCGGCCCTTCCGCGCCGAGCACAAGGCAGATCGCCCGGCCCGGCAGATCCGCCAGCAGATCGGGCAGCGTCGCGGTCCCGGTGCCGTCGAGTCCCACCAGGATGAAGCCCATCTCCTTCAGCGAGATCAGCGCATCGGCCAGGTTCGGCACGCGCAGATAGGGCTGGCGTTCCAGCGCGCCCGAGGCGGTCTTGGCCAGCGCCCCTGTCTCGGGTGCCGAATGCCGCGCCGGCGCGATGACCGCGCGGGCGCCAAACACCTCGGCCGTGCGCAGGACCGCGCCGATGTTATGCGGGTCCGTCACCCGGTCCAGCGCCACAACCAACGGCCGCACCTCGCCCGGCGCCGCGCGCAAAGCCGCCTCGCTGAGACTGCCCCATTTCAGCGGCTTCACCTCCAGCGCCGCGCCCTGATGGACGCTTTCGCCGGCCAGCGGCACAGCCTTGTCGAAGACCCGCGGATCGGTGATCTCGGGCTCGATCCCGTGCAGATCGCCAAGCCGGTCCCGCGCATTGGGAGTGATGACCAGCCGCAGCTTCTCGCGCGCCGGATTGGCCAGCGCGTCGCGCACCGCGTGCAGGCCGAACAGCCAGACCGTCTCGGCCGCCGAGGCGCGGCGGGCGCGTTCCTTGTCGATCACCCAGGTGGGTTTCTTGGCTTTTCCGGGCTTCTCGGCCATCTGGCATTCCTTTCGCGTCCGGTCCTCATTGCGCGTTAGCCAGCCTCCGCGCAAGTCCCTTGGCAGAGAGGTCACATCTTCCCCTGAAATCCGCTTGACGCCCCCCCGCACGCCAGCTAATCACCCGCACACGCCGATAGCGACGGCGGGCGACGAGCTGCAAGGTGCGGCAGCGGACTGTAACTCCGCCGGGGAGACCCATGCCTGGTTCGATTCCAGGGTCGCCCACCATTTTCCCCCAAGATCGACCGATCACCGGCACCTGAGTCACCCGCAGAGCTTCACCCGCTCACAGCCCAGCCCCAGGTCGTCGATCAACTCCCGCACATCCTCGGTTTGCGTCTCGCGGTTCGCCGGGTCGCAGAGATAGGCCATGTGCACGCCGAGATAAGAGGCCATCGGTGCCCGCCAGTCGGGCGAGGTGTCGACCATCTGCTCGGCGGTATAGAGCAGGTAATCGACATAGGCCGCATAGCCGGTGATCTGCGGGCCGTCCGTCAGCGCACAGTAATCCGCTGCGGCCAGTTCGGGCTTCTGCACCGTCAGGTTCAGGAATTCACGATAGATCTCGCGCGCCGTCTGGTCGCGTTGGATGCGGTCGGCCTGCGCCACCTGGTAGGGAATGACCACCAGCGCAGTCAGGGCGGCAAAGGCGGTGGCCAGCGCCCCCACCGCCTGCAGGGGTTCGGCATGGCGGATCAGCCAGTCGCGCACCGATCAGACCTTCGGCTGCTCATGGGTGGTGCAGTGGATGCCGCCGCCGACCTCGCCCACCGGATCGATGTTCAGCATCACGATCTCGCGGTCGGGATAGAGATCGGCAAGGATCTCGGCCGCCGCCTCATCCGCCTCGCGGTCGCCGAATTCGGCGGCAATCACCGCACCGTTGCAGACGTAATAATTGACGTAGGACGAGACGAAATCGGGGCTGTCCACGCGGATGTCCACAGGTTCGGGCAGGACAACCAGTTCCAGCTTGTTCCCTTCGGCATCGGTTGCCTCGGCCAGGATGTCATGGGTCTCGAAGGCCGAGACCGACCATGGATCGCTCGGGTCGATCTCCTCGCCCATCTGGATCAGCACCTGCCCGGGCTTCACGAAGCGGGCCAGCGCGTCGATGTGGTAATCGGTGATATCGGCGCCGATGATCCCCGGCGCCCAGATCATCTTCTTCGCGCCCATGGTTTCCAGCAGCATCGCCTCGATCTCTGACTTGCTGCCCGTGTTGCGGTTCGGGTTGATGAAGGTGCTTTCATGGGCGATCAGCGTGCCGTTGCCATCGGTCTCGACACCGCCGGCCTCGCCCACCAGTCCGGTGTCGAAGACCTGCAGCCCCATGCGATCGGCCACCCGCGCGGCGACCAGCCCGTCGGCGCCATGCACCTGCTTGTTGCCCCAGCCATTGAAGTTGAACTGGGTCACGGCCAGCCCGCCCTTGCCGTCGATGACAAAGGACGGTCCGCTGTCGCGGCACCACAGATCGTCGGTCGGAATGTCCCAGAGCTCGACCTGGCCCGAGACCAGCTTCCTGATCGCCTTGTGATGCTCGGCTGCGGCCAGCATCACCACCGGCTCGAACTCGGCGATGGTGCTGGCGATCTCGGCAATGGTCTCCTGCAGGTCGAAGAGGAAATCCGGGTCGTCATGCACCTTCCGGTTTACCGGCCATTGCATGAAGGTCCGCTCGTGCGGGTCGGTCTCCTCAGGATACCAGAAGCCGGCGGCGCGGGCACCGCCCTGCGCCTCGGCGCGACCCGAGAGAAGCGAAAGACCACCAATGGCGGCCAGCGACTGAATGAGCGAACGGCGGGACATCATCGGAAACCTCGTACCGGGTCAAATTGTGGACTGGCGCGCACGGGCAAGGTACCCATTACCGACAGCTGGCGGAAGAATGCCGATCAGCGCCCTGAAAAGCGAGGGCAATTCGTCGCAGGTGCCGCTGCGTTGACGAATGCCCCGACCTGCCCTAACCCTGTCAGGTGATCGGCGCGGCGTGCAACCACGGCCGCTTCGGGGCCGATCACGCCCGCTTATCCGCGCGCAAGGGGTTCACGCATGGCGAAAGCGCCGGGCATATCAGAGCAGACCACCCCACCCTTCAACATTCTGATCCTCGCCCAATCCGGCAAGCTCGAGCATCAGGCGCTGATCCTGACAGCCAGCCTGCGCGCCAGCTCGCCCCGCTGGCAGGGGCGGCTGATCGTTGCCGAGCCGCTGCCCGAGGGGGCATGGGACAGGCATCAGACTGCGATCTCGCCGGCGCACCGGGCGCTGCTGACTGAGATGGGGGCCGAGATCACCCCCTTCACCGCACGGCATTTCGGCGCCGCCTATCCCCATGGCAACAAGATCGAGGCGCTGGCGCTGCTGCCTCAGGGCGCGCCCTTCCTGTTCCTCGACAGCGACACGCTGATCACCGGAGAACTGGCCGATCTGGCCATCGATTTCACCCGCCCCTCGGCCTCGATGCGGCGCGAGGGGACATGGCCGCATCCGCCGCTCTACGGACCGGGCTACGGCGAGATCTGGCGCTCGATGTATCAACGCTTCGGCCTCGACTACGAAACCTCGCTGGACCTGACCCAGCCCGACGAGCATTGGGAACGCTATCTCTATTTCAATGCCGGCTGGTTCTTCGGCACCGATCCCGCCGAATTCCACCGCCGCTTCCTCAGCTGGGCGCTGGCCATCCGCGACGAGCCGCAGGACGAACTGGCCAATCAGGTTCTGGACCCCTGGCTTGACCAGGCAGTGCTGCCCTTGGTCATCCACTCCCTCGGCGGCGGCAGGCCGGGGCCGGAGCTTGCCGGGCTGGATGGCGATGTGACCTGCCATTACCGCAACCTGCCGCTGCTCTACGCCCGCGAATCCGACCGGGTGATCGAGGTGCTGGAACAGGCCACCGCCCCGAACCGCATCAAACAGGTGTTGCGCGAGTGGTTCCCGGCCCGCAAGCTGATCTACCAGGGCAAGGGCCGCGACAAGATCCGGCCGATCTTCGCCGGGGCGCCGCTGCCCAGCCAGGAACGCCCGATCCGGCAGGTGCTGAAAAAGACCGACTGGTGGCTGGTCTGATCCTCAGCGCTCGCCCGCGCCTTCCGAGGATCGCGCCCAGAGGTTCACATCGCCCCCTTCGCTGAGCGTATCGATCCGCGCCAGTTCCTCGGCGCTGAACTCGAGGTTCGTCAGCGCGCCGACGCAATCCACCACCTGCTCGGGCCGCGAGGCACCGATCAGCGCGGTGGTCAGCCGCCCGCCCCTGAGGCACCAGGCAATGGCCATCTGCGCCAGCGTCTGCCCGCGCGCCTCTGCCAGATCGTTCAGCCCATTGAGCCGCGCGATCATGTCCGGGCCGAGCCAGTCGGGCGACAGCGATTTCCCCTGCGCCGCCCGGCTGTCCGTCGGAATGCCCTGAAGATACTTCCCGCTCAGCAGCCCCTGCGCCAAGGCCGAAAAGCCGATGCTGCCGATCCCCAGATCCTCCAGCGCGTCCAGAAGCCCGTCGCGCTCGACCCAGCGGTTCAGCATGTTGTAGCTCGGCTGGTGGATCAGGCAGGGCGTGCCCAGATCCTTCAGAATCGCCGCCGCCACCCGGGTGCGGTCGGTGTTATAGCTGGAAATCCCCACATAAAGCGCCCGCCCCGATCGAACGATATGATCCAGCGCCCCCATGGTTTCCTCCAGGGGCGTGTCGGGATCGAAGCGGTGGGAATAGAAGATATCGACATAATCGAGCCCCAGCCGCTTCAGCGACTGGTCGCAGGACGCGATCAGGCTCTTGCGGCTGCCCCATTCCCCATAAGGCCCGGCCCACATCTCGTAGCCGGCCTTGCTGCTGACGATCAGCTCATCCCGCAGGCTACTGAAATCATTGCGAAGAATCTCGCCAAAGGCTTCCTCGGCACGGCCCGCCCGAGGACCGTAGTTATTCGCCAGATCGAAATGAGTGATGCCGTGGTCAAAGGCCGTCCGGGCGATGGCCTGCTTCACCCGATGCGGCGTGTCATCGCCGAAATTGTGCCAAAGCCCAAGGCTGATCGCCGGCAGCCGCAGACCCGAGCGCCCGCAGCGTCGATAGATCATCCGCTCGTAACGATCCTCGGCCGGGTGCCAGACCTGCTCCTTGGGCTTCGGCGGACGCTCAGGCATTGCTCACCACCGCGTCACAGCGGGCGCAAAGGCCCGGATGCTTGTGCGTGCCGACATCGGGCAGGATCTTCCAGCACCGCTCGCATTTCTCGCCCTCGGCCAGCTCGAAGACGACGCCCACACCCGGCACCTCGGCCAGACGGAAGGCCTCGTTCGGGGCCGGATCGGCGGTCAGCGACAGGTCCGAGACGATGCAGAGATCGGCGAAGTTGATCGATTTGAGCGCCGCAAGGATCGGCGCCTCCTCGACATGCACGACCGGCGCGGCCTCGAGGCTGGCACCGATGGTCTTGTCGGCGCGCTTGACTTCCAAGGCCGCCGTAACCACCCGGCGGGCGCGGCGGATATGCTCCCATTTCGCGGCCAAGGGCTCGTTCAGCCAGTCGGCGGGCGTCACCGGGAAGTCATGCAGATGCACGCTGTCATCCTCGGAGGGGAAGCGCGACAGCCAGACATCCTCCATGGTGAAGGGCAGGATCGGCGCCAGCCAGGTCACGAGGCGATGGAACAGGATATCCAGCACCGTCCGGGCCGAGCGGCGGCGGATGCTGTCCGGCGCGTCGCAATAGAGGCTGTCCTTGCGGATGTCGAAATAGAAGGCCGACAGATCCACGGTGCAGAACTGGAACAGCGTCTGGAACACGCCCTGGAAATCATAGGCGTCGTAACCCTGCCGCACCTTGTGATCCAGCTGCGCGAGGCGGTGCAGGATCCACTGTTCCAGCTCGGGCATGTCCGCGGGCGTGACGGACTCGGCCTCGCTGAACCCGGCAAGGTTCCCCAGCATGAAGCGCAGCGTGTTGCGCAGCCGGCGATAGCTGTCGGCGGTGCCCTTCAGGATTTCCGGCCCGATCCGTTGGTCGGCGGTATAATCCACCTGCGCCACCCAGAGCCGCAGGATATCGGCGCCATATTGCTTGATGACCTCGGCGGGTACGATGGTATTGCCAAGCGACTTGGACATCTTCATGCCCTTTTCGTCCAGCGTGAAGCCATGGGTCAGCACGCCGCGATAGGGCGCCCTTCCCTTGGTGGCCGAGGCTTGCAGCAGCGAGGAGTGGAACCAGCCGCGATGCTGGTCGGTGCCTTCCAGATAGAGGTCCGCGATCCCGTCCGGCGCGCCATCGGCCCGGTCGCGGATCACGAAGGCATGGGTCGAGCCTGAATCGAACCAGACGTCCAGCACGTCCATGACCTGGTCGTAATCCTCGGGATTGGCCACGCCCTCCAGCACGGTCTCCTTGAAGCCCGGCCGATACCAGGCATCCGCCCCGTCCTTCTCGAAGGCGGCGATCACCCGGTCATTCACCCGGGCATCGCGCAGCAGGAAATCGGCGTCATCGGGCCGCGCGCCCTTCTTCACGAAGCAGGTCAGCGGCACGCCCCAGGCGCGCTGGCGCGACAGCACCCAGTCGGGCCGGTTCTCGACCATCGAGAAGATCCGGTTCCGCCCGGTCTGCGGCGTCCATTTGACCAGCTTGTCGATCGAGGTCAGCGCGCGGGCGCGGATCGTTTCGCCATATTCACCCATGCCATCGTCCAGCGTCTTGTCGATGGCCGCGAACCATTGCGGGGTATTGCGATAGATCAGCGGCGCCTTGGACCGCCAGCTGTGCGGATAGCTGTGCTTGACCTTGCCCTTGGCCAGCAGCGCGCCGGCATAGGCCAGCTGCTTGATGACGCTGACATTGGCCGGGCCATCCTTGCCATCGGGCAGGATGATCGCCTCGCCACCGAAGAGCGGCAGGTCTTTGCGGTAAGAGCCATCCGGCTCGACATTATAGGTCATCGGCAGGCCGAATTTCTGACCCAGCTGATAGTCGTCATCACCATGGCTGGGGGCGGTATGGACAAAGCCCGTGCCCGCCTCCTCGGTGACATGATCGCCGGGCAGCATGGGAACGTCATAGTCCCATTCGCCCGCGCCGCCGTCGACGCCGCGCATGGGATGGGCCAGAACCAGAGCGCCCAGCTCCTCGGCCGAGACATCGCGCAGGCGGGTGTGGCTTTCGACCTTGGCCGAAGCCATCACCGCATCGGCCAGCGCATCGGCCAGAACTAGCCTCTCGCCCGGCTTGGCGGTGGCGTTTTCCTGAACCGTGCCAACCTCGTAGAGGCCATAGCTGATCGCCGGGTTGAAGGCGACGGCGCGGTTTTGCGGGATGGTCCAGGGGGTGGTGGTCCAGATCACCACCGAGGCGCCGTCCAGCCCCCCGTCCACCGGCTTGAACCGGACCCAGATCGTATGGCTGGTATGGTCGTGATACTCGACCTCGGCCTCGGCCAGCGCGGTCTTCTCGACCGGCGACCACATCACCGGCTTCGACCCTTGATACAGCGAGCCATCCATCAACAGCTTCATGAACTCGGCCGCGATCACCGCCTCGGCGTGGAAGTTCATCGTCAGATAGGGATCGTCCCATTTGCCGGTGACGCCGAGGCGCTTGAACTCCTCGCGCTGGACATCGATCCAGTGCTCGGCGAAGCGACGGCATTCCTGCCGGAACTCGACGATATCGACGGCGTCCTTGTCCTGCCCCTTCTGGCGGTACTGCTCCTCGATCTTCCATTCGATCGGCAACCCGTGGCAATCCCAGCCCGGCACATAGCGCGCATCGCGGCCCATCATCTGCTGGCTGCGGACCACCATGTCCTTCAGGGTCTTGTTCAGCGCATGGCCGATATGCAGGTTCCCGTTCGCATAGGGCGGGCCGTCATGCAGGATGAAGGGCGTGCGGCCCTGCCCGCGCTCGCGCAGGCGGTCATAGATGCCGATCCGCGCCCAACGCTCCAGCCATTCGGGCTCGCGCGCGGGCAGGCCGGCACGCATGGGGAAATCGGTCTCGGGCAGGAAGACGGTATCGCGATAGTCGGGGGTCTCGGCGCTCATCGGGCGGTCCTTTGGGTCGGTCGTTTCGGCAGAATCGATCCCGGCGGCGCGAAGGCTCACACCGCCGGGCTGCTAATTCGTATACCGAAACCCAGAAATCTCATGCCGTTCTCTATAGGAATGACGCCCGCAAGCTGCAAGCGCCGGGCCTTTCATCTTCGTGCAAATATCCCGGGGGGGATCGCCGTCAGGCGATGGGGGCAGCGTGCCCCCCGGGCTGAGCTGGAACGTGCAGATGGACCAGTGCAGGGGTTCGGTATTGCTGTCGCGACTTCTTCCCGTTGCCTTCAGGCGTTCCCATGTGCCGTTAAAGCATATCCTCTCTCGCAGCCTGCCATGTCGTCGCCACTTCGGGCCTGAAGCCCAAGCTTTGCGCCAGCGATCCGTCCAGAACGCCGTACCAGGGATGGGCAAGCGGCGCGGCGCTTGGCTCCATGGGTTTTCCGGCCAACACGCTCAGGTCGAAGATGGTCATCGGCGCATCGTCCACGGTGTTGACAACGTGCCCGTCCAACACGCCATCAAGACCCATCTTTACGACGGTTGCGATGTCGCGATGATGAATCATGCTCAGCCGGTTGGCGGGATGCAGCTTGAGCAATTGAGCAATATGAGGAATCTGCCCGATATGCCCGTCCGCGTCGCCATAGACAAAGCCGAAACGTAATATCGACCAGTTCAAGCCGCTTTCACGTAGCGCGTTTTCGGCTGCGACCTTGCTGGCGGGATAGTCGCGTTCCGGTGCGACAGGGTCGGTCTCCAGTGAAGCCTTGGGGCTGTCCCCGTTGTAAACCAGACCAGTGCTCGCCATGATGAACCGGGCATTGGCCGCGTGCTCTCTGGCGGCCGCGATCAAGTTGCGCGTTCCCTCGAAGTTGACCTTCCAGATCTGCTCTGGCTCTGGAGTGCGCAGGACGGCGGCAAGGTGGATGATGGCCTCCACGCCCGTCACGGCCTCGACCAGCGACGCGGGATCGAGGATATCTCCCTCGACTGCCGTCACGCCGGACGGAACCGACTTGCCGGCGTGCACCAGTGCACGGCAATCGATACCAGCGTCTACAAGCCGAGGCAGGAGCCGGGCGCCCAAGAGACCGGTACCGCCAGTAACAAGAATGGTCATGACTTTTTGCCTTTTTTAAGCAGATTGTTCAGCCGTTCCGTCCCTACGCTGAGCACGCGAGCGACGGTCTCAAGATCGTCTTCAGGAACGCCCTCGAAGGCAGTTTTCGAGATGAGATCGATCGGATTGGGTAGAGTGGCCCAGAGGACCCGCCCTGCCGGGGTGATCGAGAGATGCTTCTGTCGCTGGTCCTCAGGGTCGGTCGCCTGTTCGACAAGTCCCTTGCGCACAAGCGCCGCGACAACGCCGCTTAGCGTCGGCTTCTCGACTTGCAGCGGTATCATCAGATCGCGCTGCGCGACGGGCCCTTCACGAACAAGGTGCCAAAGCACATACCATTGCGTTGATCCGAGATCGTAGGGCCGCAGCGTCGCGTCGATAACCGAACGGGCCGCAAGATGATACTTCTTGGCCCAAGCTCCGGCGGATTGATGATTGTCAGAGGTCAAAACAGCACCATATAGTTCGCTACAAAACCAATATAGTTCGGTACCGAATTATGTCAAGAACGGACCGTCTGCGGATCCTGAGCCGGAAGTTTCAACACAGATCGTCCCCTTGCCTACCAGCCGCCCGGCCAGCGCCAAATCGTCGCGCAATTGCTGACGCGCATCCCGCGACGCCGCACCATCAAGCCGCAGAATATAGCTCGGATGCCAGCTGACCAGCACATCCCCGCCATCCAGCGCCCGTTCGACCCGCCCGCGCCGTTCGGTCAGGCGCCCCGCCCGCCCGGTCAGCGCATAGGCGGCGGAACCGCCCAGAGCGAGTGTCAGGCGCGGCGCGACAAAGCGGCGTTCGAGCCCCAGCCACCAGCGGCAATGCTCGATCTCGCCCCGGTCGGGGTTCTGGTGCAGACGCAGCTTGCCGCGCGGACGGAACTTGAAATGCTTGACCGCATTGGTCAGCCAGACCGGCCCCAGACCCGCCTGCGCCATCTCCTGGCGCAGCAACCGCCCGGCCGGCCCGACAAAGGGCCGCCCCTGCAGGTCCTCGTGATCCCCGGGCTGTTCGCCCACGATCATCAGCGCGGCGGTCGGATCGCCCTCGCCCCAGACCACCTGCGTCGCCGCCTCGCAGAGCGAACAGCGGGTGCAACCGCGCGCGGCCAGTGCGGCCTCATCCAGGCTTTGCGGCTGATCGGGCAGCGGCGCTGGCGCCAGCCGGTCGAGGATGCGACCCACATGGGCCGGAGGCTGTGATGGCATCGCCGCCCGCATCGCCGCCACCCGCCCTTCGGCATCCGCCAGCATCTGTGGAATCAACCGGGTCTCGGGCAGGTTCTTCCAGTATTTCAACGGCATTTCCGACTTCATCGCCGCGATCTTGACCCGCGCGGGATTGAAGATGTTCTGGAAATAGGTGCCCCACAGGGCCTCGCTGGCATCCTCGGGCAGATCGGGACGGGTCTCGGGTGGAGGGGAGAACGTCAACTCCCCCTGCTCGAAGCGGGCCGTCGCCTGCGGGGTCAGGATGATCCAGTCCATATCGCCGAAGCGGCGGGCGAAGAACGGCGTCGCCCGGTCGACGATCAGGTGCGAGGGCTCGAACCAGGCGGCAAAGCGGCGGCGCGGGCCAGCGCCCGGCAGCTCGCGAAAGCGCAGAAAGGCGTGCATCTTATGGATGTCGCGGCGCACCGAACGGGCCAGCGCCGTCAGCCGCAGGGTCAGCGGATCGGCCGGATTGGCGATGGCGCGGCGATCCCGCTGATGACGCAGCATGGCCTGATAGGCCAGTGACGGGGCCTGCGGATCGTCGTGGCAGATGACGGTCTCGAGTAGCGCGATCAGCGGCTTGCTGGCGATGACCGGGCGCGGCCCGTCCCTGTCCGGCAGAGGGTCATCGTCAAACAGGCTCGCGCCCGCGCCATCGCGCGCCCAAGACACCTGATCGGCGGCAATCCCGTGACTGGCCAGCCGTCGCGCGGCCGCGCGCCAGGCCGCAGCCGCCCCTAGCATCGGCAGCGCCACGCGCGGCATCAGAACAGCGAAAGTTGCTGTGGCGCCGGCGCGAAGCGCGCGCGCAGCCCGGCACTGTCGGTCAGCCCGCCGGGCGACCAGTCGAGCAATGTCACGAAGGGTTGCGCCTTTTTCATCAGCGCCCCGATCCGCAACAGATCGCCATAGCGCAGCGGGCCCGAGCGCCGTGCGGCGATGATCCGATCGACCGTCCGCGTGCCAAATCCCGGCACCCGCAGCAGGGATTCGCGCGGGGCGCGGTTCGGATCGACCGGAAAGGCCGCGCGATTGGCCAGGGCCCAGGCCAGCTTGGGATCAAGCGCAAGGTCCAGATTGCCCGAGGGGGCGGGCCCGGCGATTTCGTCCGCGTCGAAACCGTAGAAACGCATCAGCCAATCCGCCTGATAGAGCCGGTGCTCCCGCAGCATTGGCGGTCGGACCAGCGGCAGCGCGGCCGAGGCATCGGGGATCGGGCTGAAGGCCGAGTAATAGACCCGGCTGAGCCGATAGCCGGTGTAGAGCCGCGCCGCCGTGCCCAGAATATCGCGATCAGTGGCGGCATCGGCCCCCACGATCATCTGCGTCGACTGCCCCGCCGGGGCAAAGCGCGCGGGCCGCTTGCCGCCATGGCTGCGATCACGGCTGGCCTCGCGCGCAAGGCGCACATCAGCCATGGCCGCGCGGATCGTCTCGGGGCGTTTCTGCGGCGCAAGGCGGCGGGTGCTGGCATCCTGCGGCAACTCGATATTGATCGACAGTCGGTCGGCATAAAGCCCCGCCTCATCGATCAGTTCACGGCTGGCCTCGGGAATGGATTTCAGATGGATATAGCCCTTGAAGCCATGATCCAGCCGCAGCATCCGCGCGATGCGCACCATGTCGGCCATGGTGTCGTCGGGGCTGCGGATGATGCCCGAACTGAGGAACAGCCCCTCGATATAGTTGCGACGATAGAATTCCAGCGTCAGGGTGACGACCTCTTCCGGGGTGAATCGCGCCCGCTCGACACCCGAAGACACGCGGTTGATGCAATAGGCGCAGTCATAGATGCAGAAATTCGTCATCAGGATCTTCAGCAGGCTGATGCAGCGCCCGTCCGGCGCATAGGCATGGCAGATCCCGCTGCCCCCGGCACTGCCGATGCCGCCCTTGCTGGAATCGCGCCGGGTCGTGCCGCTGGACGCGCAGGAGGCGTCGTATTTCGCGGCATCGGCAAGAATGGCCAGCTTGTCCTGCAGGGTTTTGCGCATGATGGAACAAAGATAGAACACGACAGAAGCGCGGACAAGTTGATCTATCGCAAGCCCCTTGCCCACAGCGCGTCCCGGCGGCACAGATGAGCCATGAGCACCGTCCTGCAATCCCGTCTCGACTTCGCCCCCTGGACCGACCCGGCCACCCGCCGCCTGCCCGGCACCATCCCGGTCGCGCCTGCGGACTGGCTCAGGGTCGATGATGCCTATGCCGGCCAGATGGCGCTGCGTGACCGGCTGATCGCCGATCATCCGGAAACGGTGCTGGCGCTGGACGATGCGGCGCGACCGGCAGCGCAGGAACTGCTCGGGATGATCCTTCCCTTGCTGCCGGCACTCGGGCACCGGGTCGCGGATGGCAGTGTCACCCGCCCGGATGGCGTCACCGTGCCGCTGGACCCCGATGCCCCGATGGCGACGCTCGGCCGGCTGACCGCCGAGGACCTGTGCCTGATGGACCGGCGCGAGGGCAGCGAGGAACATCTGCTGGTCGCCGCCGCCCTCTGTTTTCCGGCGGGCTGGACGCTCAAGCAGAAATTCCTGCGCCCGATGATCCGCATCCACCAGCCCGTCGACCGCTATGACGCCGATGTTGCGCGGCGCGTGCAGCGACTTCTGGACGGGGTGCAGCCGGGTCGCGGGCTGCTGCGCGGCACGGGCCATTGGGCCAGTTCCGGCCTCCACCACCCGCTGACCGAAGAGCGCAAGGCGATCCCGCCCGGCGAGACGCCCTTCATCCGGGTCGAGCGGCAATGCCTGTTCCGCCTGCCCGAAAGCCGCGCCGTGGTGTTTTCCATCCATACCAGCATGATCCGCCCCGAGGCGCTGAGCCCGGAACAGGCCGCGCTACTGGAGGAGTTTCCCATCCGCCGCTCGTCCTGAGGGGCGAAACGAAACAAGGGGGCCAATGGCCCCCTTGGTCCGTTTATCACTGGTCCGGGTCGCTCAGGCGGCTTCCAGCACCAGGTGCGGCTGGCCGTCCGAGGTGCGGCTGATGCTGCGCCCGTCGGTGTTCACCGTGGCGTTGATCCGCTTGCGCGGCGCCTCGAACAGATCCGAGCGCGACACGTCCACCGGTTTGTCAAAGGCGATGGTCAGCGCGTGGTGGTTGCGGCCGCGTTCGCTGGCCGCGATCACCCGCCCGGTAAAGGGCTGGCCCAGATAGCGGCCGCGCACCGCGCCGCCGAATTGCCACAGCGGCGCCGTTTCGGCGGTCGCTTGGGCGGTGTTCCAGTCGCGCGCGCCGTGGCTTTGCGCCACCAGTTCCAGCGCCTGCGAATGGGTCACGGGATTGCCCGCGCGGGTCAGCGCAGCGCGCAGGTTCTTGGCCTGCGATTTCAACGTATTCACATCATGGGTCATGGCCATGGTTTCAGTCCTTCAGACAATGATGCCGTAGCAGGGCGGGGCTCACATTGCCGCCATCGGGCATATTGCCGAAAGCGGGTAGCAGTTCAGGACTTCACCAGAGGCGTCTTGCCTTGTGAGCGGCCGGGGCCTGAACCCGAGGCGCCGATATGGGGCAGGCCCGATCGGCGTTCAAGCCCCCTGCCCCCGGCGGAGCCACGCGGGCGAGTTCCATGCCATTTCCGCAACACGCCCATGCGAAAATCCCCCGGCTGCCAACTTGTCGCAGGCCCGCCCCGGACATAGCTGCAAAAGCCGGACAACCCGAAAGGATCTGTAATGACCACGCTTTTCACGCCGGTTGATCTGGGCGCGCTGCATCTGCCCAACCGCATCGTGATGGCCCCGCTGACCCGCAGCCGCGCCGGCGACGAGCGGCTGCCGAATGCGCTGATGGCCGAATATTACGCCCAACGCGCCGAGGCCGGGCTGATCATCAGCGAGGCGACCAGCGTTACGCCGCAGGGCGTGGGCTATGCCGCCACCCCGGGCATCTGGAGCGACGAACAGGTCGAGGGCTGGAAACTCGTGACCGAGGCCGTCCATGCTCGCGGCGGCCGCATCCTGCTGCAACTCTGGCATGTCGGCCGGATCTCGGACCCGGAACTCTTGAACGGCGATCTGCCGGTCGCGCCCTCGGCGATCCAGCCGGCCGGCCATGTCAGCCTGCTGCGTCCGCAGCGCCCCTATGCCACCCCGCGCGCGCTGGAAACCGATGAATTGCCCGGCATTGTCGAGGCCTATCGCAAGGGCGCCGAGAACGCCAAGCGCGCCGGCTTTGACGGGGTCGAGATCCATGGTGCCAATGGCTATCTGCTGGACCAGTTCCTGCAGGACAAGTCGAACCGGCGCGAGGATGGTTATGGCGGCTCGATCGAGAACCGCGCGCGTCTGTTGACCGAGGTGGCTGACGCGGTGATCTCGGTCTGGGGCGCGGATCGCGTCGGCCTGCATCTGGCCCCGCGCGGCGACAGCCATGACATGGGCGACAGCGATCCCCATGCCCTCTTCACCCATGTCGCGCACGAGATGGGCGCACGTGGTCTGGCCTTCCTGATGCTGCGCGAACATCCGGGCGACGACAGCCTGCTTGGCGCGATCCGCGAGGCCTTCGGCGGCCCGGTCATCGCCAACGAGGGCCTGACCCCGGCCAGTGCCGAGGCGCTGGTCGCGGAAGGCCGCGCCGATGCGGTTGGCTTTGGGCGCGATTTCATCGCCACCCCCGATCTGGTCGCCCGCATCCGCGCCGGTGTGGCGCTGAACAAGCTCGATCCCTCGACCCTCTATGTCGGCGGTGCCAAGGGCTATACCGACTATCCGGCGCTGGCCGAGATCGCGGCAGAGTAAGCGCGCCAGACCGAAGCCATATACGGCCAATAAAAAAGGGCGCCTCGCGGCGCCCTTTTCCATATCACTGTTCCCGGGATCAGCAGCTGTAATACATCAGGTATTCAACCGGGTGAGGCGTGTGCTCGTAGGCGTAGACCTCTTCCCATTTCAGCGCCATGTAGGATTCCAGCTGGTCGCGGGTGAAGACATCGCCCGCCAAGAGGAAGTCCATGTCCTTCTCCAGCTCTTCCAGCGCCTCGCGCAGGCTGCCGCAGACGGTCGGGATCTCGGCCAGCTCTTCCGGCGGCAGGTCATAGAGATCCTTGTCCGAAGCCGGGCCCGGATCGATCTTGTTCTTGATCCCGTCGAGGCCGGCCATCAGCAGGGCCGAGAAGCACAGATAGGGGTTGGCTGCGGGATCGGGGAAGCGGGCTTCCACGCGCTTGGCCTTGGGCGATTCGGTCCACGGGATACGGACGCAGCCCGAGCGGTTGCGGGCGGAATAGGCGCGCAGCACCGGGGCTTCGAAGCCCGGGATCAGACGCTTGTAGCTGTTGGTCGAGGGGTTGGTCAGCGCGTTCAGCGCCTTGGCATGTTTCAGCACGCCGCCGATGAACCACAGGGCTTCCTGCGACAGGTCGGCATATTTGTCGCCGGCGAACAGCGGCTTGCCGCCCTTCCAGATGGACATGTTGACGTGCATTCCCGAGCCGTTATCGCCCTTCATCGGCTTCGGCATGAAAGTCACCGTCTTGCCATAGGCGGCGGCGACGTTGTGGATGACGTATTTGTACTTCTGGATGTTGTCGGCCTGCTCGGTCAGCCCGCCGAAGATCATTCCCAGCTCGTGCTGGCAGGTGGCGACCTCGTGGTGGTGCTTGTCGACCTTGATGCCCATGCGCTTCATGGTGGACAGCATCTCGCCGCGGATATCCTGGCCGGTATCGATCGGGTTCACCGGGAAATAGCCGCCCTTGTGCTGGGCGCGGTGTGCCTGGTTGCCCATCTCGTATTCGGTATCGGTGTTCCAGGCGGCATCGGCCGCGTCGATCTGGAACGACACCTTCTGCGGCGTGACCGAATAGCGCACGTCGTCGAAGATGAAAAATTCGGCTTCCGGCCCGAAATATGCGGTGTCGCCGATGCCCGAGGATTTCAGATAGGCTTCGGCCTTGACGGCGGTGCCGCGCGGATCGCGGCTATAGGCCTCGCCGGTATCCGGTTCGACCACGTTGCAATGCACGCAGAGGGTCTTCTCGGCATAGAACGGATCGATATAGACCGAGGCCGGATCGAGGATCAGCTTCATGTCGGACTGGTCGATCGACTTCCAGCCGGCGATCGAGCTGCCGTCGAACATGAAGCCTTCCTCAAAGAAGTCCTCGTCGACCAGATCGCGGTCCAGCGTCACATGCTGAAGCTTGCCCTTGGGATCGGTGAAACGAACGTCGACATAGGCGACTTCTTCGTCCTCGATCAGCTTCAATACGTCTTTGACTTTCATCTCTTCCCCTTCTTCTTCATGGGCCGACCCGGCGCGAAGGCCGGGCCGGTATTGCGTTGATCCGGCGCGCGCTTCAGACGGCGTCGTCGCCGGTTTCACCGGTGCGGATGCGGATCGCCTGCTCGACCGGCGACACGAAAATCTTGCCGTCGCCGATCTTCTCGGTGCGCGCGGCGGCGACGATGGCGTCGATGGCGGCATCGACCTGATCATCGGGCAGGACCATCTCGATCTTCACCTTGGGCAGGAAGTCCACCACGTATTCCGCGCCGCGATACAGTTCGGTATGGCCCTTCTGACGACCAAAGCCCTTGACCTCGGTCACCGACAGGCCCTGAACGCCAGCCTCTTGCAGAGCTTCCTTCACATCGTCCAGCTTGAACGGCTTGATGATCGCCTCGACCTTCTTCATCGCAATTGACCCTTCCTGCATCCTCAGCGGCTTGCCTGAAGCCTGATTGGCGGGTTTGATGGCCGGGGTAAAGCGACAGAGCGGCCAAGGCGGGGCGGAAAACGCGATGCGCGCCTCTCTGGTTAAAAATAGTGCATGACGCACAAAATTTAGGCAACACCTATGCTGAATGGCACCCAAATCCTGACCACCGCCCAAATGCGCGCCATCGAATCTGCCGCGATGGACAGTGGTGCGGTGACGGGGCTGGAGCTGATGGAACGGGCGGGGGCGGCGGTCGTCGCCGCGCTGCTCGAACGGTGGCCTGACCCGAGGCGGGCATTCGTGCTCTGCGGACCCGGCAACAATGGGGGCGACGGCTTTGTCATCGCACGATTGCTGAAGGATCGTGGAACCGAGGTGACAACCCTGTTTCTGGGTGAGCGCGACCGACTGTCACCAGATGCCGCCGTCAACCATGACCGCTGGCAGCAGATGCTGGGCGAAAGGGATCTTTGGTTGCCAGATCCGGCGGAAGATACCGATTTGACCTCACCCGATTTCGAAATCGAGATCGGTACGAGCACTGTTGTTGTCGATGCCATTCTTGGTACGGGCAGCAATCGCCCGCTGCCATCGGCCTGGGCCAGTCATCTTCTGGATGCCGTCGAATGGGGAAGCCCCGTCATCGCGGTCGATGCCCTGAGCGGGCTCGATCTGGATTCAGGACGCTTTGCCATCGACGGGCGCGAACGGTCCCAAATAGTTGCGACGCTGACGGTCACCTTCCAGCGGGCAAAGGTCGGCCACAAGCTCGAGGAAGGACCGGATCGGTCGGGCGAACTGGTCGTTGCCGATATCGGGCTGGAACAGAATGTACGGCGCTATTTTGAGGGCCCTTACCTGCGTCACGAACCGGTGCCGTCCATCCGGCTGACCTCGCCGGCGCTGGCTCGCCCGTTGAGCAAGTCCTCCGGCCATAAATTCGACCACGGCCACGCGCTGATCCTGGCCGGGACAACGGGCCGGGGCGGCGCGGCGCGATTGGCGACGCGCGCGGCCCTTCGATGCGGCGCTGGCCTTGTCACCCTCGCCTGTCCGCGGGACGCGATCGCGGAGAATGCGGCCTCCCTTCCGGACGCGGTCATGCTCCGGCCGCTGGACGAGCCGGATGAGCTGCGGAAACTGCTGGCTGACAAACGCATCAACGCCATCTGCGCCGGGCCGGGCCTTGGGGTCGAGCGCGCGGCGATGCTTCTTCCCGTGCTCGCGGAGGATGCCCGCGACCCCAAGCCGGTGACATGGGTTGGCAATCAGAAGTCCATCTTCGATCTGCCCTTTCGTACCGGCCGGCCGACAGTGCTGGACGCCGACGCGCTGACAGCCGGGGCGGCGCAGGGCCCGGCCTTTCTGCAAGGCCTGCATGTGAACACGATCCTGACCCCGCATGAGGGCGAGTTCGCGCGGGTCTTTCCCGATCTCGGCGCGCGTCTGAAACAGAAGGACCCGACCCTCTCCACGCTGGAAGCCGTCCGTGAGGCGGCCGACCGGGCCAAAGCGGTGATCCTGCTGAAAGGTCCGACAACGGTCATCTCGGCGAACGCGCGGCGCCTGCGCAGCAAGCCCCCGGTCGAGGCGTGGATCAATTCGGCAGCAGGTCCGGACGCAGTCCCCTGGCTCGCCACCGCCGGATCGGGGGATGTGCTCGCCGGAATCATCACCGGCCTTCTGGCCCGTGGCCTGCCCCCGCTCGACGCCGCCGCGACCGGTGCCTGGCTTCACGCCGCCGCCGCGCGCCGCTATGGCCCCGGCCTCATCGCCGACGACCTGCCCGACCAGATTCCCGGCCTGTTCCGCGATCTCGGGCTGTAAGAATCCCCTCGCACCCCGCGCGCGAGCCTGCTATCAGGGCGCGGAATTTGCGCGGCGGGCTTCTGGTCCGCCCGTTTGACATTGCGGGTGTGGCGAAATTGGTAGACGCACCAGATTTAGGTTCTGGCGCCGCAAGGCGTGGGGGTTCAAGTCCCTCCACCCGCACCAAGTTGGATGAAGGATAGGACGGACATGCAGGTCAAGGAAACCCAGAACGAAGGTCTGAAGCGCGGCTACCAGATCACGCTGACCGGCGACGAGCTGGCCACCAAGGTTGACGGCAAGCTGAAAGAGGCCCAGCCCGAGATCGAGATGAAGGGCTTCCGCAAGGGCAAGGTGCCGATGGCACTGCTGAAAAAGCAGTTCGGCCAGCGCCTGATGGGCGAAGCCATGCAGGAATCGATCGATGGCGCGCTGCGCGACCACCTGGAAAGCTCGGGCGACCGTCCGGCGACCCAGCCCAAGATCGAGATGGAGAACGGCGAGACCTGGAAAGAGGGCGACGACATGGTCGTCAACGTCTCCTACGAGACCCTGCCCCAGATCCCGGAACTGGACGTGTCGAAGGTGAAACTCGAACGGCTGAAGGTGAAGGCCGAGGACAGCGCCGTCACCGAGGCGCTGGAGAACCTGGCCAAGAACGCGCAGAACTTCGAAGACCGCAAGAAGGGCACCAAGTCCAAGGACGGCGATCAGGTCGTGATCGACTTCAAGGGCTTCGTCGATGGCGAGGCCTTCGAGGGCGGTGCCGCCGAGGATTACCCGCTGGTTCTGGGTTCGGGCAGCTTCATCCCCGGCTTCGAGGAGCAACTGGTCGGCGTCAAGGCCGGTGACGAGGTGAAGGTGGAAGTCAGCTTCCCCGCCGAATACGGCGCCCCGCACCTGGCCGGCAAGGCCGCGACTTTCGAGACCTCGGTGAAAGCCGTGAAAGCCCCGAAAGCCGCCGAGATCGATGACGAGCTGGCCAAGAAATTCGGCGCCGAGGATCTGGACGCGCTGAAGAAGCAGATCGCCGAACGCCTGGAAGCCGAATATGCCGGCGCCTCGCGCGCCGTGCTGAAGCGCGCCCTCTTGGACCAGCTGGACGGCATGGTCAGCTTCGACCTGCCGGAATCGCTGGTCGAGGCCGAGGCCGCCCAGATCGCCCACCAACTCTATCACGAAGAGCACCCGGACGATCACGGCCATAACCACGGCGCCATCGAGCCGACCGACGAGCACAAGAAGCTGGCCGAGCGCCGCGTGCGCCTTGGCCTTCTGCTGGCCGATATCGGCCAGAAGGCCGAGATCGCCGTGAGCGACCAGGAAATGACCCAGGCGGTGATGAATGCCGCCCGTCAGTACCCGGGCCAGGAGCGCGCCTTCTTCGAGTTCATCCAGCAGAATCAGGCTGCCCAGCAGCAACTGCGCGCGCCGATCTTCGAGGACAAGGTCGTCGACCACATCGCCGAGGGCGCCAAGGTCAAGGACAAGGAAGTCTCGAAAGAGGATCTGGAAAAGGCCGTCGAGGCGCTGGACGAGCTCTGATCGTTCCGGCCCTTGGCTGACGGATCGGCCCCGCCTGCAGAGGCGGGGCCTTTTCATATCTGCAGGTCGCAAGACCATCGCCCGCAGAACCGACAGAGGAGTGACAGCCATGGCCCTTGTTCTCGCCCCAGGCTTCATGCTCGACGACAATCTCTGGACCGATATGGGTGACGCCCTCGCCCGCTTCGGCCCGATCCATCATGTCGATCCGACGCGCGGTCACTCCATCGAGGAGATGGCGGCGCAGACCCTTGAGAACGTGCCCGGGCGGTTCGACCTGATCGGCTTCTCGATGGGCGGCTATGTTGCCCGCGCGATCCAGCGAGCAGCACCCGAGCGGGTGCGGCGCATGGTGCTTGTCGCCACCTCGGCGCGCGGCGATTCGGCCTTTCAGGCGCAGCGCAAGGCGCTGGTCGCGAAGGCTGACCCGGCCATGTTCGGCGGGATCAGCCACCGGGCGATCCGCATGGCCCTTGCCCCTGATCGTGAGGGCGATACGGCGCTGGTCGAACGCATCCATGCCATGAGCCTCAGGCTTGGCGGCGAGGCCTTCCGTCGCCAGTCGCTGTTCCGGCGCGATGGCGACCTGCCGCAGCTTGCCGCAATCACCTGCCCGACGCTGATCGTCGCCGGCAGTCAGGACCGGCTGCGCTCGGTCACGGAATCGGGCGAGATGCTGGCGGCGATCCCCGGCGCGCGCATGACCACGATCGATGCGGGCCACATGATCCCGATGGAGGCGCCAGAGCCGCTATCCTCCGCGCTGACGGCCTTTCTCGACGCCTGACGTGCGCCCGCGCGATCCCGCTTGCCAGCCGCTGCACCGCTGGCCATGATCCCCGGCAGGGAGGACCGCGCCATGTCACTGATCCGCGATTTCTGGACCGCCATGAACGGCAACGAATGGGCCGCTGTGGCCGAGCATTTCCTGACCGATGATTTCGTCGGCATCTGGCCGCAAACGGGCGAGATCTTCCGCGGGCGCGAGGCCTTCGTTGCCGCCAATGCCTCGCTGGCGGGCCAGCACGGCTGGCTCTTCGAGGTGATGAGGGTGGTAACCGAGGGCGATCACGCCGCCAGCGACGTGCGGGTGATGCAGCGCGACCTGCACATGATCGCGCGCGCCGCCAGCTTCCACGACATCCGCGACGGCAAGATCTGCAAGCAGGTCGAGTTCTGGTCCTATCCGAACAGCATCCCGGAATGGCGGCGCGGCGTACTGGAATCGGACCCCAACCTGGCGAAGTTCTAGGCCGTCAGGCCACCGGCGTCGTGCCCGCCTCGTCGGCCTCGGGATTTCCGGGCACCGGGATCTCGTTCTCGATCTTGATCTGCCGCTCGACCTCGGAATTGATCTCGGCGCCGACGATCACCACCATCGAGGCGATCCACAGCCACATCATCAGGCCGATGGCCGCCCCCAGCGAGCCGTAGGTCTGGTTGAAATTGGCGAAATTCGCCGCGTACCACGAGAAAAGCAGCGAGGCGACGGCGAGGCCAAGCGCGGCGAACAGCGCGCCGGGCGAGATCCAGTGCCAGCGCGCGCTGCGCCGACTGGGGCCGAAGCGGTAAAACACCGCCAGTGCCAGCAGCACCGCCACGAAAATGATCGGCCAGCGCAGCCAGTTGACCAGTTGTTCAGTATAGCGATCAACCGGCAGGAAGCCGAAGACTGCAGGCAAGACCGCGATGGCGCTGAACATGGTCACGACCAGCATGGCCGCGCCGACGGTGAAGCCCATCGCCAGCAGGTTAAGCTGCAGGAAGCCGCGCCGTTCCTTCTGGAACCACGCCACGTTCATCGCCGAGATCATCGCCTTGGTCCCGCCATTGGCCGAGTAGAAGGCGATCAGCAGGCCCATGACGGTCGCCAGCGACAGCGCCGCCTGCGGGGCCGAGGTGATGGCCTCGGTCTGGTCCAGAAGAATGGTCAGCGCGCTTTCGGGGATGAAGCGGTTCAACATCTCGAAATTGTCGATGATCTTCTGCGGATCGGCAAAAAGCCCATAGATCGAGACAAAGGCGGTCAGCGCCGGGAACAGCGCCAGAAGCGCAAAGAATGTCACACCCCCCGCCACCTCGGGCACCCTGTCCTCGTTCACCTGCGTCAGCGTCCGCTTGGCGATGGCGACCCAATCCTGACGGCGCAGCTGCAGGGGCGTTTTCGCCGCGCCCGGCGGGCCGACGCGTTCAGGGGGCGGGAGAACCTTGTCGAAATCGAGCCTCCGGCGCCGGTCCCGCCAGTCGCGACCGGCCTCTGCCTCGGCCTGACCGATGCCAAACCTGGCCCGCGTGGTCTCGTCAAGATCGTCAAACAAGGCATCGAGAACCGAGGCTTTGCGGGGCGGCGGGTTCGTCATCGGCGTCCAGTCAGGCAAGGGTCAGCGACAGGGCAGGTTAGAGGCGATGCAGACGGTCATGGGTCTGCCGGTCCTCGTCCTCGACCCGCACGCCGCCATTGCGCGGCGGCGCCTCCTGCTGATGCTGCTGCGGCGGCCGGGCTTCGGATCGGTCCGCATACCGGGTGTCAGCCCGTCCCTCGCCCCGGTCCAGCAGGCTGCGCACCGTGTCGGCAGCAACCGAGAATTCGCGCATGATCCCGCCGGCCTGCGTGGCAACCTGCCGGAAGCCGGACAAGGCGCTGGTCAGCGCACCCATGACACCGTGGATGCTGCCCGAAAGGTTCTGGGCCGTCTCGCTCACGTCGCGGGCGATGTTGCGGCGCGGGGCGACACGTTCGCGCGCGGCCATGGCGCGCAGGCGGGCGGCGCGGTTGCGGTCGGCCCTGGCACGCTCGCGGGCACGGCGGCGAATCTCTTCGCGCTCCTCCTCGTCCAGTTCGGCAAAGCGCGGCGCAAGGGGGCGCTCGTGCGGCGGATGGCGGTCAGCGGCGGGCTCGTCACCGTGATCGGTCAGCTTCCGCGCCGCCAGCACCACCGCCGCCGTCGCCGCTGCGGCCAGGATGCCGGCACCGCCGAAATAAATCACCTTGCCAGTCAGGGTCGGTCGACGCGACCGGCCGGCGGCACGCGCCGCATCAACGTAAGGCCCCGGTTCCGATGGCGGAATCCGCGAGGAATGGGTGGGGCCGCGCAGGCTGGCGGCGGTTTCGGTTTCACTGGGTTTCGGGTTCACATCGCGCTCGGATGACATGGCGGACCTCGGGAATGGCTGTTTGCAGGTCAACCCGCCACCCCGGCGGAATGTTCCGACTGCGGTGAAATCTTGCCCCCCGGCCCCCTTCCCGCTATCCCGCGCCCAAGCCAGACAGGAGCCCGCCGATGATCCCTCGCTATGCCCGCCCCGAAATGACCGCCATCTGGTCGCCCGAGACCAAGTTCCGCATCTGGTACGAGATCGAGGCCCATGCCTGCGACGCCCAGGCCGAATTGGGTGTGATCCCGCGCGCCAGCGCCGAGGCGGTCTGGAAGGCGAAGGACGTGGAATTCGACGTGGCCCGCATCGATGAGATCGAGGCCGTCACCAAGCATGACGTCATTGCCTTCCTCACCCATCTGGCCGAGATCATCGGTGCCGACAAGGCCCGCTTTGTCCATCAGGGCATGACCAGCTCGGACGTGCTCGACACCACGCTGAACGTGCAGCTGGTCCGCGCCGCCGACATCCTTCTCGCCGACATGGACAAGGTCCTGGCCGCGCTGAAGCGCCGCGCGCTGGAGCACAAGGACACCGTGCGCATCGGTCGCAGCCACGGCATCCATGCGGAACCGACCACGCTTGGCCTGACCTTCGCCCGCTTCTATGCCGAGATGGACCGCAACAAGAACCGGCTGGAAAAGGCCCGGTGGGAGGTTGCCACCGGCGCGATCTCGGGCGCGGTCGGCACCTTCGCCAATATCGATCCGGCGGTCGAGGAGCATGTGTGCAAGATGCTGGGCCTGCGTCCCGAGCCGATCAGCACACAGGTGATCCCGCGTGACCGCCACGCCATGTTCTTCGCCACGCTTGGCGTCATCGCCAGCTCGATCGAGAACATCGCCATCGAGATTCGTCACATGCAGCGCACCGAGGTGCTGGAGGCCGAGGAATTCTTCAGCCCCGGCCAGAAGGGCTCGTCCGCGATGCCGCACAAGCGCAACCCGGTGCTGACCGAGAACCTGACCGGCCTCGCCCGCCTGGTGCGCATGACCGTCGTGCCGGCGATGGAGAACGTGGCTCTGTGGCACGAGCGCGATATCTCGCACAGTTCGGTCGAGCGCGGCATTGCGCCGGATGCCACCATCACGCTGGATTTCGCCCTGAACCGGCTGGCGGGCGTGATCGAGAAGCTGGTCGTCTATCCCGAGAACATGCTGAAGAACATGAACAAGTTCAAAGGCCTTGTGATGAGCCAGCGGGTGCTGCTGGCTTTGACCCAGGCCGGCGTCTCGCGCGAGGATGCCTATCGACTGGTGCAGCGAAACGCGATGAAGGTCTGGGAAGAAGGCAAGGATTTCAAAGAGGAACTGCTGGCCGACCCGGAAGTGACCGCGGCGCTGTCGCCGGCCGAGATCGAGGAGAAATTCGACCTCGGCTACCACACCAAACATGTCGACACGATCTTTGCGCGGGTCTTTGGCCCCGCCGAGGCGAAACAGGCCGGCAGCTAACCGGTCCTTAGCAAAGTTCTGACATTGTTCCCCGGAATGGATCGATTCCGGGGGGCGGCAATGACCAGCACGACAGACCTGACGGCGCGGCAGAAGGCCGCAGTGATCGTGCGGCTGCTGCTGGACGGCGAGGATCAGCTGCCGATCTCGGAACTGGATGCCGAGGTTCAGGCGCTTCTGGCCGAGGAAATGGCGGCAATGCAGCTGATCGACCGCAGCACCCGTGACGCCGTCATCACCGAGTTCTGCGAACAGCTGGAACGGATCGGGCTGACCTTTCCGGGAACTCTGGGCGCGACGCTGGAGCTTCTGGGTCAGCAACTCTCCGAGGATGCCACCGACCGGCTGTGGCGCGCGGCGGCGCTGAGCGGGCGCAGCGACCCGTGGGAGCGGGTGGCAGCCCTGCCAGTTGACCGACTGATCACCCTGGCAAGCACCGAGGCGGTCGAGATCGTTGCCCTGATGCTGTCGAAACTTCCGGTCGAAACCTCGTCCGAGGTCTTTGCCTGCCTGTCGCGCGAGCGGGCGCGCCCGGTGGCGCTGGCCATGTCGATGACCGGCGCGGTGACGCAATCAGCCTTGCAGCGCATCGGCCTTGTGTTGCTGCAGGCCGCAGACAGCCTGCCCCGCCCGGCCATCGAGTCGCCCGCAACCGAGCGGGTGGGCGCGATGCTGAACTTCGCCAGCTCGGATCTGCGGGACGCAATCCTTGACGGTCTGGATCAGGACGATGCGGATTTTGCCGGCGGCGTGCGCAAGACCATCTTCACCTTTCGCCACATCCCCGCGCGGATCGCCCCCCGCGACATTCCGCGCATCACCCGCGAGGTCGACAACGCCGTGCTGGTCCGCGCCCTTGCCGGTGCCAAGGACAATGACGCCGAGGCGGCGACCTTCATCCTGTCGAACCTGCCGCAGCGCCTGGCCGAATCGCTGCGGGGCGACATGGAAAGCGCGGGCGCCCTCCGTGCGCGCGACGCCGAGGCGGCCATGGGCGAGGTCGTGACCGCGATCCGCAAACTCGTCGATGCCGGCGATCTGGCCTTCGTGCCGATGCCCGAAGACGGCGAGACTGCGGCCTGACAGCGCATGTCCCGCCAGCCTTCTCGGCTTGCGGGCAGGCACGGTTCTGGCCTAGCACCAACACCATGACCAACCGGATCGCCATTTTCCTTGCGCTACTGATCCTCGGCCTGTTCCTGGCCGATCACTACCTGTTCCATTGGGGCCTGCCGCTGTTTTTCGCCCGGCAATTCGCCTCGTTGATCGAATGGGTCAGCTTCTGGCGCTGAACGCAGTCGGCCCTGTCACCCCTGGATTTCTCGAATCACGCCAGCGGCGCACCCGCAAGCCGGTGCACCATGTCCAAAAGCCGCATGTTAGCGCATAACATCAGCAATTGACCTCTTTTCCTCACATGGCCTGCCGATCCCGCTCTCGCCATTTGCATCACCGGCGGATCGGCGGTATGGGAAGCCAAATTCATCTGGCGGAGTATGCACCATGGCAGTCAAGGTAGCGATCAACGGCTTCGGGCGGATCGGACGCAACGTTCTGCGCGCGATCATCGAATCGGGCCGCACCGATATCGAGGTCATCGCGATCAACGATCTGGGTCCGGTCGAGACCAATGCCCACCTGATCCGCTTCGACAGCGTGCATGGCCGCTTCCCCGGCACGGTCACCGTCAACGGCGACAGCATCGACGTCGGCCGTGGCCCGATCAAGGTCACTGCGATCCGCAATCCGGCCGACCTGCCCTGGGGTGATGTCGACGTGGTGCTGGAATGCACCGGCATCTTCACCGATGCCGACAAGGCCAAGGTTCATCTGGAAAACGGCTCCAGCCGCGTGCTGGTCTCGGCCCCCTCGAAGGGCGCCAGCAAGACCATCGTCTTCGGTGTGAACGATGACACGCTGACCTCGGAAGACCTGATCGTCTCGAACGCCAGCTGCACCACCAACTGCCTGTCGCCGGTGGCCAAGGTCCTGAACGATGCCATCGGCATCAAGAAGGGCTTCATGACCACCATTCACAGCTATACCGGCGACCAGCCGACGCTGGACACGATGCACAAGGACCTGTACCGCGCCCGCGCCGCCGCCATGTCGATGATCCCGACCTCGACCGGTGCCGCCAAGGCCGTGGGCCTGGTCCTGCCCGAGCTGAACGGCAAGCTGGACGGCGTGGCCATCCGCGTCCCCACCCCGAACGTCTCGGTCGTCGATCTGGTCTTTGAAGCCGAGCGCCCGACCACCGTCGAAGAGGTGAATGCCGCGATCAAGGCGGCCGCCGACGGTCCGCTGAAGGGCATCCTCGGCTATACCGATCAGCCGAACGTCTCGATCGACTTCAACCACGACCCGCATTCCTCGATCTTCCATCTCGACCAGACCAAGGTGCTGGAAGGCAACATGGTCCGCATCCTGACCTGGTACGACAACGAATGGGGCTTCTCGAACCGCATGTCCGATACCGCCGTGGCGATGGGCAAGCTGATCTGAGCGCAAGCCGGCAAGGCAAACTGAAAACGGCGGGGCATGTCCCCGCCGTTTTTCATTCTGGCTGTTCGACCTGAACTGCCGGGCCGAGGTGAACGGCGCTTACCGGCTGCCGGTCAGCCGGCGCGAATTGGCGCGGGTGCGCTTGCCATAGGGGCGCAGGGCGGCGGACATGACGCGCTCGGCACTGGCGCCACGGCTGGCGGCGCGGGTCATCGCGAACAGCGATTCGGTCGCGGCGGCCTGTTTCTCGGCGACCATGCGAAACGGCTCGCCCGGGGACTGGTTCATCATGCCCATCATGCCCAGAACCCGCATCCCGATGACGAATTGCGATTCGATGGCGATGCGCGTCATCTGGCTCATCAGGGCGATCTGGGCCGAGGGAGCAGCCAAGAAGTTGAAGGAATTATTCATGTTGCAGCGTCCTTTCCTGTCTCCCCGATTGCACTAACTGCATACGCATCCCTCATTTTACAACCACAACTTTAGGATTGGGTGTAGATGGCTTGGCATTTGTGGCCGCCACGCTATAGAGGCAGGCCATGACCGACAGCATCACGATCCGCCGCCCCGACGATTGGCACCTGCATCTGCGCGATGGCGAGATGCTGGCAGCCGTGGCCCCGCATTCCGCCGGTTTCGGCCGGGCGATCATCATGCCCAACCTGGTGCCGCCGGTGGTGACCGGCGCGCAGGCCGCCGCCTACCGCGAGCGGATCATGGCCGCGCTGCCCGAGGGTGCTGCGCTTCAGCCGCAGATGACGCTCTACCTGACCGACACGACCGATCCGGGCGATGTGGTCGCCGCGCATCAGTCGGGCATCATCCGCGCGGTGAAGCTATACCCCGCCGGTGCCACCACCAATTCGGCCAGCGGCGTCACCGATTTCGACCGGGTGCGCCCGGTGCTGGAGGCCATGGCCGAGACCGGAATTCCGCTTTGCGTGCATGGCGAGGTGACTGATCCTGCGGTCGATATCTTCGACCGCGAGGCGGTGTTCATCGACCGCGTGCTGGACCCGGTGCGCCGCGCGACGCCGGGACTGCGGGTGGTCATGGAACATATCACCACCGCCGATGGCGTCGCCTATGCCCGCTCGGGCGGAGATGACCTGGGCGCGACGATCACCACGCATCACCTCGTCATCAACCGAAATGCCATCCTCGCTGGCGGCATCCGGCCGCATTACTATTGCCTGCCCGTCGCCAAGCGCGAAAGCCACCGGCTGGCGCTGCGCGAGGCGGCGACCTCGGGCGAGGCGCGTTTCTTCCTCGGCACCGACAGCGCGCCGCATCCCGACCGCGCCAAGCTGATGCCCTGCGGCTGCGCCGGCTGTTTCACCGCGCCCAATACCATGTCGATCCTCGCCCATGTCTTCGAGGAAGACGGCGCGCTGGACCGGCTCGAGGCCTTTGCCAGCCTGAACGGCGCCGCCTTCTATGGCCTGCCGCCGAACGAAGATCGCATCACCCTGACCCGGCGCGACACGCCCGCCGCCTATCCCGAAACCATTACCGCCGGCGACGAGACCGTCACCCTCTTCGATCCCGGCTATCCGCTGTTCTGGCACCTGGAGTCCGCATGAGCCTGCCCTACCCCACGCGCGAGGAAATCGCCCGCCTCTCGGCCCGGATGCTGCTGGAGATCAAGGCCGTCGATTTCAACGCCGAGACGCCCTTCACCTATGCCTCCGGGCTGAAGGGGCCGACCTATGTCGATTGCCGCCGGATCATCAGTTTTCCGCGCGTTCGCCAGACGCTGATGGATTTCATGGCCGCGACCGTCATGCGCGATGGCGGTTTCGAGGCCTTCGACAATGTCGCGGGCGGCGAGACGGCAGGCATTCCCTTCAGCGCCATGGTGGCCGAACGGCTTGGCCTGCCGATGACCTATGTGCGCAAGAAGCCCAAGGGCTATGGCCGCAATGCCCGGATCGAGGGCGTCATGACCGAGGGCCAGCGGGTGCTGCTGGTCGAGGACCTGACCACCGATGGCGGCAGCAAGCTGAGCTTTGTCGATGCGATCCGCGAAACCGGGGCGAGTTGTGCCCATACGGCGGTGATCTTCTATTACGGGATCTTCCCCGAGACGACGCAGCGGCTGGCCGATCACGGCGTGCAATTGCATCATCTCTGCACCTGGTGGGATGTTCTGGCCGAGGCCCGCGCGCAAGAGGCCTTTGACGCGGCGACACTGGCCGAGGTCGAGACCTTCCTGACCAGCCCCCGCGAATGGCAGGCGGCACATAGCTGAATTAAGTCAATCAGTTAGAATATTTTATCCACAGGTCGTCCACAGGCTGTCCACCGCCTTCGGGATGATCTGACCCCATGTTTTTTCGCCGGACCGCGTTCCCTGAAGGGCCGCGATCGGGTAAGTTTCGGCACAAATCATAACGAGGGCAGGAATCATGGCAGAGGCGACGGCGATCACGATTCGGCAGGCCAGCAGGGACGCCGAAGAACAGGCCGTGCCCTATTCCATCGAGGCCGAGCAACAGCTTCTGGGCGCGCTTCTGACCAATAACGACGTGTTCGACCGGATAAGCCAGATCATCAAGGCCGAGCATTTCTACGAGCCGGTCCATGCCCGCATCTTCGAGATCTGCTCGGACCGCATCCGCAAGAACGCACTGGCGAGCCCCGTTACCATCAAGGCCTTCATGGACAATGATTCCGGCCTGAAGGATCTGGGCGGCCCGGCCTACCTGGCGCGGATCGCCGGGGCCGCAATCTCGGCCTATGCGGCGCGCGACTATGCCCAGATGATCCGCGAGTTTGCCCTGCGCCGCGACCTGATCGCGCTGGGGCAGGACATTTCCGCCCGCGCCGCCAGCGTCGTCGTCGATGACGATGCAGAGCAGCAGATCACCGCCGCCGAGCAGGTGCTCTACAAGCTGGGCGAACAGGGCACGGCCGAGCGCGGCTTCCAGAGCTTCCTCAAGGCCGTGACCAGCGCCGTCAACGCCGCCAATGCCGCCTATCAGCGCGACGGCGACCTGTCGGGCACCTCGACCGGGCTGGTCGATCTGGACCGCAAGATGGGCGGCCTGAACAATTCCGACCTCATCATCCTTGCCGGTCGTCCCTCGATGGGGAAAACCTCGCTGGCCACCAACATCGCCTTCAACGTCGCCAAGGCGCACAAGATGGGCGAGCGGTCCGATGGCACGCACGGCACGGTTGCCGGCGGCGTGGTGGGCTTCTTCAGCCTCGAGATGTCGGCCGAGCAGCTGGCGGCGCGGATCCTGTCCGAAGCCGCCGAGGTGCCGTCCGAGCGCATCCGTCGCGGTGACATGGACGAGGCCGAGTTCCGCCGCTTCGTCGAGGCCGCCCATGCGCTGCAAAGCTGCCCGCTTTACATCGATGACACCCCCGCCCTGCCGATCAACCAGATGGCCGCCCGCGCCCGGAAGCTGAAGCGGACGCATGGGCTGGACGTGCTGATGGTCGACTACCTGCAGCTGCTGAAGGCGGCATCCGCGAAGGACAGCCGGGTCAACGAGGTGAGCGAGATCACCCAGGGCCTGAAGGCCATCGCCAAGGAGCTGAACATCCCGGTCATTGCCCTGTCGCAGCTGTCGCGTCAGGTCGAGAACCGCGAGGACAAGCGCCCGCAGCTTTCGGACCTGCGCGAATCCGGCTCGATCGAGCAGGACGCCGATATCGTGATGTTCGTCTATCGAGAAGAATACTACCGCGAGCGCGAGAAACCGGCCGATCACGAGCTGGACAAGATGGCCGAGTGGCAGAAGCAGATGGAATCCTGCCATGGCAAGGCCGAGGTCATCCTGGGCAAGCAGCGTCACGGCCCCATCGGCACGGTCGAGCTGTCTTTCGAGGGCCAGTTCACCCGCTTCGGCAACCTCGCCAAGGATCGCCAGACGCAATGGGACTGAACCTGCCGATCCCGGTTGTCACCATCGGCTTGCTGATCGCCTCGAATGTCTTCATGACGGTCGCATGGTATGGGCATCTGAAGTTCAAATCGGCCCCGCTGCTGACCGTCATCTTCGTCAGCTGGATGATCGCCTTCTTCGAATACACCATGCAGGTTCCGGCGAACCGCATCGGCCACGGCTATTATTCGGCCGCCCAACTGAAGACCATTCAGGAGGTCATCAGCCTCTCAGTCTTCGCCATCTTCTCGTGGGTCTACCTGGGCGAGCGGCTGACCTGGCAGCATGGCGTCGGCTTTGGCTTCATCTGCCTTGGCGCCTGGTTCGTCTTCCATGACTGGGGCTAGGACAGGCAGCAGAACGCCGCCGCATCTCATGACGCTGGTGGCGCTGTCGGGCGTCGCGGCGCTGTCGATGAACGTGTTCCTGCCCTCGCTGCCGGGAATGGCGCGGGATTTCGGCGTCGATTACGCGCTGATGCAGCTGTCGGTCTCGGCCTATATCGGCGCCAGCGCCGTGCTGCAGCTTCTGGCCGGGCCGATCAGCGACCGGCTGGGGCGTCGTCCGGTGGTGCTGTGGTCGCTGGTGATCTTCCTTCTGGCCACGCTCGGGACGCTTCTGGCGCGCGACGCCACGACCTTCCTTGTGTTCCGCATCATTCAGGCCGCCATTGCCCCCTGCATGCTGGTCTCGCGCGCGGCGGTGCGCGACATGTATGACGGCAACCGCGCCGCCAGCATGATCGGCTATGTCACGATGGGCATGTCGGTGGTGCCGATGATCGCGCCGATCATCGGCGGGGTGCTGGACGAGGCCTTTGGCTGGCGGGCGAATTTCGCGCTCATGGGCGTTCTGGGGCTGATCGTGCTGGTCTGGGTCTGGCTCGATCTGGGCGAAACGGTCCGCGATGGCGGCGTGCCGCTGCGCCAGCAGATCGCCAACTACCCGGTGCTGGCGCGCTCGGTCCGCTTCTGGGGCTATTGCGCGGCGGCGGCGCTGTCCTCGGGGGCGTTCTTCGCCTATCTCGGCGGCGCGCCCTTCGTCGGTGAGCATGTCTTTGGTCTCACCTCGGCCCAGGTCGGCTATTACTTCGCCGCACCGTCCATCGGCTATCTGGCCGGCAACTTCATGTCCGGGCGTTTCTCGGCGCGACTTGGCCTGAACCCGATGATCCTCGGCGGTTCGATCATCTGCTTTGCGGCGCTGGCCGTGGCACTGCTTGCGGATCTGGCGGGACTGCACCATCCGCTGATCTTCTTCGGCGCCATCGCGCTGATGGGCGTCGGCAACGGGCTGGTGCTGCCCAATGCCAACGCCGGGATGATGGGCGTGCGGCCCGAGCTGGCCGGCACCGCCTCGGGTCTCGGCGGGGCGCTTGCCGTGGCCGGGGGCGCGGTGCTCTCGGCGCTGGCCGGGGCGCTGCTCCATGAAGGCGCCGGGGCGATGCCGCTTCTGGCGATCATGACCGCATCGGCCCTTGGCTCGCTCGTGGCGATTCTCTGGGTGATCCGGCGCGAGCGGATACTGACCGACGAGATCTGACCGCGGCCAACGATATTTTAAGCTTTGCCGGCTAATCTGGCCGGCATGTTCCGATTGCCCCGCCTTTTTCTGGTTCTTCTGCTGCTGGCCCCGCCGGTTCAGGCAATGCAGCCTCTTGCCCCGGATAGTTTGCAAAGGCTAAACGCCGATTTGCAAAGCGGAGGGGCGATCATGTCGGTGCAGAAGATCTATGCGGGCGTCTCGCTGCGCGAGACCCGGGCGCGGGCCGGGCTGAACCAGCGCGCCTTTGCCGAACGGCTGGGGGTCAGCCTGCCCTATCTCTCGCAGATGGAAAACAACCACCGACCGATCTCGGCGGGGGTGTTGCTGCGGCTGGCACAGGAGTTCGGCATCGACCTGACTGCGCTGTCCGCAGGCGATGCCGAGCGGCTGGTCATCGACATGCAGGAGGCACTGGCGGACCCGGTCTTCGATGCCGCCCCCGCATTGGCCGATCTGCGGCTGGCCGCGACCAATGCCCCGGTTCTGGCGCGCGCCTTTCTGGATCTCTACCGCGCCCATCGCTCAGGTCAGGAGCGGCTGGCGGCGCTGGACGAGGCGATCGGCGCCTCGGGCCAGAACGCCACCCCCGCGCCGTGGGAAGAGGTGCGGGATTTCTTCCATTACTGCGACAACTACATCGACGCAGTGGACCGCGCGGCCGAGCGTTTTGCCTGCCCCGATGGCCAGCGCGGTGATCCCTGGACCCTGGCGCAGGAGGCGCTGGCGGGCGCGGGCTTCACAGTGCGGATGACCGAACTGCCCGCCGGCGCGGTCTTCCGCCGCGAGGGGCGCGCGCTTCTGGTCAATGCCTCGGCCGAGGCCCCGACCCGGCGTTTCCAGCTGCTGCATCAGGTCGCACTGGCGCGGCATGGGGAACTGTTGGAGGCGACGCTGGATCTGGCGCGATTCCGCAGCGAGACCGCGCGCGAGATCGCCCGGATCGGCCTTGCCAACTACTTCGCCGGGGCCGCGCTGATGCCCTATCGCGCCTTCCTGCGCTTAGCCCGGGCCGAACGTCACGACCTTGAACGGCTGGCGCATCTGTTCGATGCCTCGCTGGAACAGGTGGCGCACCGGCTTTCGACCCTGCAGCGCCCGGCGGAAAAGGGCGTGCCCTTCTTCTTCGTCCGCGTCGATCAGGCCGGCACCATCACCAAGCGCCATTCCGCCACGCGGCTGCAATTTGCCCGCTTCGGCGGCGCCTGCCCGCTGTGGAACGTGCATCAGGCCTTCGAACAACCCGGCCGCTTCCTGCGGCAGATGGCCCAGACCCCCGATGGCGCGCGCTATCTGCTTCTGTCCCGCGATGTCTCGAAACCCGGCGGTGCCTTCGGCGCGCCGGTGCGGCGCTTTGCCATCGGCCTTGGCTGCGAGATCACCCATGCCGCCGGCATGGTCTATGCCGACGGGCTGGATCTGACCAACCCACCTTCCTATGAACCCATCGGCATTTCCTGCCGAATCTGCCCCCGGCCCGACTGCCACCAGCGTTCGGTCCCGCCCATCGACCGCAGCCTGCGGGTGCCTGCGGATCGCAACGGTCCTTTACCCTATGAAATCGCCTGACGATTTCATTCAAAGCTCGGCGGGTTTCCGCCGCAACTGGCGTGAATCTGCCCAACTGGGTATAGCCCGGCAGCTAGGCTGTTGCATTGAAGGCACAGCCCCTGTTTACGAAAGTCAGACTGGAACCATAAGGGTCCCGGATCAACGGGACTTGGCAGCTTGGGGACATGCATTGGCTTTTGGGATCACGAACCGTCTGAATTCGTCGCTTGAGCGCTGGCTGCCCGAGCAACGGCTTTTCCTCCGTTCCGACGACAGCACCCGGTTCGTCCGACTGCGCCCGCTGACCCAGTTCGTCGCCATCGGCGGCACCACGCTGGTCTTTGGCTGGGCCATCCTTGCCAGCTCGATCCTCGCCATCGACGCGATCAGCGCCGGCTCGTCCCGCGATCAGGTCCTGCGCGCCCAGAGCGCCTTCGAAGAGCGGCTGGAGCAGCTTTCGGCCGAGCGTGACGCCCGCGCCGCCGATGCCGCCGCCGCCCAGACCCGCTTCACCGTGGCGCTGGACCAGGTGTCGAAGATGCAGTCGCAACTGCTGGCCTCCGAGGAGGCCCGGCGCGAGCTGGAAACCGGCATGGGCGCGGTGCAATCCACCCTGCGCACGGCCATTACCGAGCGTGACAGCGCCCAGGACGAAGCCAAGACGCTGACCGCCGCGATCGAGGACAATACCGGCCAGCCCTTGCCGCAGGCCGGCCGCAACGAAGAATTCTCGGTGGCGCTCGACATCCTGTCGGGCGAGCTGAAACAGGCTTCGAGCCAGCGCGCCGAAGCCGTGGCCGAGGCTGAAGAGGCCCGCCAGACCGCCGAAGAGATCGCCGTAGAGCGCGACGAGATCCTGGCCCGCCATGACGAGATCTTTGCCCAGCTGGAAGACGCCGTCAGCATCTCGGTCGAGCCGCTGGACAAGGTCTTCCGCTCGGTCGGATTGAACCCAGAAGACGTACTGCGCACCATCCGCAGCGGTTATTCCGGCCAGGGCGGCCCACTGAACCCCATTGCCTATTCCAGCCACGGCAATGCCGCCATCTCGCAGGACGAGACCAAGGTCAACCAGATCATCGTGACGCTTGACCAGATGAACACCTATCGCATCGCCATGGAAAAACTGCCAATGGCCATGCCGGTATCGTCGTCCTTCCGCTACACCTCGGGCTACGGTCGCCGCTGGGGCCGCGCGCATCAGGGGATCGACATGGCCGCGCCGACCGGCACCCCGGTCAGCGCGACGGGCGATGGCGTGGTGATCTTTGCCGGCCGTCAGGGCGCCTATGGCAATTTTATCAAGATCCAGCATGAGCTTGGGACCGAGACCCGCTATGCCCATTTGTCCAAAATTCGCGTGAAGACCGGACAACGCGTGTCGCAAGGCGATCGAATTGGTGATATGGGCAATACAGGTCGTTCGACCGGCCCGCATCTGCATTACGAAGTTCGGGTGAATGGTCGGGCTGTCAATCCTATGAGCTTCATCGAGGCAGCAAGCAATGTTCAGTAAATCCCGTGTAACCGACACCGGAAACAAAAACCCGGGCACTCCGGCCCCCAAGGATGCCGAGATGGCGACCCCGCAACCGGCGCCGGCGATGCCCGAGCGCGCAAGCGACTTCTCGGCAGCGCCCTCCGCCGCGCCGCGTCCGCGGACCACACCCTCGGTCCTGTCCTCGGACCTGACCGTGACCGGCAATATCCGCACCCAGGGCGACATCCAGATCGAAGGCAATATCGAGGGCGACATCCGCGCCCATCAGCTGATCGTCGGCGAAACCGCCACCATCAAGGGCGAAGTGGTCGCCGATGACGTCATCGTCAATGGCCGCGTCGTCGGCCGCGTCCGTGGGCTGAAGGTGCGTCTTTCGGCCACCGCGCGGGTCGAGGGCGATATCGTCCACAAGACCATCGCCATCGAATCGGGCGCCCATTTCGAAGGTTCGGTCCAGCGCCAGGACGATCCGCTGTCGGGCGAAGGCACCAAGAAACTGGCCCCGCCGAGCGCCGCCAGCTGATCGCAGGCTGGACTGTCAGCATAGAAAAGGGGGCCGCGGCCCCCTTTTTCATGTCCGGCGAACAGCAGAACGAAGTGATCAGTCCGGACGATCCTGCGCCCGGTCCGCAGCCGGAATTACCGCGCGATAGACATGCCAGCTGGCATGGCCCAGCACTGGCAGGGCGATGAACAGCCCCAGAAAGGCCGGCAGGATGCCGAGCGCCAGCACGACAGCGATGACCACGCCCCAGACCAGCATTGGCAGGGGATTGCGAAACACCGCCCGGAACGAGGTGATGATCGCCGTGATGAAATCCACCTCGCGGTCCAGCAGCAGCGGCAGGCCGATGACGGTGATGCAGAACAGCACCCCGGCAAATCCCGCCCCGATCAGCGTGCCGATGGCCAGCATCAGCAGCCCCCGGCCCTGAAACAGCACCTCGGGCGAGGTGGTGATATTGGTCAGCGCCGACAGGCCCATGAACAGCGCGAAGATGGTATGGGCGACGAAGACCCAGAACATGAACATCAGCAGGATCACCATCGCCATGGATGGGATCTGCCGATCCTTCTGGGCAAAGACCACGCCCGCCACCGAAGGCCAGTCCAGCGGCTCGCCCGCCTCGAGCCGGCGACTGACCTCGTAGAGACCGACAGCAGCAAACGGCGCAAGCAGCGGGAAGCCGACGACGAAGGGGATCAGCCACCATTCCTGCCCCGCCGCCAGCGCCACCGCCGTCAGTGCCAGGCCACCCAGCACGTAGAAGGCCGAGAACAGGAGGCCAAAACCCGGAGCCCGGCGGAAATCACCCCACCCTGCCGCGAGCGCGGCCCAGATCGCCGCTGTTGAAATCCGCGCCGGTTCGGGCACGACATCCGGGCTGCGCGGCAGCCCCATGGTGACGGGCGTGACAACAGGATCGGGCATGGCGAACTCGCTCGTTTCGCCACAACCTAGAACCGAGTCACGCGCCGATCAACGGGCTTGTCAGGCGAAGCGCTCGCGCAGGGCCACGTCGATATCGGGGGTCACGAATTTCGACACGTCACCCCCCAGCCGGGCGATCTCTTTCACCAGACGTGAAGCAATGGCCTGCCGCCGGGCATCGGCCATCAGGAACACCGTCTCGACGCTGGCATCCATCGCCCGGTTCATCCCGACCATCTGGAACTCATACTCGAAATCCGCCACCGCCCGCAGCCCGCGCACGATCACCGAGGCGCCCACGTCGCGGGCGCAATGGATCAGGAGGTTGTCGAAGGGATGGACCTGGATCTCGCCACCGGTCTTGGCGGTGATCGCCGCGCATTCGCTCGTGACCATCGCCACCCGCTCTTCAAGACTGAACAGCGGGTTCTTGTCCTTGTTGATCGCCACCCCGATCACCAGACGATCGACCAGTGCCATGGCGCGCTGGATGATGTCGATGTGACCCAGGGTGATCGGATCAAAGGTGCCGGGATAGAGGCCGATACGCATCAACGGGTTCCCTCCGGTTCGTCGTCGCCGTGACCCAGAAACCCGATCAGGCGGGCGATTTCAAGCCATTACCCTCGCAAGCGCGGGCTCAGTTGCCCATGATCATGCCGGTCAGCGCCTCTTTCTCGGCGGCAAGTTCCTTCAGCCGGCCGCTGACGGCATCGCCGATCGAGACCACGCCCAGCATGTTGCCCTCGTCATCGACCACCGGCAGGTGGCGGAAACGACCCTTGGTCATGCGGTCCAGAATCACCAGCGCATCCTCGGACCGGGTGCAGGTCTGCACCTGCTTCGTCATCAGGTCGCTGATCGGGGTGTCCAGCACGGCGGCGCCGTTCTTGCCCAGCTGGCGGACGATGTCACGCTCGGACAGGATGCCGTCGGGGCGCTTGCCATCGCTCGAGACGACGACGGCACCGATGCGCAGGTCCGACAGGACGCGAACGGCGTCGGCGACGGTATCGGTGGGCTTCACCGTCACGATGGTCGCGCCCTCGACCCCCGGTTTCCCCGAATCGCCCTTCATGGACAGCAGTTGATTGACCAGCATGGGTGCCCCCGTTTCGCGCTTACGTTGAGCCCATCTTTTTCACCTTCTGGCGAGCCGTCAAGTCCGCCGATGGGGACTCGGCCCGAACCAGCGCCTCGAGACGCGTCACTTCGCGCCTCAGAGCCTGCGCCAGCGCCTCGGCCAAGAGACTCAGCCGGCGGCTGGCGCGGTCATCGGCATGGCGCAACAGCCAGAAGCTGCGGGTCAGCGAAATCTCGTCCGTCAGCACCGGCACCACGCCCGGGGTGAAGGGAATGGCGAAATCATGCACGATGCCAAGGCCCGCCCCGGCGCGGATGGTCTGCATCTGCACCGAGACCGAATTCGAGGTGATCGCCGCCGCCTCGACCCCGGTTTCGGCCAGATAATCCAGCTCGCGGTCGAAGATCAGGTCCGGGATATAGCCGATCAGCCGGTGATGGCGCAGATCGGCGCGACTGGTCAGCGGCGGGCTGGCGGCCAGATAGTCGCGATGCGCGGCCAGATGCAGCCGGTAATCGACCAGCCGCTGCACCACCAGCCGCCCGGTCTCGGGGGGCGAGACGCCGATGGCCATGTCGGCCTCGCGTTTCGACAGGTTGAAGACCCGCGGCAGGGCGACGATCTGGATCTCGAGCCCCGGATGGGCGTCGCAGAGCTGCCGGGCGACCTGCGGCAGCAGGTAGTTCGCGCAGCCATCCGGCGCGCCGATACGCAGCTGTCCACCGATCCCGGTCTCGTGGCTGGCCGCCTCCGAGGCGGCAGTGACCGCCTGCTCGGCCGCCTCGGCGGGTGCCATCAGCCGCGCGCCCTCTTCGGTCAGGGCATAGCCCTGCGGCGTCTTCAGAAACAGCGTGGCCCCGATCGAGGCTTCCAGCCGCGCCACGCGCCGGCCCATGGTCGAGGCATCCAGCCCCAGCCGCCGTCCCGCCCCCGACAGGCTCTCGGCCCGCGCCACGGCCAGGAATATGCGCAGATCGTCCCAGTCCATGCGTCCCCGGCTTTGCAGAATCGCAAAATGCTTTTGCCAGACTGCCTCTTTTACCGGCATTTCCGCAAGGCTATTGTCGCCCCAGCCATGTATGGAGGATGCGATGAAAGAGATTCATCACTGGATCGACGGCAAGGAATACAAGGGCACTTCGGGCCGCTTCTCGGATGTCTACAACCCCGCCACGGGCGAGGTGCAGGCCAAGCTGTCGCTGGCCACCAAGGACGAGCTTGACGCCGCCGTTGCCAGCGCAGCCAAGGCGCAGGTCGCCTGGGGCGCCACCAACCCGCAGCGCCGCGCCCGCGTGATGATGGAATTCGTGCGCCTCATCAACCGCGACATGGACGTGCTGGCCGAAACGCTGTCGTCGGAACATGGCAAGACCTTCCCGGATGCCAAGGGCGACGTGCAGCGCGGTCTGGAAGTGATCGAATTCTGCATCGGCGCGCCGCATCTGCTGAAGGGTGAATTCACCGACAGCGCCGGCCCCGGCATCGACATCTATTCGATGCGCCAGCCGCTTGGTGTCGTTGCGGGCATCACGCCCTTCAACTTCCCCGCCATGATCCCGCTGTGGAAGATGGGCCCGGCGCTGGCCGCCGGCAATGCCATGATCCTGAAGCCGTCCGAGCGTGACCCCTCGGTGCCGATGATGCTGGCCAAGCTGCTGCAGGAAGCCGGTCTGCCCGATGGCGTGCTGCAGGTCGTCAATGGCGACAAGGACAGCGTCGACGCAATCCTCGACAACCCGGTGATCCAAGCGGTGGGCTTCGTCGGCTCGACCCCGATCGCCCAGTATATCTATGAGCGTGCGGCCCAGAACGGCAAGCGCGCGCAGTGCTTCGGCGGCGCCAAGAACCACATGATCATCATGCCCGATGCCGATCTGGATCAGGCGGCGGATGCTCTGGTCGGTGCCGGCTTCGGCGCGGCAGGCGAACGCTGCATGGCGATCTCGGTCGCGGTGCCAGTGGGCGACAAGACTGCCGATGCGCTGATCGAGCGGCTGGTGCCGCGGATCGAGAAGCTGAAGGTCGGCCCCTGGACCGCCGGCAATGACGTGGATTACGGCCCGGTCGTGACCAAGGCCGCCAAGGAGAACATCCTGCGTCTGGTGCAGTCGGGTGTCGATCAGGGCGCCGAGCTGGTCGTCGATGGCCGTGACTTCAACCTGCAGGGCTATGAAGACGGCTTCTTCGTCGGTCCGCACCTGTTCGACCGCGTGACCCCGGACATGGACATCTACAAGACCGAGATCTTCGGCCCGGTCCTCTCGACCGTCCGCGCCCAGACCTATGAAGAAGCGATCAACCTGGCCATCGACCATGAATATGGCAATGGCACTGCGATCTTCACCCGTGACGGCGACACCGCCCGCGACTTCGCCAGCCGCATCAATATCGGCATGGTCGGCGTCAACGTGCCGATCCCGGTTCCGCTGGCCTATCACACCTTCGGCGGCTGGAAGAAGTCGGGCTTCGGCGACCTGAACCAGCACGGCCCCGATGCCTTCCGCTTCTACACCCGCACCAAGACGGTGACCGCGCGCTGGCCCTCGGGCATCAAGGAAGGTGGCGAGTTCAACTTCAAGGCCATGGACTGATCCATCGCGCTTGTCGCTGATATCCGGAGGGCGGGGCTATCCCCTGCCCTTCCCTCGGGGCGGCTTGCCACAGGCCGCCCCGCACTGATAATTAAACATACGTTCATTTCTGCACGTCCGGGGAGGGACCGCCGATGGATTTCGCGCTGAGCGAGGAGCAGCAGGCCGTTTTCGACATGGCCCGCGATTTTGGCGAAACCCGGATCGCGCCCCATTCGCGCCAGTGGGAGGCAGACGGCACGATCCCGAAAGACCTCTGGACCGAGATCGCCCAGCTGGGCTTCGGCGGGCTTTATGTCAGCGAGGAGTATGGCGGCTCGGGCCTCTCGCGGCTTGATGCGACATTGGTCTTCGAGGCCCTCGCCATGGCCGATCCCTCGGTCGGCTCGTTCCTCTCGATCCACAACATGTGCGGCGGCATGATCGACAAGTTCGGCAGCCCCGAGACCAAGGCCCGCTGGCTGCCAGGTCTCTGCAGCATGGAGAAGGTGTTCAGCTATTGCCTGACCGAGCCGGGTTCGGGGTCAGACGCCGCGGCGCTGCGCACCCGGGCCGAGCGGACGAACGAGGGCTATCGCCTGAACGGCACCAAGGCCTTCATCTCGGGCGGCGGCTATTCCGATGCCTATGTGGTGATGGTCCGCACCGGCGAGGACGGGCCGAAGGGCATCAGCACGGTGATCGTCGAGGATGGCACGCCCGGCCTCAGCTTCGGCGCGATGGAAGACAAGATGGGCTGGCGCGCCCAGCCCACCGCGCAGGTGCAGTTCGATGATTGCACCGTCCCGGCGGAAAACCTGCTGGGGCACGAGGGCAAGGGCTTCAGCTATGCCATGGCGGGTCTCGACGGCGGGCGGCTGAACATCAGCGCCGGGGCGCTTGGCGGGGCGCAGGGGGCGCTGAACGCCACGCTGGCCTATATGGGCGAGCGGCGGGCCTTCGGTCAGAGCCTCGACCAGTTCCAGGCGCTGCAGTTCCGGCTGGCCGAGATGGAGACCGCGCTGCAATCGGCCCGCATCTTCCTGCGGCAGGCGGCATGGAAGCTGGATACCGGCGCACCGGATGCCACCAAGTTCTGTGCCATGGCCAAGCTCTATGTCACCGACCGCGCCTTCGAGGTGGCCAATCACTGCCTGCAACTGCATGGTGGCTATGGCTATCTGGCCGATTACGGCATCGAGAAGATTGTGCGCGACCTGCGCGTGCACCAGATCCTTGAAGGCACCAATGAAATCATGCGGCTGATCGTCGGCCGCGCGCTTCTGTCCGAACGGGGGTAAGATGGACGACCTCAAGATCCGCAAGACTGGCCGCGCCGGCCGCATCACCTTCACCCGCCCCAAGGCGCTGAACGCGCTGACGCATGAGATGGCACTGGCGATCCACGAGGCGCTGAAGGACTGGCGCAATGACGCCGAAGTGGAGCTGATCGTCATCGATGCCGAGGGCGACCGCGCCTTCTGCTCGGGCGGCGATATCGCGCAGGTCTATCGCGGCGGGCTGGAGGGCAACCACCAGATCGGCCGCGACTTCTTCCGCGACGAATACCTGATGAACGCGGCCATTGCCGATTATCCCAAACCCATCGTCGCCTTCATGCAGGGTTTCGTGATGGGTGGCGGCGTCGGCGTCGGCGGCCATGCCAGCGACCGGATCGTCGGCGACACGACGCAGATCGCCATGCCCGAAAGCACCATCGGGTTGATCCCCGATGTCGGCGGCACCTGGCTTCTGGCGCGCGCGCCGGGCCGGATCGGCGAATACCTGATGCTGACCAGCGACCGCATGGGTCCGGGCGATGCGATCCATGCTGGCTTTGCCGACTACTACCTGCCCGAGGCCGACTGGCCCGCCCTGATCGCGCGGCTGGAGGAAACCGGCTCGACCAGCGTGATCGAAGGCCGGACCCCGCCCCCTGCCCCGCTGGCCGATCGCGACCTGTCGGCGCTCGGCGGCGCTAACCTGGGCGAGATCGTGGCGGCGCTGGAAGCAGCGGGCGACGAGGCGACGCTGAAGCCGATCCGCCGCAACTCGCCTTTGTCGATGGCGGCGGGGCTGGCGATGATCCGCGCGGCGCGCGGCGACCGGCGCATCCAGGATTCGCTCGCGCGCGAATACCGCTTCACCTATCGCGCCACCGAAATGGGCGATTTCATCGAGGGCGTGCGCGCCCAGATCATCGACAAGGACCGCAAGCCCGACTGGACGGCCGATGCCTCGGACGCGCATGTCGCGGCGATGCTGGCATCCCTGGGCGATGAGGAACTGAACTGGGAGGACAAGGCATGAAGATCGGATTCATCGGGTTGGGGAACATGGGCGGGCCGATGGCCGCCAATCTGGCCAAGGCCGGGCATGAGGTGGCGGGCTTCGATACCGCCGCGCCGATGCCCGAGGGCGTCAGCAAGGCCGACAGCGCCGCCGCCGCCGCCACGGGTGCGGACGTGGTCATCACCATGCTGCCCAATGGCAAGATCCTGCGCGGCGTCGCCGACCAGGTCATCCCCGCGATGGCAGCCGGTGCGGTGCTTTGCGACTGCTCGACCGTCGACGTGGACAGCGCCCGCGCCGTGGCCGAACAGGCCAACGCCGCAGGAATGGGCGCGCTGGATGCGCCGGTCTCGGGCGGGATCGGCGGGGCGCAGGGCGGCACGCTGACCTTCATGGTCGGCGGCCCGGATGCAGCCTTCGCGACCGTGCAGCCGCTCTTCGACATCATGGGCCAGAAGGCCGTGCATTGCGGCGAGGCGGGTGCCGGTCAGGCGGCGAAGATCTGCAACAACATGATCCTTGGCGTCACCATGATCGCCACCTGCGAGGCCTTCGCGCTGGCCGACAAGCTGGGGCTGGACCGGCAGAAGATGTTCGACGTGGTCTCGACCAGCTCCGGCTACAGCTGGAGCATGAACGCCTATTGCCCCGCCCCCGGCATCGGCCCGAAATCGCCCGCCGACAACGATTACAAGCCGGGCTTCGCAGCCGAGTTGATGCTGAAGGACCTGAACCTGTCGCAGGACGCCGCCAGCTCGGCCGGGGCCGATACGCCGATGGGCCGGCAGGCGCGCGATCTTTACGCCCAATTTGTCGAGCACGAGGATGGCCGCGGCAAGGATTTTTCCGCCATGCTGCCACGCTTCAACAAGTTGAACGGGTAGGATTAACCACAGCGCCAGTTTTTTGTGCATGTGATGGAACCCGACCCGGCGCGCCCATGTTCGCCTTTTGACTTGATGTAGTTGAACCAGGGCAGACTGATGACCACCGCGCGCTCTCTTGCGCTGATCTTGGCAACCGCCGCAGGCATCTCTGCCTTCGGCGTGGCCGGATTCACTCAGTCGAAATCCGGCGGGGCTGCGGCCGAGGCGCAGCAGCCGCTGGCCGTCGGCGATGTCCTGCCCGCAGGCCAGGTCCATATCATCAGCGAGCCGGGGCTCTATGGCCTCGGTCGCAATGTCGGCGGCAGCGCCTATGCCGTCGCCAAGGGGCAACTGATCCGCATCGACCCGAAAACCATGAAGGTCCTGTCGATCCTCAGGCCACAGCGCGCCATTCTCGACTGAAGCGTGCTCTCGCGCACCCTGCTGCGCGCACCGGCAGGTTTCCGTCACGGCTCGGCGAGAATCCTGCGACGCCGGGAACCCCTGCTTGTTGCGGTTCGTTAAGCCGGCAATCCGCCGTGGAAACATGGCCAGAGACAAAATGAAGGACTGAAGAAATGACCAAGCTACGCATGATGACTGCGGCCGCGCTTGGCGTCATGATGGCGTTGGCACCGGTCAGCAGCTTTGCCGATCCCGGCAATGGCAAGGGTAATGGAAACGGCAAGGGCAACGGGCGTCACCACGTCCGGGTTGAAAGCCCCGTCGTCGTGATCGACCGCGACCGCGACCGCGTGGTTCACCGTGACCGCAATATCGTCGTCGCCAACTGCCCGCCGGGTCTGGCGAAGAAGAACCCGCCCTGTGTCCCGCCGGGACAGGCGCGCCGCGGACATGACCGGAATGACGGGATCGATGTCGGCGACATTCTTGACTGGGACGACATCCACATCGTCAGCAATCCCGGCCTCTATGGCCTTGGCAATCCGCCTGAGGGCAACCGCTATGCCATCGTCGATGGCCGGCTGGTGCGGGTCGAGTCGGAAACCGGTCGGCTTCTGTCGATCATCCGGCTGGTGAACGCCATCCTCGACTGACCGAGGTTCAGGGCGCTGCGGCTATCCGGCCAGCAGCGCCCGCGCCGCGTCTACTGCCGCATCCGAGACCTTGTCGCCCGCCAGCATGCGGGCGATTTCGTTGATGCGAGCCTCGTCATCCAGCGCCGCGACCCGGCTGGTCGTCATGCCCTTGCTCACCGATTTCGCCACCTGGAAGTGATGCGCCCCCAGCGCCGCGACCTGCGGGCTGTGGGTGACGACCAGAACCTGCGTGTCATGGGCTAGCTTCGCCAGCCGCCGGCCCACCGCATCGGCAGTCGCACCGCCAACACCCCGATCGATCTCGTCGAAGATCAGCACCAGCGCGTCATTGCCGCGCGCCAAGCAGACCTTCAGCGCCAGGAGGAAGCGTGACAGCTCGCCCCCCGAGGCGATCTTGTCCAGCGGCCCCGCCGGCGCGCCGGGATTGGTGGCGACGGTGAAGGCCACGGCATCGCGGCCATCGGGGCCGGCATCGGCCTCGCCCACCAGAGTCTCGAAAACCGCGCGCTCCATCTTCAGCGGTGCCAATTCGGCTGAGACAGCCTTATCGAGCTGGCCCGCCGCCTTGCTGCGGGTCGCGGTCAGCGTCGCCGCCGCCGCGTCATAACCGGCATCGGCATCTGCCACCGCCCGGCGCAGCGCCGCCATCCGTTCCTCGCCCGCATCGATCCGTCCAAGCCGGTCGCGCAGCTCATCCGCCAGACCGGCAAGATCATCGGGCAGCACGTCATGCTTGCGGGCCAGCGCGCGCAGGGCGAACAGCCGCTCCTCGGTCTGTTCCAGCGCGTGGGGATCAAAGTCCAGTGCCGCCAGCGCCGTCTCGACGCCCGATGCCGCCTCGCCCAGTTCCACCAGTGCCCGGCCAAGCGCCTCGATCGGCGCGTCCAGCCGCCCCTCGGCCCGGTCGGATGCCCCCTCGAGCCAGCGATTTGCGTCGAGCATCGCGCCCTCGGCGCCTTCGGGACCGATCATCTGCAAAGCACGTGCCACGTCGCCGCGAATCCGCTCGGCCGCCTGCATGGACCGCCGCGCCACGTCCAGCGCGACCTCCTCGCCCGGCTCGGGGGCGAGATCGTCAAGTTCCTTGACCGCGTGGCGCAGGAAATCCTCTTCCTTCTTCGCCGCCTCCAGCGCTGCCTGAGCCTCGGCCAGCGCCGCCCGCGCCTCGCGCCGGGCCGCCCATGTCCGCCGGGTCGGGGCCAGATCCACCCCGGCAAAGACATCCAGCAGCGCGCGGTGGCCGCGCGGGTTGAGCAGGCCCCGGTCGTCATGCTGGCCGTGAAGTTCCACCAGCAGGTCGGAAAGCTGCCGCAGCACCTCGCCCGAGACCCGGCGGTCGTTGACCCATCCGGTCTTGCGCCCATCCCCGCCATTGATGCGCCTTAGGATCAGCTCGTCCCCGGCCTCGATCCCGGCCTCGTCCAGCACGGCCCGGGCGGGATGATCGGATGGCAGGTCAAAGACCGCCGTCACCTCGCCCTGCGTCGCGCCCGCGCGCACCAGGTCGGCCCGGCCACGCCAGCCGAGAACGAAGCCCAAGCAGTCCAGCAGGATCGACTTGCCGGCCCCGGTCTCGCCGGTCAGAACGTTCAAGCCCGGCCCGAACGTCAGCTCGAGCCGGTCGATCAGCAACATGTCGCGAATGTCCAGCGAACGCAGCATCGCCCTATCCGTTGCAGGCGCTAGCCGCGCCGCGTCACAGCCAGCGCCCCTGCACCACCTGGCGGTAGACATTGGTCAGCCAGCTGTTGCCCTGCGGCGTCGCCGACAGCCCGCGTCCGCGCAGCTGGGCATAGGCATCCTCGTAGAAGGGCGAGGACTGGAAGTTGTGGCCCAGAATCGCACCGGCCGTCTGCGCCTCGTCGTTGAGGCCAAGGGCCAGATAGGCCTCGACCAGACGCATCAGCGCCTCGGGCGTGTGGGTGGTGGTCTGGAATTCCTCGACCACCACGCGGAAGCGGTTGATCGCGGCGGAATAATGACCCTGCTTCAGGTAATAGCGGCCGATCTCCATTTCCTTCGCCGCCAGATGGTCGAAGGCCAGGTCGAATTTCAGGATCGAGCTGCGGGCGTATTCGCTTTCGGGATATTCCTCGATGACCGAGCGCAGCGATTGCAGCGCCTGGAAGGTCAGGCCCTGATCGCGGCCAACCTCGTCGATCTGGTCGTAATAGCTGAGCGCCAGCAGGTATTTCGCATAGGCCGCATCCTCGTCACCCGGATAGGTGTCGATGAACCGTTGCGCCGCGCCCCGCGCCTCTTCGTAATTCTTGGCCCGGTGATAGCCATAGGCCTGCATGATCAACGCCCGCTTGGCCCATTCGGAATAGGGGTAAAGCCGCTCGATCTCGCTGAAATAGAAAACCGCATCCTCGGGCTTGCGGCTGTTCTCCAGCTCGTACTCGCCGCGCTTGTAGATTTCCTCGGCGGTGAAATTCTCGAGATTCTTCGGCGCGTCGGACTGACCGCCGCCGAAGCGCGAACAGCCGGCCGTCACCGATGCCACAAGCAGCATTGCCAGCAGGATTGCCGAAGATTTCGATCGCGCCATGGTCACTCTGTCCATTAATTCCGTCTTGTGACCGCAGTGCTTCCGCCCGACGGCCCGGTCGTCCTAGCACAGAACATCAGAGGGCGCAAAATGGCAATCTGTTGATTGCGGCTGGCTTTCGTCCGGCGATCCCGGGCATTCAGCCCAGAACCGCCTCGTTTCCGGCCAGCGGACCATAGGCCGAGACGCCGGCACCGGGCAGGCGATTCTCGAGCTCGGCCGAGACCTCGACCCATTCCCAGGCATCGGGCTGGGCAAACAGCGCGCGCAGCACCTTGTTGGTCATCGCATGGCCCGCACGGTGGCCGGTATAGCGCGCCAGAAGCGGCGCGCCGGCCAGCGCCAGATCGCCCATCGCGTCCAGCATCTTGTGGCGCACGGCCTCATCGGAATGGCGCAGACCGCCTGGCGACAGCACCTTCGCGCCATCGATGACGACCGCGTTCTCGTAGGTGCCACCCAGGGCCAGCCCGTTCTTGCGCATCGCCTCGACATCGGACTGACGGCAGAAGGTGCGGCTGTCGGCCAGTTCGCGCAGGAAGGCGCCATTGGCCATGTCCAGCCGCTTTTCCTGATGGCCGATCGCGGCATCGGTGAAGTCGATCTGGAAATCGATCTCCAGATGGTCAGCCGGTTCGAGCCGGGCAAAGACCTCGCCCTCGCGCACCTCGACCGGGCGCAACACGCGGATGGCGCGCTGCGTCTTGCCCTGCAGACGGATGCCGACTTTCAGGATGCCGCGGACGAAGGGCTGGCTCGACCCGTCAAGGATCGGCACTTCCGGTCCATCGACGTCGATCAGCGCGTTGTGGATGCCGGTTCCGGCCAGCGCGGCCATGATATGCTCGACGGTCGAGAGCGTGGCGCCCTGACCGTTGTCCAGAAGCGTGCAGAGCGGCGACAGCGTGACATTGTCCCAACGCGCGGCAATGCGGTTCTCGACCCCGTCGAGATCCACGCGGCGGAAGACGATGCCGTGACCAGCCGGGGCGGGCTTGATCACCAGACGCGCAGCGGCACCCGAGTGCAACCCGACGCCCGCGAACTCTGCCTTGCTTTTGATCGTTGCCTGCATGGTCTGCCTGCCGTTTCTTTTCGATTCCGGGGCCATGAGGGCATCCGGTGATCCTCAGGTAGGCGCAGCCCCGCCACCACTCAATTAACGAATTGTAACGGGTTGAAACATTCACCGGCGGAGTCCTGCCCGCACCTTGGATGCGCCGGTCATCGCATTGTTTCAAAAATGAAAAAGGGCCGCGTTGCGCGGCCCTTCCGGATTCTCATGTGACGATTTTGTGAGCGGCTCAATTCGCCTGGCGGCGCAGGAAGGCCGGGATTTCGACATTGTCCTCGCCGGCATCGGGGCTGGCAAGATTGTCGAAATCGGATTCGCTCTGGCGCGCACGGCTGGCCACACGCTCGCTCACCCGCTCGGCAATTGTGCTGGCGGCGGGCTTGGCGGCGGCAGCGCCATCAGCGTGACCGGCAACCCGCTCGATCAGGCGGCCGAGGCCGCCCATGCGGCTTTGCTGGGCATTGGCTTGCGGGGCCGGAGCGGCGCCGCGGGCCTGGCGCTCGCCGTGATTCTCGACGGCGCGCTGCAAGCGGGCCATCACCTCGGGCTTCACCGTCACCCGGTCCTGGCCGGGGGCCTTGGGCGTGTAATAGCCAGCCAGTTCATCCTCGACCTCGGGGGTCGCGACGGCAGGCTTGGCGGCGGGCTGAGGACGGGTCCAGCCGGCGGGCGGCATGTCGTCGTCACCGATCACCGGACGCTGCTCGGCCACCGGGGCGACCGGACGGGTTTCGGCCACGGGCGCGGCGGGGGCCGGTGCGCGGCGCGGCGGCACCGGCAGCTCTTCCTCGCGGGACTTCTGGCCGACGGTCGGATTCTGGGTCAGCGGCTCGGACATGCTGCGGCGCGGGGTCGGAACCTCGGCCACCGAAGGTTCGGCATCGATGCCGGTCGCCACGACCGAAACGCGCAGCGTGCCGTCCATCGACGGGTCCAGCGTCGAGCCGACGATGATGTTGGCATCGGCATCCACCTTGTCGCGGATGATGTTCGCCGCCTCGTCCAGTTCGAACAGGGTCAGGTCGTAGCCGCCGGTGATGTTGATCAGCACGCCCTTGGCGCCGTTCAGGCTGATCTCGTCCAGAAGCGGGTTGGCAATGGCACGCTCGGCGGCTTCGACGGCGCGATTGTCGCCCGAGGCCTCGCCGGTGCCCATCATCGCCTTGCCCATCTCGTCCATCACCGCGCGGACGTCGGCGAAGTCGAGGTTGATCAGGCCCGGACGCACCATCAGGTCGGTCACGCCCTTGACGCCCTGATACAGCACGTCATCGGCCATGGCGAAGGCTTCGGTGAAGGTGGTCTTCTCGTTGGCCAGCCGGAACAGGTTCTGGTTCGGGATGATGATCAGCGTGTCGACGACCTTCTGCAGGGCCTCGACGCCCTCCTCGGCCTGACGCATCCGCTTGGTGCCTTCGAACTGGAAGGGCTTGGTCACGACGCCGACAGTCAGGATACCCATCTCGCGCGCGGCCTGGGCGATGATCGGGGCGGCGCCGGTGCCGGTGCCGCCGCCCATGCCGGCGGTGATGAAGCACATATGCGCGCCCATCAGGTGATCAACGATATCCTCGATGGTTTCCTCGGCGGCCTTGGCCCCGATCGAGGGCTTCGCGCCCGCGCCCAGACCCTCGGTCACTTTCGGACCGATCTGGATGCGCTGCTCGGCCCGCGAGCCGGCCAGCGCCTGCGCGTCGGTATTGGCAACCACGAACTCGACTCCGTCGAGCTGCTTCTCGATCATGTTGTTGACCGCGTTGCCGCCCGCGCCGCCGACGCCAAAGACCGTGATCCGCGGCTTCAGTTCGTCTTGATCGTTCATCATCAGATTGAGGTTCATGGTGTCCGCCTGTTTCGCTGTCTGCCGGGCCTTGTTCGCCCACCCGGTCGAATCCCCGTTTATCCGTCCAATCGTAGCGGCAATACCCCCCTGCGTCACCCGAAAAACACCCGTCAACCGCAAAATATGGCGGTTCGGACGGAGCGTTTCGGCGGTATCTTGCCAAGTCGACAGGATATGGTGGAGGGCAAACTGCCCCCCGCATATCGCTTGTTATGTCTGTCTCACCAGTTGTTACGGAACCAGCGATAGGCCCGGCGCAGGCTGCGCGCGGAATAGCGGTCGGCGGGCATTTCGAAATCCCACCACTCGTCCTGCGGATGGGCGGCGAACAGTGCCAGGCCCACGGCGCTGGCAAAGCTGGGATCGGTCAGCTGATGCGCCAGCCCGTCGATGCGCAGGGGCCGCCCGCAACGGACGTTCGGCCCGAGGATGCGGGTCGCCAGGCCGTCCAGACCGGGGATCTGGCTGCCGCCGCCGGTCAGCACGATCTGCTGGCTGGGCAGCGAGTCAAAGCCCGCCGCATCCAGCCGCTGACGGACCTCTTCCAGGATTTCCTCGACCCTTGGACGCATGATGCCGATCACGTCGCTGCGGCTGACGCTGCGCCGGTCGGATTCCCAGTCACCGGTATCGCCGCCCACCTCGATCATGTCACGGTCGTCGCGCCCGGTGGCCTCGATGCCGCCGTTCAGGGTCTTCAACCGCTCGGCCACGGCATAGGGCACGCGCAGGCCCTGGCTGATGTCCTGGGTGATCAGATGTCCGCCGATGCGCACCCAGTCGGCATAGATCATGTGCTTCTTGATGAAGATGGATACGCCGGTTCCGCCGCCGCCCAGATCGATGCAGGCCGCACCCAGCTCCTGCTCGTCCTCGACCAGGCTGGCGCGCCCCGCCGCATAGGAGGCGCTGGCAATGCCCGCAAGTTCCAGATCGCAGCGGCGGATACAATGCAGCAGGTTGCCGATGGCATCGCCATCGACGGTCAGCACATGCATGTCGCAGGCCAGCCGGTTGCCGGCATGGTCGCGCGGATCGCCCAAGCCGCTGCGGTGATCGACGGCGAAATTCACCGGCTGCGCGTGCAGCACCTCGCGCCCGCGCCCGAAATCCGGCGCGTCGCAGGCGGCCAGCACCGAGGCCACGTCATGTTCCGTGACCTTGCCCTGCTCCAGCGTGATCTCTCCGGCCAGACCATAGGACGAGGGCCGCCCGCCCGAGAGGCAGGCGATGACATGATCGACCCGGACCCCGGCCATCTTCTGCGCCGCCGCGACCACGGTGCGCACCGCACGCTCGGTCTCGGCCATAGTCTCGATCTCGCCACCGCGCATTCCCCGCGCGCGGGTTGTGGCGGCGCCGATCACCTTGAACTCGGCCTGCCCGGCCATCGGCCCGACGCCATCAGCCTCGCGCGTGGTGCCCGAGCCGTCGAATTTCAGCACGAGGCAGGCAATCTTCGAGGTGCCGATGTCGAGAATGCCGATCACGCCGCGTTGCATGGCGGCGCGGCGCATGTTCCGCATGGCGCGTTGCGTCTGGTAAAGATCGGTCATGTCTGCCTAGCCCCCCGTCTTGTCCTGATCCGGCAGCACCTGCCCGTCCAGCCCCAACAGGGGCAGGCCACGGGCACCGCGGATGGTGTTTCTGGCATCGATCCCCATGCGGATGATCGGTCGCTCGGCATCGCGCAGGTCGATCACGCTGATGTCGCGGCCGAGCACGTCCTGTTCTTTCTGCAGCTTGATCGCCCGCTCCATCGCGACGATGGCGCCGGTTTCGGGCAGCAGGATGCGCTGGCCGTGATCCAGCACCACGTCCCACCGCCGTTCGCCCTGCCGCTGCAAGCCGCGCAAGCGCGGCAGGATCGGGCCGGCGGCATCGATCAGCGCCAGCGCCTCGGCGGTCACTTGATCGGCACCGTCGCCCGAGATGATCGGCAGGTCGGGCCGCATCTCGCGCGAGGTGACGCCGGCGACGCGGTGGCCGGTCTTGTCCAGCATGTCGATGCCGCGCGCATGACGCCAGAGCAGCGCCGGCTGGCGCTCGGTGACGACTGCCGACAGGATACCGCCCGGCTTGATCCGAAGTTCGATGGTCTCGACCGCATCCAGCGCCAGAACCTGCAGGCGCAGCGCGGTCAGGTCGATGTCGAAACTCGAGGCCGGCAGATCCACCGGCAGCATCGCCCGCAGCGCCTTGTCGACGGCGGGCGATGCGCCCTCGATGGTCATCATCCGGACCTGGAATTCCTCCCGCGACTGGACCTTGTCCACCAGCCCGTCGATGCCCTCGGACAGCATCGCCCGGCGATCCTCGTCCGACAGCCAGATACCGACGGTCATGGCCAGCAGAAAGGCTGGCAGACCGATCCGCAGAAAGCGGCGATAGAGCGGCCTCAGCCACATCCGCTCCAGCCGGTATTGCAGCCGCGACGGCGCCGGGTCGCGCTTGGGCTTCGGGGCTCCGTGTTGATCGCTCAGGCTCGCCACAGCGCATCCTCGATCATCCAGCGCATCAGCGCCGGAAAGTCATGGCCCGCATGGGCAGCCTGTTCGGGGGCCAGTGAGGTCGGCGTCATGCCGGGCTGGGTGTTCAGTTCCAGAATGATCAGCCCGTCCAGACCGCGTGTCTCGTCCCACCGAAAATCGGTGCGGCTGACGCTGGTGCAGCCGAGGGCCTGATGCGCGCGCAGCGCGTAATCGAGGCAGGCGGCGGTAATCTCGGCGGGCAGTTCAGCCGGGATCACATGGCGCGATCCGCCGGGCTTGTACTTGGCATCGTAATCATACCAGCCCTCGGCGATGATTTCGGTCACCCCCAGCGCGCGGTCGCCCATGACGGTCGTCGTCAACTCGCGCCCCGGCGCATAGGTCTCGACCATGACACGCTCGGGCATCGAGGGCGACAGGGCCGGCGGGCCGTTATTCTCGGCCTGAACGATGTAGACGCCCACGCTCGAGCCGTCGTCATTGGGCTTCACCACATAGGGCGGCACCATGACATGGCGGGCGCGCACCTCGTCGGCATCGGCGATGATGCTGTCGACAACCGGCAGACCAGCGGCGCGGAAGGCGGCCTTGGCCCGGGTCTTGTCCAGCGCCAGCGCCGAGGCCAGCACGCCGGAATGGGTATAGGGAATGGCCAGCCATTCGAGGATGCCCTGCACGCAGCCATCCTCGCCATAGCGACCATGGAGCGCGTTGAAAACCGCATCGGGCCGCAAGTCCTGCAGCCGCGCGACGATGTCGCCATTGCGCTCTTTGCCGAGGACGACCTCGGTTACATCAAAGCCCGCCACCCGCAGCGCATTCGCGCATTCGCGCCCCGACGACAGGGAAACCTCGTGCTCGGCCGAGGGTCCGCCCATCAGGACGGCTACGGTGTGGGCTGTCCTGCTCGACCTGCCCGCCACGTTTCGCCTTTCGCGCCCGGTTTCTCCGGGCTTTCTTTCACTCTGCGCGGCCGGGTTCGGCCCGGACCTGCGCGATATTCGTTATGGATGTATTCACCTTAGCGGCAATCCCTGAATCGCAAAAGCCCAATTTTCCGGATTGGCGCGGCTCACTCGGCCTCGGGCAGCGGATCGCCGATGCGGATCACTTCCCATTGCAGCTCGTGCCCGCTGCTTTCCAGCACCCGGCGCCGCACCAGCTCGCCCAGCCCCTCCAACTCGGCGGCGGTGGCGCCGCCGGTATTCACCAGGAAGTTGGGGTGTTTTTCCGACATCTGCGCCCCGCCCCAGCTGTGACCGCGCAGCCCCGCCGCGTCGATCAGCGACCAGGCCTTCAGCTCATGCGTGTCATCGGCCCGGCCGGTGCTGGAAAAGCCCGCCGGGTTGCGGAAGGTCGAGCCGGCGCTGCGGTCCTTGGTCGGCTGGGTCTCGTCGCGCTTGGCCAGTTGCTGCGCCATCTTCTCGTGCAGCGCATCCGGGTCGTCGCGTTCAGCGCGGAACACGGCCTCGGTCAGCACCCAGCCCTCGGGCATTTCGGCATGGCGATAGGCAAAGCGGAAATCGTCAGGCTTCAGAACCACGCGGGCCCCGTCGCGGGTGATGGCACGGGCCTCGATCAGATGATCGGCGACATAGCTGCCATAGCAGCCCGCATTCATTCTGACCGCGCCGCCGATGCTGCCCGGAATGGTGCGCAGGAAGGTCAGGTCCAGCCCCGCATCCGCCGCCCGCCGCGCCACATGCGCATCCAGCGCGGCAGCACCGGCAATGACCGTTTCCCCAGCGATTTCAATGCCGTTGAAGCCCCGGCCAAGCCGGATCACCACCCCCCGGATGCCGCCATCTCGGACGATGAGGTTCGAGCCGACGCCGATGGGAAAGACCGGAACGGCGGGATCGAGTGCCGCCAGAAACGCCGCCAGATCCTCGGCATCGGCGGGCTGGAAGAGCCAATCGGCAGGGCCGCCGACGCGCAGCCATGTGAGGGCATCGAGAGGGCGATCGGCGGTCAGGGTGCCGCGGGGCGTGGGAAGATCGAAGGTCATCCGGCGGTGGTAGCCAGTGGCGAAGGGGGCGTCAACTCGGCGGGGGCGACGAGGGTGCAACGGCTGCGAGCGTTGCGTGGCGGCGGGTGGTGGGGTGAGGGGCGAATGGGCCAGAAAATGCTGGGGTTGGGGCGGCACAGGGCGTGCACAGGCTGTACACAGGGGGTGCACCGGAGTGGGCAAAGTACCGCAATGCTCCGCTAAGACCACAGCCAGCGGAACACTGCGTCTTTGACGGCCTTTGCTACAGGGGACCGGGCAAGATACTCGATTGCCTTCAAATATCCGCCGGCCTTGGCAATTAGCGAGTTTCCCGCCGCAAAGCCTTTGCCAATATCCTTCCCGAAGCGCAGGACCTGTTCCACGCGCAGAAGCCGCCCGGCGAGCCGGAATGACGCCGCAGCCCGTTCCTCGGCGGGCGTGGCCGGGTCTGTGGCTGCTGCCGCATCCTCGGGCAAGACTTCAGCCAGCCGCCCTTCCAGAAGCGGCTCGATCACCTGAACCACTTCCTCGATCGCTGCACCGGCATCGATCAAAGCATCATTGTCGGCGATGACGGCCCGCCGTTCGAGCACCTGCCGGGTCTCGAGGTCCGACCCCAGAATATCAGCTCCGGCCTCGCGCAGACGGCTGCGGTAGTCCTCGATCAACGCATCCTGATCGGCCGAGGGGCATTCGCCCGCTTCGATGCGCACATGAAGTCGGCGCGTTGCGGCAGCACAGGCATCGAACAGTTCGACCGGCAGGTTGCCGGCGTCCTCGACGGCGCGGCGCAGCATGGTCAGATCAGCGGCGAGTGCTCCATAGGCCTGTCCGCCTTCACCATCGAAAACCTGCACAGCCTTGAGCATCTTGCGCCGGACATAAGAGGCCATGTCCTCGGGCAACTGCGCATCGGGAATGAGACGCAGTTTGCCTGTTTGCGGATTGACCTCGATCTGTTCGCCATTGGCGGTTGCGCGGAGGGCGTGATCGCGGCGAATGTCGCCGATACGCCGGTCCAGCGCCTCACCGCCCTCGTGCCACAGCGCCTCCTCGATCATCGCCACGTCGCGCAGAAGCGGCCAGTTCTGCGGACGACCGTCCAGGGCCTTCTGATACCAGTCGACCCAGAAGTCGCCACCCGGGAATTGCTGAAGGATAGCTCTCGCTACAGCCCAGAGATGTTCGGTCGGATTTCCGTCGGGCCAGAGTCGGAGGTCCGACGCGCCGCGCCCCTCGATGATCGAGTGAACATCGAACTCGACAGCGGACCAGAAAGCGATGTTGTCGTCTACGAGAACGGCACTGGCTGAAGCGAGATTTGTCGTCGCGGTTTCTCGGGCGTACAGTGCTCGCGCAATGGTGTCATGTGTCGCATTGGTGTAGATCGCAGTTGCATGAGCTATGGCTTCAACGGCGGTGGCGGGATTGGCGGCAGCAACGGCAGCCGCAGCCAATGCGAACACGGAGGCACTGAAGCCGCCGCGGTCGTTGGTCATGCCCGGATGGGCTTGAAGGGCCTCACTTGCGGCACGGGCGGCAGCAACTACGGCGGCATTGGCGCGATTCACCGCAACGGCAATTTCTGGGCTTGGGATCTTAGTCGCAACCATCAAGCTTAGACTCAGTTGGAGATTGGGCAAAGACCTCAAGCCAACTCGCGCTGCCCAGCTCTCGCCTGCGTCAGCAAGCCCGTGCGGCAATACGCGCATCACTGCCCGATGGGCGATCAGCGCGGCGTCCTCGCCGGGCCGAACCCTTAGCCAAGCCTGAAGGCTCTGTTCATCTTGCACCTGTGGCAACTCGCTCATCCCCGCATCATCAATGCGCGATCGCCCCGGAGCAAGCCCGGATCACCCCTACGCCAACCCCGCCAGCACCACCGCCCCCGCAGCCACGGTCAGAAGTATGGTGGCCAAAGCTCCCTGCCAACTCTTCCAGACCAGCCCCTGCCCCAGCGCCTGACCGGCAACCAGCCCCACGGTCACACCGCCCAAGGCCGGGATCACGGTGGCCTGCATGGCGATCCATGCCGACAGATCGTGGTGGACACCATCGCCCACCAGCGCGCCGCGCAGTTGCAGGGCGATCACGGCCAGCAGGACCGAGAGGATCATCAGCGGCCAGAAGGTTCGGGAGAAGCTGCACCAGAAGGCAATGAAGCCAGCGCCCGCACCGCAGATCGCGCCGATCAGCAGCGGGTTCATTCGGCCGGTGCCACGGGCGCGGGCGCAGGTGCCGGCTGGCGCGGGCGGCGCTGCCTGAGCAGCAGCGCCATGCCAATCCCGAGGCCCGCAAGCCCGACCGCCGGGCCGCAGCGCAGGGTCAGAAGGCCCAGAACCGGCACGCCAAGCGCCACGGTGATCCGGGTCGCAAGGCTGCGGCGATGGGCGGGCAGTCGCGGGATCAGCAAGGCGAGGATCAGCCAGGCAGCGGCCAGACCCAACGCGGTATAGACCGCAGCCGTCACGCGGCCTTGCCTTGCAGCCGCTCGGGCAGCCCGTTGGCCCAGGTCGAGATGGTGCCTGCGCCAAGGCAGACGACCATGTCGCCGGGCCGGGCCTGTTCACGCACCAGCCGGGCGAGGTCTTCCTCGTCCATCACCGCGCGGGCATGGCGATGGCCATGGGCAATGAGGCCCGCAACCAGATCGTCGCGCGAGGCGCCGGGGATCGGATCTTCGCCGGCGGCATAGACCTCGGCGATCCCCACGACATCGGCCTCGTTGAAGCAGGTGCAGAAATCCTCGAAGAGGTTCGACAGCCGCGAATAGCGGTGCGGCTGGTGCACGGCGATGACCCGGCCCTGCGTCGCCTGGCGCGCGGCCTTCAGCACGGCGGCGATCTCGACCGGGTGGTGGCCGTAATCGTCGATGATCGTGACGCCGTTCACCTCGCCCACGCGGGTGAAGCGGCGACCGACGCCGCCGAACTTGGCCAGCGCCTCGCGGATCTCGGATTTCTTGATGCCGAGATGGCGGGCGACGGCGACGGCAGCGAGGGCGTTCGAGACATTGTGGTCGCCGGGCATGGGCAGGCTGCAGCCCTCGATCATCTCGACACCGCCGGTCTCGGTCGGGCCTTCGCATTGCAAGGCAATGTCGAACAGCGCGATGCCGTTCTCATAGCGCAGGTTCATCGCCCGCACATCGGCCTGGGCGTTGAAGCCGAAGGTCACCACGCGGCGGTCGGTCAGCTTGCCGACCAGCGCCTGCACCTCGGCATGGTCAGTGCAGCAGACGGCGAGGCCGTAGAAGGGAATGCGCGAGGCGAAATCGAGGAAACCCTGACGCAGCGCGTCGAAGCTGCCCCAATGCTCCATATGCTCGGGGTCGATATTGGTGATGATGGCAATGTCGGCGGGCAGGCGGTTGAAGCTGCCATCGCTTTCATCGGCCTCGACCACCATCCACTCCCCTGCCCCGGCGCGGGCGTTCGAGCCATAGGCATGGATGACGCCGCCATTGATGACGGTCGGGTCAAGATTGCCGGCATCCAAGAGCGTGGCGACCATGGTGGTGGTGGTGGTCTTGCCATGCGTTCCGGCAATGGCGATGTTCGATTTCATCCGCATCAGCTCGGCCAGCATCTCGGCGCGGCGGACGACCGGCAGGCCACGGCGGCGGGCTTCCTCCAGCTCGGGATTGCCCTTCTTGATCGCGGTCGAGATGACGATGACGCCGGCCTCGCCGATATTCTCGGCGCGCTGGCCCTCGAAGACGGTCGCGCCCAGCTTTTCCAGCCGGTCGGTGATCTTCGAGCGTTTCAGATCCGAGCCCTGAACGCGGTAGCCCAGTGTCAGCAGCACCTCGGCGATGCCCGACATGCCGATGCCGCCAATGCCGACAAAATGGATGGGGCCCAGTTCCATGGGCAGTTTGGTGGCGGCATTCATCGGGCAAGCTCCGTGACGAGATCGTAGAGGCGGCGGGCCGCATCGGGGCGGCCAAGGGCAAGTGCGGCTGCGGCCATGCGGGCGGCGCGGGCGGGATCGCTGAGGACCGCGAGCATGTCGCGCGTCAGGCTTTCCACGTCAAGCACCGATTCCGGCAGCATCAGCGCGGCCTCTGCATCGGCAAGCGGCCGCGCATTGGCGGATTGGTGGTCATTGGTGGCCGTGGGCAGCGGGATCAGGATCGAGGGCCGGCCTATGACCGTCAGGTCGGCGATGGTCGAGGCGCCCGAGCGGGCGACGACCAGCTGCGCCTCGGCAAAGCGGCGGGGCACGTCATCGAAGAAGTGCCGCACCTCGGCCACGACACCGGCGGCGCGATAGGCGGCGACAACGCGGTCGTGATCCTCTTTCCGCGCCTGATGGGCGACGCGCAGGCGCGGGCGCAGGTCCGAGGGCAGCGCGGCGATGGCGGCGGGCACCATGTCCGACAGGATCCGCGCCCCCTGCGAGCCGCCGATGATGACCAGATGGATCGGGCCTGCGCCGGGCGGCTGATAGGGGCTGCCGGCATAATCCATCACCGAGGCGCGGACCGGGTTGCCGGTATGGATGCCGGTGACACCCTGCGGCAGTTCGGTGGGCCATGTGCCGCAGGCGATGCGGTTGACGCGGCTGGCGAAGCGCGAGTTCACCCGGCCCATCACCCCGTTCTGTTCATGGATCATCCGCGGCAGGCCCATGCTGAGCGCCGCCGACATGGCCGGGATGGTCGGATAGCCGCCGAAGCCCACCACCACATCGGGCCGGTCTCGGCGAAAGCCGCTGCGCGCGGCCAGCACGCCCGAAGCGATCTTGAAGGGCGCGGCCAGCTTGCCCATCAACCCGCCGCGCGAGGTAGTGGCCGAGGGCACCACGCTACGCTCGACCGTCTGGGGGAAGCCATCGGCATAGCGGGCGCCGCGATCATCGGTCGACAGCTTCACCCGCCAGCCCTCGGCCAGCAGCACCTCGGCCAGAGCCTGAGCCGGAAACATGTGGCCGCCGGTTCCCCCGGCAGCGATCAGCGCAAGCTTCCCCGACATCAGCGCCCGGCCCTGCGCAGGATCTCGGCCATCTCGCCCTGCGGGCGGGTGCGGGTCAGCGCCAGGAGCATCCCCATGGCAATGCCCGAGGCGATGACCGACGAGCCGCCGTAACTCACGAAGGGCAGCGTCATCCCCTTGGCGGGCAACAGACGCACGGCCACGCCCATGTTGATCAGCGCCTGCACACCGAAGGCGCAGGCCAGACCGGTGCCGGCGATTCGGACGAAGGGATCACGCTCTTTCAACAGCCGCATCAGCGAACGCACGACGATGGTGCAGTAAAGCGCGATTATCGCCAGCACCATGATGAGGCCATATTCCTCGGCCGCCACCGCGATGATGAAGTCGGTATGGGCATCGGGCAGCGACCATTTCACCGTCCCCTCGCCCACGCCGACGCCGAAGAAGCCGCCCTCCTGAATGGCGTTGGTGGCATAGCCCAGCTGGGTGCGCGGATCGACCTCGGGCGACAGGAAGCCGTCGATACGACGGGCAAAGTGCTCAGAGGCACCATAGGCGAAGATGCCGCCGCAGATGGTCAGGCCCGCGACGATCATCAAAAGGACCATCGGAGCACCGGCGACGAAATACATCACGCCCCAGGAAAAGAGAACCAGCGAGGCTTGGCCGAAATCGGGCTGCAGTGCCAGAAGCAGCACCACGGTAACGGCGGCGAGGAAGGAATAGGCCTTGCCCGGGGGGCCGCCGACCTCCTGGCTTGCCGCCATGAACCAGGCGCACAGCGCGACGAAGCCCGGTTTCAGGAATTCCGAGGGCTGGACCGACAGGCCGGCGACGGACAGCCAGCGCACCGCGCCCTTGCCGAAATCGGTGCCGATGACCGGCAGGGCCAGAATGGCCGCAAAGGCGGCGATGAAGCCCACCACACCCAGCCGGCGCACCTGCCGGGGTGACATCATCGAGAAGACGATCATCGCCACCAGCGCGACACCGCCCATCACCGCCTGGCGCTGGACATAGTAGAATCGCGGCAGATGGTTCTTCTCGGCCAGCGGCACCGAGGCGGCCAGCCCCAAGAGCAGCCCCATCGCGAACAGTCCCAGCACGCAGGCCAGCGACCATTTGTCGACCGTCCGCCACCAGCGTGGAAGAATAGGATCACCCGCCCGAACGGGGGTGGCGCCAAAGACCATCTCGGTCATGGGAATACCGCCTTCACTGCCTCTGCCTCGTCCGGTTTTCCCGGATCTGGGCGCGAGCATAACCTGATTTACCCTGTCACGCTACTGGGGAAATTCCGCATCTTTCCGTGGGCCGGGCCAGCCCGGTTGATTAAATAACCGAATCGTTATATAACTTTCTCATTATGCAAAACCTCGACGCCCGACTGACCGCCCTTGCCGACCCGACTCGCCGCGCCCTGATCGAGCGGCTGGCCCTGGGCGAGGCCACGGTCGCCGAACTGGCCCGGCCCTTCGCCATCAGCCAGCCGGCGATTTCGCGCCATCTGAAGGTGCTGGAAGAGGCCGGGCTGATCGAGACGCGCGTGGCCGGCACCTCGCGGCCCCGCCGCCTTCGAGCGCAGGCATTTGCCGAGACCGCCGACTGGTTCGGCCCCTTCTTCGCCGCGCTGGATGCGCGGTTCCGGGCGTTGGACCGGGTTCTGGCCGAGATGCCCGACCCCTCACCGGAGACTGCAACCGAAAGGACAGATCCATGACCAAGCTGATCGCAAGATCCGAAGGCGAGCGCGACGTGATCGTTACCCGCCATTTCGCCGCCCCGCCCGAGAAGGTCTGGCACGCGCTGACCGACACCGCGCTGATGCGGAAATGGATGACCAGCGATTTCGGCCCGCTGAAATCGCTGACCGGCGAGGCCGTCGTCGGCGGCACGCATCATTTTGTCTGGGACACCGATGGCAAGGACATGAACATGATCGCCACCTATGACCTGCTGGAGGCGCCAGAGCTGATCCGCCACCGCGAGGCCTGGCCGGAATACGGCTATATGGAAAGCGTGATCGAGACCCGGCTGAGCCCGGCACCGGGCGGCACCGAGATGCGCATGGTGATCACCTTCGCCACATCCGAGGCCCGCGATCAGGCGCTGGAGGTCGGCATGACCGAGGGCATGGAGGCGACCTATGCCAATATGGACAAGCTCTTGGCGTAGGCGCGGCAGAGGGCCGGCGGAGGCTCAGCCCTCGGCCGGCTTCAGCCCCTCGACCAACGCCACGAAATGCTCGCCGCGCTTCTCGAAATTGGGATACTGGTCGAAACTCGCCGCTGCCGGGGCCAGCAGCACCGTCTCGCCCGGTTCGGCCTCGGCGGCGGCGCGGGCCACGGCCTGCTCCATCGTCTCGGCGATCTCGTAAGGCGTCTGGCCGATCTCGAGAGCGAAATCGCGGGCGGAATGGCCGATGAGATAGGCTTTCGTCACCCGCCCGAGGAAGGGCTGCAGCGCGGTGATGCCGCCCTCTTTCCCCAAGCCCCCGGCGATCCAGCGGATGCGGTCGAAGGCCTGCAGCGCCTTGGCGGCGGCATCGACATTCGTGGCCTTGGAATCGTTGACGTAACGCACGCCGCCGATCTCGGCGACGGTCTGGCTGCGATGCGGCAGACCCAAGAAGCTGTGAAACGCCGCCTCGATCTCGCGCGGGGCAAGGCCCACGGCGCGGCAGGCGGCATAGGCGGCGCAGGCGTTCTGGTGGTTATGCGCACCGGGCAGGCCCTTCACCTCGCGCAGATCGATCGAGGCCGCCTGACGCCCCTTGCGGTATTCGGACAGAAAGCCCTTCTTGGCAAAGACCGACCAGCCGGGACCGTCGAGCTTGGTCTCGGACGAGATGCGGATCACCCGGTCATCGCTCGGCGCCATGGACAGCTGATCGGCGAGGTAAAGCCCCTCGATCTCATCGACGCCCACAACCGCGCGATCCGGCCCGCCCTCGGAAAACAGCCGGCGCTTGGCGGCGAAATAGCCGCCCAGGCCCGAATGGCGGTCCAGATGATCGGGCGAAAGATTGGTGAAGACGGCGACATCGGGGGTCAGCGCGCGGGCCAGATCGGTCTGATAGCTCGAGAGCTCCAGCACCACGACCTCGCCATCCTCGGCGGGGTTCAGCGACAACACGCCGGTGCCGATATTGCCGCCCATCTGCGTCGGGCGGCCGCATTCCATCAGGATATGGTGGATCAGCGCCGTGGTGGTCGATTTGCCATTCGAGCCGGTGACGGCGATGACGCGGGGGATGCGGTCGAACTCGTTCCACTCGTCAGTTGCAAAACTGCGGAAGAACAACCCGATGTCATTGTCGACCGGCACGCCGAGCCGCATGGCCTTCTCGATCACCGGATGGGGCTTTGGATAGAGATGCGGGATGCCGGGGCTGGTGATGAGGGCGCTCACCCCGTCCCAACCTGCATCGCGGGTCAGATCGACGATCTCCCAGCCATCGGCGGCGGCAGCCTCGCGCGTGTCGACCCCGTCATCCCAGGCAATGACGCGGGCGCCACCGGCCTTCAGCGCGGCAGCGGTGGCCTTGCCCGAGCGGCCAAGGCCAAGAACGGCGATGGTCTGGTTTTCGACGCCTTCGACGGGAATCATTCTGTCACCTGCTGTTGCCGGGGGACTGCGCGTCCCCCGGTCCCCCTGCGGGATATTTGCGCCAAGATGAAGGCGGTGGGCAAGCGCACTAGCGCAGCTTCAGCGTTGCCAGACCGATCAGCGCGAGGATCAGGGCGATGATCCAGAAGCGGATGACGATCTGCGGCTCGGCCCAGCCCTTCTTCTCGAAATGGTGGTGGATCGGGGCCATCAGGAAGACCCGCTTGCCGGTGCGCTTGAAGTAGAGCACCTGGATGATGACCGACAACGCCTCGACCACGAAAAGTCCGCCGATGATCGCCAGCACGATCTCGTGCTTGGTGGCCACCGCGATGGCACCCAGCGCGCCGCCAAGGGCGAGGCTGCCGGTATCGCCCATGAAGACGGCGGCGGGGGGCGCGTTGTACCAGAGGAAGCCAAGGCCGCCGCCGATCAGCGCGGCGACGAAGATCAGGATCTCGCCGGTGCCTGGAACATGATGGACACCGAGGTAATTGGTGAAGTCGACCCGACCCACCGTATAGGCGATGACGCCAAGGCTCGCCGCCGCGATCATCACCGGCATGATCGCCAGCCCGTCGAGACCGTCGGTCAGGTTCACCGCATTGGCGGCGCCGACGATGACGATCATGGCGAAGGGGATGAAGAACCAGCCGAGGTTGATCAGCGCGTCCTTGAACACCGGCAAGGCCAGCTGCCCGGTCAGGTCAGCGGGCTGCAGATACATGGTCCATGCGGCGGCGAGGAACGCGAGCGCCAGCCCCAGTGCCATGCGGATGCGACCCGAGACGCCCTTGGTGTTCATCTTGCTGACCTTGGCATAGTCGTCGGCGAAGCCGATCGCCGCATAACCCGCCGTGACCATCAGGATCATCCAGACATAGCCGGTATCGAGCCGCGCCCAGAGGAGCGTCGAGGTGAACAGCGCCGAGAGGATCAGGAGGCCGCCCATGGTCGGCGTGCCGGCCTTGACAAAATGGCCTTCCGGACCGTCATCGCGGATCGGCTGGCCCTTCTTCTGCGTGCGGCGCAGATAGTTGATCAGCGGACGCCCGAAGATGAAGCCGAAGATCAGCGCGGTGAAGAAGGCCGCGCCTGCCCGGAATGTGATATAGCGGAACAGGTTGAAGAGGTCTCCGCCCTCGGACAGGCTGCTGAGCCAATACAACATCTTCTAACCCCTTGTTACCGGCTGAGGCGTCTGCCCCGATTTGCGCAGCGCGTCAACGACCGTCGAGATCCTCGATCCTTTCGAGCCCTTGACCAGCACAATGTCGCCGGCAGCCACCAGCTCGGTCGCCCGGGCGGCCAGATCGGCGGCGCTTTCCGCCCATTCGCCGCGCTTTTCAGGCGGCAGCGCCTCGTAGAGGTGGCGCATCCGGGGACCGGCGAGGTGGATCAAGTCGATGCTGCCCATGGCCGGATCATCGGCCATTGCGGCGTGCAGCACCATCTCGTCGGGACCAAGTTCCAGCATGTCGCCAAGGATCGCCACGCGGCGGCCGCCTTGCAGCCCGGCCAGCGTCGCAAGGCCAGCGGCGAGCGAGGTCGGGTTGGCGTTATAGGCGTCATCGATCAGGCGGATGCCGCCCAATGTCTCGACCGCACCGCGGCCCTTGGGCGGCAGCCAGTCGCCAAGGCGTTTCGCCGCCAGCTTCACATCCGCCCCCGCCGCCGACAAAGCGGCCAGCACGCCGATGGCGTTCATGGCGAAATGGGCGCCGGTGGTCTGCAGGGTGAATTCGACAATCTGGCCGGTGATATTGGCGTGAAGCCGCAAGACGCCATCACCCGGCATGATCTTCAGGGGCTTGGCAACGCCCTGCGCGCCAAAACCCACGACCAGCGCACCGGCCGCATCGGCGGCATCGCGCAGGATCGGTGTGGTGCTGAGGTCTTCGGGGATGATCGCCGTGCCCATCGGCAACAGCCCCTCGAAGATCGCGCCCTTCTCGCGGGCGATACCTTCCAGCGCGCCGAAGGCTTCCATATGCGCCGCCGCGATGGTGGTGATCATCGCCACATGCGGTCGCGCCATGCGGGCCAGGGGCGCGATCTCGCCCGGATGGTTCATGCCGATCTCGATGATGGCGAAATCGGTGGCGGCGGGCATTCGTGCCAGCGTCAGCGGCACGCCCCAATGGTTGTTATAGCTGGCCTCAGCGGCATGGATGCGGCCCTGCCCGACCAGCGCGGTGCGGGCCATGTCCTTGGTCGAGGTCTTGCCGACCGAGCCGGTGATGGCGATGACCTTGCCCTGCGTCCGGGCGCGACCGGCGCGACCCAGAGCCTCGAGCGCGGGCAGCACTTCGGGCACGATCAGGAGGGGCGCGGTGGGCGCAACACCCTCGGGGATGCGACTGACCAGCGCGGCGCTGGCGCCCTTTTCCAGCGCCTGCGCGACGAAATCATGCCCGTCGCGTTCGGCCTGCAGTGCGACGAAGAGATCGCCCTTTTGAAGCGTGCGGGTGTCGATGCTGACACCCGAAGCGGTCCAGTCGCCCTGCGCGCGGCCACCCGTGGCGGCGGCGGCGTCGGCTGAAGTCCAGAGGCTCATATCTTGCCATCCAGTGCCGCGACGGCGACCGAAGCCTGTTCGGCATCGTCGAAGGGATAGACATCCTGCCCGATGATCTGGCCACTTTCATGGCCCTTGCCCGCGATCAGCAGCGCATCACCCGGCTGCAGCGCATCGACACCGCGCAGGATCGCCTCGGCCCGGTCGGCAACTTCGGTCGCCTCGGGGCCCGCGCCCGCCATGACCGCCGCGCGGATCAGCGCCGGGTCCTCGGTGCGGGGATTGTCGTCGGTGACGATGACCACATCGGCAAACTGCCGTGCCGCCTCGCCCATCAGCGGGCGCTTGCCGCTGTCGCGGTCGCCCCCGGCCCCGATCACCACGATGATCCGGCCCATGACATGCGGGCGCAGCGATTGCAGCGCCGCGATCACCGCGCCGGGCTTGTGGGCGTAGTCCACGAACACCGTCGCGCCATTGTCGCGCCGCGCCGCCAGTTCCATCCGGCCGCGCACCGTGGTCAGGCCCGAGAGCGCCGGGATGATCTCGTCAGCCGTATTGCCGGCAGCCATGACCAGCCCCATCGCGGCCAGCACATTCTCGGCCTGGAACCCGCCGATCAGCGGCAGGCGCACCAGATAGGGTTTTGCGTTGATCGAAAAGCGCAGGTCCTGCCCGGTGGCGTCATAACGCTGATCGAGGATGCGCAGATCGGCGCCCTCGGCCTTGCCATAAGTGGTCAGCGTCAGGCCGCGATCCCGGGCGATGTCGGCCATCTGCCTGCCACGCTCGCCATCGACATTGATGACCGCCTTCGCGCCTTCTTCCAGAATATGATTGAAGAGCAATGCCTTGGCGGCGAAATAGTCATCGAAATTCTTGTGGTAATCCAGGTGGTCCTGGCTGAAATTGGTGAAGGCGGCGGCTTCCACCCGCACCCCGTCCAGACGCCGCTGGTCGAGCCCGTGGGACGAGGCTTCCATCGCCGCATGGGTCACGCCGGCCTCGGCGGCTTCGGAGAGGATGCGGTGCAGCGTCAGCGGGTCGGGCGTGGTATGGGCCAGTTTCGCCTGATAATCGCCCTGCACCCCCATCGTGCCAAGCGAGATGGCGCTGTAGCCAAGCGCCTGCCAGATCTGCCGGGTGAAGCTGGCGACCGAGGTCTTGCCGGCGGTGCCGGTGACCGCCACGACATGTTCGGGCTGGGTCTCGAACCACAACGCGGCGGCACCGGCCAGCGCGGCGCGCGGGTCTTCGGCGATGATCAGCGCGCCCGACCAGCCCTTCAGCACGTCGGCCGCGATCTCGGCGCCCTTGCGATCGGTCAGCACGGCGCCGGCATCCATGCGCAGCGCATATTGGATGAAGTCGGCGCCGTGGCGTTCCGAACCCGGCAGCGCGGCGAAGAGGTGGCCGGGGCGCACCTGCCGGCTGTCCAGCGAAATGCCGGTTATCTGCGGGTCGCGCCCGTCCCTTGCCCTCAGCCCCAGATCCGAGAGCTTCTTGTCGCTAATCGTCACAGTCCCTGCCACCCGTCAGTTATTTGCGACGAGCTTTACTGCAGCAGGGGCGGTCTGTTCAACACGCGGCTCGAATCGCGCAGCAATCTCGGGCAGCTTTTCGTCGGTGATCGGCGCCAGACCTAACAGCGGCGCCAGACGGCGAACCAGCTCGGCCGCAACCGGCGCGGCTGTGGCGCCGGCGGTGCGGGCCTCGCCGCCACCGCTGCTGATCGAGGGCTCATCCAGCGTCACCAAAAGCACATATTCAGGGTTCGACGCCGGGAAGACCGAGGCGAAGGTCGAGACCACCTTGTTCTCGAAATAGCCGCCGCTCGGACGCGGCTTGTCGGCGGTGCCGGTCTTGCCGGCAACTTCGTAGCCCGGCACTTCCGAGGCGCGGGCGGTGCCGCGCGTCACCACCTGACGCAGCATCGAGATGGCCAGATCGGCGGCCCGCGGCGACAATACCTGCGCGCCCTCGGGGCGTGTGCGGCGATGGACCAGCGTGGGCGTGACGCGGCGGCCGTCATTGGCGATGGTGGCATAGGCGGCGGCAAGGTGCAGCGGACTCGCCGCCAGACCGTGACCGAAAGCCACAGTAGCCGAGGTGACGGCTGGCCAGCGAGGCGGCACCAGGGGCTTGCCGGTCGGCGCCTCGACCATCTCGATCGGCGTCGGCTCGAAGAAGCCCAGCTTCTCGAGGAAATCCTTCTGCCGATCGGCGCCGAGAAGCTGGGCGATCCGCACCGTGCCGACGTTCGAGGATTTCACGATGATGTCGGTAACAGAAAGTTGCCCGCCGTAATTGTGGAAATCGTTGATGCGATACTTGCCGATGCGCATGGGGCTGGAGGCATTGATCATCGTGTTCGGATTGACCAGCCCCAGGTCCATCGCCTGCGCCACCGGGAATATCTTGAAGGTCGAGCCCAGTTCATACTGGCCCTGCACCGCCCGATTGAAGAGCGGACTGTCCGAGGGATCGCCCTTCAACATCGGCTTCGGCCGCTCGTTCGGGTCGAAATCGGGCAGGCTCGCCATTGCGACGATCTCGCCGGTCTTGACCTCCATCAGGATGCCGGCGGCACCCTTGGCATTCATCACGCTCATGCCCGAGGCCAGCACCTCCTCCATCGCCGCCTGTGCGGTCAGGTCGATGGAGAGGGCCAGCGGCGCGCCCTCGTTCGCGGGATCGCGCAGCCAGCCGTCAAAGGCCTTCTCGACCCCGGCGACGCCCAGAACCTCGGCGCTGCTGACGCCCTCCTTGCCAAAGGCTGAGCCGCCAAGGATATGGCTGGCGATACGGCCATTCGGGTAGAGCCGCATCTCGCGCGGACCAAAAAGCAGCCCCGGCTCGCCGATGTCATGCACCTCCTGCATCTGCTCGGGGCTGATCTTTTTCTTGATCCACAGGAATTTGCGATCGCCGGTCAGGTCCGTGCGCAGCCGCGCCGGGTCGAGATCGGGGAAGATCCGGGTCAGCTGGGTGATGGTGTTCTCGGCATCGACCAGCTGATAGGGATGGGCATAGAGCGAATAGGTCAGCAGGTTCGTCGCCAGCACCCTGCCGTTGCGGTCGGTGATATCGGCGCGCTGCGACATGATCCGCGCGGTCGAAGCCTGGGCCTGCGGCTCGACTGGCTCGCTGGCGGCAAGGCTGCCCATGCGCGCGCCCACCGTGCCGAAGGCACAGAGGAACACGGCGGCCGTCAGGATCAGCCGCCCCTCGGCCCGACGGCGGGCCTTGTCCTGGATCTCGGAATGGCGGCGGGCGCGGTTTTCGGCCTCGATCTCGTCGGGATCGGTGCCGGTTTCTCTTGCGCGCAGGATGCGGGCAAGGGGACGAAGGGGGGTGCGGATCATGGTTGAACCTCGCTCGAGGCCGGGACGAGGGTCCCGGCGGCACGGTCACTGATGAATTGCGGGCGGGCCTGCGGGCGCTTGGGCGGCACCGGCGGCGGCGCGGGATAGTCGATCTGGGCCAGCTGCACGAATTGCCCGGCCTCGATCGGCACCAGCCGCAGCCGGTCGAAGTTCAGGTTCACCAGATCGCGCAGCCGCTCGGGCCGGTTCAGATAGGCCCATTCGGCGCGCAAGACGCCAAGATCCTCGCGCATCTGGCCGATCTCGCGCTGGACCTGCCGCATCTCGTCGATGGCCGCCTGGGTGCGGTAGTTTTCGCGGTAGGCCCAGAAGGCCAGACCCATCACTGCCAGAACACAGGACAAATAGATAACCGAGCGCATCACGCCCCCCCCATGGCCGGCAGTCTTGGCAGTCCAAGCGTGGCCGCATCGGCGCGGCCGGCAGGCGCGTCGGTGCGGATGGCGACGCGCAACAGGGCCGAGCGCGCGCGGGGATTTCCGTCCAGTTCGTCAGGATCGGGACCGATGGCCTTGCGGAAGGGCAGCGTGAAGGCGGCGGGCGCGGTCTCGGCCTGCGGGGCATAGCGGCTGCCGCCCCCCGCCGCATTGGCGCGCGCCTGCATGAAACGCTTCACGATCCGGTCTTCCAGCGAATGGAAGCTGACCACCGCGAGCTTGCCCCCGGCGCGAAGTGCGCGCTCGGCGGCCTCGAGCCCGGCCAGAAGCTGGCCGAATTCGTCATTTACCCAGATGCGGATGGCCTGAAAGCTGCGGGTCGCCGGATGGCTTTGGCCGGGTTTGGCGCGCGGCAGGCAGCCCGCCACGATCTCGGCCAGTTCGGCGGTGCGGCTCAGTGGCCGGGCGGCGACGATGGCGCGGGCGATGCGGCGCGCGGCGCGTTCCTCGCCATAGTGATAAAGCACATCGGCGATCTGGCATTCCTCGGCGCTATTCAGCAGATCGGCGGCCGACGGGCCGCTGTCGCCCATGCGCATGTCCAGCGGCCCATCGCGCAGGAAGGAAAAGCCGCGCTCGGCCTGATCGAGCTGCATCGAGCTGACGCCAAGGTCCAGCACCACGCCATCGACCGGCTCGCCCGCCAGTTCATCCAGTTGCGAGAATGTCCCCTCAACCAGTCGCAGCCGGTCGCCATACTCACCCCTCCAGCCCTCGGCCATGCGAAAGACCGAAGGGTCTCGGTCGATGCCGATGACCTGACCGGCACCGGCCTCCAGCAGCCCGCGCGCGTAACCGCCCGCGCCGAAAGTGCCATCGACCCAGAGGCCCGAGACGGGATCAACCGCCCTGAGAAGCGGCTTCAGCAGGACGGGGATATGCGGCTGTGCCATGGCTTTACCCCTCGTCCCGCGCCAGCGGCGGCGGCAACAGGGACAGCGGATCGGCGCCGGGCTCGAAATCGGGTATCCGCGCCTCGAGCGCCTCGGCCTCTTCGGCATAGGTCTCGGGCGTCCACAGCTTCAGATATTCGCCCGAGGCGATGAAGAAGGCGCGGTCGGCAAGGCCGATCTTCTCGCGCAGCTTCAGCGGCAGCAACAGCCGCCCGTCATTGTCGATCTCGGCCTCTTCGGCAAAGCCGTTCATCGTCGCTTCCAGCACCCCACGCTCGGGGCTGCCGCGCGGCATCCGGTCGATCTGGCGGTCGATATCCTCGATCGCCTCGATGGTATAAAGCTGCAAATGGGTCTGTTTGCTGGAGCCGTAGACGATGACCAGTTGCGGGCGACCGCCGGCCTGCCAGTCCGGATCGCACTGCTCGAAGACCCGACGGAACTTGGCCGGAATCGAAACGCGGCCTTTCGCGTCGACCTTGACCTCTTCCGAGCCTCTGAACCTGCGCGCCACCGGGGCCTGCTCCTTACCTCACCGTCCGCTCTTCCGGTCTCCCGAAAGAGAAAGGGCGGATCGAGCCGCTGCCACTGCTCGATCCGCCGCCCTCGTTCCCATTCCTGGGCCCCGATTTTCGGGGTTGGCCTTTCCCTTGCGCGCCACCTGGGGGAGGTGCTGCTCGCGCGCCGGGTCGGCGATATTGGAAAACGGGTGCCTGTATGAAGCCTGCTTCGCCTTCCGGGGTCTTGATGCCCCTTCACTGCCCGTCTTCGTGAGTTAGTTGTGACATGGGATTATATGGGACGCAATGGAAATTTGCGGGTAGTCTTGGGTCATGACCACCTCGATCGCATCGAACGAGGCAAGAACACTACGGATGGCAGCCGTTGTCGAGCATAATTATTGCGCGCATTTGTGGCAAACACACTACATTTAGTGCAGACTGATCGGTCTGAAAAAAGTGGCGCAAAATCCCAGCCAGATCCAGATGTCGTGCGCCAGCGTGGCTCTACACGGAAAATACTGGCAGAATCACGCCAGATCACAGGGCGGTGATTCGGATTTCGGGGTCCAGTGGGGCAAATTCCCAGAACCCGGTCGCTTTCCGGTCAGAGTGGGTCAGAATCCCAAACGGTCCCGCAACGCATACCAGCTCATCCCCGCCACGAGCAGCGGGCTTCGCAGCATGGCGCCGCCGGGGAAGTTGTGGCTGGGCACCGCGGACATGGCATCAAAGCCCGCCGCCTGCCCAGCCACGGCATCGGCCATCAGCTTGCCCGCCAGCGTCGCCAGCGCCACGCCATGGCCGGAATAACCGCTGGCCGACAGCGCGTTCAGCGCCGGCCGGGTGAAATAGGGCATCCGGTTCATCGTGATCGCCAGCGTGCCGCCCCAGCCATGGGTCAGGGCGACATCCTTGAGACCCGGATAGACCGACAAGAGATGCGGCCGCACCTTGGCGCGGATGTCCCTGGGAAAGCGATAGCCGACCGATTCCCCGCCACCAAAGATCAGCCGCCTGTCCTCGCTGAGCCGCCAGTAATTCACCACGAATTTGGTGTCGGCAACGGCGATGTTCTCGGCGAGCACCTCGGCGGCGCGGTCCCCCAGCGGCTCGGTTGCAACGATGTAATTGTTGATCGGCATGACCCGGCGTGCCACCGGGGCACTGAGCCGGCCAAGATAGCCATTGCCGGCATAGATGACCTGATCGCAGATCACCCGCCCGGTATCGCAGCGCACGATGGTCTTGCCCGTCGCCTCGCGCGCGTGCTCGACCTGATGGACATGGCTGTTCTCGTAGAGGCGCGCCCCCGCATCGCGGGCCAGCCGCGCCATACCGATGGCGAGGTTCAGCGGGTGCAGATGCCCTGCCCCGCGATCCAGATCGCCGCCGATATAGGCGTATGAGGGCACCAGCGCGCGGAAGGCGTCGCGGTTCAGCGGCTGCACCTTGTCATAGTCGTAATGCCGCGCCAGATGCTCGGCCAGCTTGCGGGCATGGGCGACCTCGTCGGCGCTGCGGCAGGCATGGGCCACGCCGTCATGCACCGGCACATCCGCCGCCCAGGCCAGACCGCGCGTCAGCGCCTTGGCCTCTTCGGCCAGATCCCACAGCCGCCGCGCCTGATCGCGACCGAGGTTCTTCTCCAGCCAGTCAACCTCCTGCCGCTGGCCCGATCCCAATTGCCCGCCATTGCGGCCCGATGCGCCAAAGCCCACGCGATGCGCCTCGACCAGCGCCACGTCCAGACCCGCCTGCACCAGATGCAGCGCTGCCGAAAGGCCGGTATAGCCGCCGCCGATCACCGCCACATCCGCCCGCGTCTCACCCTTCAGCTGCGGGAACGGGTCCAGAGGATCACGGGTCTCGGCATAGAGGCTCGCCGGGTATTCCCCGCGCCGGTCATTGACATAAAGCAGGTCCATGGCCGCCTCCGCTTGCCCGGCCCTTCCCCGGACCGTTTCGCCTTTCTGCCAGAGCCCGGTGCAAAGCTCTAGGCCCCCGGCATTGGCAGATTGCACCTGTCAATCCAGCCGTAGGAACCCCAGCGTTCCATTTTATCGAACATATCTTCAATTGTTCGTTCTGATTTTCGAACTATCTTTCGATCATCGGCAGAGAAGACCCGAAAGGACCCTGCCCCCAACCAAAACGACTGAAAGGAAATGCCATGAGTGCTCCTGCCAATTTCAACGGCGCCAAGCCGGTCATCAATCCCGATGATGCGGTGCTGCTGCTGATCGACCACCAGAGCGGGCTGTTCCAGACCGTGAACGACATGCCGATGACGACGCTGCGCCGCCATGCCGGGGCCCTGGCCTCGATCGCGACGCTGGCGAATATCCCGGTCATCACCACCGCCTCGGTGCCGCAGGGCCCGAACGGCCCGCTGATCCCCGAGATCCACCAGAACGCGCCCCATGCGGTTTATGTCGCCCGTCGTGGCGAGATCAACGCCTGGGACAACCCGGCTTTCGTGAAGGCAGTCGAGGCCACCGGCCGCAAGACCCTGATCATCGCCGGCACCATCACCAGCGTTTGCATGGCCTTCCCCGCCATCAGCGCCATCGCCGAGGGTTACAAGGTCTTCGTGGTGATCGACGCCTCGGGCACCTATTCGAAGATGGCCGAGGAAATCACGCTCGCCCGCGTGGTTCAGGCCGGTGCGGTGCCGATGGATACGGCCGCCGTCGCCTCGGAAATCCAGAAGACCTGGCACCGCGACGACGCCGAGAAATGGGCCGAGATCTATACCCAGATCTTCCCCGAATACCGGCTGCTGATCGAGAGCTATGCCAAGGCCCGCGAAGTCGAGCACGAGGGCGAAGAGCTGGATTCGGCCAAGGGCTGAGCCGGACAGACAGACAGGAAAGGGGGCGCATTGCGCCCCCTTTTTTCATGCCCGGTCTTCACCAGAACCCTAGACATTAAGCAACAGATGTTCCCGTTCCCAGGGCGAGATCACCTGCAGGAATTCCTTGTATTCGTTGCGCTTCACCGACTCGTAGACCGAGACGAATTCGTCGCCCAACACGCCGCGCATCGGTTCGCTGTCGACCATGATGTCCAGCGCGTCGCCAAGCGTCAGCGGCAGTTCGTCCTCGGACATATAGGCGTCGCCCAGGCATTCGGCGCGCGGGTTCTCGGCCTCGATCAGGCCCAGATAGCCGCAGGCCAGCGATGCGGCGATGCCGAGATAGGGGTTGCAATCCATCCCCGCCAGCCGGTTCTCGATCCGCCGCGCCTCGGGGCCCGAGATCGGCACGCGCAGGCCGGTGGTGCGGTTGTCGCGGCCCCATTCCAGGTTGATCGGTGCGGCGAAGTCGGGGACATAGCGGCGATAGCTGTTCACATAGGGCGCCAGCAGCGCCACCGCAGCGGGCAGGTGTTTCTGCATCCCGGCGATGAAATGCATGAATTCCGGCGTCTCGCGGCCGCGCTCGTCCGAGAAGATGTTCTGGCCGGTCTTCAGATCCACCACCGAGTGATGGATATGCATGGCGCTGCCCGGTTCGCCCTCGATGGGTTTGGCCATGAAGGTGGCAAAGCAGTCATGGCGCAGCGCGGCCTCCCGGATCAGCCGCTTGAAATAGAAGATCTCGTCGGCCAGCGCCACCGGATCGCCGTGGTTCAGGTTGATCTCGATCTGCCCGGCCCCGCCTTCCTGCAGGATGCCGTCGATCTCGAAACCCTGCGCTTCGGCGAAATCATAGATGTCGTCGATGACCTTGCCATATTCGTCCACCGCCGACATGGAATAGGCCTGCTTGGCCGCCGCCCGCCGGCCCGAGCGTCCCATCGGCGGGATGATCGGCTGGTTCGGGTCGATGTTGCGGGCGACGAGAAAGAATTCCATCTCGGGTGCGACGATGGGTTTCCAGCCCTTTTCCTCATAGAGGCTGACCACCCGCTTCAGCACGTTGCGCGGGGCGACCGGCACCGGCTTGCCGGCCTGGTCGAACACGTCATGGATCACCTGCACGGTATAATCCGCCGTCCAGGGCGCGGCGGTCGCCGTGCTGAAATCCGGCGTCAGGATCATGTCGGGTTCGGTGAAGGCGCCGGTCGGGTTATCGGCCCATTCGCCGGTGATCGTCTGCAGGAAGATCGAGTTCGGCAGGAAGAACTTGTCCTGCCGGGCGAATTTCGAGGCCGGCATTGCCTTGCCCCGGGCGACCCCGGCAATGTCGGCGACGATGCATTCCACCTCGTCCAGCCGGATGTCCTTGATATAGTCCTGCGCGGCGTTCGGGATGCGCGCGATCCATTCGGGTTGGGTCATGTTTCCTCGAGCGCGCGGGCCGGCGCGGGATGCGGGCCGGTCAGCGCGTTTGCGACGCCGGCAGGGTCAGCCGGCGACCTGTTTTGCCCGGCCGGGATACCGGACCGGGCTTCCGCGAGAGTCGCGCGACATGGCGTCATGCAGCACCGCGGGCGGCGCTGCGGGGTTGCTTGAAGAAGGCCTCGATGCGGTCGGCCAGCCCGGCATTGTCATTCTGCTGCCCCATCCGCGCCTCGGCGGCGTCCAGCAGCTCCTGCGCCACCTTGCCCTTGGCGCGATGCTCGATCAGGCCACGGATGAAGGTATCGTCGAATTCGGGATGGGCCTGCACGGTATAGGCGCGATCGCCATAGACCAGCGCCGCATTCTCGCAGAAGGCATTGCGACCGACGATCTCGGCCCCTTCGGGCAGGCTGACCACCTGATCCTGATGCCAGGCGTTCAGCGTGACCTTTTCGCCCTCGAAATCGTAATCCTGCGCCCCCACGGCCCAGCCATCGGGGTTCTTGATGACTTTGCCGCCAAGCGCCTGCGCGATGATCTGGTGCCCAAAGCAGACGCCGACCATCGGCACGCCCTCGGCATAGGCGCGGCGGATGAAATCCTCGAGCGGCGGGATGAAGGCGTGATCCTCGTAGGCGCCGTGACGCGAGCCGGTCAGCAGCCAGCCATCGGCGTCATGGATGGTCGCGGGAAACTGCATCTCCTCGACATGGAAGGTGCGGAAGTCAAAGCCGCGATCGGCCAGCAGCTTCACGAACATGTCGGGGTAATCCCCGAGCGAGGCTTTCAGAACGTCCGGGGACTGACCGCATTGAAGAATGCCGATGCGCATGGTTGGGCCTGCAGATGAACAATTCCTGTAACCTATGCCCGTCCCCCCCTTTGCCGCAAGGGGGGCCGCAGCGGGTGACGGAACGGCTTATGGGCTCGGCGTCTCGCCCGACAGCAGCTGCGCCGCCTTGGCGCTGTCGATATTCCCGCCCGAGAGGATCACCGCCACCCGTTTTCCCTTTTGCCGGTCGGCTTCCGCCATCAGCGCGGCCAAGGCCGCCGCCCCTGCCCCTTCGGCGATGTTATGGGTGTCACTGAACAGCACCCGCGCCGCTTCGGCGATCTGAGCATCGCTGACCGCCACGATCCGCGACGCACCCTTGCCATAGATCGCCAGCGCCTCGGCCACCGGCACCCGCACCGCCATGCCATCGGCGAAGGTGGTGGCGCTCAGCGTCTCGATCACTTCCCCGGCCTCGACCGACAGCTTCGCCCCGGCCGCGCCTTCGGCCACCACGCCGACCACCTCGGTTGCCAACCCCAGCGCATCGCGGGCCGCGATCACCCCGCAAATGCCCGAGCCGCATCCGATGGGCACATAGACCGCATCGAGCGGCGGGGCGTCGTTGAACATCTCGAAACCATAGGTAGCGACGCCCCGCACCAGTTCGAGGTGGAAGGGCGGCACCGGGAACAGGCCCTCGGCCTCGGCGGCAGCCATGGCAGCCAAGCGCGCCTCGTCGAAATCGTCGCCATGTTCGCGCAGCTCGGCCCCGTAGGCCCGCATCGCGGCGTTCTTCTCGGGCGAGTTGCCCCGCGGCACATAGATGACAGCGCGCAGACCCGCCGCCGTCGCCGCGCGCGACTGGCTCTGGCCGTGATTGCCGCGCGTGGCGGTGATGACACCGGGACAATCGGGCTGGGTCCGCCGCAGCCAGTCGATCAGGGTGATGCCGCCCCGCACCTTGAAGGCGCCGGTGGGCAGGTGGTTCTCGTGCTTGACCCAGACCTCCGCGCCGATCCGCGCCGACAGCTGCGGCCAGTGATGGGTCGGCGTTGCCGGCACCTGCGCGTGAACCAGCGCGGCGGCCTCTTCCAATTCCCTGCGATCGAACATGGCACCCCCTTTGTCGCGGGCCACGCTAGCCAGCCCGCTTCTGCACCGCAAGGCGGACTGGTCGGCCCGACCGGGCCGCGCTAACCTGCGCGCAACCCTGACGGAAAGGACCCGCCATGCCCGGACTGCGCCCCGAGATCGACCCCGATGGATTGCAGGAATTCTCGGTCGTCTTCACCGACCGTTCGCTGAACCACATGTCGCAGAAGTTCCAGCGCGTCATGCGCGGGCTGAACGACACGCTGAAAGGCGTCTACAAGGCCGAGGCCGTGGCCATCGTTCCGGGCGGTGGCACCTATGCGATGGAATCGGTGGCCCGGCAATTCGCCCGTGGCGGCCATGCGCTGATCGTCCGCAATGGCTGGTTCAGCTATCGCTGGACGCAGATCTTCGAGGCAGGCGGCTTTGCCGGGGAAACCACCGTGGTCAACGCCCGCCCTGCCGGCGACGAGCCGAAGCCCGCCTATGCGCCCCCGCCCATCGAGGAGGTGGTGGCCCGCATCCGCGAGGCGCGGCCCGATGCGGTCTTTGCGCCGCATGTGGAAACCTCGGCCGGGCTGATCCTGCCCGACGATTACATCACCGCCATGGCGGCGGCGGCGCATGAGGTCGGCGCGCTGATGGTGCTCGACTGCATCGCCTCGGGCGCGATCTGGGTCGACATGGCGGCAACCGGCGTCGATGTGCTGATCTCGGCCCCGCAGAAGGGCTGGTCCTCGACGCCCGCCGCAGGGCTGGTGATGTTCTCGGCCGAGGGCGCGCGGCGGCTGGCCGAGAGCGAAAGCGACAGTTTTGCCCTCGACCTGAAGAAATGGCGCGCGATCATGAAGGCTTACGAGGAAGGCGGCCACGCCTATCACGCCACCATGCCGACCGACTCGCTGGTGGCGCTGCACGCTGCCATGGCCGAGACCGAGGCGCTGGGGTTCGAGGCGGCACGGGCGGCGCAATGGCACCTGGGCGACAGCGTGCGTGAGATGCTGGCCGAAAAGGGCATCCGTTCGGTGGCGGCACAAGGGTTCGGCGCGCCCGGCGTGGTGGTCAGCTATACCGACGATCCCGAGATCAAGACCGGCAAGAAATTCGCCGCCGAGGGGTTGCAGATCGCCGCCGGCGTGCCGCTGCAGGTGGGAGAAGGCGATGGCTTCTCGACCTTCCGGATTGGCCTTTTCGGCCTCGACAAGCTGAAGGATGTCGAAGGCACGCTGGCGCGGCTGAAGCCGGCGATGGAGAAGCTGCTCTGAGGCCCGGGGCTCAGAGCGCCACATCCAGTGCGTCGGGATCGACGCCGCGCTTTACCGCAGCGTCGCGCACGACCTGACGCAGGGCCGGGCTGCGCTTCAACAGCTTGCGAAAGCGCTCCTCGTCCAGCTTCAACAGGGTCGAGGGCACGATGGCCTTCACCTCGGTCCGCAGCGGGTTCTTCATCAACAGGAACATCTGTCCGAACATCTCGCCCCGGCCAAGTCGATGGCGGACGCCCGCCGTCTCGGCCTCGACCGCGCCCGAGGAGATGAAATAGACCGCGCGCTCATGCGCATCCTTGCTCTGGATCACCTGCCCCGGCGCGGCATAGCGGGTCAGAAGCGCCCGCGAAAGCGGCTTCAGCGTGGCATCATCCAGCCCGGCAAAGGCCGGCAGGCGACGGACCAGTTCCAGCTTCTGCACCGCAAGGTCGAGATGCGGGCGGGCCTCGGAACTGGCGCGGCGATTGGCGATACCCTGATTGAGCGACAGGTGCAGTTCATCCCCGATCAGCCCGTCCTCGTAGAAAGATTCGTATTCGCGTTCCTCCAGCCTCAGCGCGGTGCGGCGGATCAGCCGGCGTTCCAGCTCCTCGGCGAATTCGGGGAATTGCAGCCGCAACCCCTCCAGCGTCTGCTCGACCTCTTCCATGCGACGTTCCAGCATCTCGTGCAGCAGGTCCGAGACCCGGCGGCCATGGATGCGGCGAATGCGGCGGTCGATGAATCCATGCAGTTCCGACAGGATCTGGCGCTGCGCGATCAGTTCCTCGAAGCCGTTCGCGGTCATCCGCTCCAGCCCCCGCGACAGGCCAAGGCGATTGTGGAGCGTCATCGCCACGCGGAAGCGCATCCCCGGCCGCAACCAATCGCGCGCGGCCCGGGCATAGCCCAAGCGCCCGCCGGTGCGCGCGCCCTCCATCACCCGATCGGCCTGGGCCAGCACCGTTTCCAGAATACGGGCGGAGATCTCGCGCTCGCGGAAAGCCTTCAGTACCAGGTCGCGCTCGGCCCCGGCCAGCGCGATCAGGCCAAGCGTCACCCGGTCGCGGTCCAGGATGGCCTCGGATTCCTCGGCCTTTGACACGGCCTCATCCAGACGCTGTGCAAATCGTTTTGCCTCGGATCGCACAGTCTCGCGGGTCAGGCGGAAGCCCTCGGCGGTCTGGGCGATATCCTCGCGCACCTGCTGCAGCGCGACGGCAACCACCTGGTTGGACAGCGCGCTGTCCAAGGGCGACAGCTTGCTGAGCCCCAGCCGGCGGATGACCCGCCGCAAGGTGGTCCCCTGAACGAAGAGAGTGAAGAGGGTGAAGCCTGTGGCGAGGATACCGACCTGCCGCTTGATGTCGGGATCGACGCGGAAATTCTCGGTCACGGCCAGCGCCAGCGCCAGCGTTACCGCGCCCCTGAGGCCACCCCACAGGATCGCCACGCGATAGGGGCGCTGCACCTCGGGCGAGAGCCTAAGCCGGGTCAGGATCGGCAGCACGCCCCACAGGATCACCGCGCGGGCCACGAAGGCCGCAACGATGACCACGCCGATCAGGAGCAGGTCATTCAGCCGCGCGTCGCCCAGCAAACGCGGGATCAGCAGCGCGGCAAGGATGAAGATCAGCGCCCCGGCCCAATGCGCCAGCGCCGCCCAGATCTGCCGCAGATTGGCCCAGATCGCCGGCGACATCCGGCCCGGCCCGAGGAAGTTCAGCGTCATGGCCGAGACCACCACCGCGATCACGCCCGAGGCATAGCCGCTTTGTTCGGCGGCGATGAAGGCCAGATAGGGCAAGGCGATCGACAGCGAGATGACCGCCAGTTCGTGCTCGGCCACCATGGCCATGACCGCGGCGGCAACCCGCGCCGCCAGCCAGCCGATCAGCGCGCCGCCCAGCATCAGCACCGGCAGGCGCAAGAGCGCCGAGCCGATGGTCGGGTCGGTCTCGCCGGTCATCACCAGCCCCATGAACAGCGAGAAAAGCGCGATCGCGGCGGCGTCGTTCAACAGGCTCTCGCCCTCGATGATCCGTGCAAGCCGTCGGGGTGCCGCCAGCGAGCGGAAGATGGCGACCACGGCCGAGGGGTCGGTGGTCGAGACGATGGCGCCGATCAGGAAGGCCGCCGCGAAGGGCATGGCCCCGGTCCAGCTCAGCGCCATGCCGACGAAGAAGGTGGCGATCAGCACCGCAACGACAGCGAGGACAAGGATCGGCACCCAGTCATCGGCCATGCGGCGCAGGTTCATCTCGATCACCGCCTGAAAGATCAGCGTCGGCAGGAAGATATACAGGAAGACGTTACTGCGGATCGGCAGCATCAGGATTGCCGCCGCCTGCTGGTTGAAGGCATCGGTCAGCTCGGTCCTGAGCAGGAACCCTGCCCCGGTGGCGATGATGACCCCGATCAGCGCCAGCACAACGCTGAAGGGCAGACGCAGGCGAATGGCCAGCGGTTCGGAAAGACCAATGACCAGGAACAGCGACGCAATGATTGTCGTGATAACAACGATATCCATGCTGTTCTCTTACGCATCGTCAGGCTTTGAGGAAATGACATTCTGCTGATCGCCGGAAGGCAGATCATCAATACCGCCTGCAAAGGCAGAGACCGACGCTGAGAGCCCGCGGACTGCGGACCGCCCCAGAACCTGAAGGTCCGACGGTATTTCGGGGTCGGATGCCATCGGACTTGCCATCCTCACCATTTGCGCGAGATCGGCCAGGGTTCATGCCGGCAGGTTGCTTCCGGGTAGGTCGGGGGCTTGCATTGGCCTGTTTGAACTGATGCGGGTGTGCCGAAGGCTCCAACTGCTGAACAGGATAGAGTATCATGAGCAAGACCACGAACAAGTTTTCCCCTGAAGTGCGCGAACGCGCTGTGCGGTTGGTCCTCGACAATGAGGGTCAGCATGGATCGCGGTTTCAGGCCATCGTGTCGATCGCGGCGAAGATCGACTGTTCGGCCAATACGCTGAATGACTGGGGCAAGAAGGCCGAGGTCGACAGCGGCTGGCGCGCCGGCGTCTCGACCGATATGGCCGCGAAGCTGAAGGCCCTGGAGCGCGAGAACCGCGAACTGCGGCAAGCCAATGTGGATCTGTCCCGGTTCCGTTCCGGTCGGGTGCTCATGTTAGGCTGGATGCTGTCCCTGGGCGTGGTGTAGGTTCTGGCTGAGGTTGTCACCTGCGTTGTTCCGGTAGGGTCTGGTTGCTGACACCAACCTGGACCGGAGATTCTACCGATGACCACCGACATGATGAAGCTGCGCGACCTCGTCGAGAAGACCCCCGATGCCGATCTGCTGCGCGAGATGATCGGGTTTGCCGCCGAGCGGCCGATGGAGCTGGAGGTCGGCGCCGTGACGGGCGCGGCCTATGGAGAGAAGGCGCCGGAACGACGGGCGCAGCGCAATGGTTACCGTGACAGGGACTGGGAGACACGCGCCGGAACGGTCGAGCTGCGGATTCCGAAGCTGCGGAAGGGGAGCTACGTCCCCGGTTTCCTCGAACCCCGGCGGATGGCGGAGAAAGCACTGACGGCGGTGATCCAGGAGGCCTATGTCCAAGGCATCTCGACGCGGTCCGTTGATGATTTGGTCAAGGCCATGGGCATGTCGGGGATCAGCAAGAGCCAGGTTTCGCGGCTCTGCGAAGAGATCGACGGCAAGGTGAAGGCGTTTCTGAACCGGCCCCTCGAAGGCGATTGGCCCTATCTCTGGAT
>NZ_CANKWH010000011.1 GCF_947487305.1 uncultured Paracoccus sp. | reverse complement strand
GGGTTGAGTTCCGCGACGGCGTCCGCCACATTCAAGCTGCCGCCTGATCAAGCGTCACCAACTTTCGAGCATATCTCGATGGAGCCGGGTGCGCCGATCTATGTCTGGCCCTATGCGCCAGCCATGCCAGGCGGCATGGATCCGCTCTCGAATGATGCCAAGGCCTACTATGTGACCACGGCTGGGGCACCGGTCACCAGGCAGGCGGCACGAGCGCTGCTCGACCAGGCGAAACGGCCTGCACGCATTGGCGGGTTTCCCGAAGACCTTCCGCCCACCTGGGTTGCGGTGGTCGCCAACTGGCAAGAGGTCGCGCGCCTCAGCCGCGAAACGGAGGCCAGGCCATGATCAGGATGATGAGGCTGATGGCGCTGTTGTGCCTCCTGCCGGCGCAACTCGCTGCGTTCGAGGCCAGCCAGCCGATCGACGCAGCCGATGGAACCTATACAGGTATTGCTTCGGGCAGCGGCAGACAGTTCCTGGGGATCCGCTATGCCGAGGCACCGGTTGGCGATCTGCGCTGGCGCGCGCCGCAACAGGTGGCTCCTGCAGGTGAGGTGAAGGCGCAGGCCTTCGGCGCGCGTTGTGTCCAGCCCCAGGATGGATGGAACTTTGCTCCGACGGCCTCCACCCCAATGACGGGCAGCGAGGATTGCCTGTTTCTCAACGTCTATGGTCCTGCCGAAGGCAATGACCTCCCCGTCATGGTCTGGATCCCGGGAGGCGGATTCGTGACCGGCGCTGGCAGCGACTATGATGCCCATATTCTCGCGGAGACGCAGGATGTCATTGTCGTGACCCTGAACTACCGGCTGGGTGCGCTTGGTTTTCTCGCCCATCCGGAACTCGGGGAGGGCGGCGGCAATTTCGGCCTGCAAGATCAGCAGATGGCACTGGAATGGGTGGCACGAAATATTCAGGCCTTCGGTGGCGATCCTGCAAGGGTGACGCTTTTCGGCGAGTCCGCGGGTGGTGTCAGTATCTGTGGGCACCTTCGTTCGCCGGACGCGGCGGGACTATTTTCTGCTGCCATCATCCAGTCAGGCCCGTGCTTTGGGCGCCCGCGTGATGTCGCCGAGCAAACCGGCATGGCCTATGCGGAGGCTGCCGGATGCGAGGGCGAAAACGCAATGGCTTGTTTGCGGGCCTTGCCCGCGACGACCGCTGCCACGATCGTGCCGGGCGATGTCGCAGCAGGCTCAACTCCCTGGAGCATCGTGAATGGCACCGAAACCCTGCCGCGCGACCTCCGCGCATTCGCTGACGGGGACTTCAATCGGGTGCCGGTCATCAACGGCTCGAACCTGGACGAGGGGCGCCTCTTTGCCGAAGTGGCCCTTCCGGCCATGCAGTCGGCCCAGAACTATGAGGCGAATCTGCGCGTTCAGTTCGGCGATGCGGCCGAGGCCGTGTTGGACGCCTATCCTGTATCGAGCTATCCCTCCATCCCCTTGGCCTATGCCGACTATATGACCGATTTCATGTTCGCCTGCCCGGCCTTGAGCGCCAGCAAGGCCATGGCTGCGCACACGGCAGTCTATGCCTACGAGTTCAGTGAAAGGTCTGGCGCCAAAGGGAGCGATACAGCTTTGCTGCCAAGCCTCGGAGCCCATCACGCCAAGGAGATTCAGTTCATCTTTCAGACGCCGACCTTTTTTGGCGGACCTGCCGAACTCAGCTCGGACCAGATGCGTCTGTCGCAGCAGATGATGGCTGCCTGGGCGGCCTTTGCCCGTACCGGCTCGCCTGTCATCGACGGCCAGCCTGAATGGCCCGCCATCTCGGATCAGCGGACACTTGTGCGGAACATCGACCTGACCGCCCCCGCCCTTCGCACCGACTTCGCCAGTGTCCACAATTGTGCCTTTTGGGACGCGCAGCTCGAATGAACGTGCGACCGCGACTGAAACAGCCGTCAAAATGATTGAAAGAGCTCAGCCCCGACAAAATATGTTCGGGGCTGGGCCATGTCCCAAATTCCGGAATGCGTCAGGGCGGCCCGGCGGGTTTTTCTGTCTCCTCTCGGGAGCGCGGTTCTAGGGGCGCAGTGTCTGGATGGTGATATAGCCCAGCCCGGGCCCCGCCCATTGCCGCGAGACCGGGATCTGGCCGCCTTGCACCATGAAGCTGTTCTGGAAGCTGAGGCCAAGCCCCTCGCAATTCTCGACCATCACGCCCGGGTTGGGGCCTGCGCCGACCGTGCAGTTGAAGGTCATCGGCCGTTCCAGCCCGTCACCGGCATAGTAGCGGATCACGCGCTGCGCCGTGCCCGAGCGCTGATTGCGAATCAGCGCTTCGGTCGCGGGTTCGGTCACTGACATGTCATTGCCCAGCCCGCGCGTGCCGAGCAGCATCCCATTACGCAGAATCAGCGCCTGCTCATTCGGGGTCATGTAGGTGCGCATGGCACCGTTCTGGCCGGTCATCGCCATCACCTGCGTCCGACCGGCGGCTTCCAGTCCGGCCAGGATCAATGGTGCTGGGTTTACCCGCAGAGCCTCGGCGGCCATCTGCTCGGGCGTGCGCGCCGGGGCCTGCGGCTGGCTGGCAGCCCGGCGTTCGGCCAGGGCGTCACGGGCGACCTGAGCGGCCACGCCAAGCGGCGATGCGCTTTCATCTGCCGACTGGTTGCCGCAGGCAGCAAGCCCGAGCAATGCGATTGCAAGGGCGCCTTTCATCATCGTGCCGGTCATCGCCAGAATTTCCCCCAACCTTGGTAGAGCTTGCCCGAGTGACTGTCGCGCACGGTGTCGTAAAGCCGGCCATTCACCTCTAGCCGCGAACCGCCGTCACGCGACAGCGAACGCAGGGTACTGCCTGCTTCCTGGCGGCTTGGCTGGCCGGTGGCCCAGCTGAACGGGATCGAGATGGTGATACCCTTGTCGAACGACCCCTCTTCGAAGGATTCCTCGCTCATGTTCGTCTTGGTCGCGTAGGCACCGACGCGCCAGCCATTCGCGAATTCGCGTGTCAGCGTGACCGTCGCGCCGTCATCGCCGGCCAGATAGCGGCCGATATCAAGCTGGCCGGTGAAACCACCGCCGAATTCGTAATAGGCCGAGACATGGCCGGTGGTGACTTCGTAGTCACGGAAGCTGAAGGCATCCTCGAAGTCGCGCTTGCGCACGCGGTTGATCTCGGCCCCCAGCGCCAGCGGGGAATTGACCGGCTTCCACAGGGCTTCGGCCGAGACACCGCCATAGGCACGCTCGAGCAGGCCGGCGGTGACTCGGGTATAGACCGTATCTGTGGGCTTGGCGTACCAGGCCAGCGTCAGTTCGGGAACGACCGGTCCGTCGCTGTTGGAATACATGCGGGTGTCCGAGCGCACGCGCGGCACGCCGAAATCGTTCATGTCCGTGCCTTGGGCGAGGTATTCCTCGGGCGTCAGGTCGGCCGGGCCTTCCTGCTTGATCGTGCCAAACGCGCGCTGCTGCACTGCGCCCGACAGGACCAAGCCCGGCACAAGTTCATAGCTGCCGCTGAGCCGCGCGCCGACTTCATAGCGGAAAGGGTCGTCGGCGTCGAAGATCGAGGTGGTCAGATAGGGACGCAGACCCCACTGGAACCGAGGATAGAGGCCGGGGGTCATGACCAGATTACCGGGGCGCGGATCGGCATCGGTCAGCGCCGCAGCATTGGCGATCTGGCTGACCTCGGTGTTCTCCAGCCGCTCGACATCCGAGCGGCGCAGCGTCACCGAACTGGTCGGAACGCCTTCCTCGACCGAGGTGATGACGAATGTCTCGACCGAGGGCGGCAGCGCCCGGGTCATCAGGCGCGCGCTGCGACCGATCGCCTCAGCCTGCTGAAGATAGCGGGTGTTGTTGATGCGAACCTCGGCCCGGTTGGCCGAGATTGCCATAGATTCCAGAACCTGCCCCTCTTTGGCGAGCGCATCCCCCAGCGAGGTCTGAAGCGCCGGATGGGCGGTCGGATCATTAGCCCAGACACCGGACCAGCCTTCGGGATCGGCACTCGGCGCGGGGCGCGGGCGGACCGGGGCAGGGGCCTTCTCAAGGCCCGACGGGAAGGGCGACTGATGCGCGTTCAGCGCCACGGTGAACTGAGCGCCAAATTTTTTGCCGCCGATCGTATAGGCGCCAAGTTCGTAATTGTCGCCGATGCGATAGTTCAGGCCGAGGTTGATCTTGCTGTCGGGCGCCTCTTCACCGGTTGCGCTCTCCTCGAGGGCATAAGGATCCTCGGAATATTCCGCGACCAGCCGCAGCTTGTCCGTTGCCTGCCAGGTGATCGAGGCGAAGGGACTGGCCGGGCCGGTGAACCAGTCCTTGTAATTGGGCTTGCCGCCCTGTCCCACATCCGAGGGCGGGCGGAACTCGCCACCCAGGCGGCCCCAACCCACACCGGCGCTGACCCGTAGCGTCGGGGTGATGGTCTTGCTGGCGACAAGATATTCGGCCGAGTAGACACCGGTGCCCATGAAATCCTGCAAGCCGACGGCGACAGCCGGACGCCAGCCGTCCGGGTCCTCGTCCAGCGCCTGAAAGCGGATATCGAACGAGCGGTCCCACAGATAGTCGCGCTCGTCGATCTGGTAGTTGTCGATCCGCGAATAGCGCAGTGCCGCAGTCAGGCGTGGCAAGGCCTGGAACACCAGTGTGTTGCGGCGTGAATAGTCGGAATAGCCGACGGTCGCGCCAAGGGTACCATCCGGCAACATCTCGGCGGTCGGCGTGTCAATCCCACCCGGGAGGCCGTAAGAGTTCATTCCCCAGCCGATCATCGGCTCTGCCAGGGCCGTCTGGCTGCCGGATGCCACCAGCAGGGCGACAGGCAAGGTGGTCGCCAGCAGCTGGCGGAACAGACGCGAATGGCGCATGAGGATGGGATCTCCTGTCGGTATCTCGCCCACATTAGCGGGCGCGCGGGGCGTCGGACACCCCGCAGCTTCACTTCGGCAAAAGCCCGCGACCTATGGGCAACAGCCCTCAGCCCTGCGGCGCGGCAGTTGTATCGGCCGCTGCGGCTGCTGCCGGGGCGGCGCAGCCATTGTTCGTGCGGCCGCCGATCTTCAAGGTCGCCGACATCGGGAATTTCTCGCCCGACATGTCATCGACGCAATCGGCGCCACGCACGGTCAGCGCGAAGGCGCTGCCATCCAGTGTGCCGACGAATTCGACGCCCTGCGCGAAGGTCAGGCGGCGCACGGTGACGGTCCGGCCCTTCTGGTTTTCCGGGGTCTTGTAGACCGCCCGTTCGCCCGAGGCCTCGACCGTCCAGAAGGGTTCGTTGCCGCGCGCGATGAAGGCCACGGTGTTCAGCGTCTCGGCATTGGCGGTCGCCGAGGCCACCTGTTCGCCGCCTGCGACCTCGATCGCCTGGTCCAGTGGCGAGACGGCGGGCGGGCCCGAGGGAGTGGCAGGCTGCTCCGCCACTTCGGGCTTCATGCCGAGGCTGGTCTGGAGGTCGGTCATGGCCCCATCTTCGCAGGCGGTCAGAGCAAGGGGCAGAACCGCAAGGGCGGCGAGGCGCAGTTTCATGGTATTTGCCTTCGGGCTGGGATCACTGTCCGGCCAGCGATAGCAAAATGCCGCCTGCCGGGGCAAGGCCGCAGCGTCCGCGCGGGCGAAGCGCCGCCCAAGCCGCGCGGATCAGCAGTTGGGGACGTTCACCGCCAGCCCGCCAAGCGAGGTTTCCTTGTACTTCTCGCTCATGTCGCGGCCGGTCTGGCGCATGGTCTCGATGGCGGCGTCCAAGGGCACGATATGCTCGCCATCACCCCGAAGGGCGAGGCTGGCCGCCGAGACTGCCTTGATCGCGCCCAGCCCGTTCCGCTCGATGCAGGGCACCTGCACCAGCCCGCGCACCGGATCGCAGGTCATGCCCAAGTGATGCTCCAGTGCGATCTCGGCTGCGTTCTCGACCTGCTCGGGCGTGCCGCCCAGCACTGCGGCCAGCCCGGCCGCCGCCATTGCGGACGCGCTGCCCACCTCGGCCTGACAGCCGCATTCGGCGCCCGAGATCGAGGCATTGTGCTTGATCAGCCCGCCGACCGCCGCCGCCGTCAGCAGGAAATCGGGCAGGTCGCGCTCGCTGGCGCCTGGGACGTGGTCGAGCCAGTAACGGATGACGGCCGGAAGAACCCCCGCCGCGCCATTGGTGGGCGAGGTGACGACCTGACCGCCGGCGGCGTTTTCCTCGTTCACCGCCATGGCATAGGTCGACATCCAGTCGTTGATGACATGCGGCGCGGTCAGGTTCATGCCGCGCTCGGCCATCAGCTTTTCGTGCACGCCCTTGGCGCGGCGGCGCACGTTCAGCCCGCCGGGCAGATGCCCGCCGGTGGACAGCCCCCGGTCCATGCAGTCGCGCATCACCTGCCAGATCCGCCGCAATCCCTCGTCGGTCTTTGCGTCGCTACGATAGACCCGCTCGTTCTCGCGCTTCATCGCGGCGATGGACTTGCCCGAGGCCTTCGCCATCTCCAGCATCTCGGCGGCGCTGGCAAAGGGATAGGGCACCCTGGAGACGGCATCGCTCCGCCCCTCGTCGCCCTTCCTTGCCAATTCCTCCTCGGTCAGCACGAAGCCGCCGCCGACCGAGTAATAGACCTGGTGATAGATCACGTCACCCTGTGCATCGATGGCCGACAGCGTCATGCCATTGGCATGGCCGGGCAGGGCGTGGTCATAGTCGAAGCGCAGGTCGACCTCGGGGTCGAACGCCAGTTCCGGCAGACCTTCGGGCGTCAGCACGCGGGTTTCGCGGTTGCGGGCCAGCGCCGCCTCGGCCGCCTCGGCCTCGATGGTTTCGGGCACGAAGCCCGCCAGTCCCAGGATGGTGGCGCGGTCGGTGGCATGGCCCTTGCCGGTAAAGGCGAGGCTGCCGTGCAGGCTGGCCTTCAGCCCATGGGCGCGGAAGGGCTGCTCGCGCAGAGATTGCAGGAAGCGCGATCCGGCCACCATCGGCCCCATCGTATGGGACGAGGACGGGCCGACACCGATCTTGAACAGATCGAACACTGACAGGAACATCACGCTTCTCCTTCACCACCTGCCCAGTGTATGCGGCGCGAGCGCCGTCTCTGCCAGCCGGAAAACGACCACGGAGCCGGGCGGCAGCGACTCGACCCTTGCAGGTATTGCCTATAATATGGGCATGATGCCGCATATTTGAACATTGACCTGTCCCGGCGATCACGTCGCAGGGACGCGCGGCCCGCTCGCCTTGCAGCGGTGCCGCCCCCAGAGTGAATGAGAGACATGACCCAGCCTGACCCCATCCTTGTCGGCGACCAGCGGCTTGGCCCGCCGGTCTTTCTTGCGCCGATGGCCGGCATCACCGACCTGCCGTTCCGGCGGCAGGTGGCGCGCCATGGTGCGGGGCTTCTGGTCAGCGAGATGGTGGCCTCGACCGAGATGGTGACGCCGCGCCCCTCGACCCGCGCGGCGGTGCGGGCCAAGGCGCTGACCGAGGGCGCACTGCCGGTCAGCGTGCAGATCGCCGGGCGAGAGGCCGGGGCCATGGCCGAGACGGCGCGGATCGTTGCCGGCATGGGCGCGCGGATTATCGACATCAACATGGGCTGCCCGGCCAAGAAGGTGACGGGCGGGCTGTCCGGCGCGGCGCTGATGCGCAACCTTGACCACGCGCTGGGGCTGATCGACGCGGTGGTCGGCGCGGTCAATCTGCCGGTGACGCTGAAGATGCGGCTTGGCTGGGACGCCGATTGCCTGAACGCGCCGGAACTCGCGCGGCGGGCCAGCGATGCAGGCGTGCAGATGCTGACCGTGCATGGCCGGACGCGGGCGCAATTCTACAAGGGCAGCGCCGATTGGGACGCCATCCGGGCGGTGGCGAACCTGCCCGGGCGACCGCCGCTGGTGGCCAATGGTGATGTGGTCGACGCCGCCTCGGCCCGTGCCGCGCTGGCGCGGTCGGGCGCCGATGCGGTGATGGTCGGGCGCGGCGCGCAGGGCGCGCCCTGGCGGCTGGCGCAGATCGCGCATGAGCTGTGGGGCACGCCCGCGCCCGAGGTGCCGCAGGGCGCGGCGCTGGCCGAGGCCGTGGCCGATCACTACGAAGACATCCTGTCGCTCTATGGCGAAGAACTGGGCCTGCGCGTCGCCCGCAAGCACCTGGGCTGGTATGCCGAGGCGAACGGCGCCCCCGGACGCGACCTGATGATGCGCGCCGACAGCCCGGCAGCGACGCTGGCGCTGATCCGCAGCTGCTTTGCCGATGCCCCGGGTGATCCGCAGAACGGTCCCGTGGGGCGTGCCGCATGACCTGCGTGCCGCCCCCTGATTTCACCGCCTCGGACCCGGGCAGCGGCTGGTTGGGCCTGCCGCTGCCGGCGCTGGTGCTGGATGCCAGGGGGCGGGTGGCGGCGCTGAACGACGCGGCCGAGATCTGGCTGAACCTGTCCCGCCGCTCGACCCTCGGCAAGGCGCTGGAGGGTGAGGAGATGGCCGGACGGCTGCGCATCGACCCGTCGATCGCGCCCATGGCCCTGCGGGTGGTGCGTGGTGACGAGGCGCTGTTCCAGCCCCATGTCTGCTTCCAGATCGGCGACCGCGCAGGGCGGCACGAGGCGCGTTATGCCACCCTCCATGCCGGCCCGGCACCGGATGTGCCGGACGGGGTGTCGCTCTTGATCGTTCCAAGCGATATGGATGACCGCAATGGCCAGCACCGCGCCGTGCGGACCGCCGCGCGCAGTGCCATCGGCATGGCCGAGATGCTGGCCCATGAGATCAAGAACCCGCTGGCGGGCATTCGCGGTGCGGCGCAGCTGATGGCGATGAACGCCTCGCCCGAGGACCGCGAGATGGCCGAGATGATCGTCAGCGAATCCCGACGCATCGTCGCGCTGCTGGATCAGGTGGAACGCTTTGGCGACACCACCGGGCCGAAACTGGGGCCGGTCAATGTCCATGACGTGCTGGAACAAGTTCGCCGTTCGGCCAAGGTTGGCTTTGCCAAGGGGCTGCGGATCCTGACCGATTACGACCCCTCGCTGCCTTCCGCCTTGGCCGATCCCGACCAGTTGATGCAGGTCTGCCTCAACCTCGTCAAGAACGCCGCCGAGGCGCTGTCGCGGCGCGGCGGCACCATCCGCCTGCGCACCCATTACGACCACGCCATGCGCCTGCCGCCCTCCGAGGCCGAGCCGGGTGGCCGGGCGCTGCCGCTGCAGATCGAGATCGAGGATGACGGGCCGGGCCTGCCCGAGGCCATTGCCGGACAGATCTTCGAGCCCTTCGTTTCAGGACGCGAGAATGGCACCGGGCTGGGGCTGGCGCTGGTCTCGAAGATCATCACCGACCACGGCGCCTGGGTGCAGGTGGACAGCCGCCCCGGCCGCACGATTTTCCGCATTTCATTGCCCAAAGCCTAGACAGTCACAAGGACCGAAACCATGGATGGCACCGTTCTGATCGCCGATGACGACCGCACCATCCGCACCGTCCTGACCCAGGCGCTGACCCGGGCGGGCTGCCGGGTGCATGCGACCGGCTCGCTGGCGCAGCTGACCAAATGGGTGGACGAGGGGCGGGGGGATCTGGTCATCACCGATGTGATGATGCCAGACGGCAATGGCATCGACCGCATCCCGGCAATCCGCAAGGCCCGGCCCGACCTGCCGGTCATCGTGATCTCGGCTCAGAACACCATCGTCACCGCCATTCGCGCGACCGAGGCCGATGCCTTCGAATATCTGCCCAAGCCCTTTGACCTGCCCGACCTGATGGGCAAGGCCGGTCAGGCCCTGTCGCGCCGCCCGCGCCGCCCCAGCGAGCCGACGGTCGCGGGCGAGACCGTTTCGCCCGAGGGCGGGGCGGCGAGCGCCGATCCGGCCATGCCGCTGATCGGCCATGCCCCGGCGATGCAGGCGCTGTTCCGCATGGTCGCCCGGGTGCTGAACGCCGATCTGCCGGTGGTCATCTCGGGCGAGGCGGGGGTGGGTAAGTCAATGATCGCCCGTAGTTTCCACGATCTTTCCGACCGCAAGAATCGCGGGCTGGTGGTGCTGAGTTCCGCTGATCCGCTGGATGCGGCGCTTGCCCGGATCGAGACACAGGCGGTGGGGGGATCGGTCATCATCGAGAACCCGGCGGGCTTCGATCCGGCGGCGCAGGCGCGCCTGGTCGGGCTGATCGAGACCCTCGAGGCCGATCCCGAACCGGGCCGGGCGCCGCGGCTGATCTCGACCATGGGACATGATCCGCAGGCCGATCTGGCGGCGGGGCGGCTGCGGGCGGACCTCTATTACCGGCTGGCCGGAGTGACAATGAACGTGCCGCCGCTGCGCGCGCGGATCGAGGATATCGTGCCGCTGGCCCGGCATCTGCTGGCCCGCGCGGCGGCGCAGGGGCTGCCCGACCGCAGCCTGTCGGACGGGGCGGCGGCGCTGATCCGTTCGCATCCCTTCCCCGGCAATGTGCGCGAGTTGGAAAACACCATGCGCCGACTGGCCCTGACCGCCGCGCAGTCCGAGATCACCGAGGCCGAAACGCGCGAGGCGCTGGCGCTGGTGCCGGGGGCCGAGCTTTCGGCGCGGGTCGAACCCCGACTTGCGCCCGGCATTCCGGATCGCGGCAGCCGGGTGCCGCAGATGGTCTCGGCCGCCGATGCCCGGCTGGCGGATTCGGTCGAGGCGCATCTGCAACGCTATTTCGACCTGCATGGCGAGGAACTGCCGCCGCCGGGCCTCTATGACCGCATCCTGCGGGAAATCGAGAAGCCGCTGCTGGAAATTGCGCTGGACGCGACCGGCGGAAATCAGCTGCGTTGTGCCGATTTGCTGGGAATAAACCGCAATACCCTGCGCAAGAAGCTGACCGACCTGAATATCGAGGTGACACGGCGGCGCAAACTGATGTAAAAGGGCCACAGAAAGCAATGCCAGAGTCACGGCATTGCAACAACAGCCGCAGAAGACGGCGTTGAGGTGGCGATGGCAGGAGCTGCAGGCGGCTCGATACGGAACAGGCTCGCCGGGTTGGGCGATGGCTGGCGGTTGGAAGGCGCGGTCAGCGGCGCGATGCTGGGGCTGGGCCTTGCACTGGCTGTTGCGACGATTCTCGTCCTCGGGCCCTTCGGCGCGCGCACACCGCAATGGGTGCTGCGGCTGGTTTTGCTGCTCGACGTGGTCTACCTGATCGCGCTCGCCGGGCTTGTCACCATGCGACTGCTGCGAATGCTGGCGGCGCGGCGCGCCTCGGCCGCCGGATCGCGGCTGCACATGCGGCTGGTCGGCGTCTTTGCCATCATCGCGCTGGTGCCGACCGTGCTGGTCGCCCTCTTTGCCGGGTTGCTGGTCAATATCGGCCTCGAGGGCTGGTTCTCGGATCGGGTGCAGCAGGTGGTAAAGACCTCGCAGGCCGCTGCCGTCGCCTATCAGGAAGAACACCGCCACGATCTCAGCGAGGATGCGCAGGCGCTGGCCGGGGTGCTGACCCAGGCTGCGCGCAATGATCCGCTGATCCAGGACGGGATGCTGCGCGAATTGCTGGCCCAAGGGCAGGGGCTGATCCAGCGCGGGCTGCGCGAGGCCTATGTCATCGATGGCTCTGGCCAGATCCGGGCGCGCGGCGAACGATCCTATCTCTTCTGGTACGAGGCACCCTCGGCGGAGCAGTTCGATCAGGTCAGCGCCGATGGGCTGCTGCTGATCGAGGACTGGCAGAACAACGAGTTCCGCGCCCTTGTCGCGCTGCCGCCGCTGGCCGACCGCTATCTCTACGTCACCCGCGACGTGGACGGCTCGCTGCTGGGGCTTCTGGACGAGACCCGCAAGACCGTCGGCGATTACCAGCAACTCGAACAGACCCGGGGGCGGGTCCTGCTGGAGTTCTCGCTGGTTTATCTGGGCTTTGCCCTGCTGATGGTGGCCGCCGCCATCTGGCTGGGCCTGTGGTTTGCCAGCCGGTTGTCGCGGCCCATCGGGCAACTGGCACTGGCCAGCGAGCAGGTCGGTCGCGGCGATCTGGACGTGCAGGTGCCCGAGCCCGATACCGGCGACGAGATCCAGACGCTTGGCGAAAGTTTCAACCGCATGACCCGGCAGCTGAAGACGCAGCGCGAGGAGCTTGTCGAAAGCTATCGCGTGGGCGACGAGCAGCGGCGGCTGTTCGACAACGTGCTGTCCTCGGTCACATCGGGGGTGATCGGGCTGGATCCGGCCGGCGAGATCGATTTCCTGAACCGCTCGGCCACCCGGCTGCTGGGTCTCGATCCGGCGCGCGACATCGATGCGCTGCTGTCTCAGGCGGTGCCCGAATTTGCGCCGCTGTTCGACCGGCTTTCGGGCTCTGTGGCCGAGGCGGTGCAGGACGAGGTTCGGCTGAACCGCGAGGGACGGGTGGAAAGCCTGCTGGTGCGCATGGCGATCCGGCGCTCGAACGATGGCGGGGTCGAGGGCTATGTGGTGGCCTTTGACGATGTGACCGAGCTGGTCTCGGCGCAGCGCATGGCCGCATGGGGCGATGTGGCCCGGCGCGTGGCCCATGAGATCAAGAACCCGCTGACCCCGATCCAGCTGTCGGCCGAACGGCTCAGGCGCAAGTTCATGCCGTTGGCCGGCGAAGCGGACCGCGCCAGTCTTGACCAATATGTCGACGTCATCATCCGCCAGACCGGCGACCTGCGCCGCATTGTCGACGAATTCAGCCGCTTCGCCCGCATGCCCGAGCCTGACCGGGCCGAGATCGATCTGGCGCGGCTGCTGCGCGACGCGGCGCTGATCCAGCAGGATGCGCTTGGCGGGGCGCTGGTCTCGCAGATCCCCGATCAGCCGGTGATCGTCGATTGCGATGCCGGGATGCTGAGTCAGGCCTTCACCAACCTCCTGAAGAATGCCGGCGAGGCGGTGGACGAGAAGGCCGTCAACCCGCCCGAGGGCTGGGTGCCGCGGATCGAGGTGGTGATGCAGGCCCAGCCCGATGCGGTCAGTATCCGCATCATCGACAATGGCACCGGCCTGCCCGCCGATCGCACCCGCCTGTTCGAGCCCTATGTGACGATGAAGTCACAAGGCACCGGGCTGGGCCTGCCGATCGTCAAGAAGATCATCGAGGAACATGGCGGCAGCCTGTCCTTGACCGATGCGCCCGGCCACGAAGGGGCCATGGCCGAAATCAGATTGCCGCGGGAACGCCAGCCGGTCCGGCTGATGGCTCGGCGGCAGAAACCAGAAAAAGAGCAGACGGGGACGACATGAGCGACATTCTGATCGTCGATGACGAGCGCGACATTCGCGAGCTGATCGCGGATATCCTGAAGGACGAGGGGTTCCAGACGCGCGTGGCAGCCAATTCGGACGAGGCCATGTCCGAGTTGAACGCGGCCGAGCCTTCGCTGATGATCCTCGACATCTGGCTGAAGGACAGCCGGATGGACGGGATCGACATTCTCAAGCAGGTCAAGCGCAACAATCCCGAGGTGCCGGTCATCATCATCTCGGGGCACGGCAATATCGAGATCGCCGTGGCGGCGATCCGGCAGGGCGCCTATGACTTCATCGAGAAGCCCTTCAATATCGACCAGTTGATGGTGGTGATCAACCGGGCGATGGAGACCAGCCGTCTGCGGCGCGAGAACAGCAGCCTCAAGCGCGGCGATGTGAAGCTGGCGGATATGCTGGGGATCTCGGCCAGCTTCAAGCGGCTGCGCGACAACCTGGAAAAGGTCGCCAAATCGAATGGCCGGGTCATGCTGACCGGCGAGCCGGGGGCCGGCAAGGAACTGGCGGCGCGCTATGTCCATGCAAACAGTCCGCGTGCGCGTGCGCCCTTCATCACGGTGTCCTGCGCCACCATCGAACCCGAACGCATGGAAGAGGTGCTGTTCGGCCGAGAGACCTCGGAACGCGGGGTCGAGCCGGGGCTGCTGGAACAGGCTCATGGTGGGGTCATCTATTTCGACGAGGTCGCCGACATGCCCGTCGGCACCCAGCCCAAGATCCTGCGGGTGCTGACCGAGCAGCAGTTCAACCGCGCCGGCGGGGCCGACAAGGTGCGGGTCGATCTCAGGGTGATCAGCTCGACCAATCGCGACCTGGCGGTCGAGATCGCCGGTGGCCGCTTCCGTCAGGAATTGTTCGACCGGCTGAACGTGGTGCCGGTCGTCGTTCCCTCGCTGGCGGAGCGGCGCGACGACATCCCCCTGCTGGCGCAGCATTTCATCGAGGAGTTCAACCGCGACCAGGGTCTGACGCCGCGGGCGCTGCCCGACGAGACGGTGGCGGCGCTGCAATCCATGCGCTGGCCGGGCAATATCCGGCAGTTGCGCAACGTGATCGAGCGGGTGCTGATCCTGGCCGAGGATAGCGGCCCAATTCAACCTGCGGAACTCGAGCCGCAGGGGGCAAGCTCGGAAAACGGCGAGGCGCTGAGCCTCGGTCCGCAGATTACCGCGCTGGCATTGCGCGAGGCGCGGGAACTGTTCGAGCGGGAATACCTGCTGGCGCAGATCAACCGCTTCGGCGGCAATATCAGCCGCACCGCGCAATTCGTCGGCATGGAGCGCAGCGCCCTGCATCGCAAGCTGAAATCCCTGGGGGTCGTCGGCGGCGTCAGAATCGATGACGAAATGATGGCGGGCAAGTGAGCCGTGATTCCCGGTCCCCGGGGCAGGCTGTCCATTCCATGTTGCGGTCGGTCATTGGAAGTGGGTTTGCCAATGGCTGACCGCAACAGACTTCGCACCGCCGGACGTGCTGTTCGGAGGGAAAACAACGCCTTGCCCATGCCATGGGCGCCAAGGTGCACAGACGACGAAACACCGATGTCGGCCCGCGCAGAACAAATGCTACACTTCCGCCTGACGGTTGGCCCGATCACAGGGAGTTGCATCAATGCTGCGAAATCCCTGCCCGCTTCCGACCGCGTGGTCAGTCACTGGACGGCCCCTGCCTGCGCTGGAACCGGGTTGCCCCGGCCGGATCATCCCAAGGCCAGCATCTTAGCAGCGCGACCGAACCGCTGCAGGTTTTCAGGCTCTATTAGTCTACGCCAATGGCCCCGCCCGGGCAAGGACAACCGCTGCGAGAGGATCCGCGGGGCAGGCGGCTTTGAAGGCGAAATCGGTCTGAACGGGGGCGGGCGATTGCCCCCCGCCGCCATCTTGCCTATTGCTTGGGCTTTGACGATCCAGCGGGACGGAACGGCATGAAGATCATCATCTGCGGGGCAGGGCAGGTCGGCTGGCAGATCGCGCGGCATCTCTCGGTCGAGCGCAACGACGTGACCGTGATCGACAACAATGCCGAGCTGGTGCGACGGGCGACCGATGCGCTGGACGTGCAGGGCGTAACCGGCTTCGCCAGCCATCCCGACGTGCTGGACCGCGCAGGTGCCCGCGACGCCGACCTGATCATCGCCGCGACCCATTCGGACGAGGTGAACATGGTCACTTGCCAGGTAGCCCATTCGGTGTTCCAGATCCCGCGCAAGATCGCCCGGCTGCGCAGCGCCGCCTATCTGGATGCGATCTATTCCGATCTCTACCGCACCGAGCATCTGCCCATCGACGTGGTCATCAGCCCCGAGCGCGAGGTGGCGCAGGCGGCGATGCAGCGGCTGTCGGCACCCTCGACCTTCGATGCCGAGACCTTCATGGGCAACCGTGTCCACCTTTTGGGTATCGCGCTGGACGAGGACAGTCCGGTGCTGAACACGCCCCTGCGGCAGTTGAACGAGATCTTCTCAAGCCTGCGCGCCATCGTCGCCGGTGTGCGCCGCGATGGCCGGCTGTTCGCGCCCGAGCCGGGCGACCAGCTGTTTGCCCATGACCAGATCTATGTCTTTGCCCATGCCGAGGATGTCGACCGGGCGCTGGAGATCTTCGGCAAGCCCACCGAGAAGCAGGAGCGCGTGGTCATCATCGGCGCCGGCAACGTGGGCCTTGCCGTGGCCCGCGCGCTTGAGGCGCGGCCCGAACGCGTCCGCGCCAAGCTGATCGAGCGCGACCGGCACCGGGCCGAGGCAGCGGCAGACGCGCTCGAGCGGACCATCGTGCTGAACGGCGACGGGCTGTCCGCCGAATTGCTGGAAGAGGCCGCGGTGCCGCGCGCCGATGCGGTGCTGGCGATCACCGATGACGACAAGACCAATATCCTCGCCTCGGTCCGGGCCAAGCAGGCGGGGGCGAAGCTCGCCATCGCGCTGATCAACGACCCGACGCTGGTGCCGCTGATGTCGGCACTGGACATCGACGCCTATATCAACCCGCGCGCCACGACCGTCTCGACCATCCTGCGCCATATCCGCCATGGCCGGGTGCGCGACATCTATTCCATCGGTGATGCAGAGGCCGAGGTGATCGAGGCGCAAGTGCTCTCGACCTCGCCGATTTCCGGTCGGGCGATCCGCGACATCGAGTTTCCCGAAGGCGTGCTGATCGGCGCGGTGCAGAAGGGTGAAAAGGTCCTGAAGCCCAGCTCGGACATGCGCATCGAAGAGGGCGACATCGTGCTGATCTTCGCCCTGTCCGCCGATGTTCCCGAGGTCGAGCGCCTGCTTCAGGTCTCGATCGACTTCTTCTGAGGCCGCGCCCATGTCGGTCCTGATCCGCCTGCCACTGATCGTGATCCTTGCCGGGATCGGCGCCTTGGCGATGCTGATCCCGGCGGTCTATGCCTCGGTGATGGATTTCGACGCCATCGCCCGGCACTTCTTCTATTCCAGCATCCTGTTCCTGATCCTCGCGTGCATCCTTGGCATCGCCACCGCCGCCAACCCGGCCGGTCCGCGCGCCCGCTCGATGCTTTTGACCATGGTGGCGACCATGGGTCTGCTGCCGCTGATGCTGGCGGTCCCCTTCTCCGAAAGTATGCCCGATACCGGCCTCTTCAACGCCTGGTGGGAGATGGTGTCATCGCTGACCACCACCGGGGCCTCACTCTATTCTGCCGACCTTCTGCCGCTGCCCCTGCATCTGTGGCGGGCGCTGGTCGGCTGGATGGGTGGGCTGTTCATGCTGGTCGCCGCCATCGCCATCCTCGCCCCGCTGCGGGTGGGCGGGTTCGAGCTGATGTCCTCTCCCTATGGCCGGCAGGAATATTTCGAGCGTCTGCCCAAGTCGGCGAACCCGCGCGAGATCCAGCCGCACCTGTCGAATCCCTCCTATCAGACCGAACTGGTCGACCCCGCCTACCGCGTGCTGCGCGCGGCGCAGGCGGTGGCACCGGTCTATGCCGGGCTGACGCTGGTGATGTGGGTGATCCTGCTGCTTCTGGGAGACAGCTCCATCGTGGCGCTGTGCCGGGCGATGGGGACGCTGGCCACGTCGGGCATCACACCGGTCATCGGTCATGCCGCCGACGGCTCGGGCGTGGCGGGCGAGGTGGTGGTCTTCCTGTTCCTGATCCTCGCCCTGTCGCGGCGCTTCTGGCCGGGAGGGGGCGAGCTGCGCTCGACCGAGCGGGTCATCGACGACCCCGAGTTGCGGCTGGCCGCCGGGATCGTGCTGATGGTCGCGCTGGTGCTGTTCGCCCGCCATTTCATCGGTGCCATCGACGTGGCCAAGACCGGCGCGGACGAAGCGGTCGCAGGCCCCGCGTCGCATCCGTTCGAAAGCGTGGTGAAGGGCGCGGCCGCGGCCTGGGGGGGCCTCTTCAACGGCCTCAGCTATCTGACCACGACCGGCTGGAACAGTGCCGACTGGCAGGGCGCGCGAACCTGGTCGGGACTGTCCTCGCCGGGCCTGATCCTGGCCGGGCTGGCGATCTTTGGCGGTGGCGTGGCGACCACGGCGGGGGGCGTCAAGCTGCTGCGTGTCTATGCCCTTGCCCGGCACGGCGAACGCGAGTTGGAGCGGATCATCCATCCCCGCTCGATCGCCGGGGGCGGGCGCATGGCCCGGCGGCTGCGGCGCGAGGGGGCCTACCTAGCCTTCATCTTCTTCATGCTCTTTGCCATGTCGATTTCGGTGGTGGTCACGCTGATGTCGATCCAGCAGATCGAGTTCGAGACCGCGACGATCCTGTCCATTGCCGCGCTGACGAATACCGGCCCGCTGGCCGGCGCCATCCCCCTGACGCCGACCTTCGAAGGCACCGCCGGCATCGCTTCGGCCCCCTGGGAGGGATGGTCTGGCCTGTCGATCTTCAACAAGTCCATCCTCGCCGGGGCGATGATCGTGGGACGGCTGGAGACGTTGGCGATTCTGGCCCTGTTCACGCCCGACTTCTGGCGTCGCTGAGCGTCTCGCGGCGAAAACCCGCTGCAAAAAGGCATCGTCACTGTATCGGATTTGCCAGAGGCGCGAATAAAAAGTGCTGTTGCCCTTGTGCCGACCCATGGGTTCGGATGATGTCAAGTAACTTGCAAGCGCGCTGCGCTGCGCCTACACCTTGATATATAGACCAACTTTAGCAGGCAGGTTGAGACCAGATGGCTGGCGACAAGCAGAACCTTCAGGACGCATTTCTCAATCATGTCCGCAAGGCCAAGGTGCCGGTCACGATCTTCCTGATCAATGGCGTGAAGCTGCAGGGCGTCATCACCTGGTTTGACAATTTCTGCGTGCTTCTGCGCCGCGACGGTCAATCGCAGCTTGTTTACAAGCACGCGATCAGCACGATCATGCCGGGGCAGCCGATCAGCCTCTACGAAGGCGAGGACTGATTGGCCGAACCCACCTCGACCGAGGCCCGGCCGACACGCGCCTATGTGATCCATCCCGACCTCGCAGATCGGCGCACCCAGCGGCGCGAACCCGAACATGCGCTGGCCGAGGCCATTGCGCTGGCCTATGCCCTGCCCGGAACCGAGATCGTCGGCTCCGAGGTCGCGCGGCTGCGCAAGCCCGATGCCGGGCGGCTGTTCGGCAAGGGCAAGGTCGCCGAGATCGGCGAGCGACTGGCCGAGGCCGAGGTCGACCTTGTGCTGATCGACGGCCCGGTTACGCCGGTCCAGCAGCGCAACTTGGAAAAGGCCTGGGAGGTCAAGCTTCTGGACCGGACCGGGCTGATCCTAGAGATCTTCGCCGACCGCGCCCGCACGCGCGAGGGTGTGTTGCAGGTGGAACTGGCCGCCCTCAGCTATCAGCGCACCCGGCTGGTCCGGGCCTGGACCCACCTTGAACGCCAGCGGGGCGGGCTGGGATTTGTCGGCGGTCCGGGGGAAACCCAGATCGAGGCCGACCGCCGCGCCATCGACGAACAGATGACCCGTCTGCGCCGGCAGTTGGAGCGCGTGGTGAAGACCCGCACCCTGCACCGCGCCGCGCGGGCCAAGGTGCCCTATCCGATCGTCGCGCTGGTGGGCTATACGAACGCCGGAAAATCGACGCTGTTCAACCGGCTGACCGGGGCCGAGGTGCTGGCCAAGGACATGCTGTTTGCGACGCTCGACCCGACCATGCGCGCCATTCGCCTGCCGGATGCTCGTGGGGGCGCGCAGGGACGCAAGATCATCCTCTCCGATACCGTGGGCTTCATCAGCGACCTGCCGCATGAACTGGTCGCCGCCTTCCGCGCCACGCTGGAAGAGGTGCTGGAGGCCGACCTGATCCTGCATGTCCGCGACATCAGCCATCCCGAGACCGAGGAACAGGCGGCGGATGTGGCCGAGATCCTCGACGGGCTGGGCGTGGACGAGGACGTGGCGCTGATCGAGGTCTGGAACAAGATCGACGCGCTGTCCGCCGATACCCGCGCCGCCCTGCGCCGCACCGATTCGCGGACCGAGGGGGTGCAGGCCGTCAGCGCACTGACCGGCGAGGGGCTGGACGATCTGATTGCCGCCATCGACGCCCATCTGGGAGAGGCGCTGGACGAGCCGCGCTATCCGGGGCAGGTGGTGCTGCCCTTCTCGGACGGTCGCCGCCGGGCCTGGCTGCACGAGGCCGGCGTCGTCGAGCGCGAAGAGGCCGGCGAAGACGGGCTGCATCTGGAGCTGCGCTGGACCGAACGGCAGAAGGCGACCTATGAGGCGCTGAGCGGCGGCGACGCGGAGTAGGGCCGCAGGGATCGCGCCGGTCCTGCCCCCTTGCACCCCTCGGGTCCGCGCGCCAGACTGCCGAGCATGACCGAACCGCTGCCGCCTCTGCCGATCCTGCCCGACCCCGAAGCCGTCAGCCTGACCCGTGCGGTGACGGGCCTTGACCAGTTCGGGCAGCCCGTCGAGCTTCGGGTGGTCGAGGAGCGGCCGATGACCATCTGGCTGAATGCCCGCGAGATCGTCACCGCGATGACCATCGGCGATCATCCCGACTATCTGGCGCTGGGGTTCCTGCGCAATCAGGGGATGCTGAAGTCGGATGAGGTTGTGACCGGCGTCGAGTTCGATGCTGAAGCCGAGGCGGTCGTGGTGCGCACCGCCACCCAGACGGATTACGAGGACAAGCTGTCGCGCAAGACCCGCACCTCGGGCTGTGCCGTGGGCACGGTCTTTGGCGACATGATGGAGGGTATCGCGGGGTTGCAACTGCCTGCGGCCGAGGTTCGCACCAGCTGGCTCTATGCTCTGGCGCGCCAGATCAACACGCTGCCCTCGCTCTATCTCGCGGCCGGGGCGATCCATGGCACGGTGCTGTGCCAAGAGGATCGGGTGCTGGTCTATATGGAGGATGTCGGGCGCCACAATGCCGTGGACAAGATCGCCGGCTTCATGTTCCGCCACGGCGTCGATGGCGCGGACAAGATCCTCTACACCACCGGGCGGCTGACCAGCGAAATGGTGATCAAATGCGCCCAGATGGGCATTCCGGTGCTGGCCTCGCGCTCTGGGTTCACCGGCTGGGGCGTCGAGATCGCGGGTCAGGTCGGGCTGACGCTGATCGGACGGATGCGCGGGCAACGCTTCACCTGTCTGGCCGGGGCCGAGCGACTGGTTTTCGATGCCGATCTGGCCTCGGTTCCCGAGGAAGACCGCAAGCACCGGCGCAAGAGTGCCGCCGATGACTAGGCTGCCGGGGGTCATTCTGGCGGGCGGGCGAGCGACGCGCATGGGCGGCGGCGACAAGGGGCTGCGACTTGTCGGCGGTGAAAGCCTGATGGATCGGGTGATCGCGCGGCTGGGCGCGCAATGCGCGGCCTTGGCGCTGAACGCCAATGGCGATGCGGGGCGGTTCGACGCCCTTGGCCTGCCGGTGCTTCCGGACAGTATCGAGGGCTTCGCAGGACCGCTGGCCGGGGTTCTGGCCGGGGTCGACTGGGCGGCGGGGCAGGGGGCGGATGCGATCATCACCGCCGCCGCCGATACGCCCTTCTTTCCCGAGGATCTGGCGGCGCGGTTGCAGGCCGCTGCCGGGCCGCAGGGTCTGGCGCTGGCGGCGAGCCCCGACGAGGCCGGCGTGATCCGCCAGCATCCGACCTTCGGCCTCTGGCCCGTGGCGCTGCGCGAGGATCTGCGGGCGGCGCTGCAGGGCGGTTTGCGCAAGATCGTCCTCTGGACCGAAGGCCACGCGGCGGGGCGGGCGGTCTGGTCCTCGGACCCCTATGATCCCTTCTTCAACGTCAACACGCCCAGGGATATCGCCACGGCGGAAAGGTTGATCGGCGCATGAAAATCTTTGGCATCACCGGGCAGAAGAATTCCGGCAAGACCAACCTGACCGGGCGGCTGATCCATGAATTCCGCCAGCGCGGGCTGACGGTCAGCGCGATCAAGCACGCCCATCACGCCGCCGATATCGATGTCGAGGGCACCGACAGCTTTCATCTGCGGGCGCAGGGGGCGGGGCAGGTGATCCTGTCGACGCCGGCCCGTTGGGCGCTGATGACCGAACTGCACGTCGCGGCAGAGCCGATGCTGAGCGATCTGATCGCGCATCTGGAACCCTGCGACATCGTGCTGGTCGAGGGCTACAAGACCGCGCCGCATCCGAAGATCGAGTGCCACCGGCCCGAGACCGGGCGGCCCTTGCTGGGCGAGGGCTATCACATCATCGCCGTTGCCTCCACCGCAGCGCCCGAGACGGCGCTGCCGGTTCTGGGCCATGACGACACGGCGGCGCTGGCGGATTTTGTCTGGGACCATGCGCAGGTGATCCGGTGAACCGCCCCGAGAAATCCTCGATGCCGCCGGGGGTCGACTGGCTGCCGGTGGCCGAGGCGCAGGCGCGGCTGCGGGCGGCGCTCTCGCCGCTCGAGGGGGTGGAGGAGGTGACGACGGGCGAGGCCCTGGGACGGGTGCTGGCAGCGGATGCTTTTGCCCGGCGGTCGAACCCGCCACGGGCCAATTCGGCGGTGGATGGGTTCGGTTTTGCCCATGCGGATGCCGGTGAAGAGATGCCGCTGGCCGAGGGCCGGGCAGCGGCGGGTCAGCCTTTTACTGGCGCGCTTCCCACGGGGCAGGCGGTGAAGATCCTGACCGGTGCGATCCTGCCGGAAGGCGTGGATACGGTGGTCCTGCAGGAGGAAAGCCATGCGAATGGCGGGCGCGTCCGCTTCGATCGCATCCCGAAGCGCGGGGCGAATACCCGCATGGCCGGCGAGGATATGGCCGAGGGCGCACTGGCGCTGCCTGCGGGGCGGCAGCTGACGCCCGCCGATCTGGCGCTGGCCTCGGCCCTGGGGATCGCGCGGCTTTCGGTGCGGCTAAGGTTGCGCGTCGGCGTGCTGTCGACCGGCGACGAGATCATTGCCCGGCCCGATTTGCCGGCGCTGCCACATCAGATCTGGGATGCGAACCGGCCGATGCTGCTGGCCTTGGCGCGGGGCTGGGCGGCGGAACCTGTCGATCTGGGCCATGCGCCTGATGATCCCGCTGCCATCGCGGCGGCGCTGGACCGGGGCGCGCGGGACTGCGACCTGATCCTGACCTCGGGCGGGGCCTCGGCGGGAGACGAGGATCATGTGAGCCGCCTGCTGACCGAACAGGGTGATCTGACGGCATGGCGGATTGCAATGAAGCCAGGGCGGCCCTTGGCGTTGGCCTTCTGGCAGGGCGTGCCGGTGATCGGCCTGCCCGGCAATCCGGTCGCGGCGCTGGTCTGCGCGCTGATCTTTGCCCGCCCCGCCGCCAGCCTGATCGCCGGCGCGGGCTGGCGCGAGCCGCTGGCCTTTACCGTTCCCGCCGCGTTCAGCAAATCGAAACGCCCCGGCCGGCGCGAATACCTGCGCGCCCGGCTGAACGTGGATGGTGCGGTGGAAGTGTTCGAGTCGGAAGGCTCGGGCCGGATCAGCGGGCTTAGCTGGGCCGAGGGGCTGGTCGAACTGCCCGACGGTGCGGTCGAGATCGCGCCCGGAACGCCCGTCCACTATCTGCCATTTGCCCATTTTCAATGATTGACCCAAGCAAGGACGCTTCATGCGACATGTTCTGATTTCCGCCCTTTTCGCCGCCACCCTGCCGCTGGCGGCCATCGCGCAGGAGGCCGCCGCCCCCGAGGCTGCCGAGGCACCCGCCGAGATCGCCAATGGGCAGGCCTTTGACGACTGGACCGTGCGCTGCGAGGCACTGGGGGTGAACCGTACCCGCTGCATGTTGAGCCAGCGGATCTCGATGCGCGAGACCAACCAGCTCTTGGCCGAACTGCTGGCTTTCTGGACCGATGACGGGAAACAGATCCTTGTGGCGCAGGTGCCGGTGGGTGCTCACCTGCCCTCGAGCTTCGTGCTGCAACCCGAAGGTGCGACCGAGGAAGAGCAGCTTCCCTTCATCTGGCAGGCCTGCAGCCCGCAGATCTGCGAGGCGGTGAACCTGCCTGATCAGGCGGCGCTGGACCGATTGACCAGGGCCGAGCAGGTGCTGGCGGGATACCGCCCCGCCGTGGGTGCCGAAATGGCGGTTTTCCCCATCTCCGCCAAAGGCTTGACCGAAGGCATGGCGGCGCTGAAACCGGCTGCGTCAACCGAGTAAGGCGGATGGGGCTTGCCAAACCGGCCAGCCCTGCGCCACTGTCACCGCCATGACGCCGAACCGCAGAGTTCGGCCAGAGAACAATCACAGGGAGACGTTTCGATGACCAAATTCTTGAGCGCGCGGGCCATGCTGCTCGCCTCGGCACTGGCCTTTGCGCCGGCGGCTTTTGCCGAGACCCCGGCGGATGTGCTGGTGGTGGCCCATACGATCGATGACATCATCAGCCTTGACCCGGCGCAGTCCTTCGAATTCTCGGGCAATGACGTCAACAACAACACCTATGACCGTCTGGTCGATTTCGACCCGCTGGATCTGGACAAGGGCTTCCAGCCGAGCCTCGCCGAAAGCTGGGAGGTCAGCGAGGACGGTCTGTCGATCACCTTCACCATGCGCGAGGGCGTCAAGTTCCACTCGGGCAATCCGGTCCGGGCCGAGGATGCCGCCTGGTCGCTGCAGCGCGCGGTGAAGCTGGACAAGACCCCGGCCTTCATCCTGACCCAGTTCGGCTTCACCGCCGACAATGTCGAGACGAACATCAAGGCGGACGGCAACAAGCTGACGGTGACGATGGACAAGCCCTATGCGCCCAGCTTCGTGCTGAACTGCCTGACCGCCAACATCGCCAGCGTGGTGGATAAGGAACTGGTGATGCAGCATGTCGAAGGCGAGGACATGGGCAATGCCTGGCTGTCGAACAACGATGCCGGCTCGGGCGCCTATGTGCTGGCGGGTTGGACCCCGAACGAGGCGGTGCAGCTGACCGCCTTCGCCGATTACTTCCAGGGCGCGCCGAAGATGGCGCGGGTGATCGTGAAGAACGTGGCAGAATCCAGCGCGCAGCGCCTGCAGCTCGAGGCCGGCGATATCGACGTGGCCCGCAACCTGACGCCGACCGATGTTGACGCGGTTTCGACCGTCGAGGGCATCAAGGTGCAGGACGAGCCGCGCGGCCGTATCCTCTACATGGGTCTGAACCAGAAGGACGAGGTTCTGGCCAATCCCAAGGTCGTCGAGGCGATGAAATATCTCGTCGATTACGAGGGCATCGCCGGCAGCTTCCTGAAGGGCCAGTTCATGGTGCATCAGGCCTTCCTGCCCTCGGGCTATCTGGGCGCGCTGGACGAGAACCCCTATACCTATGATGTCGCCAAGGCCAAGGCGCTGATCGAGGAAGCCGGCATGTCCGGCAAGACCATCACCACCAAGGTCCGCGACCTGCGCGAATATGTCGACGTGGCGCAGGCGCTGCAGGCCAGCATGGCCGAGGCCGGGCTGACGCTGAACATCGAGCAGATGACCGGCGCGCAGGTGCTGGACGCCTATCGCGCCCGCGAAGTGCCGATCTTCCTTGGCGAATGGGGCCCGGATTATTCCGACCCGAACACCAATGCCGCGACCTTCGCCTATAACCCCGACAACAGCGACGAGGCCAATGCCACCGGCCTTCTGGCCTGGCGCAACGCCTATGCCGTGCCCGAGGCGATGGGCAAGGCAACGGTCGATGCCACGCTGGAGCAGGATGGCGACAAGCGCGCCCAGATGTATATCGACCTGCAGAAGCAGTATCAGGCCGAGGCGCCGATCGTGCCGCTGTTCCAGCGGATCGAGCCGACCGGGCTGCGCGATGGGGTCGAGAACTGGAACTCGGGCAAGGCGGTGACTTCGGTCATCTATCGCGCGGTTACCAAGGGCGAATAAGCCTTGAGCAGCACCGAAAGCGGTGCCGAGGGGGGGCGGGCTTCAGGCCCGTCCCCCGTTGGCCCATCCCCCGCCGGTCCTTCAGCCGCTGACCGCCGCGCCGCCACCCTGCGCCGGCTGAAACGCATTGGCGGGGTGATCCTGTCGCTGGTCCTGACGCTTCTGGGGCTGTTGCTGGTCACTTTCATCATCGGACGGGTCATGCCCATCGACCCCGTGCTGAAAGTGGTCGGCGACCGCGCCACGCAGGCGCAATATGATGCCGCCTATCTGGCCATGGGGCTGGACAAGCCGCTGTATGTGCAATTGATCGGCTATATCGGCGACGTGCTGCAGGGCGATTTCGGCAAGTCGATCTCGACGGGGCAGCTGGTCATCAACGACATCAAGCGGGTCTTTCCGGCCACGGTCGAGCTGGCCACGCTTGGCACGCTGATCGGTGTGCTGGTCGGCGTGCCGCTTGGCGTCATCGCCGCCGCCCGCCGGGGTGGCTGGGTCGATCAGGTCGCGCGCGTCGTGGCGCTGGTCGGTTATTCCATGCCGATCTTCTGGCTGGGCCTGATGGGCCTGTTGATCTTCTACGGCATACTTGGCTGGGTCGGCGGACCGGGCCGGCAGGATATCATCTATTCCGGCATGGTGCCGAATGTGACTGGCCTCTTGATGGTCGACAGCCTGATCGCCGGAGACTGGGGCGCGTTCAAGGATGCGTTTTCCCACATCATCCTGCCCGCCAGCCTGCTTGGCTATTTCAGCCTCGCCTATATCAGCCGCATGACCCGCAGCTTCATGCTGGAGCAGCTGTCGGCGGAATATATCACCACGGCGCGGGTCAAGGGCCTGTCGGAACGCGCGGTGATCTGGCGTCACGCCTTCCGCAACATCTCGATCCCGCTGATCACGGTGATCGCGCTCAGCTTCGGCTCTCTGCTCGAGGGTTCGGTGCTGACCGAGATCATCTTCAGCTGGCCCGGCCTTGGTCAGTATGTGACCAAGGCGCTGCTGGCTGGCGACATGAACGCGGTTCTGGGCGGCACGGTGGTCATCGGCACTTGCTTTGTCGGGCTGAACCTACTCAGCGATCTTCTCTATCGCGTGCTGGATCCGAGGTCGAAATGAGCGACGTGCAATTCCAAAGCCGCCGCGACTGGCTGCTGACCGATGCGCCGCAGACCCGCCGGCAGGCGCGGCTGGGGGCGATCTATCAGGGCTGGCTGACCTTCCGCGCCAACAAGCTGGCGATGTTCGGGCTGGTCATCCTGATCATCCTGATCGTCATGGCGGTGTTTGCGCCATGGCTGGCGCCCTATAGCCCGTTCAGCCAGAACTTGGCCGACCGGCTGCAACCGCCCTCGGCGGCGCATTGGCTGGGCACCGATCATCTGGGCCGGGATATCCTGTCGAGGCTGATCCACGGCTCGCGCATCACGCTGTTCATCGTGGGCACCGTGGCGCTGATCGCGCCGGTGATCGGGTTGTTCATCGGCACGGTGGCGGGCTTTGCCGGCGGCTGGGTCGATCAGGTTCTGATGCGGATCACCGATATCTTTCTGGCCTTCCCCAAGCTGGTGCTGGCGCTGGCCTTTGTCGCGGCGCTTGGCGCGGGCATCGGCAATGCGGTTCTGGCGCTGGCGATTACCGCATGGCCACCCTATGCGCGACTGGCCCGGGCCGAGACGCTGACCATCCGCAATGCCGATTTCATCGCCGCCGCGCGCCTTCAGGGGGCGGGGCCGATGCGTCTGCTGATCGGGCATATCTGGCCGCTCTGCGTCAGTTCGCTGATCGTGCGGGTGGCGCTGGATATGGCGGGCATCATCCTTTCCGCCGCCGGTCTGGGTTTCCTTGGCCTTGGCGCGCAGCCGCCGATGCCGGAATGGGGGGCGATGATCTCGGACGGGCGGACCTATATCCTCGATTTCTGGTGGGTCGCGGCCATGCCGGGTCTGGCGATCTTTATCGTCTCGCTGGCCTTCAACCTCTTGGGTGACGGCTTGCGCGACGTGCTGGACCCGAAGGGGGCCAAGGAATGAGTGCGCCGCTGCTCTCCGTGAAGAACCTGCGCGTCGCCTTTCCGACCCGTCAGGGCGTGTTCGAGGCGGTGCGCGGTGTCAGCTTTGACCTGGGCCGCGAACGGCTTGGGGTGGTGGGTGAATCCGGTTCGGGCAAATCGATGACCGGGCGCGCGGTGCTGGGCCTTGTCCGCCCGCCCGGCAAGGTCAGCGCCGACAAGCTGGAGCTGGAGGGGCAGTCGATCCTGAACCTGCCCGAGCGGCAGATGCGCGCCATTCGTGGCAATCGCATCAGCATGGTCATGCAGGACCCCAAGTTCAGCCTGAACCCGGTGATGAAGATCGGCGACCAGATCATCGAGGCCTATCGCCTGCATGCCGGCGGGGCGAAGGATGCCGCCCGGCAGAAGGCGCTGGAGATGCTGCGCGCGGTGCAGATCCGCGACCCCGAGCGGGTTATGGGCGCCTATCCGCACGAGGTGTCGGGCGGCATGGGCCAGCGCATCATGATCGCCATGATGCTGGCCCCCGATCCCGAGATCCTGATCGCCGACGAGCCAACCAGCGCGCTGGATGTCTCGGTGCGCACGGAAGTGCTGAACATCATGGACGGACTGGTGCGCGATCGCGGTATGGGGCTGATCTTCATCAGCCATGACCTGAACCTCGTGGCGCAGTTCTGCGACCGGGTGCTGATCATGTATGCCGGCCGCATCGTCGAGACGCTGGCCGCCAAGGATCTGCACAATGCCCGCCATCCCTATACGCAGGGCCTGTTGAACAGCCTGCCGCGGCTCGATCACCCGGTCGAGCGGCTGGCGGTGCTGCAGCGGCAGGACAGCTGGCGCGACGGGCCGCTGGAGGGTGAGCGAACCGAAACCGATTTTCCGGGGGGCCTCTGACATGTTGAGGGTTGATGACCTGGATGTCTGGTTCGGCTTTCCGCCCGACCGGGTCGATGCGGTCAAGCGCGCCAGCTTCAGCGTGGCCGAGGGCGAAAGCTTCGGGCTCGTGGGCGAATCCGGCAGCGGCAAATCCACCATTCTGCGCGCCATCACCGGGCTGATCGACAGCTGGTCCGGCACCATCGAGGTCGCCGGGCAGGCGGTTGCCGGACAGAAGCGCGACCGGGCGTTCCACAAGACCGTGCAGATGGTGTTTCAGGACCCCTATGCCAGCCTGCACCCGCGTCATTCGGTCGACCGGGTGTTGTCGGAAACGCTGAAGTTGCAGGGCATGGGCGATATCGACAGCCGCATCACCCGGCTTTTGGAGGACGTCGGTCTGGGGCAGGGCTTCCGCTTCCGCTATCCGCACCAGCTGTCGGGCGGGCAGCGTCAGCGCGTCGCCATCGCCCGGGCGCTGGCGGCGGAACCCCGGCTGCTGCTCCTGGACGAGCCGACCTCGGCGCTGGATGTCAGCGTGCAGGCCGAGATCCTGAACCTGCTGACTGATCTGCGGGCCGAGCACGGGCTGACCTATGTCATGGTCAGCCATGACCTGTCGGTCGTGGGCCATATGTGCGACCGGCTGGCGGTGATGCGCGGCGGGCGGATCGAGGAGATCATGACCGTCGATCAGTTGCGTCACGGCGGCGCGACCGAGGATTATACCCGGCACCTGATCGCCGCCAGCGCGGGCTATGAGCGCGCGTGAAACACCGTCGCTTGCGTAAATAATTCAGTAAGCTGCCCGAATCGAAAACAATAATAAATTTGATTCAATATCAGAATCGAATTAAAATATAGTTACATAAACTGCAATATTTCAATATGGTGTCGATATGCATCTGACGCATCCTCAGTGGTTCGTCGGGCGGATGGCGCGTGGCGCTGAACCCGATTCACCCGACCCGGCTGACGAGCCGCCGCACATGCCCGAATTCCACGAAACCGAGCCTGATCTCGACCCGCATCATCCGCGCTTTCGGGATCGCGAGCATCCCTATGACGACGGCAATGCCGCCGGGCTGGCGGCCAATGTGATGCGCATCTTCGGGCTGATCCGCTAGACCCCGCAACGCCAAGGCTTGCACCCCCGGACCCGATGGCTAGGTTGCGCGCGAGATCGCAAATCGGGACGGAGGCTCATCCATGCAGCGTGTGATACTGGGCGGCAGCGATGTCGAGGTCAGCGAGATCTGCCTTGGCACCATGACCTTCGGCAACCAGACCAGCGAGGCCGAGGCTCATGCCCAGATGGATGCGGCGCTGGAGGCCGGGCTGACCTTTCTCGACTGCGCCGAGATGTATCCGGTGAACCCGATCCGGCGCGAGACCGTGGGCCGATCCGAGGAGATCATCGGCAGCTGGCTGGCGAAAACCGCCAACCGCAACCGGGTCGAGATCGCCACCAAGATCACCGGGCCGAGCCAGATGGTGAACGGCAATACCCCCTTTGACGGCAAGGCGGTGACGGCGGCGATCGACAGATCGCTGACCCGGCTCGGCACCGATCGCATTGACCTTTACCAGCTGCACTGGCCGGTGCGCGGCTCCTATGCCTTCCGCCAGAACTGGAGCTATGACCCTTCAGGGCAGGACCGGGAACAGACGCTTGACCATATGCGCGACGTGCTGGCGGCGCTGGCGGCTGCGGTGGCGGCGGGCAAGATCCGCGCCGCCGGCTTGTCGAATGAAAGCGCATGGGGGCTGACGCGCTGGCTCGACATGGCAGAGGCGACAGGCGGGCCGCGCATGGCGGCGATCCAGAATGAATATTCGCTGCTCTACCGACCCTACGACACCGATCTGGCCGAGGTGGCGGTGAACGAGGATGTGACGCTGCTATCCTATTCGCCGCTGGCAGCGGGGCTGCTGACCGGCAAGTATCAGGAGGGCTCGCTGCCCGATGGCAGCCGCGCGGCGGTGGACAAGGCCCAAAGGGGCTTGGGCAATCTCGGCGGGCGCAAGACCGCGCGCGGGCTGGAGGCGGTCGCGGCCTATCACCAGCTGGCCGAGGAACATGGCTGGGACGCGTTGCATTTCGCCATTGCCTGGCAATTGACCCGGTCCTTCAAGGTGGTGCCGATCATCGGAGCGACGACCGTGGCGCAGCTTTCGCATCTTCTGGCCGGTGCCGACCGGCGCATGGACCGCGACCTCGCCAAGGCCATCGACCGGCTGCACAAGGCGCATCCGCAGCCCTATTGATGAAACCTCTCCGGTGGTTATCTTGTTGAGGCAAGAACCAAGACGGGGGCCGGGGAATGGCGGGTGATCCATATGCAGCTTTGGGCGTATCCAAGAGTGCCAGCGATGCCGAGATCAAGAAGGCCTATCGCAAGATCGCCAAGACCGATCACCCCGACCTGAACCCCGATCCGGCGGCGGGCGAGCGGTTCAAGGCCGCCTCGGCCGCCTATGACCTGCTGAAAGACCCCGAGCAGCGCCGGCGCTTTGATGCGGGCGAGATCGACGATCAGGGCCATGAGCGGCCGCAGCAGCGCTATTACCGGCAACATGCCGAGGCGGCGGGCAATCCCTATGCGCAGGATTACGGCTTTGGCGGCGATCCCGACCTGTCGGATGTGTTCGGCGATCTCTTCGGCCAGCGCGGCGGCGGGCGTGGCGGGCCGGGGCAGGGCGGCTTTCGCGGCTTCGGCGGCGGGCCGGGCGCGGGCCAGCGCGAGGCCGATTTCACCATGCGCGGGCAGGACCACCGTTTCCAGCTCGAGGTCGATTTCCTGACCGCCGCCAAGGGCGGCAAGACCCGGATCACCATGCCCGATGGCAGCGATCTGGAAGTCTCGATTCCGAAGGGCGCGCATGAGGGTCAGACCATCCGGCTGAAGGGCAAGGGCGGTCCTGGCTATGGCAAGGGCGGCGCGGGCGATGCCTACCTGACGCTCAGCGTCGGCCAGCACCCGGATTTCGTGCGCGAGGGCGATGACATCTTCACCACCCTGCCGATCTCCATCGACGAGGCGGTGCTGGGCGGCAAGGTCGCCGCGCCGACCATCGACGGGCCGGTGAACCTGACCATCCCCAAGGGCGCGACCACCGGGCAGAAACTTCGCCTGCGCGGTCGCGGGGTGAATGGCGGCGACCAGCAGGTCGAGCTGAAGGTGGTGATGCCGCCGCAGGTCGATGACGATCTGGCCGCGTTCATGGAAAACTGGCGCAAGACCCATGCCTATGACGCCCGCGCCAAGAGGAAGGGGTGAACCGATGAGCCGCACCTATACCGAAGCCGAAGCCATCGCCGCCATTGATGATCTCGACGGTCCGCGTCTGATCGCCTTCGTCCGCGCCCGTATCGTCCAGCCGGTGCAGGCCGAGGGCCAGCAGCTTTACCGCGAGGCCGATCTTGCGCGGCTGCAACTGCTCTGCGATCTCAGCGATACCTATGAGCTGCACGAGGATGCGCTGACCATGGTGATGTCGCTGGTCGATCAGCTCAGCACCATGCGCGGCGACATGCGGGCGCTGATGCAGGCGGTCGCCACCGAGCCCGACGAGGTGCGCACCCGCATCCATACCGTGGTGCGGCGGCTGCGCTGACGGCCATGGCCGAGCGGCGGCATTTCGAGGAGGGCGGGGCTGGCTACGCGCGTCATCGCCCGACCTATCCGCCGGTCCTGGCCGGGGCGCTGGCCGCGCTGACTGCCGGTCGCGGACAGGCGCTGGATGTGGGCTGCGGTAACGGTCAGCTGACCGTGCTGCTGGCGGCCGAGTTCGACCGGGTGACGGGCACCGACATCAGCGCCGACCAGATCGCCCATGCCGAGCCGCGCCCGAACATCGACTATCGCGTCGAACCGGCCGAAGCGAGCGCGCTGACGGATGGTTCGGTCGATCTGATCGTCGCGGCGCAGGCGGCGCATTGGTTCGACCTGCCGCGCTTCTATGCCGAGGTCCGCCGGCTGGCCGCGCCGGGTGCGGCGCTGGCGCTGGTCTCCTATGGCGTGCCGGAATTGGCCGGACCGGCGGCTGAGCGGTTCCGGCGCTTCTACTGGGGCGATATCCACCCCTTCTGGCCCGAGGGGCGCGCGCATGTCGAACAGGGCTATGCCTCGCTGGATTTCCCTTTTTCCGAGCTGTCGATCCCGCCGCTGGTGATCGAGCGGGATTGGTCGCTCGAGGCGCTGGCTGGCTATGTCGAGACATGGTCGGCGGTGAAGGCGGCGACCAAGGCCGGGCAGGGCGAGATCGCCGAGACCGCGATGGAGGAGATCGCCGCGCTCTGGGGCGATCCGGGGACCGAGTACCGGATCAGCTGGCCGATCACCGGGCGCTTTGCCCGGCTGGATTGATCAGTCGTCGCGCCGCCCGCCGCGCCCGCCGCGACGCTTCTTCAACCGGGGTTTGCGCTCGGGCAGTTCGGCCAGAACCGCCCGGCGCATGTCGTCATTCATCCCGGCCCATTGGGCGATCTCGGTCAGGGTGCGATAGCAGCCGACGCAAATCCCCTCCTGCGGGTGAATCACACAGATGTTCACGCAGGGGCTTTGCGGTTCCATTCGGGTCCAGACGGGCGGTTCCAGCTTCATCGGCGGCACTCTAGGCGGCGGTTCGGCGGATGCAAGCCACCGATCCGCCCAGCTTTCACGTCAGGGCAGCGGGTGATGCGCCGAAAGCGCCCTGTCTCCGCCCGGTTTCGACCTTAAAGGTGCCGCAGCCGGTCCAGCGCGCCCTGCAGGATGTAACCGGCGGCCACCTGATCGATCACCTCGGCGCGGCGCTTGCGCGAGGTGTCGCCCTCCAGCAGCGCACGCTCGGCGGCGACGGTCGACAGGCGCTCGTCCCAATAGGTGACGGGTAGATCGGTCAGTCCGGTGAGGTTCCGGGCGAAGGCACGGGTCGATTGCGCCCGCGGGCCCTCGCTGCCATCCATGTTGCGCGGCAGGCCAAGGACGATCCCCGAAAGCCCGCGCTCATCCACGATGGCCAGCATCGCCTTGGCGTCCAGAGTGAATTTCTGCCGCTTGATGGTCAGAAGCGGCGTCGCCACCTGCCGCAGCCCGTCGCTGACCGCCACGCCAATGGTCTTGGTGCCCAGATCCAGCCCGACCAGCCCGCCGGCGCGGGGCAGGGCGGCGGCGAATTCTTCGATATCCTCGAAGATCATTCGACCAGCCCCGCTTCGCTTGCGGCCTTCGTCACCACGTCCAGAGCCTCGGGCTGGGCGGCAAAGCGGCTCTGCGCCTCGCCCCAGATCTCGGCGGCATGGTCGCGATGGCCCAGCACAACCAGCGCGCCAATGAGCCGCGCCCATTCCTCGGGACTGCCGCCCTCGGACGCCAGCCGCTCTTCCAGTTGCTTGACCATGCCGGTGATCATCTCCTGCCGGTCGGCATCGCTCATCCCCTCGGCGGCGGCCATGGCCTCGGCATCGGGGCCGGGCAGGGCGGGCATGGCGGTTTCCGGCGGGGTATAATCCGGCTGCCCCGCCAGCCAGGCCAGGTCGGGGATCGCGGCGCGGATCGGCGCGATCCAGGGCGCATCGGCCGGGCCTTTTTCCAGAAGATCGCGCCAGATCGGGAAGGCGCGGTCGGGCCGACCGTTCTGCGCCTGCAGGAGCCCCAGCATATAGCGGGCCTGTGCATTCCCCGGATCGATCCGCAGCGCGCGGGCCATTTCGTCCTCGGCTTCGGGGGTGATCAGCCCGCCCGCCGCCTCGACCAGTTGCGAGGCTAACATCGCATGTTCGCCGGCGCTGGCCTCGGGCCCCTTCACCTCGATCAGGTGGCGCTGCGCGGTGATGGCGGCGTCAAGATTGCCAAGCCGGGTCTCGTGCATCGACAGAAGCGCCAGCCCTTGTGGATCGTCGGGCGTCTTGGCGACGGCCTCGCGTAGTTCCTCGATCAGCGCGGCATAATCGGCATCGATCTCGCCCCGTTTCAGCGGCGGTGCGGCGGCCTCGGCCTCGGACTGGCTGGGGCGGCTGTCATAGACGGCTTCCGCGGCGGCAATGCGCTCGGCCAGCGGCAGGTCGGGCATGCCGGGCACGCCCTCGCGCTCGTAAAGCCAGACCGCGCCGCCCAGCACCAGCGCCAGCGCCAGAACCGCGCCGATCCAGCCAGAGCGGCGGCGCGGGGCCGGGCTTTCCTCGCCGGCGCGGCGGTCGGCCTCCAGCACCTTGCGACCGATCTCGCGGCGCAGCCGCTCGGCCTCCTCGGCGCTGATGACGCCACGGGTCAGGTCACGCTCGACCTCGCGCAGCTGGTCACGATAGACCTGCAGGTCGAACCTCGCCGCCGTCTCGGCCCCGGTATCGCCGCGCGTGCGCCAGACCGGCGTCAGGATCGCCAGACCGACGATGACAACCAGAGCGGCGCAGAAAAACCAAAACATCATCGGCAACTTCCCCCTTGCCCTGCCGACCTAGCCGCTTTGCGGCCCTGGCAAAAGCCCCGGCTGCGCAAAACCGCGCGAGGGCGTGTCGCATTTCGCCATGATCTGCCGCTTCACGCCTTGAGTGTGGCCCCCCTGCCGGGCCATGGTGGCCGCGACACCAAGCCGGGGAATCCACCATGCCCACGCCCGCCCGTTCCGGCCGCTATTCGGTCTTTGCCATCGCACGCGAGGCGCTACGCCAGCATTCCGGCTGGAACCGGGCTTGGGCCAGCCCGACGCCGCGCGACAAGTACCAGGTGGTGATCGTCGGTGCCGGCGGGCATGGCCTCGCCACCGCCTATTACCTCGGCAAGAATTTCGGCATCACCGATGTGGCGGTGATCGAGAAGGGCTGGCTGGGCGGCGGCAATACCGGTCGCAACACCACCATCATCCGCTCGAACTACCTGCAGGATCCCTCGGCGGCGATCTATGACAAGGCGCTGAAGCTTTACGAGAACCTGTCGCAAGACCTGAACTATAACGTCATGTTCAGCCCGCGCGGCCTGATCATGCTGGCCCAGACCGAACATGAGGCCCGCGGCTACAAGCGCACCGTCCATGCCAACCTGCTGCAAGGGGTCTCGACCGAGTGGATCGACGCCAAGCGGGTGAAGGAACTGGTGCCGATCATGAACATCGACGGGCCGCGCTACCCGGTGCTGGGCGGGCTTTACCAGGCGCGTGGCGGCACGGCGCGGCATGACGCGGTGGCCTGGGGCTATGCCCGGGCCTGCAGCGACATGGGCATGGACATCATCCAGAATTGCGAGGTCACGGGCGTCGAGACCGAGGGCGGGCAGGTCCGCGCGGTGAATACCTCGAAGGGCCGGATCGGCTGCGACAAATTGGCGCTGGTCGTCGCCGGCCATTCCAGCCAGCTGGCCGAGATGGCCGGCTTCCGCCTGCCCATTGAAAGCATCGCTTTGCAGGCGCTGGTCAGCGAGCCGATCAAGCCCTGCATGGATGTCGTGGTCATGGCCAACACCGTTCACGGCTACCTGTCGCAATCCGACAAGGGCGAGATGGTGATCGGCGGCGGCACCGACGGATTCAACAATTACACGCAGCGTGGCAGCTGGCACCATGTCGAGGAAACCGTGCGTGCGCTGGTCGAAACCTTCCCGATGCTGTCGCGGCTGAAGATGCTGCGGCAATGGGGCGGCATCGTCGACATGACCGGGGACCGCTCGCCGATTCTCTCGACCACGCCGGTCGGCGGGGTCTTCGTCAACTGCGGCTGGGGCACCGGCGGGTTCAAGGCGATTCCGGGGTCGGGCTGGGCCATGGCCGAGCTGATCGCCAAGGGCCAACCCGGCCCGCTGTCGGCGGAATTCGGCCTGAACCGCTTCCGCGAGGGGCGGTTTATCGACGAATCCGTCGCCGCCGGCGTGGCGCATTGAGCGGGGACGGTTGATGATTGTCAGTTTTCAGGGAACCTTTGTGCCACCGCGCGAATTGAGCGGCCACAGACCTGCCAAAGCCACAAAGGGATTATCATGGCTGAACAAAAGAATAACTCGCTCTGGTTCATCGTTGGCGGCATCCTCGTCGCGGTGCTGGTCATCTTCTGGCTCATGGGTGGTGGCGAGGAAACCGCAGCGACCGACGCTGGCGACACCACGGTCACCGTTGAAACCACTGAAGCCCCGGCCGCTGACGCTGCTGCCGATGCGGCTGCCGGCGCTGCCGATGCCGCCGCTGGCGCGGCTGATGCCGCTGCCGACGCTGCCGGTGAAGCTGCCGATGCCGCGACCGACGCTGCGGCCGATGCTGCCGACGCGACCGCTGATGCGGCTGCCGATGCTGCCGATGCCAGCGCTGACGCTGCTGCCGACGCCGCGGATGCCGCTTCCGACGCTGCTGCGGAAACCACCGCTCCGGCTCCGTCGAACTGATCGGGCACTGAGCGCGAAAGCCTTCTTGCTTTCGCCTTGGTCCAACTATCCACGGGGGTCCGGGGGCAGTCAGCCCCCGGCCTTCGCGTGTCAGGGGGGCGGCGATGGCCATTGACCCCGGCGCCGCCGAGATGATGCGCGACGATCTTTCCGCGCTGGACGGCATTTCCGAAAAGAAGATGTTCGGCGGCCTCGGCTTCATGCGCGGCGGCCATATGCTGACCGGCGTCATGTCGACCGGGGCGCTGCTCTATCGCGTGGGCAAGACGCACGAGGCAGCGGCGCTGGCCCTGCCGGGCGTTGCCGTGATGGCGATGGCGGACCGGGTGATGGGCGGCTTCGTCATGTTGACCGGCGAGGCGCAGGCCGATGAGGAAAGCCGCGCCCGGCTGCTTGCCCTCGCCCTTGAAAACGCCTCAGAACTTCCGCCGAAGGAGTGACCGCATGTTGACGCTGACCTGCCCCTATTGCGGCATCCGCGCCGAGGAAACCGAACTGGCCCCCGGCGGCGAGGCGCATCTGAAGCGCATCGGTCCCGCCGGATCGGATGAGGATTTCGAGGCCTACATGTTCGCCCGCGCCAATCCCAAGGGCGTGCATTTCGAACGCTGGCGCCATGCCTATGGCTGCGGCAAGTGGTTCCTCGCCGCCCGCGACACCGCCACGCTGCAGGTCTATGCGACCTACAAGGCCCAGACCCCCGCGCCGACCGACGAGGTCATCGCCGCCATCACCGCTGCCCGCCCTGACTGGACGTTCCGCCCATGAGCCAATCCCGCCCCTTCCGGCTGCCAAAGGGCGGCCGCCTGATCGATCGCGCCTATCAACTGCCCTTCCGTTTTGACGGCCGCCATCTGCGCGGGCTCGAGGGCGATACGCTGGCCTCGGCGCTGCTGGCCAATGGCCAGCTGATGATGGGCCGCTCGTTCAAGTACCACCGCCCGCGCGGCCCGGTCGCCTCGGGCGCCGAGGAACCCAATGCCCTTTTCGGGTTGGGGCAGGGCGGCCGGTTCGAGCCGAACCAGCGCGCCACCACCACGGCCTTGGTGCAGGGCATGATCCTGCGCAGCCAGAATTGCTGGCCATCGCTGGATGCCGATGTGGGCGAGATCAACAACTGGCTGTCGCCGATGCTGCCGGCCGGGTTCTATTACAAGACCTTCATCCATCCGCGCCCGTTCTGGAAACATCTCTTCGAGCCGATCATCCGTCGCAGCGCCGGCCTTGGCCGCGCGCCGACCGATCCCGACCCGGATCGTTACGAACAGGCCTATGACTTCGCCGATGTCGTGGTGGTGGGCGGCGGCATCGCCGGCCTCAAGGCGGCGTTGGCGGCGGCCAAGGGGCGCAGGCGCGTTCTGGTGCTGGAACAGTCGCCGAACTGGGGCGGCCGCACGCCGGTCGATCACAAGGGCGGCGAGGCCGAGATCGAGGCGCTGCTCGCAGAGTTGCGGGCCAAGAAGACCGTGACCCTACGCCGCAACACCATGGCGACCGGGCTCTACGATCACGGCTATCTCTTGGCGCGTGAGGCGCTGGCCGATCACGACCCGAACGCCGGTATCCCGCGCCAGCGTCTGTGGCGCATCCGCGCCGGGCAGGTCATCACCGCGACCGGCGCGCTGGAACGCCCGCTGGCCTTCTCTGGCAATGACGTTCCCGGCGTCATGCTGGCATCGGCTGTGCGCGATTTCATCGTGGATTACGGGGTTGCGCTCGGCCAGCGCGTCGTCGTCGTCACCAACAACGACGACGCCTATCGCACCGCACTGGTCGCCGCCGATGCGGGACTCGAGGTCGCCGCCGTGCTGGATGCAAGGGTGCAGGCCGAGGGCGAGCTGGTGCAGGCCGTCCGCGCCCGGAATATTCCGGTCCTGACCAATACCGCCATCGCCAAGGTCAAGGGCAGCCGTCAGGTCGAGGGCGTGTCGATCTGCGACCAGTCGGGTGATGGCCATGTCACCGGCGGCATCGATTGCGACGTGGTCGCCATGTCGGGCGGCTGGTCCCCGGTCGTGCATCTGTGGAGCCATTGCGGCGGCAAGCTGATCTGGGACGAGGCGCAGGCCATGTTTCGCCCCGACCCCGACCGCCCGCCTCTGGGTGCCGATGGCAAGGGCAATGTCACCGCCGTCGGCGCGGCTGCGGGCGATCTGCGCGCGGCCGGCGATCTGGAGCGTGACGAGGGCCAGACCCAGCCCGTCTGGGTCATGCCGGCGCAGGCGCCCTACAAGCTGCGCGCGAAGATGTGGCTCGACTATCAGAACGACGTGAAGGTCACTGATGTCGAACTGGCCGCGCGCGAGGGCTATGCCTCGGTCGAGCATACCAAGCGCTACACCACGCTTGGCATGGCGACGGACCAGGGCAAGGTCAGCAATATCAACGGCCTCGCCATTCTGTCCAAGGCGCTGGACCAGCCGATCCCGGCCACCGGCACCACCACCTTCCGCCCGCCCTATACGCCGCTGACCCTTGGCACCATCGCCGCCGATGCGCGGGGCGATGCCTTCCAGCCGCTGCGCAAGACGCCGATGCATGACTGGCACGCGCGCAATGGTGCGCATTGGGAGCCAGTGGGCCTCTGGCGCCGTGCCTATGCCTATCCCAAGGGCGGCGAGGATGTTCATGCCGCCGTCGCCCGCGAGGTTCTGGCGGTCAGGAACTCGGTCGGGCTGCTCGATGCCTCAACCCTCGGCAAGATTCTGGTCAAGGGTCCCGATGCCGGGCGCTTCCTCGACATGATCTATACCGGGATGATGTCGTCCCTGCCGGTCGGCAAGTGCCGCTATGGTCTCGTCTGCAGCGAAAACGGCTTCCTCAGCGATGATGGCGTGGTCGCAAGGCTTTCGGATGACACCTGGCTGTGCCACACCACCACCGGCGGCGCGGATCGCATCCACGCCCATATGGAGGACTGGCTGCAATGCGAATGGTGGGACTGGCAGGTCTATACCGCCAATGCCACCGAGCAATATGCACAGGTCGCCGTTGCCGGTCCCAAGGCGCGCGAGCTCTTGCAACGCCTGCCCGGCACCATCGACGTGTCGCCCGAAGCCCTGCCCTTCATGGCCTGGGCCGAGGGCGAACTGGCCGGCATCCCGGCCCGCATCTATCGCATCAGCTTTTCGGGCGAGCTCAGCTTCGAACTCGCCGTTCCCGCCGGGCGCGGGCTGGAACTGTGGGAGGCACTGCATCAGGCCGGGCGCGACCTGGGCGTGACCGCCTATGGCACCGAGGCGATGCATATCCTGCGCGCCGAGAAGGGCTATATCATGATCGGGGACGAATCCGACGGCACCGTGATCCCGCAGGATCTGGGGCTGGGCTGGGCGATCTCGAAGAAGAAGCCTGATTATATCGGCAAGCGCGCGCAGGCCCGCAGCCATATGATCGATGGCAATCGCTGGCGGCTGGTCGGGCTGGAAAGCCTCGACGGGCGGATGATCCCCGATGGCGCCTATGCCGTCGATGCGGGCGAGAACGCCAATGGCCAGAAGAAGATGCAGGGCCGCGTGACCTCGACCTATCATTCGCCGACGCTGAACCGCCCCATCGCCATGGGACTGGTGCGGCACGGGCCGGAACGCATGGGGCAAGTGATCGATTTCCCCACGCCCTCGGGCGAAACCATCCGGGCGCGCATCGTCGATCCGGTCTTCTATGACAAGGAAGGGGGGCGTCTGAATGGCTGAGGCGCTGGCAACCGTCGCCCGTGTGGACGGGCTTGGCATGATCCTGATCCGCGCCGATCTGGCGCGGGCCGGGGATGCCATCGCCGAGGCCGCAGGGCTGGCGATCCCCGAACCGACCCGCATCGTCTCCGATGGCAGCCGCAGCCTTGGCTGGATGTCGCCGGATGAACTGCTGCTGATCCTGCCCGCCGGCGAGGTTGCCGCCGCGCTGGCCGATCTGCAGCAGGCGCTGGTGGGAGAGCACGCGCTGGTGGCCGATGTCTCGGACCTGCGCGCGGTCTTTGACCTGACCGGCGCCAAACCCGATCAGGTTCTGTCAAAGCTCTGCCCGGTCGATTTCGGGGCCTTCCCCAAGGACGGGCTGCGCCGCACCCGCGCTGCCCAGACCGCCGTTGCCTTCTGGCGGCAGGGCAAGGGGTTCCGCGTCATCGGCATGCGTTCGACGGCGGATTACCTTGGCCTGATCCTGCAGAACGCGGCGATTCCGGGCAGCGATCTCGACCCGCGTTAGGCGGGGCGGGCGCTGCGTCGCTGCTCGGCCCAGAAGGCCAGCAGCGGGAAGGCCAGAAACAGCACCCATTGCCACAGGGTCCAGATCTCGCCGAGATTGGTCAGCCCATAGAACAGGAACAGCGCCACCCAGCCCAGCTGGATCAGCGATGTCATCCACAAGAGTGCCGGGTTCGGCCCGCGCGCCAGCAGCAGATAGCAGGCCGCGAAAGCGATCAACGCGACGGTCGCCGCGTGCCACAGCGCCAGTGCCATGGCGCGCAGCCGGTCCGACTCCAGCACCGCGCTGAACTGCTCGGGATAATCCGGCCCGCCCAGAACCACATGCCCGACCGCGGTGCCTGCCATCAGCAGCGCGAGTCCGATGAATTCCTTGTTCATGATGCCCTCCATACGGCTGCGTATGGCTAGACCTCTCGGCTTGCGTGAGTCAATACGCTACCGTATGGTTTAGCGATGACAAAACGCGCACTCTCACCCGAGGATTGGATCAAGGCGGGGCTCGATGCCCTTGCGCAGGGCGGCCCGGCTGCGCTCAGGGCCGAGGCGATCGCACGCGACATCGGCGCGACCAAGGGCTCGTTCTACTGGCATTTCAGGGATCTGCCGGCCTACAAGGCGGCGATCCTTGCCTGCTGGCAGCGTCATTGCACCGACGAGATCATCGCTTTGGCCGAGACCCATCCCGATCCGCCATCGCGGCTGGCCGCGCTGATCGCGCTGGCCACCGCGCTGCCCGACCCGGCCGATCCCGCGCCCGACCACGCCGCCGAGCAGGCCATCCGCGGCTGGTCGCGCCATGATCCGCTGGCCGCCGAGGCTGTCGCGCGGGTCGATCAGCAGCGGCTGGCCTATCTGCGCGATCAACTGGCCGGGATGGGCGGTGACGCCACGCGCAATGCGCGCCTCATCTATGCCGCGCATCTGGGGCTGGAACTGCTGGCGCCGGCCGACAGTGACAGCCGCGGCGCTGATCTCAGGGACCTGCTGGCCCTGCTGACCCGCTAGGTTGTCGCCCGACGCCGTGCTAGGGTTTCGGCGGCAAGACCGGAGCACGCAGATGGCCGACCTGACGATCCTCGTGGGCACCACCAAGGGCGCCTTTCTCATCAGCGGCGGTACGAACCGCGACGGCTGGACCGTCAGCGGTCCCTTCTGCGACGGCTGGCCGATCAACCATCTCGCCGGCGATCCGGCCAGCGGGACCATCTGGGCGGGCGGTGGCGGTGACTGGCATGGCGCCGGCGTCTGGCGGTCCGAGGATGGCGGAGAAAGCTGGAGCCTCACGCGCCTGACCAAGGGCCAGATGGATGACTGGGCGGCGAATGACCCCGATTTCGCCCAGATGATCGGCTGGACCGATGAGCCGCTGCCCTTCGCCGACCAGTTCCAGCAGATCTGGTCTTTGGGCTTTGCGGACGGCAAGCTCTATGCCGGCACCAAGCCCGCGAGCCTTTTGGTCAGCGAGGATAATGGAAAAACTTTCCAGCTACTCGACGGGCTCAGCGATCACCCCTCGGCGGAAAGCTGGAACGGTGGGGCGGCCGGGCTGGTCCTGAATTCCATCGTCGCCGATCCGACCGATCCCAAGCGCCTCTGGGTCGGCATATCGGCGGCGGGCGTGTTCCAGACCGAGGATGGCGGCTTCAGCTGGGAGCGGCGCAACCTCCTGTCCAACGCCGAAGCCTGCGGCCAGCACCACCACCCCGCCGCGCCGCGCGATGGCGAGGTCGGGCACTGCGTCCATAACCTCGTGCGCGCGCCGGGCGAGGGGCAGCTGCTTTATCAGCAGAACCATCACGGCGTCTGGCGATCCCCGGATGGCGGGCGCAGCTGGGAGGATATCACCGAGGGCCTGCCCTCGACCTTCGGCTTTCCGATCCATGTCCATCCGCGCGATGCCGCGACCCTCTGGACCCTGCCGCTGAACGGCGACAGCATCGGCCGCTTTCCCCCGGATGCCGCCGCCGCCGTCTGGCGCTCGCGCGATGGCGGGCAAAGCTGGCAGGCGCTGCGCGACGGGCTGCCGCAGACCGCCTGCTTCTTCACCGTGCTGCGTCAGGCGATGGCCGGCGATCGTCGCGAGCCGGCGGGGGTCTATTTCGGCACGAACAGCGGCTCGGTCTTTGCCAGCACCGATGAGGGCGACCACTGGCAGGAAATCGCCCGCCACCTGCCCACCATCCTTGCTGTCGAGGTGCTGGACCGCGCCTGATCCCCCGCTTGCAGCATCTGCAGCGGAACTGGTTTTCCGCCCTTGCGTTGACCTGCGTAATGCGGGACGTTGCGTCCCGAATCCGCGCCACCCCTCAGAAAGGACTGGAAAATGGCTTTCACGCTTCCCGATCTTCCCTACGCTCACGACGCCTTGGCTGGGGCCGGCATGTCCAAGGAGACGCTGGAATACCACCACGACATCCACCACAAGGCCTATGTCGACAACCTCAACAAGCTGATCGACGGCACCGAATGGGCCGGCAAGTCGCTTGAGGATATCGTCTCCGGCACATTCAAGGATGGTGCGGTCGCGCAGAACGGCATCTTCAACAATGCCAGCCAGCATTGGAACCACAGCCAGTTCTGGGAAATGATGGGTCCGAAATCGGGTGCCATTCCGGGCGCGCTGGAAAAGGCAATCACCGAAAGCTTCGGCTCGGTCGACAAGTTCAAGGAAGAATTCAGCGCTGCCGGTGCCGGCCAGTTCGGCTCTGGCTGGGCCTGGCTGGTGAAGGACAAGGATGGCAGCCTGAAGATCACCAAGACCGAGAACGGCGTGAACCCGCTCTGCTATGGCCAGACTGCGCTTCTGGGCTGCGACGTGTGGGAGCATTCCTACTACATCGACTTCCGCAACAAGCGCCCGGCCTATCTGACCAACTTCCTCGACAAGCTGGTGAACTGGGAAAACGTCGCCTCGCGCCTCTGATCGACGCGAGACCCGATGTCAGATCATCACGGCCCGCCCCGAAAGGCGGGCCGTTTTGATGTCGGAAGGACCGGAACCGGGACCCTCTCTCGCTGGTTGAGCGGCTGAACCCGGCTGGCCAAGCGGCACCGGACCGACCGCCGCAGTCGAAGGAGAGAAGGCATGTCCCAGCCCATAGTCCGCAAACGCCCGTCCGCCCTGCGCCGCAGCGGCATCGGCCTCGGTTCGGTCGCCCTGGCGGGGCTGGCAGGTCTTGCCGCCTATGCGCTCTGGTGGGAGCCGGCGATGATGCTGCGCGTGGTGCGCTGGCGGGTCGAACTGCCGGAATGGCGCGGTCGCAAGCCGGCCCGGTTGGTCATCATCAGCGACCTTCACGCCGGCCGGCCGCATATCGGCCTGAACCGCGTCAGCCGCATCGTCGCCCGCGCCAATGCGCTGCAGCCCGATGTGGCGATTCTGCTGGGCGATTTCAGCGCCGCCCATCCCTTCACCCTCGGCGGCACCGGCAAGCGCGAGATCATCGCCCGGCTCAAGGATTTCACCGCACCCGGCGGCACCTATTCCGTGGTCGGCAACCATGACTGGTGGCAGGACCCCGAGGCGCAGGAGCGCCGCTCGGGCCCGATCGAGGCCGAGCGGGAGCTCGAGCGTGCCGGCATCCCGGTTCTCGACAACAAGCATGTGCGCATCGGTGGCGCCGACGGCTTCTGGCTGGCCGGGGTGGGCGAGCAGCGGCCCTTTGATGAGGGGCCCGACGGTGTTGGCATGGATGATCTCGATGCCGCGCTGAAGGGCATCAGGGATAATGCGCCGATCGTGCTGATGGCGCATGAGCCCGACCTTTTCGATCATCTGGGCAAGGCCCGCAAACGCGTCTCCCTGACTCTGTCGGGCCATACCCATGGCGGGCAGATCCGGGTGGCCGGCAGCGCGCCGCTGATCATGGCCTCGGATAACGAGAAATGGTCCTGGGGGCGCTATGACGATGACGAGGGCCGGGTGCTGGTCGTCTCGGGCGGGATCGGCTGTTCGGTCCTGCCGATGCGCCTTGGCGTCCCGCCCGAGATCACCGTTGTCGATCTTGGTCCGCCGACCCCGGGGCGCGACGAAGAGGCCGAGGCGGCGCATGAGCGCTTTGACGATCTGCGCGACCAGGGCAAGATGGAGACCGGCCCCGAGAGCTGAGCGGGAGGCCGGGCGTGTGGGCCGGACGCGGGGCGACACCCCTCACGACAGCTTGCCATTGGCAATTCCGCCCCGCTGCGTGTAAGAGCGAAGCCGTCAAGAGAATGATGGAAGACGGCCCATGGCGAACCAGAATGACAGCTTCATCGACGAAGTGACCGAGGATCTTCGCCGTGACCGGCTGTTCGGCATGTTCCGCCGCTATGGCTGGATCGGTCTCGCGCTGATCCTGGCCGTCGTCGCCGGCGCCGCTTGGCGCGAATACAGCATCGCCAGCGCGCAGAAATCGGCCGAGGCTTTCGGTGACGCCATCCTTGCGGCGGAGAGCGCCGAGGACCCGGCCACAGCGCTGGCCGCGCTTGACGTCGCTCAGGACAGCGAACAGGCCGCGCTGGCCGGGATGATGCAAGGCAATGCGCTGATCGCCAAGGGTGATGCCGCCGCCGCTGGCGAGCGGTTCGAGGCGGTTGCGGGCTTTGCCGGCGAGGAAAACCGCGCCATGCGCGACCTTGCCCGGCTGAAGATGGTGCTGGCCGAGGGCGAGGCCATGGACCCGGCCGAACGCGACCAGATCCTGTCGCAACTGGCCCAGCCCGGCGCGCCCTTCGAGCTTCTGGCACTGGAACAGCAGGTTGTGGCGCTGATGGGCGCAGGCCGGAACGAGGATGCGGTGACGCTGATCCGGCAGATCCAGCAGAAGGACGGGCTCAGCGAAGGCTTGCGTCGCCGCCTTTCCGAGATGATGATCGCCATGGGCGTCGAGCCCGAGCCGACCGATATTACCCCGGCCGTCGAGTGATCCCAAGGGGTTGCCGGGCCTGCCGGGCCGGACCATGACAAACGCCGGACCGGCATCAACCCGGCCGAACAGGGAACGAGGGAAGTCCAGGATGAGCATCACGCCGCGCAAACATGCCGCCGCTTGGGCCCTGCCGCTTGCAGCGGTTCTGCTGCTGAGCGCCTGCAACCGCGAAACGATCCTGCCGGGTGAGCGGCTGGACCCGATGGCGGTGAACTCGCCCGACGGCCCGGCGGTGCTCGGCCCTACGGCGGTTGCGCCGACGGCTGTCGGCCTGCCCGCCGCGCGCAGCAATGCCGACTGGACCCACCGCGCCGGCAATGCCGCGCATATGCCCGGTCATGTTGCGCTGGCCGCCGGCACCAACCGCGTCTTCAGCGCGCCGATCGGGCAGGGCGATGACCGCCGTCACCGCATCACCGCCGATCCGATCGTGGCCGCCGGGATGATCTTCACGCTGGACAGCCGCGCTCGCGTCACCGCGACCGCAACCAGCGGTGGGCGGGTCTGGTCCACCGACATCACGCCCCCAAGCGAGAATGGCGACAGCGCCTCGGGCGGCGGCATCGCCTATGAGGGCGGGCGGATTTTCGTTACCACCGGCTATGGCGAACTGGTCGCCATGGACGCGGCTTCGGGCGGCGTCCTGTGGCGCCAGCGGGTCAATGTCGCGGTCAGCGGCGCCCCAGCGGTGCAGAACGGCGTGGTCTATGTCGCCGCGCGCGATTCGACCGGTTGGGCAGTCAGGGCCGAGGATGGCAAGGTGCTGTGGCAGACCTCGGGCAATACCTCGTCCTCGGGTGTCATGGGCGTCTCGGCCCCCGCCGTTTCGGGCAATACCGTCATTTTCCCCTTCCCTTCGGGCCAGCTGATGGCCGTCGATACCGCCAGCGGGCTGACCAACTGGTCGGCGCAGGTCGCCGGCATCCGCGTCGGCCGCGCCATCGCCTCGATCCGCGATGTGACCGGCGATCCGGTGATCGCGGGCAGCACGGTCTATTCCGGCACCTCCTCGGGCCGCATCGACGCCTTCGACATGGCAACCGGCGGGCAGTTGTGGTCGGCGCGAGAGGGCGCGAATTCGCCCGTGGTGCCGGCTGGCGGTTCGATCTTTGCCGTCAATGACGAAGCCAAGCTGGTGCGCCTCGATGCCGCCAGCGGTGGCGAGGTCTGGCAGGTGGCGCTGCCCTATTACACCGACAGCAAGGTGAAGAAGCAGGACAGCATCCACGCCCATTACGGCCCGGTTCTGGCCGGCGGGCGGCTGTTCGTCGCCTCCTCGGACGGGGTGCTTCGGGCCTTCGATCCCTCAACCGGGGCGCTGGTCGGTCAGGGCCAGATCCCGGGTGGCGCAGCTGCCGCGCCGGTCGTGGCCGGGCAAACCCTTTACGTCGTGTCCCGTTCGGGCCAACTGCACGCGTTCCGATGAGCTTTACCCTCGCCATCGTCGGCCGTCCGAATGTCGGCAAATCGACCCTGTTCAACCGTCTGGTTGGCAAGAAGCTGGCGCTGGTCGATGACCAGCCCGGCGTCACCCGCGACCTGCGCGAAGGGCAGGGGCGTTTGGGCGACCTGCGCTTCATCGTCATCGACAGCGCCGGTCTGGAGATTGCCGAGGATGACAGCCTGCAGGGCCGGATGCGCCGCCTGACCGAGCGGGCCGTGGACGAGGCCGATATCTGCCTTTTCGTCGTGGATGCCCGCGTGGGCGTGACCGCGGCGGATGAGTATTTCGCCGAGATCCTGCGCCGACGCGCCCGGCATGTCATCGTCGCCGCGAACAAGGCCGAAGGCCGGGCTGGCGAGAGCGGTGCGATGGAGGCCTATGCCCTTGGTCTGGGCGAGCCGCTTCGCATCTCGGCCGAGCATGGCGAGGGGATGGATGACCTCTATCGCGCGCTTCTGCCGCTGGCCGACCAGGTCGAGGCCGAGCGCCCGGCACCCATCGAACCCGAGTTCGACGTGGACCTGTCCGAGGAAGACGCCGAGTCGGGCGAGGGCGCCGAGGATTGGCGCCCCTCCGAGGCGCGTCCGCTGCAACTCGCGGTCATCGGTCGTCCGAATGCCGGGAAATCGACACTGATCAACAAGATCATCGGCGAGGACCGGCTGCTGACCGGACCCGAGGCCGGCATCACCCGCGATTCGATCTCGGTCACGACCGAGTTCATGGGCACGCCCATGCGCATCTTCGACACGGCGGGGATGCGCAAACGCGCCAAGGTCAATGACAAGCTGGAAAAGCTGTCGGTGGCCGATGGCTTGCGCGCCGTGCGCTTTGCCGAAGTGGTGGTGGTGCTTCTCGACGTGGCCATCCCCTTCGAACAGCAGGACCTGCGCATCGCGGACTATGCCGAGACCGAGGGTCGGGCGGTCGTGGTGGCGGCGAACAAGTGGGATCTCGAGGAGGACAAGCCCGAGAAGCTGAAAGAGCTGCGCGAAAGCTTCGAGCGCCTGTTGCCGCAGCTGAAGGGCGCGCCCTTGGTGACCGTCTCGGCCAAGACCGGAAAGGGGCTCGATCGGCTGCACAATGCCATCCTGATGGCGCACGAGGTGTGGAACCGCCGGGTCTCGACCGCCAAGCTGAACCAGTGGCTGGGCGCGATGACCGAGGCGCATCCGCCCCCCGCGCCGGGTGGCCGCCGCATCCGCCTGCGCTACATGACACAGGTGCGGACACGGCCACCTGCCTTCATCGTCAAGGCCACCCATACCGACAAGCTGCCTGACAGCTATCAGCGTTACCTGATCAACGGACTCAGGGCCGATTTCGACATGCCCGGTACGCCGATCCGGCTGATGTTCCGCGATCAGGGGGACAAGAACCCCTATCGGTTCAAGGCGACGAAGATCAATCAGTCCGGCGCGCTGTCGAAGCACAAGAACCGGCAGAAACCCAAGGGCACCTGACCCGGGCTAGCTGGCGGCCCGCACCAGCACGATGGCCATCGCGGCAATGCCGAGGATGGCCACCGTGGCAATCGTCGGGTCGCTGCTCATAGTGGCCATCGCCATCCCGACCAGCGACCAGATGATGGCGATGGAATAGCTGACGCTGCCGCCAAGCCGCAGTTGCACCACGATCCCGGCACCGGCGCAGAGCAGCATGGCGATGGCGGTGGCGGCGACCGGCGGAATGCCCAGATGGCCGTTCACCAGCGTCGCGAAGGCGGCATAGGTCACGGCCGTCGCCCAGCCCGCGAAGAGGCCGACGGTCGGCAGTCGCCGGATCGCCCCGCCCACCTGCTGACCGCGTAGCGCGGCGGTCAGCGACAGCGCGAACATGGCTGCGGCCAGCATGAAGCCGGTTACCGGATAGTCACGGCTGACCCAGGGCCAGGCCGCGCCGAGGATCAGCGCCAGCGTCAGCGCCGCGTGCTCGGCGGGCTTGTTCTCGCGCTCGACCTGCCGGGCGAACTCGCCCGGGGTCGGCGGTCCCTCGACCACGCTGGGGCGCGCGACCGGAGTTTGGGCAGGGGAAACCCCACTCGCCGCCGCCGCAGCCCGCCGCGCCCGCAATTCGCTGCCCAGAACCTGCCAGGCATGGATCATAAGCGCCCCCCAGACGCAGAGCAGCAGCAGCCACAGCATCCCGTGCTCTGGCCTGAGGAACAGCGAGGCCAGATCGACGCCGTAATCGGCAGGGCCGGGCACCGTCGGAAGGCCCGGCGCCGACAGGCTGGTCAGCGCCGCCATCTCTGCCGCTGCGGCGGTCTCGGGATAGCCCGCGACCGCCAGCGGCTCCGGCGTCAGCGCAAAGCCCAGCCCGCTGGCGATGAAGATCGCCACCGCCAGGATCACGGAAAAGGCAGTACCTCTGGACATGACCCGGAACGCCCGAGACAGGGCGCGGGTTTCGCCCCTCGCCTCGGGGTTGTGACGATTGTCCCGATCGGTTCAGACCAGCTTGCCATCCGCGCCAAGACGCGTCCGCCCGCCCAGATAGGGATGCAGCGCCGCAGGCAGGTCGACCGAGCCGTCGGCCTGCTGGCCGTTCTCCAGCACCGCGATCAGCGCCCGGCCCACGGCAAGGCCCGAGCCGTTCAGCGTATGGACGAATTCCGGCTTGCCACCGCCGGCAGGACGATAGCGGGCGTTCATCCGCCTTGCCTGAAAATCGCCGCAATAGCTGACCGAGGAGATCTCGCGATACTTGTCCTGGCCGGGCAGCCAGACCTCGAGGTCATGGGTGATGCGCGCGCCGAAGCCCATGTCGCCGGTCGACAGGACGACGGTGCGATAGGGCAGGTTCAGCGCCTCCAGTACCGCCTCGGCACAATGGGTCATGCGGGCATGTTCCGCCAGACCGGTCTCGGCATCGGTGATCGAGACCATCTCGACCTTCTCGAACTGGTGCTGGCGCAGCATCCCCGAGGTGTCACGCCCGGCACTGCCCGCTTCCGAGCGGAAGCACTGGCTGTGCGCGGTCATCCGGCGCGGCAGCTCGGACTGGTCCAGAAGATCGCCATGCACGGTATTGGTCAGCGTCACTTCCGAGGTCGGGATCAGCCAATAGCCCTCGCGGGTCTGATAGCTGTCTTCACCGAATTTCGGCAGCTGGTTGGTGCCATACATCATTTCTTCGGTGACCAGAACCGGGGTCCAGGTCTCTTCCAGCCCATGCGCGTTCACATGCAGGTCGATCATGAACTGCGCGAGCGCCCGGTGCAGGCGCGCCACGCCGCCCTTCAGCACGACGAAGCGGCTGCCCGACAGTTTGGCGGCGGTCTCGAAATCCATGCCGGGCTTCACGCCGGCAATGTCGAAATGCTCGACCGGGGTGAAGTCGAAATTGCGCGGGCTGCCCCAGCGGCGGATCTCGACATTGTCGTTCTCATCCTTGCCATCCGGCACGCCGTCCAGCGGCGCATTGGGAATGCCCATCAACAGGTCGCGCAGTTCCACGTCCAGCGCCGCGGCCTCAGCCTGCATCCGTGCCACATCGGCCTTCTTGTCGGCAACCAGAGCGCGCAACCGTTCGAACTCGGCCTCGTCGCCACGGCCCTTGGCGGCGCCGACTTCCTTGCTGGCCTTGTTCTGCTCGGCCTGCGCCGCCTCGGCCTCCGAGATCCGGGCGCGGCGGTCGGCATCCAGCTTCAGGATCGCGGGCGACAGCGCCGCCAGCCCACGCCGCGAGAGCGCCGCGTCAAAGGCTTCGGGATTGTCACGGATCGCGCGAATGTCATGCATGGGCTTGCCCTCGTCCTGAGAATGGCCCCGGACATAGCCCAAGCCCGCCCCCGGCAAAAGCCCGGGCCTTCTCTGTCCGGCGAAAAATCTCGGCCTACTGGCCTTGTCGGACCGGAACCCCGGCTTCCTGCATCATCTCGGCGAGCACCGGATAGAAATAGGTATCGCCGACATAGCCCTCGACTCGGCCCAGTTCGACGCCGCGCTTCAGCAGGATGAAGGTCGGCGTCATCGACGGACTGCGGTCAAGCACGATTCCGTCAGGCCATGGCCCGTCGATATCCACGCGTAGCAGCGGGGCAGTGCGGCCCTCGGCACTTTTACCGAAACCCGGCCCGATCTCGGCATCCCAGGCCGCGCAATAGACGCAGCCCTGCTGTTCAACCATCATCAGCCGGACCGGCGCGGCCTGCCAGTCGGGTGCGGTCTCGGCCAGCGCCGCCCCGCCCAAAAACGACAGCATCAGCGCCGCCAGCCATGATCCGATCCTGCCCGCCATTGCCGTCCGTCCCCCGCGCTTCATCGATGCCTTACTCCTATAGCAGAAATCCGGTTCCGTTTGCCTTGACGAGCCCCTTGGCCGTAACCTTCGCGTGAGAGGGGGAAGGATGATCGACAGACGCGATATCCTCGCTGCGGGCCTGACCGGGTTCGCGCTGACCGCGTTGCCCCGACCAGCGCGATCGGCAGAGCCGACGGCGGAGCAACTGATCGCCACCTTCACCGGCGGCGTGACGCCCGCCGGGAGCGGCGTGACCCTCGATCTGCCCGAGGTCGCCGAGAACGGCTTCAGTGTCCCGGTGAGTATCGATGCCCCCGGCGCGACCGAGATCCTTCTATTGGCCCCCGAGAACCCTTGGCCGCAGGTTGCGCGCTTCCGCCTTGGCCCGCTGTCGGGGCAGCAAGCCGTCTCGACCCGCATTCGCCTTGCGCGCACGCAAGAGGTCATCGCCCTCGCCCGGCTGGCGGATGGCAGCCTTGCCCGTGCCTCGGTCCGGGTCGAGGTGATCGTCGGCGGTTGCGGGGCCTGAGCCATGGCCCGCGACGTCACGCCCCGTCTGCGCCTTCCGAAAACCGCCGCCAAGGGCGAGGTGATCGAGGTCAGGACGCTGATCTCGCATCCGATGGAATCGGGGCTGCGCAAGGATGCCGAGGGCCGGACCATTCCGCGCGGCATCATCAACCGGCTCACTGTGACCTTCAACGACCAGCCGGTGATCGATGTCGATCTTGGACCGGGGATCAGCGCCAATCCCTATTTCGCCTTCCACGCCACGGTGCCGGAAGCGGGCGAGTTCCTGTTCCGCTGGCATGATGACGATGGCTCGATCTACGAGGAACGGCGGCAGATCGACGTCACCTGAACGCGTGACGCCACGGCACCCGCCCCCTTGGCATTTCACCTTGGTCCAAATATCCACGGGGGTGTGGGGGCGGTCAGCCCCCGCCTGACACGGGGCCGCATGACTGATCTGCTGACACCCTTGCTGAACGGCGACCGCCGGGCCCTGTCCCGCGCGATCACGCTGATCGAATCGACCCGCGCCGATCACCGTGCAGAGGCCATCGCGCTCTTGTCGCAACTGCCCGACCGGCAGGCGCTGCGGATCGGGCTGTCGGGAACGCCGGGAGTCGGCAAATCGACCTTCATCGAGGCCTTCGGCACGCTTCTGACCGAAAAGGGCCTCAAGGTCGCGGTGCTGGCGGTCGACCCCTCCTCGGCACGCTCGGGCGGCTCGATCCTCGGCGACAAGACCCGGATGGAGCAGCTGTCGCGCAACCCCAATGCCTTCATCCGACCCTCGCCGTCGCGCGCCGAACTGGGCGGCGTCGCCCGCCGCACCCGCGAGGCGATCCGGCTTTGCGAGGCGGCAGGCTTCGACGTGGTGCTGATCGAGACGGTGGGGGTGGGCCAGTCGGAAACGCTGGTGGCGGAAATGTCGGACCTCTTCATCCTGCTGCTCGCCCCCGCCGGCGGTGACGAATTGCAGGGGGTCAAGCGCGGCATCATGGAAATGGCCGACCTGATCCTGGTGAACAAGGCCGATGGCGACCTCTTGCCCACCGCCCGCCGCACGGTTGCGGACTATGCCGGCGCGCTGCGGCTTTTGCGCAAGCGCCTGCAGGACCCCGAGAATTTCCCGCTGGCCCACGCCGTTTCCGCCGCGACCGGGGACGGGCTGGAACAGGCTTGGGACGAGATGCGCCACCTGACCGGCTGGCGCCGCGCCCATGGCCATTTCGACGCCACCCGCGCGCGTCAGGCGCGCTACTGGTTCCAGGCCGAGGTGCGCGCCGGGCTGCTGTCGCGGCTCGACACGCCCGAGGCCCGCGCCCGTCTGGCGGAACTCGGCGAGGCCGTCGCCCATGGCAAGGCCGCGCCGGGCGTGGCGGCTGCCGAGATGCTGGATTGGCTGAACGGTTGAAGCTCCGGCTGCCTCTGGCAGAATAGACGCCCGATTTCGCGGCCCGCCGGCGGGCCGAATCACCTAGGGTGGAGGCAGATGAACAAGGACCGCACCATGTTTGACCTGCCCGAACCCGACGCGCTTTACGCTGCACTGTCCGCCCGCGACCCCGCCTTCGAGGGCCGCGCCTATGTCGGCGTCACCACCACCGGCATCTTCTGTCGCCTGACCTGCCCGGCGCGAAAGCCGCGCCTGGAGAACTGCCGCTGGTTCGCCAGCCCATCCGAAGCCGCATCCGCCGGCTTCCGCCCCTGCCTGCGCTGCCATCCGACCGGTCCCGAGGCCGAGGGTCATGCCGCCATCACCAGCCTGATCGCGGCGCTGAAGGCTGACCCGGAGCGCCGGTGGAGCGAGGCCGATCTGGTGGCGCTGGGGCATGACCCCTCGACCATCCGCCGTGCCTTCAAGCGCCATTTCGGCGAGACCTTCCTTGACCTCGCCCGCGCGGCGCGGCTGCGCAACGGGCTGAAAACCATGACGAAAGGCCATGCCATGATCGATGCGCAGCTGGATGCCGGCTTTGACTCGGCCAGCGGCTTCCGCGCCGCCTTTACCCGCCTCTTCGGCCATCCCCCGCACGAGATGCGCCAGCCCTCGGACCTGCGCGCCGACTGGATCGAAACGCCCTTGGGGGGGATGATCGCCATTGCCGATGATGACGCCCTGCATCTGCTGGAATTCACCGATCGCAAGGCGCTGCCGCAAGGATTGAAGCGCCTCTCGGCCCATGTCGGCGGTCGCATCGGCCTTGGCCGAACGGCAGTCACCGACCGGACCGAGGCGCAGCTGACCGAGTTCTTTGCCGGCAATCGCCCGCTTTTCGGGCTGGACCTGCAACTGCACGGGACCGACTTCCAGCAGCGCGTCTGGCAGGGCCTGCGCCGCATTCCGGCGGGCGAGACCCGCAGCTATGCCGAATTGGCCCATGCGATCGGCCAGCCCACAGCCACCCGCGCGGTTGCGAATGCCAATGCCAATAACCGCATCGCCATCGTCATCCCCTGCCACCGCGTCATCGGTGCCGATGGCACGCTGACCGGCTATGCCGGCGGGCTGTGGCGCAAGCAGCGGCTGATCGAGATCGAGCGCAGCTATGGGGTGGCGGCATGAGCTTTGCGTCCCTGCACCAGCCCGGCAAGCCGCTGATCCTGTTCAACATCTGGGATGCCGGATCGGCCCGTGCCGTCGAGGGGGCCGGGGCGGTGGCGCTGGCCACCGGCAGCGCCTCGGTCGCGGGGGCGAACGGTTATGCCGATGGCCAGCAGATGCCCTTTGGCGAGTTGCTGGCTGTGGCCGCCCGGATTCGCGCCGCCAGCGACCTGCCGCTGACCGTCGATTTCGAGGCCGGCTATGCCGATCATCCTGAGGATGTCGCCCGCAACGCCCTCCGGCTTCACGGGCTTGGGGTGGCGGGCATCAACCTGGAGGACGGGATGCCGCCCGAATCGGGGATTCGCCCGGCGGTCGAGATGGCGGGTCTGATCGTCGCCATCCGGCGGGCGACGGACCTGTTCATCAACGCCCGCACCGATCTGTTCCTGCAGAACCCGGCCACGGCCCATGCCGGGCTGATGGATCAGGCGCTTGACCGCGCAAGGCTTTATGCCGATGCCGGGGCGAGCGGCTTCTTCGCACCGGGGCTGGTTGATCCGGGCCTGATCGAGGCGCTGTGCAAGGCCAGCCCCTTGCCGGTAAACATCATGAAATCGCCCGCCGCGCCCGCGATTGCCGAACTGGCGGCCCTGGGCGTCGCGCGCATCAGCTTTGGCCCCTTCCCTTGGCGCGAGGCGATGGCGGCGCTGGCGGCCTCCTACCGGGATCAGGTGCTGAACGGGGGTTGACGCCCGCCGCGCAAGGGACTAATCACCCGCGAACGGAATTTCGGGCGCTGCCTAGCGGCGCCCTTTCACATTGGGGCGGCGCGCCGACCGGGCCGCCCGAGCTGCAACGAAGGAATACGACCATGTCGCGCGTCTGCGAACTGACCGGCAAAGGCCCGATGACCGGCAACAATGTCAGCCACGCCAACAACAAGACCCGGCGTCGGTTTCTGCCCAACCTGAACGATGTCTCGCTGACATCGGAGAAGATGGGCAAGACCTATTCTCTGCGGATCTCGGCTGCAGCCCTGCGCTCGGTTGACCACCGTGGCGGTCTGGACGCCTTCCTGGCGAAAGCCAAGGATATCGAGCTGTCGGATCGTGCGCGCAAGATCAAGCGCGAGATCGCCAAGAAAGAGGGTCCGGCCGAACTGGCCTGATCCCCGGTCAATGCCGCGCATTGCGCCCCGCCCGTGACGGCGGGGCTTTTGCGTTTGTGATCTCGGCATCGCCGCTGCGACAGGAAGCCTGCTGTAGCCTCGGTGCGAGGGCGCTAGGGTCCCGGCCATGCGCCTGATTTGCCTGATCCTGATCCTTTCGGTCCTGCTGACCGGCCATGCGCTGGCTGCGGCGCGGGGGCAGGCGCAGATCGGCGAGCGGCTGGTCCTCTGCACCGGTCATGCAGTGGTCGTGGTCTACGGTCCCGATGGCGCGCCGGTCGAAAGTCCCTATTTCTGCCCCGACATGGCGCTTGCGCTTCTGGCCGCGCTTTCCGATTCCGACCCCGCCGCCGATCCTGCGCCGCGCAACCTGTCGGCGCGTTTTGATCCTTTTGTCCTCCACGGCCAACCGGTCGCGCCAGTCTTGGCACAGGCGCGCGATCCGCCTTCGGTCTGATCTTCGCGACCAGAGACGAACTCACGACAAGGACTGATTGAATGAAGATCGCACTTCTCGCCGCTGCTGCGGCGCTGCTGCCGCTGGCGGCCATGGCGCAGGACGGGTTGATGGCCCATGACGCCTATGCCCGGGCCTCGAACCCGAAATCCGGCGCCGCCTTCATGGTGATCGAGAACCATGGCACCACCGCCTGCACTCTGCAGGGGGTCAGCTCGGATGCCGCCGCCAAGGTAGAGCTGCACAGTCATCAAGAGGCCGATGGTGTCATGAAGATGGGCCCGATCGAGGGCGGGATCGAGATCGCGCCGGGGGCCAGCCATGCGCTGGCGCGGGGCGGCGATCATGTCATGCTGATGGGGCTGACCGAGCCGCTGGAGAACGGCGCGGGTGTCAAACTGGCGCTGGATCTCGGGATTTGCGGCAGCCTCGATGTCGAGGTTCCGGTGGACAATGACCGCCAGCCCGAAGCGGCGGGTGGCATGGATCACAGCCAGATGGACCATGGTAAAATGGATCACGGCGCCCCTGCCGGCAACTAACTCGCGCTGACCCGCGCGATCAGGGCCTGCACCTGCGGGCCCAGATGGCCGACCAGCAACTCCACCCCTTTGGCCGATGGGTGGATGCCATCGTCCAGCAGGAAAGGCTTGCGCTCGCCTGCCGGGATCGCCGCCAGCGGGGCATAGAGATCGGGCAGCAGCAGGGCGTCATGGCGCGCAGCCAGTCGCGGCCAGATCCCGGCCCAGCCCCGGCGCCAGTCCTGCCGCCTGCCCGGCGCATGGATGCCGACCAGCAGCAGCGGGCGGTCCTTGGCCCCTGCGGTGGTCAGGATCGCGTCCAGATTGGCCTCGGCCTGCGCCGGGGACCAGCCCAGCAGCATGTCATTGCCGCCCAGTTGTACGATCACCGCATCGGCCCCGCCCCGCAGCGCCCAGTGGATGCGGACGCGACCGCCATAGGTGGTGTCACCCGACAGGCCGCGATTGACGATGCGGGCGGGCGTGCTGCGGGCGACCAGCCAGTCCTGCAGCATCGGCACCAGCCCCTTGCTGGCCGGCAGGCCATAGCCCGCCGTCAGGCTGTCCCCGAATGCGAGGATGCGCGGCCCGGTCTCGGCCCGTGCTGCTTGGGTCCATGCGGCAAGGGGCCAGAGAGCGGCCCCCGCCAGAAGTGCCCTTCGCCCGATCACGGCGCCCGCTTCAGCCGCAGGGCATTGCTGACCACGAAGACCGAGGACAGCGCCATCGCCCCCGCGCCCAGCATCGGAGACAGTTGCGGCCCGCCAAGGGGCACCAGCGCCCCCATCGCCACCGGGATCAGCGCGGCGTTATAGGCGAAGGCCCAGAACAGGTTCTGGCGGATATTGCGCATCACCGACCGGCTGAGCCGGATGGCGGTGACGACGCCCGCCGGATCGCCGCCGATCAGCACCGCATCGGCCGATTCGATGGCGACATCGGTGCCGGTGCCGATGGCAATGCCGGTATCGGCCGCCGCGAGCGCCGGCGCATCATTGATGCCGTCGCCGACGAAGACCGAGCCCTTGCCCATCTCGCGCACCGCCTTGAGCTTGCCATCTGGCAGCACGCCGCCGATCACCCGGTCGATCCCCAGCTGACGTCCCACCGCATCCGCCGTGGCCTGCGTATCGCCCGAGATCATCACCGTCTGGGTCCCCAGACCATGCAGCGCCGCGATGGTCGATACCGAGCCCTCACGGATCGGATCGGCCAGCGCGAAGGCCGCGACGTGACGGCCATCGACGGCCAGATGCACCGGGGTTGCACCGTTCGCGGACCATTCAGCGGCGCGGTCGATCAGCGCGGGGGCCAGATCGATCCCGGTCTCCTCGAGAGCGCGGCGATTGCCGATCAAAAGGCGCTTGCCCTCGACCTCTGCGGAAAGCCCGCGCCCGGCATTGGCGGTGACGCCATTGGCTTCTGGCAGGGTCAGGCCGCGCTCGCGCGCCGCATTGACCAGCGCCGCCGCCAGCGGATGTTCCGACCGCGACTCGGCAGCTGCGGTCAGGCGCAGCGCCTCGTCCTCGGTGATACCCTCGGTCGCCATCGTGGTCAGCGCCGGGGTGCCCTTGGTCAGCGTGCCGGTCTTGTCGAAGGCGACGATTCGGGCCTCGGCCAGCCGTTGCAGCGCATCGCCGCGACGGAAGAGCACGCCCAGTTCCGCGCCCCGCCCGGTGCCCACCATGATCGAGACCGGCACGGCCAGCCCCATCGCACAGGGACAGGCGATGATCAGGACGGCGACGGCGGCGACGAAGGCCGGGGCAAGTCCGGGGCCGAAGATCAGCCACAGGGCGAAAGTCAGGATCGCGAGGCCGATGACCACCGGGACAAAGACCCGGGTGATCTGGTCCACCAGCGCCTGCACCGGCAGCTTCGCCGCCTGCGCATCCTCGACCATACGGACGATCCGCGCCAGCGCGGTATCGGCCCCGGTCGCGGTGACGCGGTAGGTCAGCGCCGATGTGACATTGACCGTGCCGCCCGTCACCGGATCGCCAGTGGTCTTCGCCACCGGCACCGGCTCGCCGGTCAGCATGGATTCGTCGATCAGCCCGTGGCCCTCGGTGATCTGGCCATCCACTGCCACCCGCTCACCCGGTGCCAGCCGCACCAGATCGCCGGGGTGAAGATCGGACACGGCCACCCGCGCTTCGACCCCATCGCGCAAGACGATGGCATGATCGGGCGCCAGCTCCACCAGCCGCCGGATCGCCGCGCCGGCCTGACCCTTGGCCCGCGCCTCGAGCCAGCGGCCCAAGAGGATCAGCGTGACGATGACCGCTGCCGCCTCGAAATAGACATGACGGGCGCTTTCCGGCAGCAGGGCAGGGGCCAGCGTCACGACCGAGGAATAAAGGAACGCCGCCCCGGCCCCCAGCGCCACGAGGCTGTTCATCTCGGGCGCGGCCCGCAAAAGCGCGGGGATGCCGATGCGGAAGAACACCCGGCCCGGAAAGGCGAGCACGAGGGTGGTCAGCGCCATCTCGGCCAGCCATAGGGGCTGGGTGCCGATGGTCATGTAAAGCCAGTGATGCAGCGCCGGAACGATATGGCCGCCCATCTCGAGGATGAACACGGGCAGGGTCAGCGCCAGCGCGATGAGGAAGTTGCGGCGCAGCGTCGCCGCATCCTCGTCATGATGCAGGTGATCGGCATGGGGATCGGCATCGGCGGTGCGGGGCTGGGCTGGATAGCCCTTGGCGGTTACGGTCTGCGCCAAGGCCTCGGCCGAGACGGCGGCGCTGTGCGTCACCTCGGCGCGGCCGGTGGCAAGGTTCACCGAGGCCGCCTCGACGCCGGGCAGGGCGGTCAGGGCGCGCTCGACCCGGCCGGTGCAGGACGCACAGCTCATGCCTTCGATCTTCAGCGTGGTGTGGTTCGCGGTCAGGGACCGCTGCGGGTGGGTGCCGTGGTGACGGTGGGCGTCAGTTGCGGATGACATGGGGTTGTCCTGTTCTGAATCCGTTGAAAGGGGGTTCAGCGAACAGGATCGGGGGCGCCTGCGGGCGGCGCGGTGTCAGGACGGCGGCAGTCTCCAGGGGCTGCGGCAGGGACAGCCGCAGGGGCGGCAGGTCCGGATGCGCAGGCGCCGCGCGGAACAGCCGAGGCCGCGCCGCCATGTGACAACGACAACCCCGCCCGCCCCGGCCCCGGCAGAGATGCGCGGGGCGGGTTCTGGCTTTGCGCGGCGCGGGGCCGCGATGAGGGGCGAAGGCGCTGTCCATGACCAAGAGATGTGGCCTAGAGGTCGCTGCGTCAAGGTGATGCAAATGCCTCGCGTCGGATTGAATTGCCATTCTGGCCATGGAACATATAGAGAAAGGCCAAACCGAGCAGTTACAGGATTCCCATCTCATGAACCGCCGACAGATGATTTCGCTGGCCCTGCCGCTGATCGCCGCGCCCTCGCTGGTGCTGGCGCAGGCTGCGCCCGCTGCCCCGCAAGTGACCCAGACCGCCACCCGCGACCCCTATGCCCCGACCGAGGTCGCCATCCGCGACGGGTTCGAGGTGGGCAGTATCGTCGTGGTCAGCAAGGATTTCTTCCTCTATCACGTCATCGCCCCGGGCCGGGCGGTCCGTTATGGCGTGGCCGTCGGCAAGGACGAACTGGTCTGGAAGGGCCGCGCGACCGTCGGCCGGAAGACCGAATGGCCCAGCTGGAAGCCCACGCCCGACATGATCAAGCGCAACCCGGCCGCATACAAGAAATACGAGAACGGCATGCCCGGCGGCCCCAGCAACCCGCTGGGGGCCCGCGCGCTCTATCTCTACAACGCCAATGGTCAGGACACTGCGATCCGCATCCACGGCACGACCGAGCCCGGCTCGATCGGCCGCGCGGTCAGCAATGGCTGCCTCAGGATGCGCAACGAGGCGGTGATGAGCCTCTACGACCAGATCCCGATCGGCACCCCCGTCTACGTCTACTGACTTGGCCCTCCGGCTCAGCGATGTGTCGCACCCCGCCCGCGCGGGGTTCGACGACATCATCGACGTGCGATCCCCCGCCGAATTCGCCGAGGATCACCTGCCCGGCGCGATCAACCTGCCGGTGCTGGATGATGCCGAGCGGGCGCGGGTCGGCACCATCTACAAGCAGGTTTCTCCCTTCGACGCCCGCAAGCTGGGCGCCGCTCTGGTCGCCGCGAATGCCGCGCGCCATATTTCCGGACCACTGGCGGATCGTCCCGGCAGCTGGCGACCGCTGGTCTATTGCTGGCGGGGCGGGCAGCGGTCGGGGTCCTTCGCCTCGATCCTGTCGCAGATCGGCTGGCGGGTGGAACTGGTGGAGGGCGGCTATAAAAGCTGGCGGCGGCTGGTGGTCGAGCGGGTTCAGGAGAAGCTCGTGCCATCGCCGGTCATCGTGATCGACGGCAATACCGGCAGCGCCAAGACCGCCATTCTGGGCCGGCTGGCCGCGCTTGGCCATCAGGTGATCGATCTCGAGGGGCTGGCCCGGCATCGCGGCAGCCTGTTCGGCGCGATGGAAGGTGGCCAGCCCAGCCAGAAGGCTTTCGAGGGGCGGCTGGCCTTGGCGCTCGAGGCGCTGGACCCGGCCCGCCCGGTGCTGGTCGAGGCCGAAAGCAGCCGCATCGGCGAGATCACCGTGCCCAAGATGATGTGGCAGGCGCTTTGCGCTGCCCCGCGCATCCGGCTTGATGTGCCGGTGACTGCCCGCGCCGCCTATTCGGCCCGCGACTATGCCGATGTGGTGGCCGATCCGGCGCGTCTCGAAGCCATCCTTGCCGCGCTGGCACCGCTGCACCCGGCGGAACGGATCGAGTCGTGGCTGGCTCAGGCGCAGGCCGGAGCTTGGGCGGCGCTGGCCGAGGGGCTGATGCGCGACCATTACGACCCGCGCTACCTGAAGCATCGCAGCCGCTATGCCGAGCGGGAGAAGGCCGTGGTGGCGCTGGACAGCCTCGACGATCTGGAGGCGGCCGCCAGCCGCGTCGAGGCGGCGCTGGCCGGGACCGTGAGCTGACCTATTCGCCCTGGGTGGGTCATTTGTGAATATCCAAGGCCGAGGTCGCCCGATTGTGAACGGGTGCGGCGCGAAGCCGACATACACTTTCCACGGGAAAAGCGATGGAGGGTGCGGATATGAACCGGATGACGGCGAAGGATTTCGATCAGGAACTGCTCGAGCTTTACGACTATTACGCCCATGGGATGATTACCAAGCGCGAGTTTCTGGACCGGGCGGCGAAATTCGCCGTGGGTGGCGTGACGGCGGTGGGGCTGTTGCAGATGATGAGCCCGAACTACGCCATGGCCCAGCAGGTGAATTTCAACGACGAGACCATCCTGCCCGAATACATCACCTATGACAGCCCCAACGGAAATGGCACGGTGCGCGGCTACCTGGTGCGGCCTGCGGGGGCCGAGGGGCCGCTGCCGGCGGTGCTGGTGGTGCACGAGAATCGCGGACTGAACCCCTATATCGAGGATGTGGCGCGGCGGCTGGCCAAGGCCGGGTTCATGGCGCTGGCCCCGGACGGGCTGACCTCGGTCGGGGGCTATCCTGGCAATGATGCCGAGGGGCGCGAGTTGCAGCAGACGGTCGATCCGACGAAACTGATGAACGATTTCTTCGCCGGGGCCGAGCATCTGATGGGGCGCGAGGATTCGACCGGCAAGGTCGGCGCGGTGGGCTTTTGCTATGGCGGCGGCGTCTGCAACGCGCTGGCCGTCGCCTATCCCGAGCTTGCCGCCTCGGTCCCCTATTACGGGCGGCAGGCGGCCATCGAGGATGTGGCGAAGATCGAAGCGCCGTTGCTCCTGCACTATGCGGAACTCGACGAGCGCATCAACGAGGGCTGGCCGGCCTATGAGGAGGCGCTGAAGGCCGCCGGCAAGACCTATGAGGGCCATATCTATCCGGGGGTGAATCACGGTTTCCACAATGATTCGACGCCGCGTTTCGATCAGGCAGCGGCCGACCTGTCCTGGCAGCGGACGGTGGATTGGTTCAACAAATACCTGACCGCCTAGCCGTCCCTCAGAAACCGGCGCAGCACCTTTTCCAGCTTGGCGGCGCCGAAGGGGGCCATGGCCTTGGTATGTTCGTGGCTCAGCGATTCATCCGACATGCCGGCGCCCATATTGGTGATGACCGAGATGGCGGCGCAGCGAAGGCCGAAGAAGCGGCCAAGGATGATCTCGGGCACGGTCGACATGCCGACCGCGTCGCCGCCGATGATCCGGGTCATGCGGATCTCGGCCGGGGTCTCGAAGCTCGGCCCCGAGAACCAGCAATAGACCCCTTCGGGCAGGTCGATCCCCTCGGCCAAGGCGGCGGCCGCGAGGCGCTGGCGCAGGCCCTCATCATGCGCATCCGTCATCGGCTGGAACCGCGCATCTGTCCTTTCGCCGATCAGCGGGTTGGCCCCGGACAGATTGATATGGTCCGAGAGCATCATCAGCGAACCGGGCGGCATCTCATCGCGCACCGAACCGGCGGCATTGGTCAGCAGCAGGTTCTTGGTCCCCAGCCCGGCCAGCACCTCGAGCGGCAGGCGCATTGCGGCGGGGTTGCCGGATTCGTAGTAATGCGAGCGGCCGCCGAAGACGGCGACGCGCCGGCCCTCCAACTGGCCGATGACCAGTTGCGGCACATGGCCCGAGACCCCGGCATGGGGAAAGCCCGGCAGCTCGTCATAGGGGATGGCGACGCCGTCCACCGTGCCCGAGATATGACCAAGGCCCGAGCCGAGGATCAGACCGTATTCGGGGGCGTCCTCACCCGCGCGCTCGCGGATGAGGGCAACAAGTTCAGCGCTCTTTGACATAGGGTTCTCCGCCCGCGCGCGGCGGGATGGCGCGGCCGACAAAGCCCGCCAGAATGATGACGGTCAGGATATAGGGCAGCGCGTTCATGAACATGGACGGGATGGTGATGATCCCGAGATCCAGATTGGGATAGCGGTTGGCGATCGCCTCCAGGAGACCGAAGAGGAAGGTCGCGCCAAGCGCGCTCCACGGCCGCCACTTGGCAAAGATCAGCGCGGCAAGGGCGATGAAGCCGCGACCGGCGGTCATTTCCTTGACGAAACCGGCGGACAGCGCGGTGGCCAGATAGGCCCCGGCAATGCCGCAGAGGATGCCGCAAATGGCGATGGCGGCATAGCGCAGCCGCGTGACCGAGACGCCCGCCGTATCGACCGAGGCCGGGTTCTCGCCCACCGCGCGCAGGCGGAGGCCAAAGCGGGTGCGGTTCAGCACCCACCAGGTCAGCGGCACCATGGCGAAGGCGAGGTAGACCAGGATCGTATGGCCCGAGATCAACTCGGCATAGATCGGCCCGATGACCGGCACGTCGCGCAGCGCATCGGCGAAGGGCAGGGTGATCTCGCCGAAGCGGGCATTGCCTTCCAGCGCGGGTGTGCGACCCCCGAGGCCGAAGATCTTCTGGCCCAGCAGCACCGTCAGCCCCGAGGCGAGGAAGTTGATCGCCACGCCGGAGATCAACTGGTTGCCGCGGAAGGTGATCGAGGCGAGGCCGTGGATCAGCGACAGCGCCAACGACCCCGCGATCCCCGCCATCAGCCCCAGCCAGGCGCTGCCGGTCACATAGGCGACCGAGGCGGCGGTAAAGGCCGCCATCAGCATCTTGCCCTCCAGCCCGATGTCGAAGACGCCCGAGCGTTCGGAATAAAGCCCCGCCAGACAGGCCAGCAGCAAGGGCGTCATCAGCCGCACGGCCGAATCGAGGATCTGGATGATGGTCGCGAAATCCATCACGCACCTCCCCGCTTGCGCATCGACAGGAACAGCCGTTCCAGCGGCATCCGCACCATGTTGTCCAGCGCCCCGGTGAACAGGATCACCAACGCCTGGATGACCACGATCAGCTCGCGCGGGATCGAGGTCCACAGCGCCAGTTCACCGCCGCCCTGGTAGAGGAAACCGAAGAGAAGCGCGGCGAGGAACACGCCCAGGGGATGGTTGCGGCCCATCAGCGCCACCGCGATGCCGATGAAGCCCGCGCCTTCCACGGCGTTCAGCACCAGCCGCTCGGCCTCGCCCATGACGTTGTTGATGGCCATCAGCCCGGCCAGCCCGCCCGAGATCAGCATGGCGATGATGGTGATCCGCACGGGCGAGATGCCGGCATAGAGCGCGCCGGGCTCGGACTTGCCGAAGGCGCGGATCTCGTACCCCAGGCGGGTGCGCCAGATCAGCAGCCAGACCAGCAGGCAGGCGCCGATAGCGACGAAGAAGGTGACATTGACCGGGGTGTTCTTGCCCCATTCCATGCCAAAGGCCAGCGCCATGTCACTGAGCGAGGGCAAATGCGTGCTTTCGGGAAAGCGCGCCGAGGCCGGGTCCATGCTGCCCACCGGGCGCAGCACGTTCACCAGCACGTAGTTCAGAGCCGCCGCGGCGATGAAGTTGAACATGATGGTGGTGATGACGATATGGCTGCCGCGTTTCGCCTGCAGCCAGGCCGGGATGAAGGCCCAGGCCGCGCCAAAGGCCGCCGCGCCGATCATCGCCACCGGCAGGGCGATCAGCCAATGCGGCAGCGGCAGGTACAAAAGCACCAGCGCCACGCCAAGGCCACCCATGGCCGCCTGCCCCTCGCCGCCGATGTTGAACAGGCTGGCGTGATAGGCGACCATGACCGCGAGGCCGGTGAAGATGAAATTCGTGGTGTAATAAAGGGTGAAACCCCAACCATAGCTGGAGCCGAGCGAGCCCTCGATCATGGTCTTCAGCGCCAGCCAGGGGCTCTCCCCGATGGCGAGGATCACAAGCGCAGAGATCGCCGCGGCCAGCAGCAGCGAGATCAGCGGCGTCAGGATGACATCCGCCCATTTCGGCATCTTTTCCATCAGTCATATACCCATGTGGTCAGCGGGTCGCGCCGCAACAGCTGCTCGCAGAGCCGGGTGAAACCCGCCGGATCGGTCAACCGCGAGGTCACGTCAAGCGGGCTGCCGCTGTTCAGCAGGTAATAGAGGCGCTCGAACAGCGGCGCGCGCTGGCTGGGGAAGGCATTGCGATGCAGCGTGACTGTCGCGGCACTGGTGCCCGGGCCGCCGGACCAGCGGGCGAGGCAGCGCCCCTCGCGCGCGGTGGCGAGGTTGCGATTTGGCTGTGTCGCGTCGCCTTGCAGCAGGCAGGCCGAGCCCTTGTCGGTGGTGGCGCAAGCGGCGCCAGCGCCCTGCAACCCGGCCAGCGGCGCGGCGTCAGCCCAGGCTCCGCCGGGGTTGCGTGCCAGAAGCTGGTTCTCCGGGGCGGAGAGCGGCGGCATCGGCAGCAGCCCCCCCGGTTCGGATGAGGTGCAGGCCGACAGGCCGAGGGCGGCGATCAGGATGGCAAGAGGCTTCATGGCTGGCCTCCCGGCAAATCCTCGACATGCTTCAGATCCGGCGGAATGCCGGCGCTGTCGGGGGTGTTCTCGGTATCGGTGATCCCGGCCATCAGCAGGCCCAGTTCGCCGGTCGTCGTCTCGCCCGGCAGGCGTTCGCCCATGATGCGGCCGTCGAACATCACCGCGATGCGGTCCGACAGCGACAGGATCTCGTCCAACTCGACGCTGACCAGCAGAACCGCCTTGCCGGCATCGCGCAGCTCCACGATACGCTTGTGGATGAACTCGATGGCGCCGATATCCACCCCGCGCGTCGGCTGGCCGATCAGCAGCAGATCGGGGTTCCGCTCGATCTCGCGGGCGACAACGATCTTCTGCTGGTTGCCACCGGAAAAGTTGCGGGCGGCGAGATTGGCATTGGGCGGGCGCACGTCGAAACGCTTGATCTTGGCCTCGGCATCCTCGCGGATGGCGGCATTGTCCATCAGCCAGCCCTTGTTGAATTCTGGCGCATGGTGATAGCCAAAGGCGACGTTCTCCCAAGCGGTGAAATCCATGATCAGCCCCTCGACCTGCCGGTCCTCGGGAACATGGCCGATGCCCCGCGCGCGGCGGATGGCGGCGTCGGATCTGGTGCCGGTCAGATCCAGTTCCTCGCCATTCATGCGGACCGAGCCGCTGACCTTCGAGCCTTTCTCGGGATAGCCGCCCAGAAGCTCCAGAAGCTGCGTCTGGCCATTGCCGCTGACGCCGGCGATGCCGAGGATCTCCCCGGCGCGAATGTCAAAGCTGATGCCGCGCAGGCGCTCCACGCCCTCGTCATCGACCAGTTTCAGGTCACGCACTTCCAGAATGGCCGCGCCGGGCTGGGCCGGGGTCTTTTCCACGTTCAGCAGCACCTTGCGGCCGACCATCAGCTCGGCCAGCTCCTCGGGGCTGGTCTCGGCGGTCTTCACCGAGGCGACCATCTCGCCGCGCCGCATGACCGACACATTGTCGGTGATCTCCATGATCTCGCGCAGCTTGTGGGTGATCAGGATGATCGTCTTGCCCTCGGCCCTGAGGCCCTCGAGGATGCGGAACAGGTGATCGGCCTCGGCCGGGGTCAGCACGCCGGTCGGCTCGTCGAGGATCAGAATATCGGCCTGCCGGTAGAGCGCCTTGAGGATTTCCACGCGCTGCTGGTGGCCGACCGACAATTCCTCGATCGTCTCGTCGGGATCGACGTTCAGCTGGTATTCCTCGGCCAGTTGCTTCAGCACGCCGCGCGCCTTGGCGAGCGAGGGGCGCAGCAGCCGGCCATCCTCGACGCCGAGGATGATGTTCTCGAGCACGGTGAAATTCTGCACCAGCTTGAAATGCTGGAAGACCATGCCGATGCCGGCCTTGATGGCGGTCTGGCTGTCGGTGATGGTCAGTGGCAGGCCATTGACCAGGATCTCGCCGCTATCGGGCTTGTAGAAGCCGTAGAGGATCGACATCAGCGTCGATTTCCCGGCCCCGTTCTCGCCGATGATGCCGTGGATCGTGCCCTTCTCCACCCGCAGGTTGATGTTCTTGTTCGCCTGCACCGGGCCGAAGGCCTTCGAGATGCCGCGCAGTTCGATGGCAGCGGGGGCGGCCGTGCCGGACCGCCCCCCTGATTGTTGCGCTTGGGCGCTCATTTACATGACCGGGCAGGTATTGTCGGTCGCGTAGTCATGGACCGTGATCTCGCCCGAGGCGATCTTGGCCGTGGCATCGTCGATGGCGGCCTGCATCTCGGGCGTGACCAGCGCCTTATTGTTGTCGTCGATGGCGACGCCCACGCCGCCCGCCTTCAGGTCCATGACCTTCACGCCGGGTTCGAGATCGGTGCCGGCGGTGAAGGCGTCATAGACGGCATTGTCGACGCGCTTGACCATCGAGGTCAGCATGTTCGAGGGGTGAAGGTGATTCTGGTTGCTGTCGACGCCGACGCCCAGCTTGCCCGCATCGGCCACGGCCTGCAGCACACCGATGCCGGTGCCGCCCGCCGCCGCATAGACCACATCAGCGCCCTGGCTGATCTGCGCCTTGGCCAGCTCGCCGCCCTTCACCGGGTCGTTCCACGCGGCAGGGGTTGTGCCGGTATAATTGATCAGCACCTTGCCATCGGGTTTCGCCGCCTTGAAGCCCTGCGCGAAGCCGCATTCGAACTTGTGGATCAGCGGGATGTCCATGCCGCCGATGAAGCCCACCGTGCCCGACTGGCTGGCCATGGCCGCCATGACGCCGGCAAGATAGCTGCCCTGTTCCTCGGTGAAGACCACCGATTGCACGTTCGGCTGCTCCACGACCATGTCGATGATGCCGAACTTGGTGTCGGGATAGTCGCCGGCGACCTTGCCCAGCACGTCGCCGAAGGCAAAGCCGGTCATGATGATCGGGTTGGCGCCGGTTTCGGCCAGGCGACGCAGGGCCTGTTCGCGCTGCGCCTCGGACTGCATTTCCAGTTCCTTGTAGGTGCCGCCGGTCTCGTCGGCCCACCGCTTGGCGCCGTTATAGGCCGCCTCGTTGAAGGATTTGTCGAACTTGCCGCCGAGATCGAAGATCAGCGCCGGCTCGGCCGATGCGATCCCCGCGGTTAGCGCCAGCGTGGCCGCACCCGCGCAGAGGGTTTTCATCAGGGTCATTCTTCTACCTCATCCTGTTGTTTTCTTGCGCGGACGATTCTGCCCGCCAGATGCCCGATTAGGGCGCAAACACCCCGCGAGGGTCAACCGGATTCTTGGTGAATTCAAAGCCCAAGCCGCAAGGTCAGGCCATCGATGCCGGGCGCGTAATAGTTGCGCCGGCGCCCGGCCTCGACCCATCCCTGCCGCCGATAGAGCGCCTGCGCCGGGGCATTGTCCGAGGCAACCTCGAGGAAGGCCGTGACCGCGCCAAGCCGCTGTGCCTCTGCGGCGAAACCGGCCGTCAGCGCCGCGCCAAGCCCCTGCCTTCGGGCCTCGCGGGCGACGGCCAGCGTCAGCAATTCGGCCTCGTCGAGGATCACCCGCCCCAGAAGGAAGCCCTGCGGGCGGGACAGGGCAAAGACGCCCCGGCTGTCCAGCAGATCGCGGAACTCGGTCTCGGACCAGGGGCGCGGATGGGCAAAGCAGCGCGCGTGCAACGCCGCCATCTCGGCTGGCGTCACGGCAGCAGGACCGGCGGCTTGTCGCGTGCCGGCGCGGCATCGGCGGGGCGCATGTAAAGCGGTGCCGGGCGGGGGCCGGGATCGTTGCAGCGCGACAGCGCGATGCGGGCAATGGCGACGGCAAGCGGCATCAAGGGCGCGGAGGGCGCAGGGCCGGGTGGCAGCGACGCGGCCTCGGCCTGACGGGGCTGGCCGTCCCCGGCCTCGGCGCTGAAATCCTGCCAGATGACCAGATCGTTCCGCGCAGGGATGACCACCCGGCAGGGGCGGGGCAGGTCCAGCGCGGCGGCCTCGGTGACGCTGATGCCGACCGCCGGGATCTTGAGCGACAGGGCGAGGCCGCGCGCCGCCGCGACGGCGATGCGGATGCCGGTGAAATTGCCGGGGCCGATGCCGACGCCGATCACCGACAGGTCGCGCCACTCGATCCCGGCCTCGTTCAGCAGCTCTTCCAGCAGCGGGAACAGGCGTTCGGCCTGTCCCTTGGTCATCGGTTCGGCACGCTCGGCCAGAACCCGGTCGCCCGACAGCAAAGCGGCCGCGCAATGCGCGGCCGATGTGTCGAAGGCCAAAGCAACGGGGGCCAAGGCAATCGGGTCAGGCAACGGGCCGGACCTCGATTACCTCGGGGATGTAATGGCGCAGCAGGTTCTCGATCCCCATCTTCAGCGTCAGCGTGGATGACGGGCAGCCGGCGCAGGCACCCTGCATGTGCAGGTAGACGATCCCCCGATCAAAGCCGTGGAAGGTGATGTCGCCGCCATCCTGGGCCACGGCAGGGCGCACGCGCGTGTCCAGCAGTTCCTTGATCTGGCTGACGATTTCGCCATCCGGGCCGTCATGGCTCGCGTGGCCGCTGGCGGCGGGCTTGTCACCCTCCAGCGCCGGGGCGCCGGACTGGAAATGCTCCATGATCGCGCCGAGGACCGAGGGTTTCAGATGGTCCCACAGCGTCTCGTCGGATTTGGTGACGGTGACGAAGTCATTGCCCAAGAACACCCCGGTAACGCCGGGAACGGCAAAAACGCGGGACGCCAAGGGCGAGGTGCCCGCGGTGTCGCGGTCGGGGAAGTCAGCCGTGCCGCTGGCCAGCACGGTTTCGCCGGGCAGAAATTTCAGCGTGGCGGGGTTCGGCGTGGTTTCGGTCTGGATGAACATGGGGCGGCTCCTTTGTCGTGAGTGATATGGGCGCGGGACCGCCTTTGGTCAAGCGAAAGCCGGGGAATTCACGGGGGGATCGAGGCCGGAGCCAGGCCCTTTGTGGCGGCGCCTGGCGAGATCAGGTGATGGCTTCGAGCCGTTCCTTTGACATGTCGCCGGGAACCAGTGTGATCGGGCAACCAAGCGCGCCGGCATCCCGCATCAGCCGGGTAATGACAGGGTTCTTCGCGCCTTTCTCGGCCGAGATGCCCAAAACAATGACGCCGATAAGCGGATCCTCGCCGATCTGTGCCAAAAGTTCATCCGCCGGGTCGCCCTCGCGGATCACCAACTCGGGTTCGACCTTCGGACGGTCGCGCATCCATTTGGCAAAAACTTCGAAATGCGCCTCGATCCGTTCACGCAGTTCCGCGCGCATGACATCGGCAACCCCTAGACCATGCTGAATTTCTCCTGCGGGAATGACCGCAAGTACCACCACCGCCCCGCCCGTGTTGGCGGCCCGCATGGCGGCAAACCGCATCGCGTTCAGACATTCGCGGCTGTCGTCCAGGAGAACGAGAAATTTGCGCATTCCACAGGCTCCTGTGCGGTTCGTCGCGCATAGAGTGACCTATGCGACACCATGGCGCAAGTTCGAGCGGTCTGAACCGGTCTCGGCTGTTTCCTTAGCTCTTCCGGTGTGTTACGGCCAGAAAAAAGGTAAATGGCATCTGAAGGCAGTCGCCAAGTGACGATTCACCAGGATTGGGACAAGACCGAGGTGACGCATCTCACCGGTCTTAGCATGCCGAAAATGGCATGGTTTACGGCGGATTCTGCCCGTGGCATCAATCCGATGCCTCTGTCCAAGCGTATGTTCGACATTGCATTTGCCATTGCGCTGCTGATTCCCGTGCTTTTGCTTATGCTGCTGGTTGCTGGCGCGCTGCTGGTGATTCAGGGTCGGCCCATCATTTACAGCGCGCGACGCATGTCGGGACTGAACCAGTCCTTCACGCTGTGGAAGTTCCGCACCATGAGCATCCAGAACGGTGACTATGGCGTGACTGGGGCGCATAAGAACGGGCGCATCACGCCCTTCGGTCATTTCCTGCGCCGGACCCGCATCGACGAGTTGCCGCAGTTGTTCAACATCCTGCGCGGCGACATGAGCTTTGTCGGTCCGCGCCCGCCCAACCGCGAGCATGTCGAGCAGTTCCCGACGGTTTATGCACAAGTGCTGAAAAGCCGTCCCGGCGTGACCGGCATGGCCACGCTGATCTATCACCAGCACGAGGGTAAGATCCTCTCGGCCTGCACCAGTCCCGAGGCGACGGAAACCGTCTATCGCCGCCGTTGCCTGCCGGCCAAGCTGCGCCTGGACCTGATCTACCAGCGCCATCGCTCGATCCTGATGGATCTCTGGATCATGTGGCAGACGGTGCGAATCGTGACCGTCGGCATCGACCGTCGCAAGGGTCGCGCGCGCCGACCGAAGATCGGCGTTCAGGGCTGAGTTTCAGTCCACCGCGAAGGGATCGCGGGGATAACCCACACCTGTCAGATACAGACCCTGCGGCGGACAGACCGGCCCGCAGGCCGCGCGGTTTCGCGCCTCCAGAACCTCGGCCACCCGATCCGGCGTCCATGCGCCCGCGCCCACCCGCTCCAGCGTACCGACGATCGAGCGCACCTGGTTGTGGAGGAAGGACCGGGCGCGCAGGTGAAAGCGGTATTCCGCGCCCTGCGGCAGGGGGATTTCCTCGATGGTGATCTCGTCCAGCGTCTTCACCGGGCTCTGCGCCTGGCAGATGGACGAGCGGAAGGTGGTAAAGTCATGCCGCCCGATGAGATGGGCGGCGCCCGCGCGCATCGCCTCCGCATCCAGCGGGTTCAGCACCTGCCAGACCCGCCCGCGATCATGCGTCACCGGCGCACGCCGGGCGATCAGCCGGAAGGTATAACGCCGTTCCAGCGCCGAGAAGCGGGCATGGAAATCGTCATCGACCGGCACGGCGGCCAGCACCGCGACGGGCGCGGGCTTCAGGTGAAAATTCAGCGCCTCGGACAGGCGGAACGGGTCCCAGTGCTTTTCCAGGTCGGCATGGGCGACCTGTCCGGTGGCATGGACGCCGGCATCGGTGCGCCCCGCCGCCGCGATCCGCGCCCCTGCGGCAAAGCCCGCATCCAGCCGCGCCAGCGCAGCCTCGACCGCGCCCTGAACCGAGGGCTGGTCGGCCTGTGCCTGCCAGCCGGCGAAGGGCGTGCCGTCATAGTCGATCTTCAGCGCGTAACGGGGCAATTCAGCGTTTGGCCCTGGTCTGATCCGGCATCCGCAGCAGCTCGTCCATGCTGACCGCGTCCTGGCTTTCCAGCGCGGCAGTTGCGCGTTCGGGGCTGGCCACGCCCTCGCGCGCGAGCCGTTCGCGCAGGACCTGGATCTCGATGTCGAGATCCGAGCGCCCGCCCTCGATCAGCGCCTTGGTGCGGGCGGTGAAATTGCTTTCCAGATCGGTCAGCAGCGCCTCGTAATCGCCTCGCGCACGCGGGTCATGGGTCTGCGCATAAAGATCGGCAAAGCGCAGCGTCGCATCGCGCGCGCCCATCAGGTAGACGCCCAGATAGCGCCGCGCCGCCGACAGGTCGTTCGGGTTCTGCTCGACCTGGCGGAAAAGATCGTGGACGGTGGCCTCGAACATCGCCACCCGCGCCTCGAGCCGGCGTTCACCGGTCCGCAGGATCGCCGATTTCATCGCATCGAGATAGCGCTGCGCCTCGTCGACCATCTTCGCCACGCGGTCCTGCTGGAAGGTATCGATGCCCTCCATGCCCTTGTCGCGCATGGGATCGGGACCGAAGGCCAGCCAATGCAGCACCGCGCCCGCGACGCCGATCAGTCCCCCCCCGGCAAGGGCCGAGGGTTCGGCCGCGCCGACTGCAAGCCCCAGCCCGGTCAGGATGCCGCCGAAAAGCTTGCGCGGGAAAGCCGGGCGTTTGGCGACGCGGCGGGCGTCATAGGCGGCTTCGGCCTGCAACCCCTCGCGCGTCAGCCAGCCCGCCGCCGCCATCATGCCAAAGGCGGCAAGATCGGTGACCATGCCGGTCGGCGCCTGAAAGAAGGCGCCCAGCAGAAAGGGGGTCGCGGCGATGGTGATCCATTTCGGCCGCCCTTCCAGCGCGTGCCGCATCGGGCCGGTGCTTAGTGGCGCTTGCCTTGGGTCAGCGGCGCGATGATCGCGCCGGGTGCCATCCGGCGAAAACCGGCCGCCGAAACGCTGTGCCATGCCTTGCCCTCAAGCCGCGCCGGCCAGCGACGCGTAGAGCGTCAGCAGCACCAGCAAAGTGAAGGACAGCCGTTGCGTGGCCTTGCGGGACATCTAAACCCTTTCGCGGTTGCATTTTCACCCCGGAACATAGGCAATGCCACGCCCCGGTGAAAGGGCAAGGGGCGAGAAAGGCCGGGGAGGGAGGTTGGAGCGGGTGATGGGAATCGAACCCACGTATTCAGCTTGGAAGGCTGCTGCTCTACCATTGAGCTACACCCGCGTTCCGAGGGGTATATGCGGCCCCGCGCGGCAGTTCAAGCTTATCCGGGCAGCGTGATTCCGCGACTGGCAAGCTCGGCGGCCAGCGCCGGGGCGTCGGTGAAATGGATCGCGTCCATGCCGACCGCCCGCGCGCCCTCAACATTGGCCCGGCTGTCGTCGATGAAGAGGCAGTCTTCCGGCGCGATGCCATTGCGGTCGGTCAGGGCCAGGTAGATCTCGGCATCGGGCTTCAGCATCTTCTCGATTCCCGAGACGACGATATCCTCGAAGAGCGTGGTCAGCTGCGGATAGGTCGTGAGCGCGGCGGGCCAGTTGTCGGCGGACCAGTTGGTGATGGCGAACATCCGGTGCCCCGACGCTTTAAGCCCCTCGGCGATCTGCCATGTGCCGGGGATCGGCTCGCGGATGGTGACCGGAAAGCCTGCCGTGTACCCTTCCAGCGGTGCCGCAGCCGCATCGCCATGCGCGTCGCGGATCACAGCGAGCCCGTCGGCAATCGAGCGGCCGCCGTCCTGCGTCCGGTTCCAGTCGTGGAAATCGATCCGCTCCAGCCAGTCGCGAGCCTGTTGCAAATCGTCGAAATGCGCGGCGAAGGCCAATTCCGGCTGCCAGCCGATCAGCACATTGCCGAGGTCAAAGACGATATGCGGTGTCATGCGGGGGCCTCCGTCCGGTCGCTCGGGTCTTTCTGTCATGCGCGTCGGGCGGGGGGAAGGGGTTCGACCAAAGGTGCATTGCCCTTGAGCGGCCGGCATCCTACCTCAAGGGGAAGGGAGAAGGTGACGCGCATGGATATCCTGAACCAATCGGCCGCCGTCTCGCGGGACCCACTGGCCGAGGCCGCAGCCGCAACCGGCGATGTGGCGCTGGCGATCATCACCGGGGTGGAGGGGCCGTCCTATCGCCCGGTCGGCGCGGTCATGGCGGTGATCCCCGAGGGCGAGGATCACGGGCTTGTTGGCACGCTGTCCTCGGGCTGCGTCGAGGCCGACATTGCCCATCACGCAAGGCAGGCGCTGGCCGAGGGGCGGCCGCGATCCATCCGCTATGGCCGGGGTTCGCCCTTCATCGACATTCAACTTCCCTGCGGCGGCGGCTTGCAAATCCTTTTGCTGCCGCGCCCGGATCGCGAATTGCTGCACGAGATCACCCTCCGCCGGTCAGCGCGGCAGGTCTGCGTGTTGCGGATCGACACCGAAACCGGAGCGATCACCCTGCAGGACGACGGCCAGACCGGGTTCGACGGCGGCGATTTCATCCTGCGCATCGAGCCGGAACTGCGCTTTCTGGTCTTCGGCAAGGGGCCGGAGGCCTTTACCTTCGCCGCGCTGACGCAATCGGTCGGCTATCCCAGCCTGCTCTTGTCGCCCGATCCCGAAACGCTGGACAGCGCGGCGTCAGCAGGTTGCCCCACGCGGCAACTGGTGCGCCCCGGCTGGCCCGTCGATCTGGAGGTCGACGGCTGGACCGCGATCCTGCTGTTCTTCCACGACCATGACTGGGAGCCGCTGATCCTGAAAGGCGCGCTGGAGACGTCCGCCTTCTATATCGGCTCGCAGGGCAGCCAGCGCGCGGCGGCGACGCGGCGACTGGCGTTGGCGGAACTGGGCGTGTCCGAGGCGGCGATGGACCGGCTGCACGGCCCCGTGGGGCTGATCCGCTCGGCCCGGGATGCGCGGACGCTGGCGGTCTCGGTTCTGGCCGAGGTGCTGGACATGGCGCGTGCCGCCACGCCCTTGCGCGAGTTTGCCTGACTATTCCGCCGCGATGGCCGTTGGCCGTTCCTGCGCGATGATCCCGGCGATCTGCCCCCGGCAGGAGCCGCAATTTGTCCCCGCCCTGAGCGCCTGACCGATCTCGGCCACGGTCTGCGCCTTTCCCTCGCGGATGGCGGCGGTGATGGTGTTCACGCCCACATCGAAACAGGCACAGACCAGCGCGCCGGGATCGGGCATGTCGTCGCCGGGGCGTCCGGCCACCAGCGATGGCGCGTCGCTGCCGATGCGCCGGGCGACGAAATCGCGCGACAGGGCGACGGGTTCGGGCGCGATGAACAGGGCGGCGCGGGTGATGCCATCGACGACCAACGCAATGTGATGCCGACCCCGTGCCGGATCGCTGACCATCTGCACCTGCGCATCGGGCAGTCCGAACAGCGCGCGGGCATAGGCTTCCGGGTCGCCCAGTGCGGCGGCCCCGGCCAGTTCGGCGCGCAGCCCGGTCTCGGTTCGCGCCAGCGCCCAATAGTCGCAATCGGGGCAGAAGTCGTGGGCGGCGACGGCAAAGCCGAACCAGGCTGCGTGGAAAGGCGCGACATGGACCTGAGCCTCCTTCAGCGCGGGCTGGCCGGACAGGGGATCGGTTGGCCCGGTCACCAAGGCGTCGATGCGCCCGGCGGCGGCGTTGCGACCTGACCAGTGGATCGGCGCGAAGACCTGCCCCGGCGTGACCCGGTCGGTGACGAGCACGCGCAGGATGGCGCTGCCATGACCGTTCGAAAGTTGCGCCAGACCGGCGGGGTGCAACTCGATCCGCGCGGCGTCATCGGGATGCACCTCGAGGAACGGCTCGGCGATATGAGCCGAGAGGCGCGGCGACAAGCCGGTGCGGGTCATCGAATGCCAATGGTCGCGGATGCGCCCGGTATTCAGGCGCAGGGTGCCGGGGCGGTGATGGGCGGGGCCGGCGGGCGTCACCGGAATCATCCGCGCCTTGCCGTCCGGGGTGTGGAAGCGGCCATCGGCAAAGAAACGTCCGCCCCGCCGCTTGGGCGATTGCGGCCAAAGGGTCGGCTCCATCGTCTCGTAATCACCGGGACCGTCCGAGATGTCGAAATCCGAACCGAGCTGCCCTGCAACGCCCGACAGCGCCGCGTATTCGGCATGGATCTCGCCGGGGCTGCCCCAAGTGAAGCCCGCGCCCCAGCCCATGCGTTCGGCAACTTGTGAAATGATTTTCCAATCTGACCGCGCCTCGCCCGGCGGTGCCCGGAAGGCCCGCTGCCGGCTGATCCGGCGCTCGGAGTTGGTGACAGTTCCGTCCTTCTCGCCCCAGGCAGCAGCGGGCAGCAGCACATCGGCCAGAAGCGTGGTGTCGGTCTCGGCCATCACATCGCTGACCACAGTGAACTCGCAACAGGCAATGGCTCGGGCCACGCGTTCGGCCTGCGGCATCGACATGGCGGGATTGGTGGACATGATCCACAGCGCCTTGATCTTTCCGGCCTCCACCGCCTCGAACATCTCGACGGCCTTGAGGCCGGGGGCATCGGCCATGCGCGGGCTTTGCCAGAAGCCTTGGACGGCGTCCCGGTGGGCCGGGTTCTCCAGCGCCAGATGGCAGGCCAGCATGTTCGCCAGCCCGCCGACCTCGCGCCCGCCCATGGCATTGGGCTGGCCGGTGACGCTGAACGGCCCCATCCCGGGGCGACCGATGCGGCCCGTCGCCAGATGGCAGTTGATGATCGCGTTCACCTTGTCGGTGCCGGTGGCCGACTGGTTGATGCCCTGCGAATAGACCGTCACCACCTTCTCGGTCCGGCACCACAGATCAATGAACCGCGCCAGAAGCGCTGGGTCGAGTACGGTCAGCGCCGGGTCGCTTGCCGCCGCCGTGGCGATGGCGGTAGCTGCGCCGGTGACCTGCTGCAGGAAGCCCGCATCGGTCAGCCCGCGCTTGGCCAGCGCGGCCAGCACGAGGTTGAACAGCGCCGCGTCTGATCCCGGCGCGAGGGGCAGATGCAGGTCGGCGATCTCGCAGGTGGCGGTGCGGCGGGGGTCGATGACCACCACGCGCATCTCGGGACGCGCAGACCGGGCCGCCAGCAGGCGCTGGTAGAGGACCGGGTGACACCAGGCGAGATTGCTGCCGGTCAGCACCACCAGATCGGCCAGTTCCAGATCCTCGTAGAGGCCCGGCACGGTGTCGCTGCCAAAGGCGCGACGATGGCCGGCAACCGAGGAAGCCATGCAGAGCCGCGAATTGGTGTCGATATTGGCGCTGCCGATGAAACCCTTCATCAGCTTGTTGGCAGCATAGTAATCCTCGGTCAGCAGTTGCCCCGAGACATAGAAGGCCACGCTGTCCGGGCCGTGAAGGGCGATGGTTTCGGCAAAGCGGCGGGCGACGAGGTCCAGCGCTTCGTCCCATCCGGCCTCTTGCCCGGCGATGCGCGGGGCCAACAAGCGGCCCTCGAGCCCGATGGTTTCGGCCAGCGCCAAGCCCTTTGAGCAGAGCCGCCCGAAATTCGCCGGATGATCGGGGTCGCCGCTGACGGTAATCCCCTGATCGGTGCGGTTGACCAGCACCCCGCAGCCGACGCCGCAGTAGGGACAGGTGGTGCGGATGGTGCTGGTCATGGGGTTACTCCTTTTCAGCCGAGATTTCAGGCGGCACTGCGGCGGGTCAGCATCTCGGTGCTGACCAGCACGCGCCCGCCCTCGACCCTTGCGGCATAGCTGCGCACGGCGCCTTCGTCGGCGCCCTGCGCCTGACCGCTGTTCAGATCAAAGACCCAGTTGTGCAGCGGGCAGGTGATGGTGTGGCCGGCAACGATGCCCTCGGACAGCGGCCCGCCCTTGTGCGGGCAGCGGTCGTCCAGCGCGAAGACCCGGTCGTCATGGGTGCGAAAGATCGCCACGCAGCCCGCGCCGGTGCGCAAGAGACGCGCGCCCTGTTGGGGAATGTCACTCAGCGCGGCGATGTCCAGCCATTCGGTTGCTTGCGCCATCATTCGGCAGCCTCCAGTCGCAGATCGGTCAGCGGCGAAAATTCGTCGCGCGCGCCGGGTTTGGCATGTTCGGCCCAGGGGTCCTTGCGATAGACCGACTGGCTGAGGTCAAATCGCGCGACCAGCGCGCGGCGCTGATCGGGATCATCGACGACCTGCGCCTTGACCCAGTCGAGGCCGACCCTTGCGGTCCATTTCCACGCCCGGTCCAGATAGCGGGCGTTTTCGCGGTAAAGCTGGATGAAGGCGGTGATGACCTCGACGGCCTCGTCCTCGGTCGGGACCGTGACGAGAAGTTCGGTCTCTTTCACCTCCATCCCGGCCGCGCCCGAAACGCTGACCTGGTAGCCGCTGTCGACGCAGACGACGCCCACATCTTTGCAGGTCGCCTCGGCGCAGTTGCGCGGGCAGCCCGAGACGCCCAGCTTGACCTTGTGCGGGGTCCAACTGCCCCAGAGCAGCTTTTCCAGCCGGATGCCGAGGCCCGTCGAATCCTGCGTGCCGAAGCGGCAGAACTCGCTGCCAACGCAGGTCTTCACCGTGCGCAGCCCCTTGGCATAGGCGTGGCCCGAAACCATGCCCGCGTCATTGAGATCGGCCCACATGGCGGGCAGATCCTCTTTCTTCACGCCCAACAGGTCGATGCGCTGACCGCCCGTGACCTTGACCATCGGCACGTTGTATTTCTCGGCGGCATCGGCGATGGCGCGCAGCTCGGCGGGCGTGGTGACGCCGCCCCACATGCGCGGCACCACCGAATAGGTGCCGTCCTTCTGGATATTGGCGTGGTTGCGTTCATTGACGAAACGTGACTGGCGGTCGTCGTGATAGTCCAGCGGCCAGTCGGCCAGCAGGTAGAAATTCAGCGCCGGGCGGCACTTGGCGCAGCCATCGGGGGTGGTCCAGCCGCAGTCCTGCATGACGGCGGGCATGGATTTCAGCCCCTTGGCCTTGATCAGTCTGCGCACATCCTCATGCGCCAGATCGGTGCAGCCACACATGCCGACAGCGGCCTCGGCCACGTCGCCGCCAAGGGTCAGCGCCATGACCTGTTGCACCAGCCCGGTGCAGGTGCCGCAGGAGGCGCTGGCCTTGGTGGTGGCGCGCAGCTTGTCCAGCGTATCGGCACCGCCCAGCACGGCATCCACGATCCTGCCCTTGCAGACGCCGTTGCAGCCGCAGATCTCTGCGTCAGGCGGCAATGCTGCAACGGCCGCCATAGGGTCCACGGAGCCCCCGCCCTGAAAGGCCGGGCCGAAGATCAGCGTCTCGCGCATCTGGGAAATGTCGGTCTGGTCCTTGATGAGACCGAAGAACCAGCTGCCATCCGCCGTGTCGCCATACATGACCGCGCCGACCAGCCGGTCGCCCTCGATCACCAGCCGCTTGTAGATGCCGCGTCCGGGGTCGCGGAAGACGATATCCTCGCGCGTCGGACCATCGGCGAAATCACCGGCGCTGAACAGGTCGCATCCGGTCACTTTCAGCTTGGTCGCGGTCTGCACCGGCTGGAAGGCCGAAGCCTCGCCCATCAGTGTCGACGCCAGCACCTTCGCCTGATCGTAAAGCGGTGCGACGAGACCGAAAAGCTGCTGACGATGCTCGACGCATTCGCCAAGGGCAAAGACCGAGGGGTCCGAGGTCCGCAACTGGTCATCGACGGTAATCCCGCGCTCGACCTCGAGATGGGCATCGACGGCCAGCCGGGTTTCCGGGCGGATGCCCACGGCCATCACCACCAGATCGGCGCCATAGACGGTGCCATCTTCCAGCAGCACCGCCTCGGCATGGGTCTCGCCGAGAATGGCCTTGGTGGCGCCCTTGCAATGGACCCTGATGCCGCGTGCCTCCAGCGCCTTCTGCAGCAGGTAGCCGGCGGAAGGATCAAGCTGGCGTTCCATCAGGTGGCCCATCAGGTGAATGACGGTCACTTTCATGCCGCGCATCTGCAACCCGGCAGCGGCCTCGAGCCCCAAGAGCCCGCCACCGATCACCACGGCTTCCGCACCGGGCTGGGCGGCGGCGATCATGGCATTGGTGTCATCGAGATCGCGATAGGCGATGACGCCGGGCAAGTCGCGGCCCACCACCGGGATCATGAAGGGCGCCGAGCCCGTTGCGATGACCAGCTTGTCATAGGGCACCGCGCCGTTCTGGCCGTGGACGATCTTGCGCTTGCAGTCGATGCCGGTGACATGCTCGCCAAAGCGGGTGGTGATGCCGCGCGACTGGTACCAGTCCGCGTCATGGGTAACGATGTCCTCGTAGGTCTTTTCGCCCGACAGCACCGGCGACAGCATGATGCGGTTATAGTTGCCGCGTGGCTCGGCATTGAAGAGGGTGATCTGATAGGGCGCATTCGCATCGGTCAGATGCTCCAGCATCCGGCCCGAGGCCATGCCCGCGCCGATGACGACCAGCTTTTCCATCATGCGGCCTCCTTCTTGTGACCGTGTTCGTATTCCTCGAGGAAACCGATGATCTCCTCGCGATAGGCGTAGTAATCGGGGTGTTTCAGCAGCTCCTTGCGGCTGCGCGGGCGGGGCAGGCTCACCTCGGTGATCTTGCCGATGGTGGCCTCTGGCCCGTTGGTCATCATCACCACCCGGTCCGCCAGCAGGATCGCCTCGTCCACGTCATGGGTGACGCAGACGGCAGTGACCTTGGTCCGGTCCCAGACCTCCATCAGCACCTCCTGCAATTCCCAACGGGTCAGGCTGTCGAGCATGCCGAAGGGTTCATCGAGCAGCAGAAGCTTGGGCGAGAGGGCGAAGGCGCGGGCGATGCCGACGCGCTGGCGCATGCCGTTCGACATGTCCGATGCGGGCCGGTGCATCGCATCGCCCAGACCCACGCGCTCGAGGTAATACTCCACGACCTCCTGCCGCTCGGCGCGGCTGGCTGTCGGATAGACGCGATCGACGCCGATGGCGACGTTTTCCCGCGCGGTCAACCAGGGGAAGAGGCTGGGCGACTGGAAGACCACCGCACGCTCGGGGTCGGCGCCCTCGACATGGGTGCCGTCGAGGATGATCGCGCCCTTGCTGATCGGGTTCAGCCCCGCCGCCATGGTCAGCACGGTGGACTTGCCGCAGCCGGAATGACCGATCAGCGACACGAACTCGCCCTTTTTCAGCGTCAGGTTCACGTCCTCGACCACGGTCAGCTGGCCTTTGGGCGTCGGATAGATCTTGTGCAGTTTCGAGAATTGCAGATAACGCTCGTCCGCCCGCGCGGCGGCGGACTTGGCATAGGCGCGGGGCAGGGCGTGCAGCGGGGTGACATTGGGCAGGCTGCGGCGCTGCTCGGCGCTGACCTGCGCGCCGGCGCGGATCAGGTGGCTGGTGATCTCGGCGCGCAGGCTCTTGAAGGCCGGATCATGGTTCATCGCCGCCCGGTCGCGGGGACGGGGCAGGCTGGTGCGGAACTCGGCGCCGATGCGGCCATCGGGATCAAGGCAGAGGATGCGATCGGCCAGCACGATGGCCTCGTCCACGTCATTGGTGATCAGCACCACGGTCTTGCGGTCGGCCTGCCAGATCGCCTCGATCTCGTCGGCCAGATTGGCGCGGGTCAGCGCGTCCAGCGCCGAGAGGGGCTCATCGAGCAGCAGGATATCCGGGTCCATGGCCAGCGCGCGGGCGATGCCGACCCGCTGGCGCATCCCGCCCGACAGTTCCGCCGGGCGGCGGCTGGCGGCGTGGGACAGGCCAACCATGCCGATGTATTTCGCCACGCGTGCGTCGATCTCGGCCCTGGTCAGCCGGGGCAGGGCGGCGCGGGCGGCCAGCGCGATATTGCCGGCGACGGTCAGCCAGGGCATCAGCGAATAGCTTTGGAACACCACGCCGCGTTCCGGCCCCGGCCCGGTGACCGGCTTGCCGCGAAAGCTGACGCTGCCACTCGTGGGCAGTTCCAGCCCGGCCATCAGGCTGATCAGCGTGGTCTTGCCGGTGCCCGAGAAGCCGAGGATGGCGACGAATTCGCCCTCTGTCACGCTGAGGTTGATGTCGCTCAGCACCGGCTGCTCGCCATAGCTTTTGCCAAGGGCTTTGAGGTCAAGGACGGCCATGGCTTACCTCTTGTCCGAGAAGGTGATGAGTTGCTGGATGGCGAACATCATCCGGTCTAGCAGGAAGCCGATCAGGCCGATGGTCAGCACCGCGACCATGATCCGGGCGAGGCTGTCGGATGAGCCGTTCTGGAACTCGTCCCAGACAAACTTCCCAAGGCCGGGGTTCTGCGCCAGCATCTCGGCTGCGATCAACACCATCCAGCCCACGCCGAGCGACAGGCGCAGCCCGGTGAAGATCAGCGGCAGGGCCGAGGGCAGGACCAGCCGGCGCACCTTGGTCAGCGGCGACAGCTTCAGCACCCGCCCCACATTCACCAGATCGCGGTCGATCGAGGCCACGCCAAGCGAGGTATTGATCAGCGTCGGCCAGAGCGAGCAGAGCGTGACGGTGATGGCCGAGACGATGAAGCTTTTGGCGAACAGCCCGTCCGAGCCTGCTGACAGCGCGCTGACCACCATGGTCACGATCGGCAGCCAGGCCAGCGGGCTGACCGGCTTGAAGATCTGCACCAGCGGGTTGATCGCGGCATTGACCGTGGGCGAGAGACCGGCGGCGATGCCTAGCGGAACCGCGATCATCGTGCCGATCAGGAAGCCCATGAACACGGTTTTGATCGAGGTGCCGATCTGCTGGTAATAGGTCGGCTTGCCGGTATAGGCGCGTTCCTTGACCTTGGCGGCCTGCCCCTCAGCGACCAGCCGGGCATTGCGTTCGTCCTGCCGGTCGTAGAACGCGGCTTCCTTTTCGCCCTCGCGAAGGGCGTCCTGATGCAGGGTCACGGCCTGTTGCCAGACCTGAACCGGGCCGGGCACCGCGCCAAGCGAGGTCTGCACCTGCGGCGCCAGCGTTGCCCAGAGGATCAGGAAGGCGAGGATCGACAGGAACGGCACGAAGAGCGTGATCCAGAGCTGTTTCATCTGGGCGCGCGGGCTGTCGCCCATGATCGCGCGCAGAAGCGGCGTCATGAAGGGCAGGCCAAGCACCTTGAACCAGCCATCGGCCTTGCTGATGCGGCTCAGCGTGCGGGCGCGGCGGGGGCTGTCGAGGCGGGTGGGGTCGATGGCGGTCATGATATGCTCCTCAACCCTGAACGTCGCGGCCGATGACGCGCTGGTCGGCCTTCAGCCCGATGGGCAGGCTGTCCAGATAGGCGTTGGGCGTGCGGCCGTCATAGGGGATGCCGTCGATGAACTCGGCCGTGGCGGGCTTGTAGCCGTCGCTGTCCCAGGGGAAGTCGGCCGCGTCGGCCAGCCCCTCGTCGACCAGCATCCGCGCGGCTTCCAGGTAGATCGCGGGCTTGTAGACCGCTGCCGCCGTCTCGGCATACCAGCCATCGGGCTGGGCCGCCTCGATCTGCCCCCAGCGGCGCATCTGGGTCAGGGTCCAGATGGCGTCGGAATAGAAGGGATAGGTGGCGTTGTAGCGGAAGAAGACGTTGAAATCGGGCACCGCGCGCCTGTCGCCCGGCTCGTATTCAAAGCTGCCGGTCATCGAATTGGCGATGACCTCGGCATCGGCACCGACATATTCGGAGCGCGACAGGATCTCGACCGCTTCGGCGCGGTTGGCGTTGCCCTCGGCGTCCAGCCATTCGGCGGCGCGGATCAGCGCCTTGGTCAGCGCCAGCGTCGTGTTGGGGTTCGCCTCGACAAAGTCCGCCGTCAGACCGAAGACCTTCTCGGGATTGTTCTTCCAGATCTCGATATCGGTGATGACCGGGACGCCGATCCCCTTCAGCACCGCCTGCTGGTTCCACGGCTCGCCCACGGCATAGCCGTTGATCGTGCCGGCCTCGAGCGTGGCGGGCATCTGCGGCGGCGGTGTGACCGACAGGAAGGCATCGGCGCTGATCTGGCCCGAGACATCCTCGGGGCTGTAGAAACCCGGATTGATCCCGCCCGCCGCCAGCCAATAGCGCAGCTCGTAGTTATGGGTCGATACCGGGAAGACCATGCCCATGTTGAAGGTCTCTCCGCGCGCCCGGAACTCCTCGATCACCGGCTTCAGCGCGGCGGCTGAGACCGGATGTTCGGGCTTGCCGTCCGCGCCGACCGGGATCGCCGGCTTCATCGCCGCCCAGACCTCGTTGCTGACGGTGATGGCGTTGCCGTTCAGGTCCATCGAGAAGGGGGTGACGATATGTGCCTTGGTGCCATAGCCGATGGTCGCGGCTAGCGGCTGCCCGGCCAGCATATGCGCGCCGTCCAACTCGCCCGAGATCACCCGGTCCAGCAGCACCTTCCAGTTGGCCTGCGGCTCCAGCGTCACATAAAGCCCCTCGTCCTCGAAGAAATGCTTCTCATAGGCGATGGCGAGGGGGGCCATGTCGGTCAGCTTGATGAAGCCGAGGGTCAGTTCGTCCTTCTCGACATCCAGCATTTCGGCCAGCGCGGGGCTGGCAAGCGCGGTGCTGGCAAGAAGGATCGTGGCGAAGCGTGTCATGTCTGTTCCCATCCTGATGGGCCGAAAAAAAGAAGCCGCCGAACCTTTGGCCGCGCGAAAGGGGGAGGGACGCGGTCAGGGATCGGCGGCTTTGCCTATGGCCCCGGTCGATGGGGTCGGGCGGAACGGCGCTGTTCCGTTATCCTGACAGTGCGGGCGGCAGCGCGAATCGCCAAGCGGCGGGGAAGGGGTGAATGCTGCGGTGCAGCGATCTGCTCGAAATCTGGTCAGTTATCGGCGGAAGGATCAAAAATCAGGCCGTCGAAGAACCGGTTTTCCGACAGAATCAGCGAGGCGCGGGTGGCGCCGACGGCCTGCGGCATCGGGCAGGCGCCTTCCAGCTTGGACGAGGCGGCGGGCAGAATCGCCAGATCGGCGAGGTGCTGGCGGTAGAGATCGCTGCGCCAGATCGCCTGTGCCGCATGGGCCGCACGGCGCCGATCGAGGCCAAAGCGTCGGGCCATGCGTCCCGCGATCCATGCGGCCTGAGAGCGCCAGGGGAAATTTGCCGCGCCGTGATGAAACTCGAGCAGCGCGGGCGAGCGGATCAACTCGCCGCCGCGCCGGGTCAGCAATTGCCCGGTCAGCGCCCGGTCGATGATTTCGGGATCAACGCCGAGGCAATCGGGCGCGGACAGCAGTTCCGAGGCGAGATCGGTATTCTGCGGCAGCGACAGCCATTGCCCGGCCCGCCAGACTGCACGCATCAGTCGGCCCGCCAGATCGGCATTTTCCTCGGCCCAGCCCGCCCGGACGGCCAGCACCTTCTCGGGTGCCTGCGACCAGATGGCGGCGCCCGGCAAGATCAGTTCCGCCTCGCCCAACTCCACCGCCTGCGAACCCCAGGGCTCGCCCACGCAAAAGGCCTCGATATCGCCCGCGCCGATGGCGGCGGCCATGTCGGGGGGCGGAACGGTTGCCAGCGTCACCTGCCGGCCGAGCCAATAGTCCAGTAATTCGGCATGCATCGAGAAGGGGAAGGGCACCCCAAGGCGCAGACCGTCCGGCCGGGCAGCGCGCAGGGCCTGACGGGTCGTCCCCGCATCGCCGAAGCCGGCACCCGGCAGCACCGCCCGCATGTCGCGGGCGAGGTCGGGCGAGACGCCCACCACCTGCCCGTTCATGGACAGCACCATCAGTGTCTCGACTGCGGGTCCGGCCCCGCCAAGCCCCAATGAGCGGGCGACCGGCATCGGCGAGAGCATATGCGCCGCCTGCACCCGGCCCAAATCCAAGAGATCGCGCAGCATCGACCAGTTGCCGGCGCGGTGCAGCACCAGATCCAGCCGCTCCTGCGCGGCAAAGCCCATGTCGCGGGCGATGATCAGCGGCGCGGCATCGACCAGCGGCATGAAGCCGATCTCCAGCGCCGGGGTCACTGCAACAGTTCCGAGGCGGTGACGATGGCGGCGGCCACGTCGGCGATCTTGCGGCCCCGCTCCATCGCGGCGCGGCGCATCAGCGCATAGGCTTCGTCCTCGGAAATGCCGCGTGCCCGCATCAGCACGCCCTTGGCGCGGTCGATGATCTTGCGCTGCTCCAGCGCGGCGCGGGTGGCGTCAAGCTCGGTCCGCAGCTTCTGGAACATGTGGAACCGCGCCAGCGCGGCGTCCAGCACGGCGCGGATGCGGTCGGGCCGGATGCCGTCGACGACATAGGCCGAGACCCCGGCCTCGACCGCGGCGCGGGTCAGGGCCGGGTCGCTGCGATCAACGAACATGGCTACGGGTCGGTCGGCGGGCGAGGAGGCCAGCGTCAGTTCTTCCAGCGCATCGCGCGACGGGTTCGCCAGATCGATCAGCACCAGGTCCGGCCCAAGCTCCTTGATCCGGCTGGCGAGGCGGGAATCCGAGGGCAGGATCATCACCTCGGTCTCGCCGGCTTGGCGCAGGGCATCGGTCAGCATGTCGGCCCGGGCGGGGTCGTGCTGGATGACAAGAATGCGCAGCGGCTGGGTCATGGCGCCAGAACGGTCCCTTGCCGGGACGAGGTCAAGCATCACCACGGGGCAGGATGCGGCGGTGCAGCAAAATTATCCGCCTCCGGCTGCGTTTGCCGGGAAAACGGGCAGAGGTGAAACGGGCCGCGCCAATCTGGCGCGGCCCCGGGGCTATTCTGCCGTCGCCGGGTGCAGCGGCTCGACCCTGACCGCCGAGAACTTGAACTCGGGGATCTTGCCATAGGGATCGACCGCCGGGTTGGTCAGGATGTTCGCCGCCGCCTCGACATAGGCGAAGGGCACGAACACCATGTTCTCGGCCACGGCGCGGTCGGCGCGGGCCATGATGGTGATGCTGCCCCGGCGCGTGGTCAGGCGGATCATCTCGCCCGCCTCGACCCCCAGCCGGCGCAGGGTCTTCGGGTGCAGCGAGGCATTGGCCTCGGGTTCTACCCCGTCCAGCACCTTGGAGCGCCGGGTCATCGAGCCGGTATGCCAATGCTCGAGTTGCCGGCCCGTGGTCATGATCATCGGGAACTCGGCATCCGGCACCTCGTCCGGCGGCAGCACGGCGGCGGGGGTGAACTTCGCCCGGCCACCGGCACGCGGGAAGCCGTCGCCGAAGACCACTGCCTGACCCGGATCCTCGGGCGAGAGCGAGGGATAAGTGACGGTCTGCGTCTTCAGCCGGTCCCAGGTGATGTTGTCGAGCGACGGCATGGTTTCGGCCATCTCGTCATAGACCTGCGAGACATCGGCATAGTCCCAGTTCAGCCCCAATCGCTGCGCCAGTTCGACCGTCACGCGCCAATCCTCGCGCGCCTCGCCGGGCGGTGGCAGAACCGGACGCACGCGCTGGACCTGCCGGTTGGTGTTGCTGACCGTGCCATTCTTTTCATAGAGCGCCGAGGCCGGCAGGATCACATCGGCATAGTTCGCCGTCTCAGTCAGGAAGATGTCTTGCACCACCAGATGCTCCAGCCGCGCCAGCGCCGCGCGGGCGTGGTCGAGGTCGGGATCGGACATGGCGGGGTTCTCGCCCTGGATATACATGCCCTTGATATTGCCGTCATAGGCCTCGTCGATGATCTCGGTCACGGTCAGGCCACGCTTGTCGGACCATTCCTTGGCCCAGTCATTGGGCACATCGGCCTGCTTGCCGCCATCGCGCGACGGGGCAGGGCTGCGGTCCCAGATGCCGATGACATGGTCGCGAAAGGCGACATCCTCGACCGAACGGTAATCGGGCAGGAACATCGGGATCAGCCCTGCATCCGAGGCGCCCTGAACGTTGTTCTGGCCGCGCAGCGGGTGCAGCCCGGTCCCCGGCCGCCCGACCTGGCCGCACATCAGCGCAAGGCTGATGAGGCAGCGGGAATTGTCGGTGCCGTGGATATGCTGCGAAACCCCCATGCCCCAGAAGATCATCGCCGCCTTGGCGCCGGCGAAGGTGCGGGCCACGTCGCGCAGCACCTCGGGTTCGATGCCGCAGATCTCGGCCATGGCCTCGGGAGGGAAGTCCTTCAGGTGTTCCTTCTCGGCCTCCCAGTTCTCGGTATAGGCTTGGATATACTGCTCGTCATAAAGCCCCTCCTCGACGATCACATGCATGATCGCGTTCAGCATCGACACGTCGGCGCCCGGACGGAATTGCAGCATGTGGCTGGCATGGCGGCGCAGCCCGACACCGCGCGGGTCCATGACGATCAGCTTGCCGCCGCGCTTGGTGAACTGCTTGAAGAAGGTCGCGGCGACGGGATGGTTCTCGACCGGGTTGGCGCCGATGACGATGGCAACATCGGCATTCTCGATCTCGTTGAAGGTCGCCGTGACCGCGCCCGAACCGACATTCTCGATCAGCGCCGCGACCGAGGAGGCGTGACACAGCCGGGTGCAGTGATCGACATTGTTGTGTCGGAAGGCCTGCCGGATCAGCTTCTGGAAAAGATAGGCTTCCTCGTTGGTGCATTTGGCGCTGCCAAAGCCCGCAACCGCCCGCCCGCCATGGGCCTGACGCAGCTTCGCCAGCCCGCCGGCGGCAAAGGCCATGGCCTCGTCCCAGTCTGCCTCGCGGAAATGCGTCTGCCAGTTCATCGGATCGACGTTCAGCCCCTTTTCCGGCGCATCCGCGCGGCGGATCAGCGGCTTGGTCAAACGGTGGCCGTGATGGATGTAGTCATAGCCGAAGCGGCCCTTGACGCAGAGCCGGTTCTCGTTGGCCGGACCGTTCAGGCCCTGCACATATTTCACCTCGCCATCCTTGACCTTCAGGCTCAGCTTGCAGCCGACCCCGCAGAAGGGGCAGACGGTTTCGGTCTCGCTGTCGAAATCGGCGCGGTCGCCAACCTGTTCGGCGTTCAGCACGCTCGCCGGCATCAGCGCGCCCGTGGGGCAGGCCTGCACGCATTCGCCGCAGGCAACGCAGGTGCTGTCGCCCATCGGGTCGTCCATGTCGAAGACCGGGTAGGAATGATGGCCCCGGAAGGCCATGCCGATCACGTCATTTACCTGCACCTCGCGGCAGGCGCGGACGCAAAGCCCGCACTGGATGCAGGCGTCAAGGTTCACCGTCATCGCGACGTGGCTGGCGTCGGTGGGCGGGACGGCCGCAGCGTTCATCTTGGGAAAGCGGCTGGTCTCGATGCCGTTCTCGGCCGCCATCTCCCAGAAGGGCGCGGCCTTGTCATGCGAGATGTGATGCGGCGGCTGGTCGGTCAGCAGAAGCTCCATCACCATCCGGCGCGAGGCTTGCGCCCGGTCGCTGGCGGTCTTGACCACCATGCCGGCGGTCGGCGTGCGGATGCAGGAGGCGGCAAGGGTGCGCTCGCCCTCGATCTCGACCATGCAGGCGCGGCAATTGCCGTCGGGGCGATAGCCGGGGGCGGGTTTCAGGCAGAGATGCGGGATTTTCAGTCCGCGGCCATGCGCGACCTCCCAGATGGTCTGGCCGGGTTCGGCACTGACTTCCTGCCCGTCGAGGGTGAAACGGATGGCTTCGGTCATGTCACACCTCGTCCGGGAAATGTTTCATCGTCAGCAGGAACGGGTTCGGCGCCGCCTGCCCAAGCCCGCAGATGCTGGCATCGATCATCACCGCCGCCAGTTCCTTCAGCAGCGGCTGGTCCCAGTGATCGGCCTGCATCAGCTTCACCGCCTTCTCGCAGCCGACCCGGCACGGGGTGCACTGGCCGCAACTTTCATCCTCGAAGAAGCGCAGCATGTTCAGCGCCGCCGCCCTTGCGCTGTCCTGATCCGAGAGGACCACCACGGCGGCCGAGCCGATGAAGCTGCCATGCGGTTGCAGCATGTCGAAATCCATCGGAATATCCGCCATGCTGGCCGGCAAGAGGCCGGAGGACGGCCCGCCCGGCTGATAGGCCTTGAAGCGATGCCCCTCGGCCATGCCGCCCGCCGACGCGATGATGTCGGTGATGGTCGATCCCGCTGGCAAGAGGTAGACCCCGGGCTTGGCGACGCGACCCGAGACCGAGAAGCTGCGCAGCCCCTTCCGGCCATTCTTCTCGGTGCCGTTCAGCACCTCCGGCCCCTCGCGGCAAATGCGGGCGATCCAGTAGAGGGTTTCGACGTTATGGACCAGCGTTGGCCGGTCGAAGATGCCAACCTGCGCGACGAAGGGCGGGCGGTTCCGGGGGATGCCGCGCTTGCCTTCGATCGATTCGATCATCGCGCTTTCCTCGCCGCAGATATAGGCGCCGGCACCCCGGCGCAGGTCGATATACCCGGGCGAGGCGATGCCTGCTGCCTCCAGCGCGGCGATCTCGCGGCGCAGGATCTCCAGCACCGCCGGGTATTCGTCGCGCATGTAGAGATAGACGCGCTCGGCCTCGACCGCCCAAGCGGCGATCAGCATGCCTTCGAGGAAGAGATGCGGCGTGCGTTCAAGGTAATGGCGGTCCTTGATCGTCCCCGGCTCGCCCTCGTCGCCATTCACCGCCATCAGACGCGGGCCGGGATTGGCGCGGACGAAGCCCCATTTCTTGCCCGAGGGGAAACCCGCGCCACCGAGGCCGCGCAGCCCGGCATCCAGCAGGCTCTGCTGCACTTCTTCCCAGTTCCCGCCCTTGCGCAACCGCTCGAGCGCCGCATAGCCGCCGCCGGCGCGATAGGCATCGAGCGTTTCGTAATCCGGAATATGCGCATGGGTGTCACCCGCCGAAATGGCGGCGCGGACCTTGTCGGGCGTGGCATGGTCGATATGGTTATGGCCCAGTTCCAGCACCGGCGCAGTGTCGCAACGGCCCATGCAGGGCGCGCGCAACACGCGGACCTCGGCCGGATCGAGACCACTCTCCAGCGCCGCACGCAGGGCCTCGGCCCCTGCCAGCTCACAACTGAGACTGTCGCAGACGCGTATGGTCAAGGCGGGCGGCGGGGTCTCGCCCTCCTTCACCACGTCGAAATGGGCATAGAAGGTTGCGACCTCGTAGACCTCGGCCATCGCCAGCCGCATTTCGTCGGCCAGGGCACGCAGGTGGCCGGAGGTGAGGCAGCCGTAGCTGTCCTGAATCCGGTGCAGGTATTCGATCAGCAGGTCGCGGCGGCGCGGATCATCGCCCAGAAGCGTCCGCACCTCGGCCAGGGCGTGATCGTCAAGCTGCCGGCCCTTGGGCGTGTGCCGCCCCTTGCCGCGACCGGATTTCCAGACGCCCTTCGGTTGGTCCAAAGCCATTCTTCCCCCCTCGCTGGCCCGCGCCTCCCGCGCCGGCTGGCATAGCCGCATCTGATCACCATGACCGCCGCGCGTCCAGCCCGGGACGATACCCGAAGCCGTGATCGCGGCCACCCTTGCGCAGAACCATGGCCGCAAGGCGCGCGCGGGCCGGTCCGGCATCACCATCAGGCCCGCTCGGCAGAATGGACCGTTCAGATGCGACCGTTGCGGGCGGCAAGCGGCAGGGCGGCGGTGGGGGCCGGTTGTCAGAACTTAAGGGAAATAATATTTCACCTGCGTGAACTGATCAAGCCCATGATCGACTTGGTCGCATCAAGGATCGGCGTGGCGATGGCATCGGCGCGGTTGGCCCCGTCGCCCAGGATGCGGTCGATCTCGGCGGGGTCGGCCATGAACTGGTTCATCCGCGTGGTGATCGGCGACAGCGCGGCCACCGCCACCTCGGCCAGCGCGGGCTTGAACGCGCCAAAACCCTGGCCCTCGAACCGGGCCAGCACCTGGTCCGGCGTCTCGTCCGACAGCGCGGCATAGATGTTGACCAGATTGCGCGCCTCGGGCCGGTCCTTCAGCCCGTCCATGTTGCCCGGCAGCGGCTCGGCATCGGTGCGGGCCTTGCGGATCTTCTGGGCGATGGCATCGGCATCGTCGGTCAGATTGATGCGGCTCGCATCCGACGGGTCGGATTTCGACATCTTCTTCGAACCATCGCGCAGCGACATGACGCGCGTGGCGACGCCCTCGATCAGCGGTTCGGTGATCGGGAAGAAGTCGGTGCCATAATCGTGGTTGAACTTGGCCGCGATGTCGCGGGTCAGTTCCAGATGCTGCTTCTGGTCATCGCCCACCGGAACGGCTGTGGCGTGATAGGTCAGGATGTCGGCGGCCATCAGCGCCGGATAGGCCAGCAGGCCAAGACTGGCATTCTCGCTGTTCTTGCCGGCCTTGTCCTTGAATTGGGTCATCCGGTACATCCAGCCGACCCGCGCCACGGTATTGAACAGCCACGCCATCTCGGCATGGGCCGAGACCTGGCTCTGGTTGAACAGGATCGAGCGCGCCGGATCGACGCCCGCCGCCATGAAGGCCGCCGCCGCCTCGCGAGTCTGCTGGCGCAGGGTTTCCGGTTCCTGCCAGACGGTGATCGCGTGCAGGTCGACGACGCAATAGACCGTCTCGACCCCGGTTTCCTGCAGCGAGACGAAACGCTTCAGCGCGCCAAGGTAATTCCCCAGCGTGATTCCGCCCGAGGGCTGGATGCCGGAGAAGATGCGGGGCGTATGGGTCGTGGTCATGGCTCAAGCCTGCTTGGAATTCGCTTCGCTTTCGCTTAGCCCTTGCCCGCCGGCTTCGCAACCACGGGAGAGTTCCATGCGCCACGGGTCCACTGAATCGCCGATCAACCAGTTGCCTTGGGTGGTCTGGGTGCTGGCCCTGCCGATGATCGCGGGCGAACTTGTCTTTGGCCTGGGCCAATACGGGCTGATCGGCGGGCAGCAGGGGATTGCCCTGCGCATGAACGCGATCGAGTGGTCGGCCTTCGTGCCGGAGTTCATCGAGCGGATGCTGGCCATCGGCGCGGTGGATTTCGGCCATCTCTACCGGATCGTGACCTATCCCTTCGTCCATTACAGCTTTACCCATGCGCTGTTCGTCGTGGTCTTCACGCTGGCCCTGGGGAACATGGTCGCCGCCAATTTCCGCCCGGTCGCGGTGCTGGCGCTGTTCTTCGGCTCTGCCATAGGTGGGGCGCTGGTTTATACTGCTTTTGCAATGGCTTACGATGGCCGCGTCGGGCCGCTGATCGGCGGCTATCCGGCGGTCTATGGGCTGGTCGGGGCCTTTACCTTCCTGCTCTGGACCCGGCTTGCGGCGGTCCATGCCAACCGGATGCGGGCCTTCACCCTGATCGGGATGCTGCTTCTGTTCCAGCTGGTCTTCGGGCTGTTGTTCGGCAACGCCGGATATGGCTGGATCGCCGAGCTGGCGGGCTTTGCCTGCGGGTTCGGGCTGTCCTTCCTCCTGGTCGATGGCGGCGTCGGCCGGGCGCTGCGGCAGTTGCGGCAGCGCTGACGCAACAAGCGCGCGTTGCGTGGGGGTTTTCGGGCGGCAGGCGCCCGAGAGGCCAGCAATTTCTGGGGAATGGGCTGCACAGGGCGTGCACCGAGGGTGCACAGGTTGTGCACAGGGCGTGCACAGGAGGGGAGCGGCTTCGTTGGGGTGGAGGGATGCGTGCGAGCACGCATCCTATGCTGGCTGATACGGGCTCGCTGTAGGGTGGGTTTTCAACCCACCACGATCCGCCGCGATGGTGGGGTGAAACCCCACCCTACGTTTACTGCATCAGGCAGGCCGAACCCGGACCTGCCCTCCGCTGCGCAAAGCACGAAGGTCAGCTTGGCCAGACCAACGAACAATCATCACCGTGCTAGATTATCTGGCGGACTGATACCCCCCCCCTTCCTACAACCAAGCGATCGCCGGGGCGCTCCCACACCCCGGCGCTACCCCCCCTCACCCCTCCCCCACCGTCACATAAACCTCCCCGCCTTCCCGGAACTTCGCCGCCATCGCCTCCATCCCCTGCTTCTGAGCCTCCGCTCGAATGTCATGCGATATCCGCATCGAGCAGAACTTGGGCCCGCACATCGAGCAGAAATGTGCGACCTTATGGGCCTCTTTCGGCAGGGTCTGGTCGTGGAAGCTGCGGGCGGTGTCGGGGTCGAGGGACAGGTTGAACTGGTCCTCCCAGCGGAACTCGAACCGGGCGCGGGACAGGGCGTCGTCGCGGCGCTGGGCGCCGGGCAGGCCCTTGGCGAGGTCGGCGGCATGGGCGGCGATCTTGTAGGTGATGACGCCGGTTTTCACATCGTCGCGGTCGGGCAGGCCCAGATGCTCCTTTGGGGTGACATAGCAGAGCATGGCGCAGCCGAACCAGCCGATCATGGCGGCGCCGATGCCGCTGGTGATGTGGTCGTAACCGGGCGCGATATCGGTGGTCAGCGGCCCGAGCGTATAGAAGGGCGCTTCGTGGCAGCATTCCAGCTGCTTTTCCATGTTCTCCTTGATCTTGTGCAGGGCGACATGCCCCGGCCCCTCGATCATCACCTGGCAATCCTTGGCCCATGCGATCCTGGTCAGCTCGCCAAGGGTTTCCAGCTCGGCGAACTGGGCTTCGTCATTGGCGTCGGCGATCGAGCCGGGGCGCAGGCCGTCGCCAAGCGAGAAGGACACGTCATAGGCGCGGCAGATGTCGCAGATTTCCTCGAAATGCTCGTAGAGGAAGCTTTCGCGGTGATGGTGCAGGCACCATTTCGCCATGATCGAGCCGCCGCGCGAGACGATGCCGGTGACGCGGTTGACGGTCATCGGCACCATATGCAGCCGCAACCCGGCATGGATGGTGAAATAGTCGACGCCCTGTTCCGCCTGCTCGATCAGCGTGTCGCGGAACACCTCCCATGTCAGGTCCTCGGCGATGCCGTTCACCTTTTCCAGCGCCTGGTAGATCGGCACCGTGCCGATCGGCACCGGGCTGTTGCGGATGATCCACTCGCGGGTGTTGTGGATGTTGCGCCCGGTCGAGAGATCCATGACCGTATCGGCCCCCCAGCGGATTGCCCAGACCATCTTGTCGACCTCTTCCTCCATCGAGGAGGTGACGGCGGAGGTGCCCATATTGGCGTTGATCTTCACCAGAAAGTTCCGGCCGATGATCATCGGCTCGGATTCCGGGTGGTTGATATTGGCCGGGATGATGGCGCGGCCCGCCGCGATCTCGGCGCGGACGAATTCGGGGGTGACGTAATCGGGGATGCTGGCGCCCCAGTCCTGACCGTCGCGATGGCAGGGGGCGGGGTCGCGCAGCTGGTTTTCACGGATGGCGACGAATTCCATCTCGGGCGTGATGATCCCGGCGCGGGCATAAGCCAGTTGGGTCACTGCCTTGCCACCCGTGGCGCGCAGGGGGCGGGGCCGGACCGGGAATTCCGGGGTCAGCCGATCGCCGGTGACATGGCCGTTATCCTCGGGCCGGACGGCGCGGCCGTGATAGGCCTCGACATCGCAGCGCGCCGCGATCCAGCCCTGCCGCAGTGGGGCGAGGCCACGGGTGATGTCGGTCGTGATCGCCGGGTCGGTATAGGGGCCCGAGCTGTCATAGACTGGCAGCGGTGGCTCTCCGGCGGTGGGATGCACCGAGATCTCGCGCATCGGCACGCGCAGGTCCGGGTGCTGCACCCCGGGGACATGGATCTTGCGCGAGGCGGGCAGTTCGTCGGTGGTGATCTTCGGGGTGGGGATGTTCATGCGCGGTGCTCCTCAAGCCATTCGCTCAAAAGGACACCAATCGAGTTCGGCTTGGGAAACAGGGGCCTTGCGACCCCCTGTCGGCAGGGCAGGGGACGGGTTCACGGTCCCGGTCTGCTCGCCTAGCTTCCTCCGCCAGTATCAACTGGGTCAGGTTCAAAGGGTCGCATCACCGGGCATTGCCCCGTCAGCCTCTCAGTCCCCTTAGGCGGGACTCCCCTGCGTGGGTTCTGCCTATAGGAGAGTTGGCGGGTTGGGAAGGCCTATCGCCGCCGCCGCACCGCGGTCTTGAGTTCCGAGAGCTTGTAGGCGCCAGTCAGGAAGGCCAGTGCGAAATAGATCGCGGCGCCGCCAATGACCAGCACGGCCAGACCGGGGATGCGGGAGACATTTGCGGTCTCCAGCCAGCCCTCGATGAACCAGAGCGCCAGCGCCATCAGCGCCGAGGCCAGTACGATCCGGGGGGCGGTGCGGCGCAGGCGGTCATCGGCGCGGGCGGCCTGACCCATGCTGCGCGTGCCCCACCACAACTGCCCTACCATGACCCATGCGGCGATCGTGGTGCCAAGTGCGGCGGCCAGGAAGCCCATCGGACCCATCAGCCCGAAGGCCACGGCGGCGTTCACCACCATGGAATAGAGCGCATAGCGGAACGGGGTCCTGGTGTCCTCGCGCGCGAAATAGAGCGGCTGCAGGATCTTTTGCAGCACGAAGGCGGGCAGGCCGAGGGCATAGACCACCAGCGCGCGGGCGGTCTGCACCGTGTCCTCGGCGGTGAACTGGCCGCGCTCGAAAAGCGTGGCGACCATCGGCACGGCGATGACGGCAATGGCGAAGGCGGCGGGCAAGGTGAGGAACAGCCCGAATTCGGTGGCGCGGCTATAGGCGGACTGGCCGCCGGCCTCGTCGCCCGCGCGCAACCGGCGGGCCAGTTCCGGCAGCAGCACCACGGCCACGGCGGCGCCGACGACGCCGAGCGGCAGCTGATAAAGCCGGTCGGAATAGGAGAGCCAGGCGATCGCGCCCTCGAATTGCGAGCCGACCTGACGGCCGATCAGCAGGTTCAGCTGCACCACGCCGCCGGCAAAGGCCGCGGGCAGGGCGACGGCCAGCAGCCGGCGCATGTCGGGCGAGAGGCGCGGGCGGCGGGGCAGGAAGGTCCAGCCTGTGCGGTGGGCATCCCACCAGACCAGTCCCAGCTGGGCGATGCCCGTGAGCGGCGTGGCCCAGGCCAGCGTCAGGCCCATGTCCCAACCGCGATAGCGCGCCAGACCCATCGCCGCGATGAAGAGAAGGTTCAACAGAACCGGGGCGGCGGCGGCGGCCGTGAAGCGGCCATTGGCGTTCAAGACGCCCGAAACCATCGAGGCCATCGAGATCAGGAGGATATAGGGGAAGGTGATGCGGCCATATTCGACCGCCAGCGCGAAGCGCTCGTCCCCCGCAAAGCCCGAGGCCATCAGCCAGACGAGGCCCGGCATGAAGATCATCGCCAGCGCCGAGATCACCAGCACCACCATGAACAGACCCGAAAACGCCTCGGCGGCAAAACGCTGCGCCTCGGTCCGGTGCTCGAGCTTCTTGGCGAACATCGGCACGAAGGCGGTGTTGAAGGCCCCTTCGGCGAAGAAGCGGCGGAACATGTTGGGCAGGGACAGCGCGATCAGGAAAGCCTCGGCCACCGGGCCGGTGCCGAGCCATGCCGCCATCAGGATGTCGCGGATGAATCCCGACACCCGCGATACCATCGTCCAGCTTCCCACCGAAAGGAAGCCGCGCACCAGTCCGGGTCTCGTCATGCTGTCGTGCCTGCCCTGTCCGCGCCTTGCTGGATCGCCGCGCGCAGTTTCTTTTCCAGCGAGTCGCGCTTGGCGTCGCTGAAGAGTTTCATCCCGAACATGTCCTTGACGTAGAAGCTGTCCACCACCTGCGCCCCGAAGGTGGCGATGACGGCGCTGGCGATCTGGATATGGTTCGCCGCCAAGGTCCGCGTCAGGTCATAAAGCAGCCCCGGCCGGTCGCGGGTATCGACCTCGATGATCGTATAGATATCGCTGCCCTCGTTGTCGAAGGTGATATGGGTCGGGAAGCGGAATTCGCGCTCGCGCTTCCTGATCTTGTCGCGGTCGGCAAAGGCGTCGCGGGCCACCACCTCGCCCTTCAGCGTGCGATCGATCATCTTGCGCAGGCGCGGCAGGCGATCCTCGGCATAGGGATGTCCGTCAGCATCCTGCACCCAGAAGACCGCAGTCGCAAAACCGTCCTTGGTGGTATAGGTGCGCGCGTCCACGACGTTCGCCCCCATCAGCGACAGTGCCCCGCAAAGCCGCGAGAAGATGCCGGGATGGTCGGCCAGAACGAAGGTGGCGCGGGTGGCGTCGCGGTCGGTATCGGGCTTCAGGTCGATGCGGATCTCTTCGCTGCCGATGCCGTCCAGCAGGCCGGCAAAGACCGCCTGCGTCTCGGTCGGCAGGCCCGGCCAATAGCTGTCGTAATGCCGCGCGATCTCGGCCCGGATGGCCTTGGCCTCCCAGCCCTTGGCGACCAGCAGGTGCCGCAGGCTGCGCTTGGCCTCGTTCTGGCGCTTGTCGCGGTTGATCTCTTCCAGCCCGCCATCAAGGGCGGCGGCGGTTTCCTGATGCAGCTTGCGAAGCAGCATCGCCTTCCAATTGTTCCAGGTATTCGGCCCGACGCCGCGAATGTCGCAGACTGTCAGCACCAGCAGCAGGTCCAGCCGCTTGCGGGTCTTCACTGCCTTGGCGAAATCCCTCAGCGTGCGCGGGTCGGCAATGTCGCGCTTCTGCGCCACGTCAGACATCAGCAGGTGATTGCGCACCAGCCATTCGACCGTCTCGACCTCTTCGGCGGAAAAGCCGAGCCGGGCCACCACCCGCCGCGCCAGACGCGCGCCGAGGATCGAGTGATCCTCGGGCCGGCCCTTGCCGATGTCATGAAGCAGCGTCGCCAGATAGAGCACCCGGCGGTTGATGCCCTCCTGCATGATCTCATGGGACAGCGGCAGGTCATCGGGATGCTCGCCCCGCTCGATCTCGGCCAAGGCCGCGACGCATTGGATCGAATGCTCGTCCACCGTGTAATGGTGATAGACGTTGAACTGCATCATCGCCACGATCGGCTCGAATTCGGGGATGAAGGCCGAAAGGACGCCCAATTCGTTCATCCGGCGCAGCGCGCGTTCCGGATTGCCGTGTTTCAAGAGCAGATCGACAAAGATCCGCGACGCCTCGGGATCGGTGCGCATGGCATCGTCGATCAGGTCAAGATTCGAAGTGACCAGCCGCATGGCGTCGGGATGGATCAGAAGGCCGGTGCGCAGGGCCTCTTCGAACAGCCGCAGGATGTTCAGCGGCTGGCTGAGGAAGTCCTTGTCATCGGCGATGGCGAGGCGGCCCAGCTCCTCGGTAAATCCCGGGCGCAGCTTGCGGCGGCGGCGGAACAGCCGGCCGAGAAAAGGCGCCTTGCGGACGTGATGGGCTTCGAGCGCGGTCAGGAAGACCCGCGTGACTTCGCCCACATTGGTGGCGTGGCGGAAATAGTCCTGCATGAAATGCTCGACATCGCGGCGGCCCTGTCCGTCGCGATAGCCCATGCGGCGGGCGACCTCGACCTGCATGTCGAAGGTCAGCTGATCCACCGGACGCCCGGCGATCAGGTGGATATGACAGCGCACGGCCCAGAGGAAATCCTCGGCCTGCCAGAAATTCAGATGCTCCTCGCGGGTGAAGAAGCCGAGATCGACCAGCTCGACAGCGCGGTCGACGCGGTGGATATACTTGCCGATCCAGTAGAGCGTCTGCAGGTCGCGCAGCCCGCCCTTGCCCTCCTTGACGTTCGGCTCCAGCACGTAACGCTGGCCGCCCTGCCGCTCGTGCCGGGCCTCGCGTTCCGTCAGCTTTGCCTCGACGAATTCCGGCACGGTCTTGGAAAAGAGATCGGCCCAGAGCCGCTCGCGCAGATCCTCGGCAAGGGGGGCATGGCCGGTGACGAGACGGTGTTCCACCAGCGCGGTGCGGATGGTCATGTCGCCGGCGCCAAGGCGCAGGCAATCATCGACGCTGCGGATCGAATGGCCGATCTTCAGCTTCATGTCCCAGAGCATGTAGAGCATGGATTCGACCACGCTTTCCGCCCAGCCCGTGACCTTGTAGGGCGTCAGGAACAAGAGATCGATATCGCTTTGCGGCGCCATTTCGGCCCGGCCATAGCCGCCGACGGCCAGCACGGCCAGTCGCTCGGATTCGGACGGGTTGGGCTGCGGGTGCAGGCGGGTGGTGGCGACGTGGTGGATGGCAGTGACGATGCCATCGGTCAGGCTCGCGATGGCGCGCACGGTCTCGCGCGCGGCGCGGGGGTGGCTTTCGAAGCCGGTGACGATATCAGCCATGGCCGATTTTCGCGCCTCGCCGAGGATGCGCACGGCGGCCGAGCGGATCTCGCGCGGGGTGGTCAGCGGCGCCAGCTCGGCGTCGAGTGCGGGCAGGAAGGTATCGGGGTCAAAGATGGCATGCGCCCCGGGCAGGGCCGGGGCGCTTTGAACGGGCATGCGGCCCGCAGGGGAAGGTCGTCTGGTCGGCAAGTTCAGGACCCGAAGCCACCGAAGCCGCGCGGCGCCGGATCGAGGATCACCAGCTGGTTGCCGCGGATCGTCGCCACCGCCAGCGCGCGCTGGTTGGTGCCGTCGGGGCGGAAGCGGAAGGCGCCGTTCACGCCCGAGAAGCCGGCGCGCTGGGTCAGGCCCGAGCTCGCCACCGCGTCGCGCTTGCCGGCGCGCAGGTTGGCGGCAATGGCGGCAACGCTGTCATAGGCGAGGCCGGCCAGTTCGTGCGGCGCCTCTCCATAGGCGGCGCGGTAACGCGCCTCGAACGCGGCCTTGCGGGTGGTGTCAGGCAGCGCGAACCAGCCGCCCTGCAGCTGCGGCAGTTGCAGGCGCGAGGCCGGCTCGTCCCAACGGGTCAGGCCCATGAACTGGGTGACCTGGCTGGTGACACCGGCGGCGGCCAGTTTCTCGGTCAGATAGGGCAGCACCGCCTGGTTGTTGGCGGTCATGAAGATGGCGTCGATCTGGCCCGATTGCGCGGCCTGGGCGATCTGCGGGGTAACGCCATCGATGCCGGTGATCGAGACCGGATGGGTGACACGCCCCGCCAAGGTGGCGCCGTTGCGGGCAATGGCGGTCTCGATGGCGCGGGCGCCGACTTGGCCGGCCACGTCATCCTCGGCTACGGTCAGGACCCGGCGCTTGCCGTTCCGGACGCCGTAGCTGACCAGCCGGTCGGCGACATTTGCGAAGCTGTTGCCGATAATGAAGACATTGCCGCCGGCAATGTCGGCATTGTTCGAGAAGCTGATGACGTTGATGTCGCGGCTCGCCATGGCATTGCCGACCGCATTGGCTGAATCGGCGAAGAGCGGGCCGAGAATGACCTTGGCCCCGGCATCGGCGGCCTCGGTGGCGCGGGCGACCGCGCGCCCGGCATCATCACCGGAATCATAGATGCGCAGGTCGATCTGCGCGCCCTGGGCATCGGCTGCGGCCATGCGGGCGGCGTTCTTCAGGCTGCGCGACAGCCATTCCAGGTCGGCGCTGCCGGTGCCGCCAGGGGCCAGCAGGGCGACGGCCACGGGGGCCTTGGGGTCGACCATCTGGCCGGTCTGGCTGCCCCCGGTTCCGGCCATGCCGATCGGCTGGCAGGCTGCAACCAGCAGCGCCGAGACCAGTGCGGTGGCGGTCATACGGGCCCGCGTCAGGACCGACCGGGGCAGCGCGTGGCTGCGGCGATGAGCAAGGGCGAACATGATAAAATTCCCTGTTTGGTCCGGTTTTGTCTTATCGACGGCAGCGTATTCACCTAAGCCGGGTTTGGCAATCGCAGCGACGGGCGCAGCGACGGACACGGGGGAACCGGCATGGCACGACAGGCAGGCCCGGAGATCAGAGGGTCGGGAGGCGACGAGGCCGCGCCGATCAGCGCCCGCATCGAGGCCCCGCGGCTCGACCCCGGACTTTACCTGGTGGCAACGCCGATCGGCGCGGCGCGGGACATCACGCTCCGCGCGCTCGATATCCTGAACGCGGCCGAGGTGCTGGCGGCCGAGGACACGCGGACGCTACGGCACCTGATGGACATCCACGGCATCCCGCTGCGCGGGCGGCGGATTGTCGCCTATCACGACCATAATGCCGACCGACAGCGGCCAATGCTGATCGAGGCACTGAAGGGCGGTGCCTCGGTCGCCTATACCTCGGATGCGGGCACGCCCATGGTCGCCGATCCGGGCTTCAAGCTCAGCCGCGATGCCGCCGAGGCCGGCGCGCGGCTCCATGCCGTGCCGGGCCCCTCGGCGGCGCTGGCGGCGCTGACCGTCGCCGGCCTGCCAAGCGACCGCTTCCTCTTCGCGGGCTTTCCGCCCAGTGCCGATGGCGCGCGGGACAGCTGGCTGAGGCAATGGGCCTCGGTCGAAGCGACGCTGATCCTTTACGAAAGCCCGAGGCGCGTTAGGGAAACCTTGGGAAAACTGTGCGAGATTGAACCGAATCGGATTATCGTGATCTGCAGGGAACTGACCAAGAAGTTCGAAGAGGTGATCCGGGGCACGGCGCAGGAGCTCGTGGAACGGGTGCCGGAAACCGGGTTGAAGGGCGAGGTGGTTCTGGTGCTGGACCGACCGGCGCCGGTGGTGCTCGAGGACGGCGATATCCGAGAAGAATTGCGGCAGGCGATGACGCGCATGTCGGTCAAGGACGCCGCGCGCGATGTGGCGGCGCGGCTGGGGCTGCCGCGGCGGGATGTGTATCAACTGGCACTTGGACTGGCATCCGGGGCCGGGGAAGGGGACTGAATGGCTGGTCGGACCGGGATGCAAATTGGGAATGATGCCCGGCAGAGTCGCGGGCGGATTGCCTGCCTGTCCGGGCGGATGGCCGAGGATGGGGTGGCGCTGCACTATGAGGCGGCGGGCTACGCGCTTCTGGAGCGCCGCTGGCGCGGGCCGGCGGGCGAGATCGACCTGATCTTTCGGGACAGCGAGGGGCTGATTTTCGTCGAGGTGAAGAAGTCCTCCAGCCATGATCTGGCGGCACAGCGGCTGGACCGACGGCAGATGGACAGGATCTGCCTGTCGGCGCTGGACTATGCCGGCCGGGTCGATGGCGGTCGGCCGGTGGCCATGCGTTTCGATGCGGCGCTGGTCGACGAGATCGGTCGGATCGACGTGATCGAGAATGCCTTCGGCATGAACTGATGGTCGGCTGCCGGGTACCGGCGCGGTTTGGGAAGGCTTGAATCCGGCCCCGGGCCTTGCGACAAGTGGCGCGCGCTGACCAAGGAGGCCCGGCATGTCGCTTTCCGTTGCCCTGCAGATGGACCCGATCGAGGCGGTGTCGATCGATGCCGACAGCACCTTCCGCATCGGGCTCGAGGCCGAGGCGCGCGGGCACCGGCTGTTTCAATATACCGTCGACCGGCTGGTCTTTGACGAGGGCCGTGTTCTGGCGACCGGGCGGCCGATCACCTTGCGGCGAGAGAAGGGGAACCACGTCACATTCGGCGACTGGGTCGAGGTCGATATGAGCAGCTTCGACGTGGTCTGGCTGCGGCAGGATCCGCCCTTCGACATGGGCTATGTGACCTCGACCCATCTTCTCGATCGGATTCATCCCGAAACGCTGGTGGTCAATGATCCCTTCTGGGTGCGCAACAGCCCCGAGAAGCTGATGGTGCTGGATTTTCCAGACCTGACCCCGCCCACCATGATCGCCCGCGACGTGGCCGCGATCCGGCGCTTCCGGGCGCGGCATGGCGACATCATCGTCAAGCCGCTCTACGGAAATGGCGGTGCCGGGGTGTTCCATCTGCGGCCCGAGGATCCGAACCTGTCCTCGCTGCTCGAGACCTTCGCCGGGATCAATCGCGAGCCGATGATCGCGCAGAAATACCTGCCGGCGGTGGTCAAGGGCGACAAGCGGATCATCCTGGTCGATGGCGAGCCGGTGGGGGCGATCAACCGGGTGCCGGCGGCGGGCGAGGCGCGGTCGAACATGCATGTGGGTGGCCGGCCGGAAAAGGTCGGGCTGACCGAGCGCGAGCGCGAGATCTGCAATGTCATCGGCCCGGTGCTGCGCGAGAAGGGGCTGATCTTCACCGGCATCGACGTGATCGATGGCTGGCTGACCGAGATCAATGTCACCTCGCCCACTGGGATTCAGGAGCTTGAACGGTTTGACGGGGTCAATGCCGCGGCGCTGATCTGGGAGGCCATCGAGGAGCGACTGGCGGCGCGTTAGGGCCGCGCGTCCGGTGCCATTGCCGACATGGCCCGGCTGATCTCGTTGCCGGGCATGGCTTCGGCAGCATAGGTGAAGGTTCCCCGTGACCGCACCTCTTCGGCGGCTCGCATCACAGCGCCAAGCGCGGCGCGGGCGAAGGAGCCGCCGACGCTGATCCGGCGCACCCCGGCCTGTGACAGCTCGTGCACGGAATAGCTGGGTCCGGAGAGGCCCATGACCACGTTCACCGACTGGTCAACCGAGCGACAGACGGTGCGGATCGCCTCGAGATCGGGCAGGCCCGGGGCATAGAGCACATCGGCACCGGCCTCGGCAAAGGCCCGCAACCGGCGGATGGTATCCGCGAGGTCGGGCCGGCCACAGAGATAATTGTCGGCGCGCGCCGTCAGCAGGAAGGGCTTCCCACGGCTCGCCTCGGCGGCGGCGCGGATGCGCTCGACTGCGAGGCCGAACGAGTGAATCGGGGCGGCGGAATCGCCGGTCGCGTCCTCGATCGAGCCGCCGACAAGGCCGATCGCAATCGCACAGCGGATGGTTTCGGCGCAGGTCTCGGGACCCGCGCCAAACCCGTCCTCGAGACCGGCGCTGACCGGAAGGTCGGTGGCGGCGACAATTTCGCACGCATTTTCCAGAATCTCGTCGCGGCTGAGGTTGGCCGCGGAATCGCGCTTGCCCTTGGCGAAGGCATAGCCCGCACTGGTGGTTGCAAGTGCAGCGAAGCCGAGACTGGCGAGTAGCCGGGCGGTGCCGGCATCCCACGGGTTGGGGATGACGAAGGCGGCTTCGCCCTTGTGCAGTGCCTTGAACTGCCGGAACTTCTCTTGCTGGTCGGTCATGGTTCGCCCCCTCGTGTCGCGCGAGCCTAGCACAGAAATGCGAGGGGCGGGTCAGCCTCCGGTGAGGAAGGGCAAGCGATAGCTGATCGCCTCGGCCAGATGGTTCACCCGCACCGTCTCGCTGGCGTCCAGATCGGCGATGGTGCGGGCCGTGCGCAGGATGCGGTGATAGCCGCGGGCGGAAAGGCCGAGGCGCTCCGAGGCCTTCAGGATCAGCGCCCGGCCTTCGGCATCCGGGGCGGCGATCTCGTCGAGAATCGCGCCCGAGGCCTCGGCATTCACCCGCGCCGACGATCGGCCCTCGAAGCGGCGGGTCTGGACTGTGCGCGCGGTAGCGATGCGCAGCGCGATGGTGGCCGAGGTCTCGCCATCCGCCGGCAGATCGAGATCCAGGAAGCTGACCTGCGGCACCTCGATCCTGAGGTCGAAGCGGTCCATCAGCGGGCCCGAGATCTTGCCCATGTAATCGCTGCCGCAGGCCGGGACGCGGGCGCAGGCGCGGGCCGGGTCGGCCAGATGGCCGCAGCGGCAGGGATTGGCGGCGGCGATCAGCTGGAAGCGGCAGGGATAGCGGATATGGGCATTGGCGCGCGCCACCACGACCTCGCCGGTCTCGATCGGCTGGCGCAGGGTTTCCAGCACCGGGCGCGAGAATTCGGGAAACTCGTCCAGAAACAGCACGCCGTTATGGGCAAGGCTGATCTCGCCCGGCTTGGCGCTGCGGCCACCGCCGACAATGGCGGCCATCGAGGCGGTGTGATGGGGTTCGCGCATCGGTGCGTGTCGGGGGATGCCGCCATCGGCCAGCGTGCCGGCCAGCGAATGGATCATCGAGGTTTCCAGCGCCTCGGCGGGCGTCAGCGGCGGCAAGAGACCGGGCAAGCGGGCGGCCAGCATGGATTTGCCGGCGCCGGGCGGGCCGACCATCAGCAGGTGATGGCGTCCGGCAGCGGCGATCTCGATGGCGCGCTTGGCGCGTTCCTGGCCGCGCACCTCGGACATGCAGCGGTTCAGGGCAGGGGTGATGACGGTGCCCGGTCGGGCCGGGATCAGCGGGGTCCGGTCGGTCAGGTGGTCGACGGCTTCGCGCAGGGTCGAAGGCGCCAACACCGGGACCGTCTCGACCCATGCGGCCTCGGGCCCGCAGGGGGCGGGGCAGATCAGGGCGCGATCTTCTTCGGCCGCGGCCATGGCGGCGGGCAGGGCGCCCGAGACCGCGACAAGCCGCCCGTCCAGCGCCAGTTCCCCCAGCGCGACGCAGCGACCGAGCTCGTCATGCGGAATCACCTCGATCGCTGCCAGCACCGCGAGCGCGATCGGCAGGTCGAAATGCGAGCCTTCTTTCGGCAGGTCTGCGGGCGAGAGGTTCACGGTGATGCGCCGGCTGGGGAGCGCCACCGACAGCGCGTCGAAGGCCGCCCGCACCCGTTCGCGCGCCTCGCTGACCGCCTTGTCGGGCAGGCCAACGATGGAAAAGCCGGGCAGACCCGGCGAAACCGAGCATTGCACCTCGACCAGCCGGGCCTCGACCCCCTCGAAGGCGACCGAATAGGCGATCGCGACCATCTGCCCCCCACCTGCTTTCGGCAAAGCCCTAGCGGGACGGCGTTAAGATGCGGTTAACGGGTCCGCTTCCTTGCGCCAGAGGGGGCGGGCGTCTATCTGTCGGGCAGGCAAAAAGGGGGCCGGAATGGACGGAAAACGCATCCTGCTGATCATCGGCGGCGGCATCGCGGCCTACAAGATCCCGGGTCTGATCCGGCTGTTCAAGCGCGAGGGCGCGGCGGTGACGCCGGTGCTGACCCGCGCGGGGGCGCAGTTCACCACGCCGATGACCGTTTCGGTGCTGGCCGGCGAGGCGGTGCATGAGGACCTGTTCGACATCTCGAACGAGGCCGAGATCGGCCATATCGCACTGACCCGCAACGCCGATCTGGTCGTGGTGGCGCCGGCGACCGCCGATATGATGGCGAAGATGGCCAATGGGCTGGCGGATGATCTGGCCTCGACCCTGCTTCTGGCCTCGAACAAGAAGGTGCTGGTGGCGCCGGCGATGAATGTGCGGATGTGGCTGCACCCGGCGACACAGCGCAATCTGGCACAGCTGAAGGCCGATGGTATCCTGACCGTGGGGCCGGACCGGGGCGAGATGGCCTGTGGCGAGTTCGGCGCCGGCCGCATGTCCGAGCCCGAGGAAATTCTGGAAGCGGCGCGGGATCTCTTGGGCGCGGCACCGCGCAGCGCCGGGCTGCTGCGGCTGACGCCCGAGATCCGCGTTGCGACCGGCCCGCTGAGCGGCAAGCATGTGATCGTGACCTCGGGGCCGACGCATGAACCGATCGATCCGGTGCGCTACATTGCGAACCGCTCTTCCGGGGCGCAGGGCACCGCGATTGCGGCGGCGCTGCGCGATCTGGGGGCGCGGGTCAGCTTCGTGACCGGCCCGGCGACGGTGCCGCCGCCCGAGGGCGTCGATGTGATCGGTGTCGAGACGGCGCAGGCGATGCGCGATGCGGTGGCGGCGGCGCTGCCGGCGGATGCGGCGGTGATGGCGGCGGCGGTGGCCGACTGGCGGGTCGAGAATGCCAGCCAGTCCAAGATCAAGAAGGACGGCACGGGAAACTTCCCGGTGCTGAGCTTTGCCGAGAATCCCGATATCCTTGCCTGGGTCAGCCAACTGACCGAGGGCCGGCCACAGCTGGTCGTGGGCTTTGCCGCCGAGACGGATGATGTGATCGCCCACGCGACCGCGAAACGGTTGCGCAAGCAGGCCGACTGGATCGTCGCCAATGATGTCAGCCCTTCGACCGGGATCATGGGCGGGACCGAGAATGCGGTGACGGTGATCCGCGACGATGGCGCGACGGAATGGCCGCGCATGGCCAAGGAGGCGGTGGCGCGGCGTCTGGCCGACGAGATCGCCAAGGCGCTGGCATGACCCGGCACTACCTCGACTGGAACGCCACCACGCCGCTGCGCCCCGAAGTGAAGGCGGCGATGGTCGAGGCGATGGAGGTCGCGGGCAATCCGTCATCGGTCCATAGCGAGGGGCGGGCGGCCAAGATGCTGCTGGAACGCTCACGCGAGGCTTTGGCGACGGCTCTGGGGGCTGAAGGCGCCGATGTGATCTTCACCTCGGGCACGACCGAGGCGGCGGCGATGGTGCTGCCGGGGCGGAGGATTCACTGCGCGCCGGCCGAGCACAGCGCCATCAAGGTCTGGTGCGAGCAGGATCTGGCGGTGGATCAGGACGGCATCATCACCGTGCCCGATCCGGCGCAGGCGACTCTGCAACTGGCCAATAACGAGACCGGGGTGATGCAGGATCTGCCGCAGGGGCTGGCGTCCAGCGATCTGACCCAGGCTTTCGGCAAGGTGCCCTTTGCCTTCAACTGGCTGGGCATTACCGCGGGTTTCGTCAGCGCGCACAAGCTGGGCGGACCCAAGGGCATCGGTGCGCTGATCCTGAAGAAAGGCACCGAGATCGAGGCCTTGATTCGCGGCGGCGGGCAGGAACAGGGGCGTCGTGCCGGGACCGAGAACCTGATCGGCATTGCCGGTTTCGCCGCCGCCGCCACGGCGGCGCAGCGCGAGCTGGAAGACGGCACCTGGGAGCGCGTGGCCGAGCTGCGCGACGGGCTGGAGGCGCGGATTCTGGCGGCTGCCCCCGGCGCAATGATCGCCGGAAAGGGCGCGCGGCGCTTGCCCAACACGACCTGCGTTCTTACATCCGGATGGAAGGGTGAAACGCAGGTCATGCAGATGGATCTGGCGGGCTATGCCATTTCGGCGGGTTCGGCCTGTTCCTCGGGCAAGGTCCGGGCCAGCGGCGTCTTGCAGGCGATGGGTTATTCGGATAGCGACGCCGCCTCGGCCATCCGCGTTTCCCTTGGGCCCGCCACCACGGCGGATGAGGTGAATCGCTTTGCGAATGCGTGGGAATCAGCGTATTCGCGGTGGCGCGACAGACATGGCTGACCGGAAAGGTCGCCAGAGGAAGGGCGAAAGATGAGCGAGACCGATCTTGAGGTGCGCGAGGGCGTCGACCGGGAAACCGTCGAGACCGTGCAGAACATGGGCAGCTATAAATATGGCTGGGACACCGAGATCGAGATGGAATACGCCCCCAAGGGCGTGAACGAGGATATCGTCCGTCTGATCTCGCAGAAGAATGAAGAACCGGAATGGATGACCGAGTGGCGGCTGCAGGCCTTCCGCCGCTGGCAGACCATGACCGAACCGAAATGGGCGATGCTGAACTATCCTGAGATCGATTATCAGGACATCCATTACTATGCCCGCCCGAAAAGCATGGAAGTGAAGCCGAAGTCGCTGGACGAGGTCGATCCCAAGCTGCTGGCGACTTATGAAAAGCTGGGCATCCCGCTGAAGGAACAGATGATCCTTGCAGGCGTCGAGGGTGCAGAGAATGCTCCCGCCGAGGGCCGCAAGGTCGCCGTGGATGCGGTCTTTGACTCTGTCAGCGTCGGCACCACCTTCAAGGATGAACTGGCCAAGGCTGGCGTCATCTTCTGCTCGATCTCCGAGGCGATCCGCGAGCATCCCGAACTGGTGAAGAAATACCTGGGTTCGGTCGTGCCGCAGTCGGACAATTTCTTTGCCACGCTGAACTCGGCGGTCTTTTCGGATGGTTCGTTCGTCTATGTGCCGCCGAACACCCGCTGCCCGATGGAGCTGTCGACCTATTTCCGCATGAACGCCGAGAATACCGGCCAGTTCGAGCGCACGCTGATCATCGCCGACAAGGGCAGCTATGTCAGCTATCTGGAAGGCTGCACCGCGCCCAAGCGCGACACCGCGCAGCTGCACGCCGCCGTGGTCGAGATCGTCATTCTGGAAGATGCCGAGGTGAAATACTCGACCGTCCAGAACTGGTTCCCCGGCGATGAAGAGGGCAAGGGCGGCATCTACAACTTCGTCACCAAGCGCGCCGATTGCCGCGAGGCCCGCGCCAAGGTGATGTGGACGCAGGTCGAGACCGGATCGGCGATCACCTGGAAATACCCCTCCTGCATCCTGCGCGGCGAGGAAAGCAGCGGCGAGTTCTATTCGATCGCCATCGCCAACAACATGCAGCAGGCCGACACCGGCACCAAGATGATCCACCTGGGCAAGAATTCGCGTTCGCGGATCGTGTCGAAGGGCATCTCGGCGGGCAAGGCGCAGAACACCTATCGCGGTCTGGTGTCGATGCACCCCAAGGCCACCAACAGCCGCAACTATACCCAGTGCGACAGCCTGCTGATCGGCGACAAATGCGGCGCCCATACCGTGCCCTATATCGAGGTGAAGAACACCTCGAGCCGGGTCGAGCACGAGGCGACGACCTCGAAGGTCGATGATGACCAGCTGTTCTACTGCCGCTCGCGCGGGATGGACGAGGAAGAGGCGGTGGCGGTGATCGTCAACGGCTTCGTCCGCGAGGTGCTGCAGGCGCTGCCGATGGAGTTTGCCATGGAGGCGCAGAGCCTCGTGGCGATCAGCCTTGAGGGTTCGGTCGGATAAAAGATGCGCGCTGTCCGGTCGGACGGCGCAGGGAACAATGCGCAGGCGAGGGCCGCTGCGCCGAAGATGATGGGATGTAAGATGCTGAAAATCGACAATCTGCACGTGAAGCTGGAAGACCATGACAAGCAGATCCTGAAGGGTCTGTCGCTGGAAGTGCCGGCGGGCGAGGTCCATGCGATCATGGGGCCGAACGGCTCGGGCAAGTCGACGCTCTCCTATGTGCTGTCGGGCCGCGATGGCTATGAAGTGACCGAGGGTGCGGCCAGCCTTGACGGGCAGGACCTTCTGGAAATGGAGCCCGAGGAACGCGCCGCTGCCGGTCTGTTCCTTGCGTTCCAGTATCCGGTCGAGATTCCGGGCGTCGGCAACATGACCTTCCTGCGCACGGCGGTGAACGCACAGCGCAAGCGCCGCGGCGAAGAGGAAATGTCGGCTGGCGATTTCCTCAAGGTCGTGCGCGAGAAGGCCAAGGCGCTGAAGATCGATGCCGAGATGCTGAAGCGTCCGGTGAATGTGGGCTTCTCGGGTGGCGAGAAGAAGCGCAACGAGATCCTGCAGATGGCCATGCTGGAACCGCGCATGTGCATCATGGACGAGACCGACTCGGGTCTTGATGTCGATGCGATGCGGCTGGTGGCCGATGGTGTGAACGCCCTGCGTTCGCCCGATCGCAGCTTCCTTGTGATCACCCATTACCAGCGTCTGCTGGATCACATCCAGCCCGACGTGGTCCACATCATGGCCGATGGCCGCATCATCCGCTCGGGCGGGCCGGAACTGGCACTGGAAGTCGAGAAGAACGGCTATGGCGATCTCTTGACGGAGGCCGGTTGATGTCTGACCTCGCCGTCAAGGCCAAGGACGCTGCGCCGCCCTCTGCTGGTGCGAGCAAGACCGCCGATGCGCTGGCCGCGCGGCTGGATGTGCTGACCCTTCCGAAGGGCGGCTTTACCGCCGCCGCGCGCGCCGATGCGCTGGCCCGGCTGCGGGCGATGGGCCTGCCCGGTCCGCGCGACGAATATTGGCGCTATACCGATCCCAAGGCGTTCAACGCACCCATTCCCGCGCCGATCCCGATCGAGGACAAGGCCCCGGATTCGCCGCTGTTCACCGATCTCGATTCCATCCGGCTGGTTTTTGTCGATGGCATCTTCGAGGCGGCGGAAAGCTCGGACCTGTCGGGCGAAGGGCTGGAGATTGATCTGCTGTCGCAGGCGGACCAATCGGGCAGCCATTGGGCCACCGATCTCTACGGCGTGCTGGAAACCGCCGGCCAGAGCCCGGTCAAGCGTCCCTTCGCGGCGCTGAACACCGTCGCGGCCACCGAGGGCGTGTTGATCCGCGTCACCGGCAAACCGTCGAAGCCCGTCCATATCCTGCACCGCCGCGCCAGTGCCGAGGCCGATGTCACCTGGCATCACGTCATCCGGCTGGAAGAGGGGGCAGAGTTGACGCTGCTGGAAACCGGCATGGTCGGCGCGCGCAGCAATGGCATGATCGAGGCCGATCTGGCCGCGGGCGCCAAGCTGCACCACATCGCCGCCAAGCGGGCAGGGCATCAGAAGCTGGGCTTCTCGGCCATCTTCGCGCGTGTCGCGGCCGAGGCGCAGTTCAAGAGCTTCAGCCTCTCGGTCAATGGCACGCTGATGCGCCACGAGGGCGTGATCGAATTCGTCGGTGACGACGCGGTGGCCCATATCGCGGCCGCCGTGCTGGGTGACGGTGCCAAGGGGCCGTTCCACCACGACGACACGGTCTTCGTGACCCATGGGGCCGAGCGCTGCGAGAGCCGGCAGGTCTTCAAGAAGGTGCTGAAGAACGGCGCGAAGGGCGTGTTCCAGGGCAAGATCCTGGTGAAGCCGGGCGCGCAGAAGACCGACGGCTATCAGATCAGCCAGGCGCTGCTTCTGGACGAGGACAGCCAGTTCCTCGCCAAGCCCGAGCTGGAAATCTATGCCGACGACGTGGTCTGCAGCCACGGCTCGACCACCGGCGCGCTGGACGAAACGGCGCTTTTCTATCTGCGCTCGCGCGGGGTTCCCAAGGAGCGCGCCATCGTCCTCTTGGTGCTGTCCTTCCTTGCCGACGCCCTGGCCGAGGTCGAGGACGAGGGCCTGCGCAGCCAGATCAATGACCGGCTGGAAGCATGGCTGACGCGCCGCGCCAAGGTGTAAGCGCCGCGCCGCGCGGCATCCTGCCGCGCGTGCTGCAAAGCTGGTGGGCCCCGCGCCGGGTGGTGCGGGGGATGGCCGACATGCCCGACCGGGCGCAACTTGTCGTGCTGATGGCGGCGATGCTGATCTTCCTTCTGGCGCAGGCGCCCGGCCATGCACGGGCGGCGGCGCTGGACCCGTCGGTGCCACTCGAGGCGCGGATGGGCGGGGCGCTGATGGCGGTCATGTTCCTGATGCCGCTGATCGCCTATGGCGTGGCGGCACTGGTGGGTGGGCTGATGCGGCTGACGCGCTGGCGGATCGAACCGCGGCATTCGCGGCTGGCGCTGTTCTGGGCGCTGCTGGCCGTCGCCCCGGCGATGCTGCTCGCGGGTCTCGTTGGCGGGCTGATCGGGCCGGGGCCGGCGCTGTCGCTGGTGCAGGCGGTGGCCGGGATCGGTTTTCTGATGATATGGGGCGCAGGCATTTCGGCGCTGGCGGTGAAGGCATGAACGGGCTGGATTTTCGGGCATTGGTCGGGCTGACATTGCGCAGTCCCATGGCGGCGGGCCGCGAAGTGCTGGCCGCCGACCTGCCCATGGCGGCGCGTTGGGCCTCGGCCGTTCTGGTCGTCTCGCTGGCGGCAATCCTTGCCTGGGTCACGGCGGCGATGCTGCCGGCGGCACCCGAGGGCGAGCCGTCGCCCTTCGCCTGGTTTGGGCGTCAGCCGCTGCTGCTGGCCGGCTTCCAGCTGGCCGCGCTGACCGTGACCGCCGGGCTGATGTCCGGGGTCGGGCGGCTTTTCGGCGGCGAGGGCCGGTTCGAGGATGCGCTGATCCTGACCGTCTGGCTTGAGGCGATCCTGCTGCTGGTGCAGGCGCTGCAGATCGTTCTGATGCCGTTTTCCTCCGATCTTGCAGCTATGCTGGGCATCGCCGCGGCGGGAATGTTCTTCTATCTGACCGTGCAATTCACCAAGCTGCTGCACGGCTTCCGTAGTGGCTGGAAGGTGCTTCTGGTGATGCTGGCAACGATGCTCGCGCTGGGTTTCGTGCTGTCCTTCATCGCCGCCGCCTTCGGCCTGATGCCCGAGGTGCAGCCATGAGCTTTGATCTTCAGACCATCCGCGCCGATTTTCCTATCCTGTCGCGGCAGGTGAACGGCAAGCCGCTGGTCTATCTGGACAATGGCGCCAGCGCCCAGAAGCCCCGGCAGGTGATCGACGCCATCACCCGCGCCTATGAGGGCGAATATGCCAATGTCCATCGCGGGCTGCATTTCCTGTCGAACCTCGCCACCGACAATTACGAGCGGGTGCGGGCGATCATCGCCAAATTCCTGAACGCCCCGCGCGAGGACGAGATCATCTTCACCTCGGGCGCGACCGAGGCGATCAATCTGGTCAGCTATGGATGGGCCGCGCCGAACCTGCAGGCGGGCGACGAGATCGTGCTGTCGGTGCTGGAGCATCACGCCAATATCGTGCCCTGGAACTTCCTGCGCGAGCGGCAGGGCGTGGTGTTGAAATGGGTCGAGCCGGAGGCTGATGGCAGCCTGCCGCCGGAAAATGTGCTGGCCGCCGTTGGGCCGAAGACCAAGCTGATCGCCGTTACCCACATGTCGAACGTGACCGGCACGGTGGTGGACGTGGCGGCGATCGCGCGCGGCACCGATGTGCCAGTGCTGGTCGATGGCTCGCAGGCCTCGGTGCATATGCCGGTCGATCTCAAGTCGCTTGGCGTCGATTTCTACTGCATCACCGGGCACAAGCTTTACGGCCCCTCGGGATCGGGCGCGATCTGGATCGCCCGCGATCGCCAGAACGAGATGCGCCCCTTCATGGGCGGCGGCGATATGATCAAGACGGTGACGCGCGATGCCGTCACCTATGCCGACCCGCCGCTGAAATTCGAGGCCGGCACGCCGGGCATCGTCAACCAGATCGGTCTGGGCGCGGCGCTGGAATACCTGATGGATATCGGCATGGAGAACATCGCCGCCCATGAGACGAAACTGCGCGACCGCACCCGCGACAAGCTGCGCGCGCTGAACTGGCTGAACGTGCAGGGCGACGCGCCGGGCAAGGGAGCGATCTTCTCGATGACGATGGAGGGGGCGCATGCGCATGACATCTCGACCATCCTCGACAAGCGAGGGATCGCCGTGCGCGCCGGCAGCCATTGCGCCATGCCGCTGATGGATTTCTATGGCATCACCGCCAGCGCCCGCGCCAGCTTTGCCATGTACAACACCGAGGCCGAGGTGGATGCGCTGATCGACGGGCTGGGCTTCTGCCGGGAGCTGTTCGGCTGAGGGGCGGGCTGCGCTTGATTTTATTTCAAGCCTGAAACAATTTTCTTGACTCGGGGCCCCCTATCGGTGCGTGTTAGGGGCAATCGCCGATTAACGGCGAAGGCCCCGCGAACGGGCGCCCCCAACAGGAAGGTTGACCTGCCATGACCCGCAAGATCCTGACGCTGCTTGCTGCCACCACCTGCCTTGCCGGCCCCGCCTCCGCACAGGACGATGACACGCTGAAGATTGGCGTTCTGCTGACCCTCTCCGGCCCCGCCGCCGTGCTGGGCGAGATGGCGCGCGACGGCTTTCAGCAGGCCGCCGACGAGATCGGCGAGATCGGCGGCATGAAGACCGAGATCATCATCGTCGATGACGAGCAGAAACCGGACATCGCCGCCAACAAGGCCCGCGAGTTGGTGGAACGGGACGGCGCCGATATCGTCGTCGGCCCGATCTTCTCCAATATCGCCGGGGCCATCGTAAAGCCGGTGACTGATGCCGGCGCGATCCTGATCAGTCCGAATGCCGGTCCGTCCAACCTGGCCGGGGCCGAGTGCAACAAGGCCTTCTTCTCGGTTTCCTACCAGAACGACCAGAACCACGAGGTGATGGGCGCCTATGCCAAGGAGCAGGGCTTCAAGAACGTCTTCCTGATCGCGCCGAACTATCAGGCCGGGCAGGACAGTCTGGCGGGCTTCAAGCACAGCTATGACGGCGGGCTGGCGGGAGAGGTCTTTACCCAGCTGGGGCAGCTCGATTTCTCGGCGGAACTGGCGCAGATCGCCGCCGCCCAGCCCGATGCGGTCTTTGCCTTCATGCCCGGCGGCATGGGGGTGAACCTCGTCAAGCAATACCGGCAGGCGGGGCTGGAGACGATCCCCTTCCTCTCGGCCTTTACCGTGGACGAATCGACCCTGCCGGCGCAGCAGGATGCTGCTGTCGGCTTCTTCTCGGGCACCAACTGGACGCCGGATCTGGACAACGAGGCGAACAAGGCCTTTGTCGAGGGCTTCGAGGCCAAGTTCGGCAAGGTTCCGGCCAGCTATGCCGCGCATGGCTATGACGCGGCCAAGCTGATCGATGCCGCCGTGCGCGCGGCCGGCGGCACCGCCGACAAGGATGCGCTGATCGCGGCGCTGGAAACCGCCGACTTCCCCTCGGTGCGCGGCGATTTCACCTTTGGCCCGAACCATTTCCCGGTGCAGGATTTCTATCTGGCCGAGGTGAAGAAGCGCGAGGACGGAAAGTTCGCCACCTCGGTGGTGAAGGCGATCTTCGATGACTACGCCGACACTTACGCATCCCAGTGCCAGATGAAGTGATCAGGGAGAGGCGGGGTGCGGGCGCAAGATCCGCACCCCAGCCACTTCGGCCAAGCAGGCGCACATGACCAATCTTCTGCTGCTGCAATTGCTGAACGGGCTACAGTTCGGCGTGCTGCTGTTCCTGATCGCCGCCGGGCTGACGCTGGTCTTCGGGATCATGGATTTCGTGAACCTCGCCCATGGCGTCATCTACATGATCGGCGCCTATCTGGTCGTCACCTTCGCCGGGATGACCGGCAGCTATGGCCTCGGCCTCTTGCTGACCCTGCCCGCGACGCTGCTGATCGGGCTGGTGCTGGAGTTCCTGATCTTCCGCCATCTCTATGACCGAAGTCATCTCGATCAGGTGCTGGCGACCTTTGGCCTCGTCATGGTCATCACCGAGGCGGTCGAGATGATCTGGGGCGCGGCACCGCTGACCGTTTCCATGCCCGAGGCGCTGTCGGGCTCGGTGCCGCTGATCGGGCCGCTGCGTTATCCGGTCTTTCGACTGGCCATCATCGCGGCGGGGCTGTTGACCGCGCTCGGGTTGTGGCTGGTGATCACCCGCACGCGGATCGGGATGCGGCTCAGGGCAGGGGCCTCGAACCGGGCCATGCTGTCGGCGCTTGGCGTCGATGTGCGCAAACTGTTCACGTTGATCTTCGCCTTTGGCGCGATGCTGGCCGGATTCGCCGGGGCGATGGTCGCGCCGATCCTTGCCGTCGATACCGGCATGGGGGAAAGCGTGCTGATCCTTGCGTTCGTCGTCATCGTCATTGGCGGCATCGGCTCGATCAAGGGTGCCTTTGCCGGGGCGCTGCTGGTCGGCGTGGTCGATACCGTGGGCCGGGTCTTCGGCCCGATCCTGCTGAAAGCCGTGATGGACCCGTCTGCCGCCGCGCAGGCCGGGCGGACGCTTGCACCGATGCTGGTCTACATCCTGATGGCACTGATCCTCGCTGTGCGTCCAGCGGGCCTCTTCGGGCAGAAGTCATGAGCCCGCGTCTGCGCAACATCGCCGCGCTGGTGATCTTTGGCGGTTTTGCCCTGCTGCCGCTGCTGGCCGGGATGCTGGGCGAAAGCTTCCTCATCGTCATCGCCACCCGCATCCTCGCCTTCGCCATTGCGGCGCTCGCGCTGGACCTGATCCTCGGCTATGGCGGCATGGTCAGCTTTGGCCACGCCGCCTATCTGGGCATCGGCGCCTATGCGGTGGCGATCCTGCAGCGCGCGGGCATCACTGACCTGACGCTGCACTTGCTGGCCGCCATTGTCGCGGCGGCACCCTTTGCGCTGGTCACTGGGGCGATTTCGCTCAGGACACGCGGGGTCTATTTCATCATGATCACGCTGGCCTTCGCGCAGATGGCCTATTTCTTCTTCGTCTCGCTGTCGACCTATGGCGGCGATGATGGGGTGACGCTGGCCGCGCGCTCGACACTCCTCGGCCAGCCGCTCTTGGAGAGCGACCGGGTGCTGTTCTACGTCACCCTTGGCCTCTTGATCGTCCTCTATCTTCTGGCGTTGAGGATCACCCAATCGCGCTTTGGCCGGGTGCTGACCGGCACGCGCGAGAACCCGGTGAGGATGCAGGCCATCGGCTATTCGCCCTTCCGTTTCCAGCTGACCGCCTATGTCATCTCGGGCTGCATGGCGGCGGTGGCGGGGGTGATGCTGGCCAACCAGACCGAATTCGTCTCGCCCGCGCTGATGAACTGGCACCGCTCAGGCGAGCTGATCGTGATGGTGGTGCTGGGCGGCATCGGCAACCTGATCGGCGCGGTCGGCGGCGCGGTGATCGCGCTGCTGCTCGAGGAATTTCTGTCCCGTTTTTCCGAGCATTGGCCGCTGTTCTTCGGGCTGATCCTGATCGGCGTCGTGCTGGCATCGCGCGATGGCGTCAGCGGGCTGATCCGCCGGATCGGAGGCGCGAAATGAGCCTGCTCGAAGTGCGGAACCTGTGCAAATCATATGGCGCGCTGACTGTTACGGATGATGTCTGCCTGTCGGTCGAAGAAGGTGAGCTGCACGCCATCATCGGCCCGAATGGTGCCGGCAAGACCACGCTGATCTCGCAGCTGTCCGGTCAACTGCCCAGCAACAGCGGCAAGGTCCGCTTCGGAGGCGAGGACATCACCCGGCTGGTCATGCCGCAGCGGGTGCGGCGGGGGCTGTCGCGCAGCTTCCAGATCACCTCGATCCTGCCGGCCTTTTCGGTTATGGAAAATGTTTCTACCGCCGTTCAGGCCCGCGAGGGCAGCAGCTTCCGCTTTTTCGCCCCGGTGGCGAGCGAGGTGGCGCTGAACGATCAGGCCCGCGCCGCGCTGGCCCGCGTCGGTCTGGAGGATCGCACTGACGCCCGTGCCGGATCGCTGAGCCATGGCGAGAAGCGGCAGCTGGAACTGGCCATTGCGCTGGCCACCAATCCGCGCCTCTTGCTGCTGGACGAGCCGCTGGCCGGCACGTCGGGACCCGAGGCCGAGCGGCTGATCCGGGTCATCGGCAGCCTCAAGGGCGAGGTGACGGTGCTGCTGATCGAGCATGACATGGACGCGGTCTTTGCGCTGGCCGACCGCATCAGCGTACTGGTCTATGGCCGCCTCATCGCCACCGGCACGGGCGAGGCGATCCGCGCCGACCGGCAGGTGCGCAGCGCCTACCTGGGAGAGGACGCCTGATGCTGCGGGTCGAGGGATTGCAGGCGGGATATGGCGAAAGCATGGTGCTGCACGGCATCGATCTGCATGTCGATCCGGGCGAGGTGGTCACGCTTCTGGGCCGCAACGGCATGGGCAAGACCACCACCATAAGCACCATCTTCGGCCTGCTTCCGGCCCGCGCCGGCGGGGTCAGCGTGGGTGGCACCGATCTGACCCGCGCGGCACCGCATCGCCGCGCGCAGGCCGGGCTGGGGCTGGTGCCCGAGGGGCGGCAGATCTTTCCCCGGCTCGACGTGCGCGAGAACCTGGTCGCCACCGCGCGTCCGGGGAACTGGACGCTGGACCGCGTTCTGGGGTTGTTTCCCCGGCTTGGTGAGCGCGCCGGTCATATGGGCCACCAGCTTTCGGGCGGTGAACAGCAGATGCTGGCCATCGGCCGGGCGCTGATGACGAACCCGCGCCTCGTGGTGCTGGACGAGGCGACCGAGGGACTGGCGCCGCTGATCCGCGACGAGATCTGGGCCTGCCTCGCCGCGCTGAAAGCCGAGGGCGAGGCCATCTTGATCGTCGACAAGAACGTCGATGCGCTGACCCGCCTCGCCGACCGCCATGTGGTGATCGAGAAGGGCCGCGTGGTCTGGACGGGCAGCAATGCCGAGATGGCGGCGTCGGATGCGGTAAAGGACCGCTATCTGCATGTCTGACCCGGTGCTTTCCCGTTGCGTCCCTCTCGAAGCCCGGTTATGCAGGCCCGCGCGGCACCCGTAGCTCAGCTGGATAGAGCGCTGCCCTCCGAAGGCAGAGGCCAGAGGTTCGAATCCTCTCGGGTGCGCCACTTTCGAACAGAACTGGCTCCTCTACGGCGAAGGCCCCGCCCCACCAGAAACTGAAAATGGCCGCGTGATTTCAACCAAGCCATCCCGCTTCAAATGTGAATCCCCGCGTGGCACAGCCAAGGGGATGCGCCCCGCAGTGGGTAAGGCTCTCCCGAACTGGAATCATTTGGCAAAGCCGATGGTCGTCCGGTCAGATATCTTGCTGCGACCGGGTGTCGGCGCATCCGTTCGCAGCAGCGCCTCGGATTTCAGGGCGTCCCAGAAGGCGTCGGGAATCGGGGCGCTCCACCATGCCAGGATATCGGCCAGTTCCTCCGGACTGCGCGGGCCGGGGATGGTGCTTTTCACCAGCGGGTGGGCCCGGCAAAAAGCGAGCGCGGCGGCGGGCAGGTCTACCCTACAGGCCTCGCAGACCGCCTTGATCGCGCGAATGCGTGCAGCGATCGGCGGCGGAACGGTGCCGTAGTCAAAAGTATCACCGCCCGCCAGGACGCCGGAATTGAACGGACCGCCAATGACCAGATCGGTGCCCGCCTTTGCGCAGGCCGGGAACAGGTCGTCCAGCGGTGCCTGCTCCAGCAGGGTATAACGCCCGGCCAGCAGGAAGGCATCCCATTGCCCGTATCGCAGCGCGTCGAGGCAGACCTGTGTTTCGTTGACGCCCAGCCCGATCGCACCGACCACGCCGGCGGCGCGCAGGCTGTCCAGCGCGCGATAACCGCCATCCATCGCCGTGGCGAAACGGTCGGGGCCGTCGATGTCCCCATGCGTCAGGGTGCCGATGTCGTGGATATAGGCAATGTCGATCCGGTCGCGGCCAAGGCGCTGCAGCGAATCCTCGATGCTGCGCATCACCCCGTCATGGCTGTAGTCATAGACCGGGGTGAAGGGCAGGGGCTCGACCCAGGCGCCGGCATCGGGCGCGGCGCCGGGCCGCAAAAGCCGCCCGACCTTGGTCGAGATCACTGCATCCCGCCCGCGCAAAGCGGCCCCGACCCGGTGCTCGGACAGGCCGTGGCCGTAGAAGGGCGCAGTATCGAAATAGCCGATCCCGGCCTGCCGCGCGCTGTCGATGGTGGCCAGGGCCTGTGCCTCGGAGACGGGGTGGAAGATGCCGGCCAGCGAGGCGCAGCCCAGCCCCAGTTCTGTCACCAGCGGGCCGTTCGGGCCAAGCCGGTTCCGCTTCAGCGCCGTCATGATTGGGCCGGTTCGTGCGGCGGGCCCATCACCTCGCGCGCGATCTCGTCGGCGGCCTCGCGCAGCAGCGCCAAAGTCTGGTCGCGCCCGGGCGTGGCATAGCTGTCGATGCGGCGCAGGTAGGGGCAGGTCAGCGCGGCGATGGCATTGCCGAACGGATCGAGGATCGGGCAGGACAGGTTCAGCACGCCCACCGTGGTCTGGCTTTCCCCCGACATGTTGCCCGCCGCGCGGATGGCGGCGGTGCGGGCGTCATAGTCGGCCTCGCTCAGCGCCGACTCGCCCGGTACCAGCCGATGATCGCGGAAGATCCGGGCGCGGATGTCGGGGCGCTGGAAGGCCGCCAGAACCATGCCCGAGCCGGTGTTGAAGAGGCCGATCACCGAGCCCACGCGCAGCGACATGCGCCAGTTGCCCGGCGCCGAGAACGAGGCGCTGATGATCACCTCGCTCGCCTCCATCACCGCAAGGTGGATCGACTGCTCGGCCCGGGCGCTGAAGGCGCGCATCCGCGGCTCGGCCGCGTCCAGCAGCCGGCGGCGCGGCGGGTGGATGTCGGCCAGCACCAGCAGGCGCAGGCTCAGCGTATAGCGGTCGCCGTCAAGGGTGCGGGTGACATAGCCGCGCCGGACCAGCGTATCCAGCATCCGGTAGATCTCGTTTGCGCCGCGCCCCAGCCCCTTGGCGATCTCGGCCTGGGTCAGGCCCATGGACGAGGCGGCCAGCAATTCGAGGATGTCCAGCCCCTTGTCCAGGGCCGGCGCGCGATAGCGGGTCGCTTCGGATGATTCGTCAGAGGTCATGGCTCAAGTTTTCATATCCGAGCAAGCTTTTCACAAGTGGATGATTGACACAAGCTGATCGCTTCATTTATGAATGTAAAACTCATATACGAATAACGCCACTCACGGCTCAGGGAGGAGACTGATGGCAAAGACCAGAACCAGCCTTGCGGCTGCGCTTGCCGCAAGCACGCTGCTGGCGGCACCCTTGCAGGCGCAGGACTATGGGACGTTCGACGGCTACACGCTGCGGGTAAAGCTGATCGGCGGCGCGCAGTACGAGCCGCTCTATACGCTGATCCCCGAATGGGAAAAGGCGACCGGCGCCAAGGTCGAGATCCTGTCGCGCAAGAGCCATTTCGAGCTGGACCGCGAGATGAAGCAGGACATCGCGGCCGGCAATATCGGCTATTGCGTCTTCTCGAGCCACACCAACTTCGCACCGCAATACAATGCGATGAACCAGCCGTTGAACGATCTGATCCCGGCCGAGGTCGTGGCCGAGTTCTCGCCCCTGGTGATCCAGCACGCGACGGTCGACGGGCAGCTCATGTCGTTGCCCCGGCATTCCGACGTGTCGAACATGTATTACGTCAAGTCGCTCTACGAGGATGCGGACAACAAGGCCAAGTTCAAGGAGCGGTTCGGCTATGACCTGACCCCGCCCGAGACCTGGGATCAGGCCAGCGACCAGGCGATCTTCTTCGCCAATCCGCCCGATCGCTACGGCACCCATTTCGCCGGCAAGGACGAGGCGATCACCGGGCGCTTCTACGAGATGCTGGTCGCCGATGGCGGCAAGCTGCTGAATGACGACTTCACCGCCGCCTTCAACAGCCCAGAAGGGGTGATGGCGCTGAACTGGTTCGTCAATCTCTATAGGGAGAAAGCGGTGCCGGCGGGCACGACCAATTATGTCTGGGACGATCTGGGTCTTGGCTTTGCGGCCGGCGCCGTTGCCTATGATCTGGACTGGGCGGGCTGGGCGGCCTTCTTCAACGGCAAGGATTCAAAGGTTGCCGGCAATGTCGGGGTGGCGCTGGCGCCCAAGGGGGCGGGAGGCAAGCGCACCGGCTGGTCGGGCTCGCACAGTTTCTCGATCACCCAGAGCTGCGACAACAAGGAAGCGGCTGCCAGCCTCATCATGTTCCTGACCAGCCATGACGCCCAGATGATGGAGGCGCGCAGCGGGCTGCTGCCCACGCGCACCAAGGTCTGGGACGAGGTAACGGCCGAGTTCGAGGCGAAAGGCGACACTTTCATGGTGGAGGTGTTCAAGGTCTTTGGCGAGTCCATGCGCGAGCACGCCTTCACCCCGCCGCTGATCCCGGAATGGGGCGAGATCTCGAATGCCCTCTGGCCCCAGCTTCAGGCCGCCATATTGGGGGATAAGACGGCCGAAGAGGCGCTGAACGAGGCGGCGGAGGAGGTCAACCAGATCATGACCGACGCCGGCTACAACTAGGCGCCGACTCTGGCCCGCCGGTCATGTCTCACCACGCGGCGGGCCATTTCCCACTTCCCTGCAATCAGACTGCGTCCAACGGCGCGGTGTGCGAAAGGTCAGCATGTCCCGCCTGAGACGATTTCTGCGCGATAACGCCGTGCCGCTGGCATTGTTGTCGCCGGCGGTGCTGGTGATCCTGCTGGTGGTCCTGCTGCCGCTGCTCTTCTCGCTCTATACCAGCTTTTCCAACTATCGCCTGATCCGGCCCGAGTCGCTGTGGGATGTCGTCTGGTTCCGCAACTATCTCCGGGTGCTGGGCGACGGGGATTTCTGGGCTGCGCTGGGGCGCACGGTGCTGTTCCTGACGCTGGTCCTGAACCTCGAGATGCTGCTGGGGCTGGGGCTGGCGCTGATGGTGAACCGGCTGACCTTCGGCCAGCGGACCATGCGCACCATCATGATGTTTCCGATGATGTTCTCGCCGATCCTCGTGGGCTTCCAGTTCAAGTACATGTTCAACGACACCATCGGCGTGGTGAACAATGCCTTGCAATCGCTGGGGCTGACCAGTCACGCGATCCCGTTCCTGGTCGATCGCTGGCTGGCCTTTGCCTCGATCGCCATTGCCGAGATCTGGATGTCGACCTCGATCTTCGCCATCCTGATCCTTGCCGGGCTTTTCGCCATGCCGCGCGACCCGGTCGAGGCCGCCCGCGTCGATGGCTGCACCAACTGGCAGGTCTTCCGGCATATCACGCTGCCGTTCCTCATGCCCTTCATCTACATCGCCATGACCATCCGGTCGCTGGATGTCGCACGGGCCTATGACATCGTCGACGTGATGACGGGCGGCGGCCCGGCGGGGCGGACCGAGCTTCTGTGGACGCTGATCGCCCGCACCGCCTATGACGACAGCCGCATGGGGCAGGCCAATGCCATGGCCTATGTCTCGATCCTGCTGTCGATCTTCTTCACCTGGTACTTCTTCCGCAAGCTGATGGCCGCGCGGAAACATCTGGGGGTGTTCTGATGAGCCGCCGGCAGAAAGATATCCTGATCTGGATCGGCACCTTCCTGGTCATGCTGGTGATCTGCATGCCGGGTTTGTGGGTGGTGCTGTCCGCCTTTCGCCCGAATGGCGAGATCCTGACCAAGCCCGCCGTCTGGATTCCGCGCGATCTGTCATGGGACAATTTCCGCGCCATCTTCGGCTTCGGCGATGCGGTCGTGGCGATCCCGGTCGGGTCCTATTTCCTGAACTCGCTGATCATCTCGGTGACTTCGACCGTGGTCGCGGTGGTGATCGGCATGTCGGGCGGTTATGCCTTTGCGCGCTATCGCTTTCCGGGCAAGGGCGCGGCCTTCCTGTGGCTGATGCTGTCGCGCTGCGTGCCGGGCATCGCGCTGTCGCTGCCGCTGTTCATCATGTGGAGCTGGACCGGCCTGATCGACACCAAGCTGGGCGTCATCATCGTCTATACCGCGATCAACGTGCCCTTCACCGTCTGGCTGACCGAGGGCTTTTTCCGGCAGGTGCCGCGCGATCTGTCGGAAGCCGCGCAGATCGACGGCTGCACCCCCTGGCAGGCCTTCTGGAAGGTCGAGTTTCCGCTGGCCAAGTCGGGCATCGCCAGCGCCGCGATCTTCGCCTTCCTGACCTCGTGGAACGAATACGCGCTGGCCAGCCAGCTGACACGCTCGACCGACAGCAAGACGCTGCCGGTGGGCCTGATGGATTTCACCGCCCAGTTCACCATCGACTGGGCCGGGATGAGCGCCATGGCGGTCATCATCATCATCCCCGCGCTGGTCCTGACCTTCCTGGTGCAGAAGCACCTGATCGCAGGGCTGACCTTTGGCGGGGTCAAGGGATAGGAACATGGCAGAAGTTTCGCTGCGCAACGTGGTCAAACGCTATGGCGGTCACAAGGTCGTCCACGGCATCGATCTGGACATCGCCCATAACGAATTCGTCGTGCTGGTCGGCCCCTCGGGCTGCGGCAAGTCCACTACCCTCAGGATGATCGCCGGGCTGGAAGAGATTTCCGAGGGCGAGATCTCGATCGGCGACCGGGTGGTCAACCGGCTGGCGCCGCGCCAGCGCAACATCTCGATGGTGTTTCAGAATTACGCGCTCTACCCGCATATGACGGTGCGCGAGAATCTGGGCTTCAGCCTGAAGATCGCCGGCAAGCCGCCAGCCGAGATCGAGGCGGCTGCCGACGAGGCGGCGCGCATTCTTGGCCTTCAGCCCTACATGGACCGCACGCCGGGCGAGCTGTCCGGCGGCCAACGCCAGCGGGTCGCCATGGGCCGCGCCATCGTGCGCCATCCTGACGTGTTCCTGTTCGACGAGCCGCTGTCGAATCTTGACGCCAAGCTCCGCACCCAGATGCGGGTCGAGATCAAGAAGCTGCACCGGCAGGTCGGCACCACGGTCGTCTATGTCACCCATGACCAGGTCGAGGCGATGACGCTGGCCGATCGCATCGTCATCATGAAGGACGGGCATATCGTCCAGACCGGAACCCCGCTCGAGGTGTTCGAGCGCCCGGTCAACACCTTCGTCGCCAGCTTCATCGGGTCGCCGCCGATGAACCTGGTCAAGGGCGAGCTTCGCGGCGGTGTGGTGGAGCTGGCGGGCGGCGGGCAACTGCCCGTCCCGCCCGGCATCCAGACACCGCCCGAGGGCGCGCGGGTGATCTTTGGCTTTCGCGCCGACAATTTCATGCCGGTCGGGCACGGCCTGGCCGAAACCGGGCCGGTCGCGCTGCTCGAGCTGCCGGTGACGCTGGCTGAGCCGCTGGGGGCGGAATCCCTGATCCTGACCGAACTGGCCGGGGTCGAGGTGCAGGGCAAGATGCTGAACCCGCGCCCGATCCAGCCGGGCGAGGTGCTGAGCTTTCAGCTGTCGCTGGACCGTTGCCATCTGTTCGACGCCGATACCGGCAAAAGCCTGAGGTAGAAATGGCCCGCATCACCCATGTCGAGATCCTGATGGTGGACCTGAAACCCAAGGTCCGCCGCACCGATGCGATCCAGAGCTTCGAGTCGCAGGAAACCCCGATCCTGCGGATCACCGATGCCGATGGGGCGGTCGGCACCGGCTATTCCTATACCATCGGCACGGGCGGTCCCTCGGTCATCGCCCTTTTGCAGTACACGCTGGCCCCGCGGCTGATCGGGCGCGAGGCCGAAGAGATCGAGGGCATCTGGCGCGATCTGTTGTTCTCGACCCATGCCACTGCGGTCGGTGCCATCACCTCGCTGGCGCTGGCGGCGATCGACACGGCGCTGTGGGATCTGCGCTGCCGCCGTGCGGGTCTGCCGCTGTGGCGGATGGCGGGCGGGGCGAAATCCTCGGTTCCGCTTTATACCACCGAAGGAGGCTGGCTGCATATCGAGACGGCTGCGCTGGTCGATGACGCGCTGGCGGCGCAGGCTCAGGGCTTTGCCGGATCGAAGATCAAGATCGGTCGCACGCATCTCTCCGAGGATCGGTCCCGGCTGATGGCCGTGCGCGAGGCCGTGGGCGCGGGTTACGAGATCATGACCGATGCCAACCAGTCCTTCACCTTGCCCGAGGCGGTCCGACGCGCTGCCGTGCTGGAAGAGGCCGGGGTGGCCTGGTTCGAGGAGCCGATGCCCGCCGATGATGTCGGGGCGCATGTGCGGCTGGCCAATGCCACGCCGGTCCCCATCGCCGTCGGCGAAAGCATGTATTCGCTGTCGCAGTTCAAGGATTACCTGCAGGCCGGCGGCTGCAGCATCGTTCAGGCCGATGTCGCCCGCGTCGGCGGCATCACCCCCTGGCTGAAGATCGCCCATCTGGCCGAGGCCCATAACGTGCCGATCTGCCCGCATTTCCTGATGGAGCTGCACGCCAGCTTGGTCTGCGCCGTGCCGAACGCACCCTGGCTGGAATATATCCCCCAGCTAGACCTGATCGCGCCCGAGGGGCTGCGCATCGAACAGGGACGCGCCATGCCCTCGGACGAACCGGGTCTGGGGATCAGTTGGGATTGGGACGCAATCGCCCGGCATGGCGTCATCGCCCCGATCAGGCTGGGCGCCTAGGCCATGGAACGCATGGCCATGGTCATCCATCTGAAGCCCGAGAAGAAGGCCGAGTATCTGCGGCTTCACGCCAAGGTCTGGCCCGAGGTGCTGGCGCGGATCAGCGCCTGCAACATCCGGAACTATTCGATCTTCCTGAAAGAGCCCGAGGATATCCTCTTCGGCTACTGGGAATATCACGGCGAGGATTTCGCCGCCGATGCCGCCCGCATGGCGGCTGATCCGAAGACGCGGGAGTGGTGGGCGCTGACCGCGCCCTGCCAGATCCCGTTCAAGACCGCCGCACCGGACGACTGGTGGGCCATGATGAAGGAGGTGTTCCACCATGATTGACGACGCGCTGATGACCAAGCGGCTCTCGACCTGCTATTCCGGGGTCGTGCATGACACGCTCAGGGCGATGGGTCTGCGCAACTTTACTCTGCCCTCCGATATCACCCCCCTGATGCCCGAAATGACGCTCTGCGGGCCGGCCTTCACCATCGAGGGCCATCCGGCAGACGCTGCCGACGCGCATGAGACGCTGCTGGCCTGGACCGGGCTTCTATCCAAGGCGCCCTCGGGTCATGTCTGGGTGTGCCAGCCGCATACCCATGATCTGGCGCAGATGGGGGAATTGTCGGCCGAGACGCTCAAGAACAAGGGTGTGCTGGGCTGCGTGCTGGACGGGCTGGCGCGCGACACGAATTTCCTGATCGAGATCGGCTTCCAGACCTGGCGGCGCGGCCATACGCCGAATGACATCGTCGGTCGCTGGCTTCCGACCGGGACGGGTGGGGTGATCCATATCGGCGGCGTGGCCATCGCGCAGGGCGACTATCTGATGGGCGACCGCGACGGAATGGTGCGCGTGCCGCGCGCCATGGTGGCCGAGGTCACGGAGAAGTCGGTCGAGGCGATGCAGACCGAAAGCAAGGTGCGCAATGCGATCCTTGCCGGGATGGACCCGCAGGAAGCCTATCTCAAATACGGCAAGTTCTAATGCGCATCGCCGGGCTCGATATTCGCGCCTGCAGCGCCAGCGCCGCGCCCGACAGCGAGATGCTGCGCGGAGCGGCCGGCGGCCGGCGGCAGGAGTTTCTGGTCTATACGCTGCGGACGGAATGCGGCCGCTCGGCCTCGATGTTCGGCTTTGCCGGCGCCGATGCCGGGGGTTCGGCCCGGCTGGCGAAATCGCTGGACGCCTTCCTGGCCGGCCGCATTGTCCATGACCGCGAGGCGCTGTGGCATGATTTCCGCCTGCGCAACCGCATGTGGGGGCATTTCCCCATCTATGTCTGGGGGCCGATCGATTGCTGCCTCTGGCTGCTGGCGGCCGAGGCGGCAGACCTGCCGCTGTACCGTTACATCGGCGCGGCGCGTGACAGCGTTCCGGTCTATCTCAGCTCGATGTTCCTCGACACGGCTGCGGAATACGTGGCCGAGGCGCGGTCGGCGCAGGCCGAGGGATTCGCCGCCTACAAGTTGCACCCGCCGGGCCGCTCGGTCGAAGAGGATCTGCAGATCCATGCCGCCGTGCGCCAGGCCGTGGGCGAGGGCTTTCCGCTGATGAGCGACCCGGTCGCCACGCTCAGCCTGCCCGATGCGCTGCGCTATGGTCGCGGACTGGAGGATCTGGGCTTTGCCTGGTTCGAGGAGCCGATGGCGGACGAGAACATCCCGGCGCTGCGCGAGTTGACCCGGCAGCTGGACATTCCCGTGGTCGGTACCGAGACGCTGGCCGGCCATCCCTACAGCCTTGCCGATATCGTCGCGCGCAACGTGGTCGACGTGATCCGCGCCGATGTCAGCTGGACCGGGGGTGTGACCGGGGTGTTGAAGTCGGCGCGTCTGGCCGAGGCCTTCGGCATGAATTGCGAGATCCACACCGCCATCTTCCATCCGCTCGAGATGATGAACCTGCATCTCTGCGCCGCGGTGCGCAATTGCAGCTATCTGGAATTGCTGGCCCCGGTCAGGGATTTTGCCTTCGGCCTCAAGGGCCAGTTGCCGATCCGTGACGGGATCGCACATCTGCCCGATGCGCCGGGGCTTGGCGTCGAACTGGACTGGGACCTGATCGAGAACGCGACCATGGAGGCGCTGTGATGCCACCGATGACAGACCAACCGATCACCGCCGGGCTGCTGCGCCTTGCGGCGGAAGACAATGTGCTGGTGGCCACCGGCCCGCTGGTTCCGGGCGCCACCGCGATCAATGGCGGCGGTGAGATGCATCTGCGCGAGGCGGTGACGCTAGGCCACAAGGTCGCCGCGAAGGCGATCGCCAAGGGCGAGAAGATCCTGAAATACGGCGTGTCCATCGGTTCGGCGACCGAGGACATCGCCGCTGGCCAGCATGTCCATGTCCACAACATGCAAAGCGATTACACGCCCACCCATGTGCTCAGCGAAACCGCGACAGGAGGCCGCGATGCTTGAGGGCATTCTGCGCAGCGACGGGCGCAAGGGCATCCGCAACACCCTCGCCGTCGCCTACCTGGTCGAATGCGCCCATCACGTCGCGCGCGAGATCGTCCAACCTTACCGGGACGCGGGCGCGCAGGTCATCGGCTTTCCCGGCTGCTATCCCAATGCCTATGCCCAGACCATGATGGAGCGGCTTTGCACCCATCCGAATGTCGGCGCGGTGCTGCTGGTCAGCCTCGGCTGCGAAAGCTTCAACCGCTTCCAGCTGGAAAAGACCATCGCCGCGACCGGACGCCCGGTGGAGACGCTGGTGATCCAGCGGGCAGGGGGCACGCGCGCGACCATCGAGGCGGGCCGCGACTGGGTGGCAGCTCAGTTGCCGGAACTGGCGGCGGCACCCAGGGTGCCGATGGCGCTGTCGGAACTGGTCGTGGGCACGGTCTGCGGCGGGTCGGACGGGACCAGCGGCATCACCGGCAACCCGGCGGTGGGTCTGGCCTTCGACCGGCTGGTTGAGGCGGGGGCGACCTGCATCTTCGAGGAAACCGGCGAGCTGATCGGCTGCGAGGGCATCATGTCCGCCCGCGCCGCCACGCCCGAGCTGGGACGAGAACTGACCGCCTCGGTCGAGAAGGCGGCGGCTTACTATGCGACGCTCGGTTACGGCAGCTTTGCCGCAGGCAATGCCGAGGGCGGACTGTCCTCGATCGAGGAAAAGTCGATGGGGGCCTATGCCAAGTCCGGCAAGTCGCCGATCAGCGGGCTGATCAAGCCGGGCGACATCCCGCCCAAGGGCGGGCTTTACCTGATGGACGTGGTGCCCGATGGCGAGGTGCGCTTCGGCTTCCCGAATATCAGTGACAATGCCGAGATCGTCGAGATGATGGCCTCGGGCGCGCATCTGACGCTATTCGTCACCGCCCGCGGCTCGGTCGTCGGCTCGGCCTTGGCGCCGGTGATCAAGATCTGCGCCAATCCCGAGACCTATGCCCGTCTGACCGAGGATATGGACGTGAACGCGGGCCGGGTCCTGTCGGGCACGCCGCTGGCCGAGGTGGGTGACGAGATCTTCGATCTGACCCTCGAGGTGGCGAGCGGTCGCCAGACCGCCTCGGAATCGCTCGGCCATGCCGAATTCATCCTGACCTACAAAAGCTTCGAGCCCATCGGGCCGGCTTGCCTGCCTGTTTGAGGACTGACCATGGGACGACTGACTGGAAAGACCTGCCTTGTGACCGCCGCCGGTCAGGGCATCGGCCGCGCAACCGCCGAGGCTTGGCTGCGCGAGGGCGCGACGGTCTGGGCGACGGATCTGAATGCGGATGCCGTCGGCAGCGTCAACGGCGCCATCGCGCGCCGGCTGGACGTGACCGACAAGGCGGCGATCGAGGCGCTGGTGGCCGAGATCGGCGGGCTGGACGTGCTGTTCAACTGTGCCGGCGTGGTCCATGCCGGATCGATCCTCGACTGCACTGACGCGGATTGGGACTTCGCCTTCGACCTGAACGCCAAGGCGCAGTATCGGATGATCCAGACGGTGCTGCCCGGCATGTTGAGCCGCGGGGGCGGGTCAATCCTCAACATGTCCTCGGTGGCCTCGTCGGTGAAGGGCGTGCCGAACCGCTTTGCCTATTGCGCCTCCAAGGCGGCGGTCATCGGGCTGACCAAGGCGGTCGCCGCCGATTTCGTCACCCGGGGCATCCGCTGCAACGCGATCTGCCCCGGCACGGTCGACAGCCCCTCGCTGCATGACCGGCTGCGGGCAACCGGGGATTACGACAAGGCGATGCGCGATTTCGTCGCGCGGCAGGCCATGGGCCGGATCGGCAGGCCCGAGGAGATTGCCGCGCTGGCCACCTACCTGGCCAGCGATGAAAGCGCCTTCACCACCGGGCAATGCCTTGCGGTCGATGGCGGCTGGACAATCTGAACAAGGGACAGATCGATGAAATTTCTGCGTTATGGCGAAGCGGGGCAGGAAAAGCCCGGCCTGTTGGACGATGATGGCACCATCCGCGACCTCTCCGGCATCCTGACCGGCGACCTGCGCGGCGAGGCCTTGGGCAGGCTGGGCGACCTGCACGATCTGGACCTGCAGGCGCTGCCGGTGGTCGGGGGATCGCCCCGGCTTGGACCGCCGGTCGCCGGCACCGGCAAGTTCATCTGCATCGGGTTGAACTATGCCGACCACGCGGCGGAATCCGGCCTCGCCGTCCCGCCCGAACCGGTGATCTTCATGAAGGCCACCAGCGCCATCTGCGGGCCGAACGATCCCATCGTCATCCCGCGCGGCTCGACCAAGACCGATTGGGAGGTCGAACTGGCCGTGGTGATCGGCAAGACCGCCAAATATGTCAGCGAGGCCGAGGCGATGGATCATGTCGCGGGCTTCTGCGTCACCAATGACGTGTCCGAACGCGCCTTCCAGACCGAGCGTCAAGGGCAATGGACCAAGGGCAAAAGCTGCGACAATTTCGGACAGATCGGCCCCTGGCTGGTCACGCCCGACGAGATCGCCGATCCGCAGCAGCTGGGCATGTGGCTGACGGTGAACGGCGAGACCATGCAGGACGGCTCGACCTCGACCATGGTCTATGGCGTGGCCTTCCTGATCCAATATCTCAGCCAGTTCATGTCGCTGCATCCGGGCGACGTGATCTCGACCGGCACGCCGCCGGGCGTGGGGCTGGGGCAGAAACCGCCGCGCTATCTGAAACCCGGCGACGTGGTCGAGCTGGGCATCGAAGGACTTGGCGCACAGCGTCAGATCGTGATCGCGGACTGAAGGTCCGCGTGGGAGAAAAGGGAGAGGATCACATGAAAATCAACAACTTGAAGAAGGCGGCCTTGGCCGCCATCGCAATCGGCTTGGCTGCCTCTGGGGCGGTGGCCGAAGAATGGCGGCTGGGTCACATCCTGCCACCGGATCATCCGGGCAACCGCGCGCTGGAACAGGCTGCGGCCGAGATCGCCAAGCGGACCGAGGGGCGCATCGACATCAAGGTGTTCCCGGCGGGCCAGGTCGGTGGCGCCAAGGAGATCCTGACCGGCATGACGCTCGGCACGCATCAGATGGCCTTCGACGGTGCCGGCATCCTCAGCCAGTGGACCAAGGAGCTTGGCGTGCTCGAGGCGCCCTATCTGGCCAAGGACTTTGCCCATCTGGAACGGCTCTACGCCAGCGAGAAGGGGCAGGAGCTTCTGGAGAAGCTGCGCACCGACCACGGCATCCGCGTGCTGGATGTCTGGTATTACGGCACCCGGCACATGACCAACAACGTCCGGCCCATCGAAACCCCGGCGGATGTCAAGGATCTGAAGATCCGCGTGCCCGAGATCTCGCTGAGCCTTGAATTCATCAAGTCGCTTGGCGGCCGTCCGACGCCGATGGCCTTCCCCGAATTGTATCTGGGCCTGCAGACCGGCGTGGTCGATGGTCAGGAAAACCCGCTTCCCACAATCGAGTCCGGCAAGTTCTACGAGGTTCAGGACCATCTGGCGCTGACCGGCCATCTGGTCCAGACCGTCTCGCCGCTGGTGTCGGAAACCGCCTGGAACGCGGCCTCGGAAGAGGACCGCGCCGTCGTGCTCGAGGTGTTTCAGACGACGGGCGATGTCTACAACAAGCAGATTGCCGAGTTGGAAGAAGGGCTGATCACCAAGCTGGAGGGGGCCGGGATGACCGTCACCCATCCCGACCGCGCCGCTTTCGCCGAGGCGGTCAAGCCGATCTACGCCCAGTTCGAGGATGTCTGGGGGGCGGGCACCTACGAGGCGCTGGCCGAGGTCGAATAGCGCCGATCAGACCAGGCCGACCGGAGAACGCTGATGCTGCGCGTCCGGTCGGCCAGATCGCAATTCCTGGCAAGGGGTGACTGCCATGCGGATCTTCAACAGGCTTGAAGAGGTGTTCCTGATCGCGCTGTTTACGCTGGCGCTGTCCGCGCTGACGGCGCAGCTTCTCAGCCGCTATCTGCTTCCGGTCCAGTTTGCCTGGACCGAGGAACTGGCGCGGTTGAGCTTTACCTGGATCGTGTTCTTCGGCGCGGCCTATGCCATGCGCACGGGCGGGCTGATCGCGGTGACGATGCTGGTCGATGCGCTGCCCGACCGGCCGCGCGCGGCCATCGCCATCGCCATGCACCTGGCCGGTGCCGTGTTCTTCGCGGTCGTGGCCTGGAGCGGCACCACCGTCGCCATGAAGGTCGCCAACCTGCCGACAATCGCGATGGGGGTGTCCTCGACCTGGGAATACGCCGCCGTGCCCGCCGCCTCGGCGCTGATGCTGGTCCGCTCGCTTGGCGCCATCCGCAGCATCTGGCGCGACGGACTGCCGCGCCGCAGCGTCGAAACGATGATCTGAGAGGAAGACGATGGCTTTCATGCTGACACTCTGGCTCGTCCTGCTTGCCCTGGGGATGAGCGTCGCCCTGACCCTGGGCGTCTCGTCGCTGGCCCAGCTCTGGATGGACGGCACGCCGCTGGTGGTGATCGCGCAGCGGATGACGAAATCGATCTCGGATTCCTTTCCGCTGCTGGCGGTGCCCTTCTTCATCTTCGCCGGCAACCTGATGAATACCGGCGGCATCACAGAGCGCATCTTCGGCCTCGCCCGGGTGATGGTCGGCCATATGCGCGGGGGTCTTGGCCATGTGAATGTGGTCGCCTCGGTGGTCTTCTCGGGCATGTCGGGATCGGCCTTGGCCGATGCCGGGGGGTTGGGCAACATGGAGATCCGGGCCATGCGCAAGGCCGGCTATGATGCCGGTTTCGCCGGGGCGGTGACCGTCGCCTCCTGCATCATCGGCCCGATGATCCCGCCCTCGATCCCGATGGTGCTTTACGGCGTGCTGGCCGACGTGTCGATCGGGCGGCTATTTCTGGGCGGCGTCGTGCCGGGCCTGCTGACGGCCGGCGCGCTGATGATCATGATCGCCTGGTTCGCCCGCCGCCGCGACTATCCGCGTGACCCGGTGCCAAGTTTCGGCGATGTGCGCACTGCCTTCCTGCGCGCGGCCCTGCCCATTGCCACGCCGGGCATCATCATCGCGGGCATCGCCTTCGGCCTGTTCTCGCCGACCGAAGCCGCCGTCGTCGCCTCGCTCTATGCGCTGGTCCTGTCCTTCGGCATCTATCGCGAGATGAGCCTGCGCGACCTGTGGAAGGTGATTCTGGACACCATCCGCATGTCCGCCATGGTCTGCCTGATCGTGGCGACCGCCAGCATCTTCGCCTGGATCCTCGCCGCGCACCAGGCACCGATGCGGCTGGCAGCCTGGCTGCTGACCCTGACCGACGATCCGCTGATGCTGCTGATCATCATCAATATCGCGGTTCTGGTCGCGGGCTTCTTCATCGAGGGTCTGGCGATCATGATCCTGATCGTCCCCGTGCTGGCACCGACGCTGATCTCTGCCGGGATCGACCCGGTGCATTTCGGCGTGGTCTTCATCTTCAACCTGATGATCGGCTTGATGACGCCACCGATGGGGGTCGGGCTGTTCGTCGTCTCCGGTGTCTCGGGTATCCGCCTCGAGACCCTGATCCGCGCGACCATTCCCTTCCTGGTCCCGCTGGTCGCGGTGTTGATCCTGCTGATCCTGGTGCCGGGCTTCGTGACCGGCCTGCCCAACCTGGTGCTTGGGCCGCCGTGATCAAGGCGGCCCGCTGAAGCCGGGCTCGCGGTCAGGATGGGTCATCCGCCGACAACCAAGCGGAGCACATGCAGGTCGTTTCAGGCGACAGTCAGCACCCTTGCGGCTGGAAAGCTGTCACTGATGGCGGCGATCCAGCCCTCGACCCGGGTTTCTGCCACCAGCGCAACCACCGAGCCGCCCCAGCCGCCGCCGGTCTGGCGGGCGCCGAGGGCGCCGAGGGCCAGCGCGGCCTCGGTCAGGGCGTCGGTCTGGGGAACGGTGATCTGGTAGTCGTCGCGCTGCGAGGCGTGGCTGTCGATCATCAGCCGCCCAAAGCCCGCCACATCGCCGGCCCGCAGCGCCGCCAACCCTTGCAAGGTGCGGTTGTTGTCGCCGAGGACGTGGCGGGTGCGGCGGTTCAGCGGCTCGGGCAGCGCCTCGATCCGCGTGCCGTCCGCAGTGTCCAGATCGCTGAGCATGTCCACTCCCAAGGCATCGCAGGCGGCGCGGCATTCGGTGACGCGGGTGGCATAGCCATCCTCGGTCAGCTGGTGGCTGACGCCGGAATGAACGATCACGAACCGATGGCCGGGCAGGGCAGGGGCGGGTTCATGTTCAAGCGTCCGGGTGTTCAGGAACAGCGCCTCGCCGGGGCGTCCGACGGAGGCGGCGAACTGGTCCATGATGCCGCAGGGCATGCCGACGAACTCATTCTCGACCGCGCGGGCCATCAGGGCGATTGCGACCGGATCGGAGGATTTCCCGAAAAGGCCGGCGGTGGCGCGCAGGCTGGCGACCTCGAGCGCGGCGGAACTGGAGAGGCCGGCCCCCATCGGCAGGCTGGTCATCAGCGCGGCGGATAGGCCGGTCTCACGGATCTCGGCTTCGGCCATCGCCTTGAGGCTGCCCAGAAGGTAGTCCGACCAGCGCCCCTGTGCCGTGTCACCGATATGGCGGGTCTCGGTCGCGTCAAGCGAGCCGGAATAGGCCTCGACCACGCCGGGCGTCGGGCCGCGCCCCAGCGCCACGGCGACCCCCAGACCGTTCAGCGCCATCGGCAGCACATAGCCGCCATTGTAATCGGTATGCTCGCCCAGAAGATTGACTCGGCCGGGGGCGTAGGCGCTCACCTCGGGCTCAAGGCCGAAGCGGGTGCGATAGGCGGCGACGACGGCGGCCAACTGTTCCCGGACGCTCATCTTGCGGCTCCGGCGCGGCTGGTCGATTTGAAATGCTGGTCGGGCAGGCTGCGCAGGCGCTCGGCCGCCTGTTCCGGGGTCAGGTCGCGCTGCGCCTCGGACAGCAGTTCATAGCCGACCATGAACTTGCGCACCGTGGCCGAACGCAGAAGCGGCGGATAGAAATGGGCGTGGAGCTGCCAGTGATCCCACTGGCCGGCGCCGGTCGGCGCACCATGCCAGCCCATGGTATAGGGGAATTCGGTCTCGAAGAGGTTGTCGTAACGGCTGCAGAGCCGGCCCAGCAGGTCGGCCAGCCCGTCCCGCTCGGTCCCCGTCAGGTCGGGAAGGCGCAGCACGTGGCGGCGGGGCAGGACCAGTGTCTCAAAGGGCCAGACCGCCCACCACGGCACCACGGCGATCCAGTCGTCATTCTCGATCACCACGCGCTCGGCCTGCGCGGTTTCGGCGGCGGCGTAATCGACCAGCAGCACGGTGCCGGTTTCGGACAGGTGGCGTCTCTGGCATTCGTCCTCGCGGGCGACCTCGTTCGGCAGGAAATCCGAGGCCCAGATCTGGCCGTGGGGATGGGGCTGCGAACAGCCCATGATCGCGCCCTTGTTCTCGAAGACGGCGACCCAGTCATAGGCGGCGCCCAGATCCTCGATCTGGTCGGCCCAGCAATCGACGACCTTGCGGATGCCGGGGGTGCCCAGTTCGGCCAGTGTCAGGTCGTGGCGTTCGGAAAAGCAGATCACCCGCGCCGTGCCGCGCACAGTGGCGGCGCGGAACAGCGGATCGCCCTGTTTGCCGCCATTGGGGCTGTCCGGGAGCAGGGCAGGAAAGTCGTTCTCGAAGACGTAGGGTCCGCTGTAGTCGGGGTTCACCGCGCCGGAATTGCGGCGGTTGCCGGCGCAAAGGTAGCAGCCCGGATCATGCGCCGGATGCTGGGTGATCGCGGCGCTTTCCTGCTTTCCTTGCCACGGGCGCAGGTTGCGATGGGGCGAGACCAGCACCCATTCGCCCTTCAACGGGTTGAAGCGGCGATGCGGGGCCTCGGAGGGGAAGGGGGTGATGGTCATGGGATGCCTCGGGGTCAGAGGGACGCGAAGGGGCCGTAGGCCGGTGCCTGATGCCAGCGCCATGCGCTGTCGATGATGGTCTCGAGTTCGCCGTAGCGCGGCTGCCAGCCCAGCACCTCGCGGGCGCGGCGGCTGTCGGCGACAAGGATGCCGGCATCGCCGGGGCGGCGGTCGGCCATGACAAAGGGGATCTCGCGCCCGGTGACGCGGCGGGCGGCCTCGATCACCTCGAGCGTGGTGAAACCGTTGCCATTGCCGAGGTTGAAGACATGCGCCCCGGCCTCGCGCTCCATGCCGTCGAGCGCCTTCAGATGGGCCGAGGCGAGGTCGCTGACATGGACGTAATCGCGAATGCAGGTGCCGTCGCGCGTGGGGTAATCGCTGCCGAAGATGGCCAGCTCCTCCCGCTTGCCCAGTGCCGCCAAGAGGACGAGCGGCACCAGATGGGTTTCGGGCTGATGCGCCTCGCCGATTTCGGCCGACGGATGGGCGCCGGCGGCGTTGAAATAGCGCAGGCTGACCGAGCGCAACCCGTAGGCGGTCGCCATGTCGGCCAGCATCTGTTCGGTCATGCGCTTGGACCAGCCATAGGGGTTGATCGGCGCGAGCGGATGGCTTTCGTCGATCAACTCGGTCAGCGGGTTGCCGAAAACCGCCGCGGTCGAGGAGAAGACCAGCCTGTCGACGCCGGCGTGGCGCATCGCGTCGAGCAGGTTCAGCGTGCCGCAGACATTGTTGCGGTAATAGCGGTCGGGTGCGGCGACCGATTCACCCACGGCGGTCAGGGCGGCGAAGTGGATGACCGCGTCGATTTGATGCCGGGCAAAGAGATCGGCCAGATCGGCCGGGTTCAGGAGATCTCCCTGCACCAGATCGGTGCCCGGGATCGCCGCCGTGTGGCCCTGGCTGAGATTGTCGAAGACCACCACCTGATGGCCGTGGTCCCTGAGGAGCCGCACCATATGCGAGCCGATATAGCCCGCGCCGCCGCAGACGAGGATGTTGCGTGTCATCTGAACGCCTTTCGTTTTCGGGGATCGGTTCAGGCCGGGGCGGTCAGAGCCGCTCGGCCTCGACCACCCACATGGTCGCGGGCCAGGACAAGGGCAGGTTCACCCCGCGCGACATCAGCGCCGCCCCGGACAGGGTGATCTCGCCCTGTTCCAGCGCGACATGACCGCGCGACTGCGGCGGGCGATCCTCGGGGTTCAAGAGCCGCAGGCGATAGTGCGCATCGGGTTCAAGCGCGGTCAGCCGCTGCGCCAGCGGCAGGGACTGGGCCGAGGTGGCATGACGCCCGACGAAGAGGACGAAGCGGCTGCCATCGGCGGCGATCTGCATTTCGGCGATGGTCGCCGGGTCGGCGCTGTCCAGCGGCAGGGTGTCGCCGGACATGCGCCAGTCGCGCGTGTCCTTCCACCAGCGCGTGACCCGCGTCAGGGTCGCGGCCTCGGCCTCGGTCAATTCCGCCGGGTCCATCTCGAACCCCATGTGACGCTGCGCGGCGACCCAGGCGCGGAAGGCGATGGGCAGGTTGCGGCCCGAGGAATGGCTGTCACGCGCGCCAACATGGCTGCCGGTCACGGCGGGCGGCAGGAACAGCGCGGCGTCGTGCTGCATCCGCAGGCGTTCGATGGCGTCGTTGGAATCCGACAGCCAGACCCGGTGGGTATGGGCGAGGATGCCGATATCGATGCGCCCGCCACCCGAGGCGCAGCTTTCGATCTCGACCGCCGGATGGGCCGCGCGCAACCGGGCCAACAGGTCATAGATACCGTCGGTCTGGGCCGCATCGACGACCGGCAGCAGCCGGTTGTGATCCCATTTCAGGTAGTCGATCTGGTGATCACCGAGCAGCGCATCCAGCGCATCGAACAGGTAATCGCGGACCTCGGGCCGGGCGATGTCCAGCACATGCTGGTTGCGCCCGGTCACCTGGTCCTCGCGCCCGAGGATCCAGTCGGGATGCGCGCGATAGAGGTCACTGTCGCGGTTGACCATTTCCGGCTCGACCCAGAGACCGAAACTCATTCCCTCGGCATGAACCTTGTCGATCAGCGGCGTTAGCCCATCGGGCCATTTCCGCCGGTCGATGGTCCAGTCACCAAGCGAGCTGGTGTCATCGTCGCGCCGACCGAACCAGCCGTCATCCAGCACGAAACGCTCCGCCCCCAGACGGGCCGCGCGTTCGGCGATGTCGGAGAGTTGCGCCAGCGAATGGTTGAAATAGATCGCTTCCCAGCAGTTGTAATGCACCGGGCGCGGGCGGGCGGGGTCGGGCCAGGTGACCACGTGGTCGCGGATATGGCGCTGCGTGGCGCGGGCGATGCCGGCCTCGCCACTGGTGGAAACGGCCAGCATCAGATCGCCCGAATGGAAGCGCGTGCCCTTGCGTTCCGATCCCCAGGCCTTGCCCATCTGCAGCTGCCGCCGCCCGTCGGGCAGCGCCTCGGCCACGAAGCGGTGGCCGCCGGACCAGCCGAGTTGCAGCCCGTGGACCACGCCGCCGGTCTTGCTTGCGCCGCGGGTGGGGATCAGGGCAACGGGCGGGTGTTCATGGCCGGAACGTCCCATGCGCGCCTCGCGCAGGCGGATGCCGTGGGACCAGGGCGTGATCTGGCGCTGGTATTCGCGCAGCCAGGTGCCGTGCCAGTCGTGGATCTCGTCGGACAGAAGCGGCGCGGGCAGCACCGGGGCCGCGAGCCAGTGGCAGTGCAGCGGGCGGTTGGATTGCAGCGTGGCCGAGGCGGTGATGACATCGCCGGCAGGGGTGAAGCGGGCCATGTAGGTCAGCCCCAGATCGGTATCGGTGAAGTGCAACGCGAGGGTGTCCCCCGTCTCGGCGCGGTCGAAACGGAAGCGCGGGAAGATCGGGCCGGCCTCGTCCGAGAGCGACAGCCCGGGCTGGCCCGGAAAGGGGGCGGATGCCTCGGGGCAGATCGACAGGGGTGCGACCCGGTCCAGCATGCCGCCGTTCAGATCGATCTCGTGGCTTGCCGACAGCATGTCGAGGTTTTCGTCGGCAGGAAGGGCGGCGTCCCAATAGATCGCCTCGGCCATGGCGCCGTCGCGGATGCGCAGCACGAGGCTTTGCGAGATTGTGTCGATGCGGTGAAAAATGGTCGTCATGAGAGAGGCTCCCGAAGGGGCTGGAGGGAATTTCTGGCGATGTTGGGGGTGACGCGGTCAGCGGCAGCGGTTGCCGTCAGCGTCGAAGAGATAGGCGCGGGCAGGGTCGAAACCGGCGGTGATCTGCTGGCCGCCGGGGCGGACCTCGCGCGCATCGCCAAGTTTCATGACCAGGCGCGTGCCGCCGTCATCATGGGCATAGACATAGGATTCGCCGCCCAGATGCTCGACGATATCGGTGGTCAGCCGGATCTGCGCCGGGCCGTCCTGCGACAGATGTTCGGGGCGGATGCCGACGGTCACGGTGTCGCCAACGGACAGCGCATCCTTCAGGTGAAGCGTGATCGGCTCGGCCGACAGGCTGTCGAGCCTCACCTGAACCGCATTGCCCGAGGCCTCGCTGACCGTGCCGGGCAGAAAATTCATCCTGGGGCTGCCGATGAAGCCGGCGATGAAGATGTTGTCGGGGTCGTCATAGAGATCAAGCGGCCGGCCCACCTGTTCGATCCGGCCCGCGCGCAGCACCACGATCTTGTCGGCCAACGTCATCGCCTCGACTTGATCATGGGTGACATAGACGATGGTTGCGCCCAGTTCCTTGTGCAGACGGGCGATCTCGACCCGCATGTTCACCCGCAATTCGGCATCGAGGTTCGACAGCGGCTCGTCGAACAGGAAGACCTCGGGCTTGCGGACAATGGCCCGGCCGATGGCGACGCGCTGGCGCTGGCCGCCGGACAGGGCCTTGGGCTTGCGCTCGAGCAGGTGGTCAAGCTGCAGGGTCTTGGCCGCCGCGCCGACGCGCCGGTCGATCTCGTCCTTGGGCGTCTTGTCGAAGCGCAGGCCGAAGCCCAGGTTCTCGCGCACGCTGAGATGGGGATAAAGCGCATAGCTTTGAAACACCATCGCCACCCCGCGCTTCGAGGGATCGACATCGTTCACCTCGCGCCCGCCGATCTCCAGCGTGCCCTGCGAGATATCCTCGAGACCGGCGATCATCCGCAGGAGCGTGGACTTGCCGCAGCCCGAGGGGCCTACGAAGACGCAGAACTCGCCGGGTTCGACGGACAGGTTCACGTCATGGATGACATGGGCATCGCCATAGAGCTTGTTGACGTCGGTAAGTTCGAGACCAGACATTCGAAATTCCTCCCGGATGAAGTTGGTGGCGTCAGAACAGCGAATTGACTTGCTCATTCGCCTCGGTCAGCACCTCGGCAGGTTCGCCGGCGCCCAGCATCACCCGGTCAAGGGCGGCGCTGATGATGGCGTCGATTTCGTTGCCGTAATCGGTGACGGGAAAGGGGAAGGTCGTCTCGGGCGTCGCCACGGCGGTAAAGGCCGAAACGTCGATGCCGCGCGCCTGATAGGCGGCCACGCTGCGCTCGACCTGATCGGCCTGCGCCGGGAAGACCACGCCGGCATCGGCGACGATCGACTGGCAGTCATCCGAGCCGAGGAACTGCACCCATTTCCACGCTGCTTCCGGCGCATCGCTGCCCGACCAGATCGAATCCGCCAACCCGTTGAACATCGACTTGCGCCCCTCGGAACCGCTGGGGACCGGGACATAGGCGACGGTGGGCTTGCTCTGGCTGTAAAGGCCGATCAGCCAGGAGCCGACGATGGTCATCGCGCCCTTGTCCGAGAACATCAGCGTTTCCGCGCCCAGCTTGCCGGTCTGTTCGACCGTGGGGGTAAAGTGGTGCACGCGCCCCAGATCGCGCAGCCAGCCAAGGCTTGCCGCCACGCGCGGATCGTCGAAGTTGTAGGCCGTGGCCCAGGGTTCGGCGATGAACTGCCAGCCGGTGCTGGCGGCGAGATAGCTCCATTCCGTTTCGCCACCAAGGCTGAGCGGATTGAGGACCAGCCCGAAGGTTTCGACCGAGCTGCCGTCGAAGCCCGCCTCGTCGCCGCGCTTGCCGCTGGCATCGACCGTCAGCTTGGCGATGGTCTGCTGATAGGTTCCGCCATCCTCGGGGTTCCAGTTGAGATCGGCCAGATCGGCGAGGCTCAGCCCGGCGGCCTCGAGCTTCTCGGTATCGACGCCAAGGGCCACGGTGGCCCAGTCCTTGGGCAGTCCATAGGTGGCGCCGTCGCGGGACCAGTTGTCCAGCAGGCCGGGCATGTAGCCGGAGGTGTCATAACCGGCTTCCTCGATCAGCGGCGCCAGATCCACGATCACCTCGTTGGCGGACATTTCCGGCAGGCGGGTCACGTGATTGACGAAGACATCCGGCGCGTCGCCCGAGATCATCGCCGTGGTCAGCGCGGTCCAGTACTGGTCCCAGCCATTCTGGGTGATCTCGATCTTGATCTCGGGGTTCGCCGCCTCGAAGGCCGCGGCGCATTGCTGGTAGACGGGGGCCTGCTGGCCGTCCCACATCCAGTATTGGATGGTGTCCTGGGCGCTGGCGGCGGCCGGCAGGGCCACGGTTCCGGTCAGCAAGGCAAGGATGGTGCGGTTCATGTGTCTCTCTCCCATGTAACGGAATTCAGGTCATTTCATGCCGCTGGTCTGCAGCGACTCGACGATGCGGCGGCCAAAGAAGATCAGCAGGAACAGGACCGGGATGATCGACAGCATCACCGCCGCCATCAGGCCGGTCCAATCGGGCTGGCCCTGGCCAGACTGGCTTTGGAAATTCGCCAGCGCCACGGCCATCACCTGCGTGCCCTCGCCCTGTCCGACGAGGAAGGGCCAGAAGAAGTCGTTCCATGCCTGGATCGACAACAGGATCGCCAGCGTCGCCATCGGTCCGCGCTGCAAGGGCAGGGCGATGTGCCAATAGACCTGGAACCAGTGCAACCCATCCAGCCGCGCGGCTTCCTCGAGCTCCTTGGGTGTGGTCAGGAAGAACTGGCGCAGGAAGAAGACCGCGAAGGGCAGCATGAGGATGCTGGGCGCGACCATGCCGGCAAAGCTGTTCAACAGGCCAAGCTGACGCACGAGGACGAAGTTCGGGATGAACAGCACGATCGAGGGGATCATGGTGGCGGCGATGATCGCGTAGAAGATCGTGTCGCGGCCCGGGAAGCGCAGGCGGGCGAAGGCATAGGCGGCCATCGACGAAAAGAACAGCTGCCCGGTCACCAGAAGCCCGGTGTAGATGATGCTGTTGCGCAGGGCGATCATGAAGTTGATCGGCGCGCCGCTGCTGGCCGGTGGCTCGACACTGCTGGGCAGGCCCAGCACGCGGGGGAAGTTGCCGAAGGTCCAGCGGTCCATCCCAAGCTGGTCGGCGGTGGAAAACACGTCCGAGGGAAAGGTGATCGCGGTCTTGAAGGCCATCCAGATCGGCAGAAGCGAGACGGTGCAGATCACGGCAAGAACGGCGTAGCCTGCAGCCTTTTGCGGGGTCATTGTCCTGAGCATGGCGGTCTCCTTAGCCCAAGTCCGACTGGTCGCCGCGCAAGAGGCGCATCTGCAGCAGCGTCACCAGAATGAGGATCACGAAGAGCACCATCGACATCGCCGAGGCATAGCCCATGCGGCTGAACTTGAAGGCGTTTTCGTAGATGTACCACAGCACCGCGCGGGTCGAATCGGCCGGTCCGCCCTGTGTGGTCACAGCGATCACGTCGAAGATCTGGAACGAGCCGACGACGCTTGTGACCAGAACGAAGACCAGCACCGGGCGCAGCAGCGGCAGGGTGATCAGCCGGAACATGGCAAACTCGGATGCCCCGTCCAGACGCGCGGCCTCGTAGAGATCGCGCGGGATGGATTGCAGCCCGGCATAGAAGAGAAGCGCGGTAAAGCCGACATGGCGCCAGATCGAGATTGCCGCCACCGAAACCAGCGACTGGTCGGGCGAGCTGAGAAAGGCCTGCGGGCCGATGCCGATGAGGCCGAGAAAGCTGTTGGTCACGCCGATCAGCGGGTCGAGCATCAACAGCCAGACCAGGCCGGCAACCACGTTCGAGATCAGGTAGGGCGCGATGATGACCGCGCGGAATGTCACCGATTTCGCCAGCCGGTCGGCCAGCACCGCGATCAGCAGGCCAAGCGCGGTCTGCACCGGGATATTGTACATGACGTAGAGCAGCGTGATCCACATCGAATCCCAGAACTGCCCGTCGGCCCAGAGCTTGGTGTAATTCTCGAACCCCACCCATTTCGCCGGGCGCATCAGGTTCCAGCTGGTCATGCTGATCTGCGCCGCGCGCAGCGTCGGCAGGACATAGAACAGGATCAGGCCGATCAGCGCCGGCAGGATGAACAGGTAGCCGACGATGGCCTCCTTGCGGCGCAGGGCGCTGCGGCGGCGGCTTTCGGGCATGCTTTCTCGATGCGACACAAGGTCGGCTCGCGCGGTCATGATTTCCCCTCCCGTGAGGTGCTGCGATGCGCCGAAAGCGATTCGGCGGCTTGCTAACACGTGTTAGTAATCGATGATTCGGCCCGCCGAGTCAATCCAAAGGTTTGACTAACACGTGTTTTACTGGTAATCGGCGCCTATGAACGGAAAATCACCCTCAAGCTATGATGTTGCCAAGCTGGCCGGCGTCTCGCGCTCGACCGTCTCGCATGTGCTGAACGGCTCGAACGCGGTCAGCCTCAGCGACGAGACCAAGGACAAGGTGCGCAAGGCGGCGCAGATCCTTGGCTATCGGCCCAATTCCGCGGCGGTGATGCTGAAGAAGGGCACGACCGATACCGTCGGTCTGCTGATCACCGAAACCGCCTCGCTGCGCGTCGACGGCTTCATCCCCCTGCTGCATTACGCCATTGCCGAGGTGCTGCGGCGCGAGGGGCTGAGCCTGCTCTTGGAGACCTTCCAGCGCCGCGAGGGGGTGAACCCCTATAACGACCTGGTCGTGTCGCGGCGCATCGACGGTCTGCTGGTGCTCAGCCCCAGCGCCTCGGACAAGGACCTGACCGACCTGATCGACAGCGGCTTTCCCATGGTGCTGATCGGCTCGATCGGCCATCCCAAGGAAATCGCCGTCTCCTCGACCATCGTGGAGAGCAGCCTGAAGGCCGCCGCCCATGTGGTTGGCCTTGGTCATCGGCGGATAGGCTGCGTCCCCTTCTCGAAGCTCGATTTCGCCGCCACCGAAGGGCGGTTGCGTGACCTGCGCAGCGCGCTGGCCGCGCAAGGCGTCGCGATGGAGGAGAGCGCCATCGTCCATGCCGATTTCAGCGCCGAAAGCGGCCATGCGGCGACGCTTGCGCTGATGGCCGCGCATCCGGACATCACCGCGATCTTTGCCGGCAATGACACGATTGCGCTTGGCGTCATCGGCGCGCTGGCCTCGCTGGGGCTGTCGGTGCCGCAGGATGTCTCGGTGATCGGCTTTGACGACCTGCCCTTCGCCGCCTCGATCGCCCCGCCTCTGACCACGGTTCGCATCGAGGCCGAAGCGCAGGGCCGCATTGCCGCCGAGCTTCTGGTGCGCAGGCTGCGGGGGGTGCCGATCGAGGAGACCCGGGTGCTGCTGCCGTCCGAATTCATCGAGCGCGGATCATCGGCCCCGGTGCGGGCTGATGGCATGCCGAGGGGTTACGCAGCGGAGCCCGTTCGCCCCGGCTGAGCAATCCGTGATTTGAACCGGAGCTTCGCCCTGACTATCCTTGGCTCATTGTCACAGGTTCCGACCCGGATCGAAAGATGCGCCGCTGGATATGTTCACTGCTGGTCGTGCTGATCGCCCTTGGCGGGGTGCTGTCGCAT
>NZ_CANKWH010000010.1 GCF_947487305.1 uncultured Paracoccus sp. | reverse complement strand
CCCGCGAACGCCGCGCCCTCAACGCCCTCGATGAAATCAGGGGCAACAGGTAAGAGGCGTCAGACTCAGAACACTAGATGCGCAGATGTTATGGGCGGCGTAATAGTGGCCTTACTTGACTCAGTCGCTGTGCGGCTACCCAATCCACCTAACGTCTGTCGGTAGTAGACTCCATGTGTACCTGCGCGAATGTAGTGCCCGCGAGGCCCGGTTCCCAAACGGAAACCCTTCACGCCCACAGAAATACCTATGCCGGATTTTGACAAATTGAGGCGAAAGACGCCAAAGCTAATTGAATCATGGAAATATAAGGGCATTAGAAACACCGGCGCGGATCGCCGCTCCTTGTCTAACCAACAGAACTTCTTAACTTTCTAGAACAATGCGGCATCGTGCGACCTCAGTCCACCCACGCCGGCAGCACCCAGCCCTTCAGCAACTCAGCCGCCGCCATCGGCTTCTTGCCGGCCCGTTGCGCCTCCAGCACCTCGACCGCGCCGTCCCCACAGGCCACGGTGAACCCGCCCAGCACCTGTCCCGGCGCGCCGCTGCCTTGGGCCACACGGCTGCGCAGCAGTTTCACCCGCTCGCCCGCCACCTCGCACCAGGCGCCGGGAAAGGGCGACAGCCCCCGGATCAGCCGGTCCACCTCGGCGGCGGGCTTTTGCCAGTCCACCCGAGCCTCGGCCTTGTCGATCTTCTGCGCATAAGTCACGCCATCCTCGGGCTGCCGCGTCGCGGGCAGGGGCAACCGCCCCAGCACATCGACCACCAGTTCGGCCCCCATCACCGACAGCCGGTCATGCAGGTCTGCCGTGGTCTCCCCGGCCCCGATCGCGGTGCGCGCCTCGGCGAGAACCGGGCCGGTATCCAGCCCCGCCTCCATCTGCATGATCGCCACCCCGGTCTCGGCATCGCCCGACATCACCGCCCGGTGGATCGGCGCCGCCCCCCGCCAGCGCGGCAGGAGGCTCGCATGGATGTTCAGGCAACCGAGGCGCGGCGCATCCAGCACAGCTTGCGGCAGGATCAGCCCATAGGCCACGACCACCGCGGCATCGGCCCCTAGCGCCGTGAACTCGGCCTGCGCCTCGGCCCCCTTCAGGCTGACAGGCGCCCGCACCGGGATGCCCAGATCCTCGGCGGCACGCTGCACCGGCGAGGGCCGGGGCTTCTGCCCGCGCCCCGCCGCGCGCGGCGGCTGCGAATAGACCGCCACCACCTCATGCGCGGCGGCAATCGCCCTGAGCGCCGGAACCGAGAAATCCGGCGTTCCCATGAAGATCACGCGCATGGCAGCCCCTTTCATCTTGGCATAAATATCCCGGGGTCTGGGGCAGCGCCCCAGTCCACCCGCCTATCGCCGCGCCAGCTTACCCGACTTCTGCACCAGCATCTTGCGGCGCAGCGGCGACAGGTGGTCGACATAGACCTTGCCGTTCAGATGGTCGATCTGGTGCTGCACCGAGGTCGCCCACAGGCCGACGAAATCGCGCTCCTCGATCTCGCCCTGATCGTTCAGGAAGCGCACCGTCACTGCGCGGGGGCGTTCGATCTTGGCGAAGACGCCGGGCAGGTTGGGGCTGGCCTCGTCATGGCCGCGCAGCTTGACCGAGGCGTGCAGGACCTCGGGATTGGCCATGCGCACGGCCTCGCCACGTTTCTCCGAGGCATCTACCACGGCCAGCCGCAGCATGATCCCGATCTGCGGCGCGGCAAGGCCGACCCCCGGCATCGCCTCCATCGTGTCGGTCATATCGTCCCAGATCATCCGCACCGTCTCGGTGATCTCGGCTACCGGCTCTGCCGGGCGGTGCAGGCGCGGGTCAGTATAGGGGATGAAGGGGCGAACAGTCATTGCATCGTCCGGGTCTGGCCCGTGCCGTCGAGCGGCGGAATGTCGATGATCAGCCGGCCATCCAGATGATCGGCCTCGTGCTGGGCGATGCGGGCGGCATCGCCCTCCATCTCGCGCTGCTGCACCTTGCCGTTCAGGTCGAACCAGCGGATCTCGATGCGCGCGGCGCGCACCACCAGAACCGGGCGGTCGGGGATCGAGAGACAACGCTCCTCGGCCTCTTCCAGCGGTCCGTGGCGGGCGATGATCTCGGGGTCCAGCAGAACCAGCGGCTCGGCCGCGCCCTGTTTCCATCCGGCATCCATCACGAAAAGCCGACGCAACAGCCCGATTTGCGGTGCAGCAAGGCCGCGCCCCTGCGCGTCATACATCGTGGCCAGCATGTCGGCGGCGAGTTGCAGAAGATCGGAACCGGTCAGATAGCCTGCGGGCGCACAGCGCTGCTGCAGCACCGGATCGGGGTGCAACAGGATGGGCCGCAGAACCCCCGGGGGCAGGTCGTCAGGCACGGGCGCGCTCGCGCTTCAGCTTGACCATGCGGCGGGTAATCATCTGCCTTTTGATGGCCGAGATATGGTCGATGAACAGCATCCCGTTCAGGTGGTCCAGCTCGTGCTGCGCACAGGTCGCCCAGAGCCCGTCGAACTCTTCCGTATGGGTCTTGCCGTCGAGGCCGAGCCAACGCATCCGCACCTGCTTCGGCCGCGTCACCTCGGCATATTGCTCGGGGATGGACAGGCAGCCCTCGTCATAGGTGTTCTGCTCCTCCGAGGACCAGTCGATCTCGGGGTTCAGAAGCACCATCGGACGCGGCTCGGCATCGGGCTCGCGGCTGGCATCCATGACGAAGATGCGTTGCAGCACGCCCACCTGCGGACCGGCAAGGCCGATGCCCGGCGCGTCATACATGGTGGCCAGCATGTCATCGGCCAGCGCCTCGATCTCGGGCGTGACGCGGGCGACGGGCTCCGCCACCTTCTTCAGGCGCGGGTCGGGATGGATCAGGATCGGGCGCAAGCTCATGCAAGCTGAGATAGGGCAAGCCTTGGCCCTGCGCAACAAGCCGCGTATGCAGGAGCCTAAAGGAAATCAGAGGTAAGGCATGGCACGTCCCGATTTTGACGAAGTGATCGACCGCATCGGCACCCGCTGCTCGAAATGGGACGACATGCAAAGCCATTACGGCGTCGACCCGCAGACGGGCATCTCGATGTGGGTGGCCGACATGGATTTCCGCCCGCCCGCGGCGGTGCAGCGCGCGGTCGAGGCGACCGCGGATCACGGCGTCTATGGCTATCCGGGCAAGAACCAGCCCTATCTCGAGGCGATCCGCTGGTGGATGGCCAACCGCCATGGCTGGGAGGTTCAGCCCGACTGGATTCTGACCGCCGCCGGTCTGGTCAATGGCACGGCACTGGCCGTCGATGCCTTCACCCAGCCCGGCGACCGGGTGATCCTGATGACGCCGGTCTATCACGCCTTTGCCCGCGTCATCCGCGCGAATGGCCGCGAGGTGGCCGAGTTCCCGCTGCGTCAGGATGCCGCTGGCCTCTACCAGATGGATTGGGAGAACTGGGCCGGGCAGCTGACCGGGCGCGAGAAGATGCTGATTCTCTGCTCGCCCCATAATCCCGGCGGCCGGGTCTGGACGGCCGAGGAACTGCGGCAGGTCGCGGAGTTCTGCAAGGCCCATGACCTGATCCTCGTCTCGGACGAGATCCATGCCGATCTGGTCATGCCGGGTGCACCCCGCCACATCGTCACCGCGCTGGCCGCGCCCGATATCGCCGACCGGCTGATCACCCTGACCGCCGCGACCAAGACCTTCAACATCGCCGGCGCCCATATCGGCAATGCGATCATCGCCGATCCCAAGTTGCGCGCCGCCTATCAGGGCCGGCAGATGGCGCTTGGCCTCTCGCCCGGGCTCTTTGGTCAGGACATGGTCGCCGCCGCCTATTCGCCCGAGGGGGCGGAGTGGGTCGATGCGCTGGTCGACTATATCGACGGCAACCGGCGGCTGTTCGACGAGGGCGTGAATGCCATTCCGGGCCTCCGCTCGATGCCGCTTGAGGCGACCTATCTGGCCTGGGTCGATTTTTCGGGCACCGGCATGACCCGCGAGGAATTCACCGCGCGGGTGCAGGATCAGGCCGCCATCGCCGCCAATCACGGCACCACCTTCGGCGCGGGCGGCGAGGATTTCCTGCGCTTCAACCTCGCCACCCCCCGCGCCCGCGTGGCCGAGGCGGTCACGCGGCTGCAGCAGGCGTTCAAAGACCTGCAATGAAGCGGCTGGCGCGGGTCTTTTCGGCGCTCTGTCTGGCGCTGATCCTCTGGGGGGTCTGGCTGGTGCTGGCCCCCGACCTGATCCCGCGCCGCCCCGATGCGCCGGTCGTCACCGTTCCCCAGCGCCCCGAGACCCGGCCCGAACGCCCGCAGGCGGCGTTGCAAGGCCCGGTCGATCGCATCCTGATCGAGAAATCGGCCCGGCGGATGACCGTCTTCCGCGATGGCGAAAGCCTCAAGACCTATCGCATCGGGCTGGGCTTCGAACCCGACGGCAGCAAGCTGCGGCAGGGTGACGGCCGCACGCCCGAGGGCGTCTTCCGCATCGACCGCCGCAATGATGCCAGCGCCTATCACCTGTCGCTCGGCATCGACTATCCCCGACCCGAGGACCGCGACCGGGCAAGGGCGGCGGGCGTCGATCCGGGCGGCGACATCTTCATCCATGGCCAGCCCAACCAGCGCCCCGATGGCGAGGTTCTGGCGGGCGACTGGACGGCGGGTTGCATTGCCGTCAGCGATGCCGAAATCCGCGAACTCTTCGCCGCCGCCCAGATCGGCACCGAGGTCGAGATCCGCCCCTGACACCGGCCCGCGTTGCAATCACCCTTCCATGCGATCATATAGTCCGCAACCGCTGACCGGAGTCCGATCACATGACCTATCTCGAATTCGAAAAGCCCCTGGCTGATATCGAGGGCAAGGCCGAAGAGCTGCGCGCCCTCGCCCGCAAGGACGAGAATGCCGTGGATGTCGAGAAAGAGGCGGCCGCGCTGGACAAGAAGGCCAGCGGCATGCTGAAGGATCTCTACAAGAGCCTCGATCCCTGGCGGAAAACCCAGGTCGCCCGCCATGCCGACCGGCCCCATTGCAGCGATTACATCAACGCGCTCTTTACCGAATACACCCCGCTGGCCGGCGACCGCGCCTTTGGCGACGACCATGCGGTGATGGGCGGCCTCGCCCGCTTCAACGATGCGCCTTGCGTGGTGATCGGCCATGAAAAGGGCAATGACACCAAGTCGCGCATCCACCACAATTTCGGCATGGCCCGGCCCGAGGGCTATCGCAAGGCGATCCGGCTGATGGACATGGCCAGCCGCTTCGGCCTGCCGGTCATCACGCTGGTCGACACACCGGGTGCCTATCCCGGCAAGGGCGCCGAGGAACGCGGCCAAAGCGAGGCCATCGCCCGCTGCACCCAGAAATGCCTCGAGATCGGCGTGCCGCTGGTCTCGGTCATCATCGGCGAGGGCGGATCGGGCGGGGCCGTGGCCTTTGCTACCGCGAACCGCATCGCCATGCTGGAACATTCGATCTACTCGGTGATCTCGCCCGAAGGCTGCGCCTCGATCCTGTGGAAGGATGCCGAGAAGATGCGCGAGGCGGCGCAGGCGCTGCGCCTGACCGCGCAGGACCTGAAGGAACTGGGCATCATCGACCGCATCATCGCCGAGCCGATGGGCGGCGCGCAGCGCCACCCGGCCGAGACGATCAAGGCCGTGGGCAAGGACATTGCCGCCATGCTGAAAGAGCTGTCGGGTCAGAAGCCCGCGCAGCTGATCCGCGACCGCCGCGCCAAGTTCCTGGCGATGGGCAACAAGGGATTGCCCGCCTGATGAACCCCTGGGTCCTTCTGGTCCTCGCCGGTCTGCTCGAGGTGGTCTGGGCGCTGTCGCTGAAATATTCCGACGGCTTCACCCGGCTGGTGCCCTCGATCGTCACCATCATCGCCGCCGCCGCCAGTTTCTGGCTGCTGGCCGCCGCCTTGCGCCACCTGCCCGCAGGCACCGCCTATGCGGTCTGGACCGGGATCGGCGCGCTTGGCGTGGCGGTGTTGGGCATCCTGTGGCTGGGCGAATCCACCGCGCCGCTGAAGCTGGCCGGCATCGGGTTGATCGTCGCCGGGATCGCGGCGCTGAAGCTGGCCTGATCCGGCGGCCAGAGCGGGCCCGTGTCACCCATCGGCAACACCCCAACCCGGCCACACCTCAGTGACCGGTTTTTTCTTGTTCCGACTCGCCCACCCGGTCAGGTTGCAAAGACTTTCCACCAGCCTGACAAGAGGAGGGCGACCATGCATCATTATTCGATCCGACACGCCTTTGATCTGGCGGCCTCGTGGACTGGCACCGGCGTACTGCACCGCTGCTGATCGGCCTCCGGGCCAATCCCCACAAAATCCGGGTGACTGACGCAGACCGTTTCGGCTGCGCCTGACCTCTATCCTCCTTTTGACAAGGGCCCGCCCATGCGCGGGTCCGCAGGTGACTGACATGATCGCAAGATTGCCAATGGGGGCGGTCCCCCCACGCGCAGCGCTTGAACGGCTGATCGCCCGGCATGGTGCCCGGGCGGTGCTGATGGGCATGGTGATGGCGCTGCTGCGCCCGGACCGTAAACGCGGCATGCGGCATCGGATGCTGCCGACCGAGCAGATCAGCCCGCATCTGCGGCGCGATATCGGGCTGCTGCCCCATATCCCGGCCGAGCCGCCGCGCTACTGGAACCATTACTGAGCCGGTGCACGGCCTGTGTACGACCTGTGCGCAGGCTGTGTACGCCCGGTGCGGGCGGATTCGGGCCCGTTTCCTACCACAGGGTCAGGGCGGCGCGTCCGGGCCATTCGGCATCGTAAGTCGCGCCGCCGACCTCGCCCTCGGTCAGACCCGCAAGGATCTGCCCGGCTGTGGCCAGCCCGGCGCTGTCGTCGGCATCCGCCCACAACCCCGCCCGCATCACCGCGCGGGCGCATTGGAAATAGACCTCGCCGATCTGCACAACGATGACCGTGCGCGGCAATTTTTCTTCTCGTTCAAAGGCTTGACACAGATCTGCATCATCGGTCAGCCGCGCCTGCCCGTTCACCCGGATCACCGTGCTGGACCCTCGGATCAGGAACATCAGGCTGACCCGGCCATCGCGGGCGATGTTCTTCAGCGAATCGATCCGCTCGTTCCCGCGCCAGTCGGGCAGCGCCAGATGCTTGTCGTCGAGAATGCGTGCCACCGGGCCATCATCCCCGCGCGGGCTGGCATCGGTGCCTTCAGGACCGACCGTCGACAGCACGCAGAAGCGCGAAGCCCTTATGAACGCAGCATAGTCCGGCGTCAGTCGATCCGTGACCTTGCGCAGCGAGGCCGCGCCGGGCGTGCCATAGATCCCCGCCAGATCACCCTCGGACAACCACTTCATGCCTTGAACCCCGCTTCCGCCATCAGCTGGTCCGACCGGGTCTCGATCGCGTCTTCCAGCCAGGGAATGACCTGATCATTGGGCAGATCCGCCGGCACCGCCGGCAGGAACTCGATCACCGCCCGCCCCGGACGGATGCCCCAGCCCTTGCGCGGCCAGAAAAGCCCGGTATTCACCGCCACCGGAATGACCTCCAAGCCGGTCGCGGCGCGGATGGTGGCCACGCCATGCTTGTAGGGCTTGCGGCTCCCCGGCAGGGTCCGCGTGCCCTCGGGATAGATGATCAGCTGGCCCAGCACGCCGCGCTGCATCCGTTCGCGGATGCGCGCCGAGATCGCCTTCATCGCATCCTTGCCGCGCGAGCGGTCGATCGGCACGCTGCCCACCATCTTCGCATACCAGCCCATGATCGGCACCCGCATCACCTCGCGCTTCATGATGAAAGCGCGGCGCGGCACCGAATGGGCAAGCACGAGGATATCCCAGAAGCATTGATGCTTGGCGGCGATGATGCAGTCATGGGTCGGCGGCGTGCCGCGCACCTCGCAGATCAGCCCCAGATGCCAGCGGGCGGCGCGCACCAGATAGGCGATCCAGGTCGAGGCGACATGGGTCGCCCCCTCCTCTCCCCGGCGCAGCACCACGAACAGGCCCCAGAAGCCCAGCACCAGCGTGGCCAGCCCGATATGGATATAAAAAAGCACGTTCTGGACATATTGCCAGAACGTCAGCCGCCCCGGCTCGGGCGAGAAGCCGCGGCTCATCGCACCTGCCCCAGCATGGTCAGCGCCGCCCAACGGGTGGCCAGAAAGCCCACGGCCGCCGCGACCAGCGGGATCAAGAGCGCCCAGAGCCAGCCCCAGCCCTGAAAGCCGAGGCCGGTCAGGAACTGGCCGCTTTCCTCCATGTTCGGCAGGGCGATGACAGCCAGCAGGCCCAGCACCGTGCCCACGCCCGCCCCCAGCGCCGCGCGGCGGGTGAAGCGGCGGACGAAGGCCGTGGCAATGGTGATGTCGCGCGCCCCGATCAGCCGCAGCACCCGGATCACCTGCCCGTTCGCCGCCAGCGCCGCCCGCGCCGCCAGCGTGATCATCGCCGCCGAGGCCGCCGCGATCAGCAACAGTGAGAAGATCCCCAGCATCTGCAAGCGGCTGGCTGCCGAGACCAGCGGCCGGCGCCATTCGGTATGGTCGTCCAGCACCGCGTTCGGCACCTCGCCCTCGAGCCTGAGGCGCAGCCCTGCCGTGTCGAAGTCGCTTGCATCGATGATCGGCAGTTCGATCAGACGCGGCACCGGCAGCGCATCGACCGGCACATCCGGGCCGAACCACGGGGTCAAGAGATCGGCGATTTCCGCGTCATCCAGCAGCCGCGGCTCTCCCACGCCGGGGGTCGCGCGCAGGATCTGCATCACGTTCTCGGTCTGCGCCTCGATCTCGGTCGAGGGGGCCGAGACCCGCACGGTCACGGTCTGCGCCAGCGACTCGGCCCAACGGTCGGCCAGCCGCCCGGTCGCCAGCGACAGCGCCAGCGCAAACACCGCCAGAAAGGCCATGGCCCCGGCGGCGAACAGCGTCAGTTGCGCGGTAAAGCCGGTCGGCGGCACGATCCGGTCGCCCGAGGCGCCATCGCCGGTCAGGCTGGCGACCAATGCCCTGAGGTCCAGCCCCTTGACCGACCCGCCCGAGAGTTTCGGCAGTTTCACAGATCAGCCCCCGCCAGTTGCAATGTCCCGTTGGCAATGCGCAGCACCCGCGCAGCGACCTGCGCCTTGGTGGCGCGAATGAGGTTCAGGTCATGCGTGGCCACCATCACCGTCTTTCCCGACCGGTTCAACTCGATCAAGAGCTGCATCAGCCGCATCGACATATCCCAGTCAAGGTTCCCGGTCGGCTCGTCCGCCAGCACAAGATCGGGCGACAGGATCACCGCCCGCGCCAGCGCCACCCGTTGCCGCTCGCCCCCCGACAGCGAGCCGGGCAGCACCCGGGCCTGCTGCGCAAGGCCAACCCAGCCCAGCAGGTCGCGCATGGCGGCCATGTCGACCGGCTGGCCGGAAATGGTCAGCGGCAGGGCGACGTTCTCGGCCACCGGCAGATGATCGAGGAATTGGGGGTCCTGATGCACCACGCCGACCTTGCGGCGCAGCGCGGCGATGCCGTCGCGGGTCAGCCCGCGCAGATCCTGCCCCAGCGCCGTCATCCGCCCCGAACTGGGCAAGAGATCGGCATAGCAAAGCCGCATGAAGGTGGTCTTGCCCGAGCCGGACGGCCCGGTGAGGAAATGGAACGACCCCGGCTGCAGGCTCAGCGTCATGCCAGAGAGCAACGGTTCTCCGCCCTGATAGCCGAACCCGGCATCCTGCATCTCGATCAAAAGGCACCCCCTTCGCGTCCGGCGACTTGGAAGCCGGGCGTGGGCTTGATAGAACAGCAGGGCGCCGAATGCGAGAGGGCGGGATGGGTGAAATACGTCTGACATGCCCGGAATGCGGGGCCGAGTACCGGGTCGATGCCACCGCGATCCCTGCGGATGGCCGCGATGTCGAATGTTCCTCCTGCGGGCATGGCTGGCACGAACCGGGTGCGGCTGCCCCGAAAGGGCCGATGACGGCTGCGCCCGAGACCGGCCCGAGGCTGAACCGCCCCCTGCCCGATTCGGTGCTGTCGGTGCTGCGCGAAGAGGCCGAGCTGGCCCGCCGCCAGCGCAGCGAGGCGGTCGAGCCGGAAGAGGCGACCGAAGAGGCCACAGTCATCCTGACCACCGACCCGCCGATGGCCGGCCCGGCGCCCTCGCGCCATATCAACGACCGGCCGCAGCGTCCCGGCGACAGCGCGCCTGCGCAGGACAAGCTGGAGGCCACGGTCAACCGCACCACGCCCCACGGCCATGCGCGGACGGTCAACCCGCTGCACGAAGAGGAATCGGGGGCCAAGGATCGCGCGGGCTACCTGCGCGGCTTCGCCCTGTCCCTCGCCGTCGCCGCCAGCCTGCTCTTGGCCTATGTCCTGACACCGGATACCGGCGGTCAGGGCGGGCTGGCAGGCTTCCGCGTCGCGGTAGATGATGGTCGCGCCTGGCTGCATCAGAGCGTCTTTGGCACCGGCGGCGAATAGCCCCGATCAGAACCGGTCCAGCAAGCGGCCCAGGTAGTCGCGCTCATCCTCGGGCCGCGTGCGCTCGCCGCTGCGGCGGCGGATCTCGTCCAAGAGATCACGCGCCCGCCGCGCCGGATCGATGCCCTCGGCCAGGGGATCGCCATCGGTGATGGTATTGCCATTGCCGGAGAGCTGCCGCCCCAGCGGATCGCGCTGCGCCCGGCGATCATAGGGCAGGCCGTTCTCGCCATCGCGCATCGCCTGCCCGGCCTGACCGCCCGGCTGCTGGCCCTCTTGGCCCTGTTGCTGCCCGTCCGGCCCCTCGGCCCCGCGCTGGCCTTGCCCCAGCATGTCGCCAAGCGCCCGCATCCCCTCGCGCATCGACTGGATGGCATCGGCCTGCCGTTCCAGCGCGCCGGACATGTCGCCCTCGCGCAGCGCCTGTTCGGCCTGATCCATCGAGCGCCCGGCCTCGTCCAGCGACTGCCGCGCCGCATCGCCCTGTTCCGAGCCCTGCCCCGGCATCAAGCCCTGCTGCTGGCCCAACTCTTCGCGCAGCTGGCCCTGACGCTCGGCCAGATCCTCGCTGCCCTGCTGGCCGCCCTGACCGAACTGTTCCTGCATTTCGCGGAAAGCCTCGTCCGACAGGCGCTGCTGTTCGCGCAGCGTATCGGCCAGCCGGTTCATCGACTGGTTGCCTTCCTGTCCCTGCCCCTGCTGGCCCTGACCGCCCGACTGGCCCTGCGTGACCTGCAGGTTCTCCATCATCCGGTTGAACTGCTCCAGCAATTGCTGGGCCTCGGCCATGCGGCCCTCGTTCATCAGCCGCTGAATCTCGTCCATCATCTGCTGGATCATGTCGCCGGTGACGACCTGTGATTGCTGGTTCTGGGTAAAGCGGTCGGCCGGGTCGGGCTGACCCTGTTCGGCCAGCATCCGGGTATAGTTATCCGTCGCCTCTTTCAGCTCGTCCATCAGCCGCTGGATCTCGTCTGGGCTGGCGCCGTTGCGGATCGCCTCGGACAGCTTTTCCTGCGCCTGTTTCATCGCCTCCAGCGCATCGGCCAGTCCGCCATCCTCCAGCTGGATCGCCGCCTGCCACAGAGCCTCGGCCAGCTTGTCGCGCGCCTCCGGGGTCAGCGGCCCGGCCTCCAGCACGCCCACGCCGGCGCGCAGTTGCAGGTATAGCGGCTGATCGACATAGCCCTCGGGTTGCCAGGTCACAGCGCGCAGGATTTCGGCGCTGCGGGCCGCATTCTCCCGCGACCACAAGAGATCGCGGCGCATCTCGATCAGCGCGGCGGCCAGCGGGTCGAAGAAGCGCCGGCCCGGCAGGATGGTCTGCATCGGTTCGGACAGCCCCTCCTGATCGATGCCGTCCAGCACCGACAGCCGCACCGTCACCGGCAGGTTGGCCCAGGGATGCCGCGCCAGATCCTGCACCAATTGGCCCTGAACCTCTTTCCGCGTGCCATTGGGCATCGGCAATTCCAGCGCGATGGGCTCGCGCGGCTCGGGATCGATGGCCAAACCGAAGCTCCGCGGCACCGAGGCCAGGTCAAGCTCGATCCCGGCGCTGCCGGCAACCACGCCATGATCGTCATCGGCGGAAAAATCCTGCACCAGCCGGCCATCCGCGCGCCGGGTCGGCGCATCGCCGGGGCGGATGCGCGGGGCCGCATCGGGCAGCACGGTCACGTCGAAACGCCGTCCGGCCACCTCGATCACCCCGCTTTGCATCGCCTCGAAGGACGGGGCCTGCGCCTCGTTCCCCTGTGCGGGACCAATATCCTGCGTCACACCCGCGCCCTCGCCATAAAGGCGGAAACTGACGGCGCTGCCCTTGGGCAGTTCCAGCACCTCGCCCTCGGGCAGGGCGTTCAGGTAGATCGTCGGGCGGCGGGTATAGGCGGGCGGCTCGGCCCAGCCTTCCCAGCTTGGCCCGGTGGCAATGTCCGGCATCTGGCTTGCGGGAGGCCGGAAGGTGGCGGCGACGGCGGACAGCCCCTGCCCCAGATTGCCCACCCCGCCAAAGATCAGCGCCATGACCAGCGCCACCATCGCCGCCAGCCGCAGCGCCAGCGGATCCCGGCGGTTCAGCCCGGCATCGGGTGCCACGGCCCGCGCCGCCTCGGCCCGCGCCCGCATCTGCGCCTGATGGGCCTGCCACAGCGCGCCCTCGCCGCCCAAGGCCGCCTGATCTCGCAGCGCCGACAGGGGCCGCCCCGGTAGGGTCGCATCGACCCGCGCCAGCGCCGCCGCCTCGCCCACGCGGCCAAAGCGCAAGCCGCCCCAGACCGCCGCGACGATCAGCGCCAGCACCGCAGCGCCCAGAAGCCATGGCAAGACCGCCGCCGGCAGGGCGCTGATAAGCCCCAGCCAGAAGGCGGCAAAAACCACCGCCGCCAGCGCCGCCAAGGGCCAGAAGGCCCGCGCGACCTGTTCCCAGACCATGCCCGCATGAGTCAGCCGTAGCGCCCGCACGACAACCGGCGCGTCATCCTTCATCCTGGCCGAAATATCCTCCTGGGTCCGGGGGCGGACAGCCCCCGGTTCCTTACGCCGTCGCAGGAACCGACCTATAGCCATTCCGGGATGGTATCGCGGGCGAGGATTTCCTCAATGCTCGGTCTGGCCCGGATGACGGCAAATTGATCGCCGCTGACCAGCACCTCGGGCACCAGCGGACGGGTGTTGTATTCCGAGGCCATCGCCGCGCCGTAGGCGCCGGCCGAGCGGAAGGCGACCAGGTCGCCCGCCATCATCGCCGGCAGCTCAGTGCCCTTCTGGAAGGTGTCGCCGGTCTCGCAGACCGGGCCGACCACATCCATGGCGCTGACCTCGGCCCCGAGCGCAGGCTCGTTCACCGGCACGATGTCATGATGCGCGCCATACATGGCCGGGCGCAGCAGGTCGTTCATGGCCGCGTCGAGGATCAGGAAATCGCGCCCCTCGCCCTCTTTCAGATAGATGACCGAGGCCAGCAGGATCCCGGCATTGCCGACGATGTTGCGGCCCGGCTCGATCTCGATCTCGCAGCCGAGATCGCCCACCGTCTCGCGGATCACCTGCCCGTATTCGATCGGCAAGGGCGGCGCATTGTTGTCGCGGCGATAGGGAATGCCCAGACCGCCGCCCATGTCGAGCCGGGTGATCGTGTGGCCGTCGGCGCGCAGGGCGCGGACCAGGTCGGCCATCTTGGCATAGGCCTGACGATAGGGGTCGAGATCGGTCAGCTGGCTGCCGATATGCATGTCCACACCCACGACCTGCAACCCTGGCAGACGCGCGGCCTCGGCATAGACCTCCCGCGCCTTGGCGATGGGAATGCCGAACTTGTTTTCCGACTTGCCGGTGGCGATCTTCTCATGGGTCTTGGCGTCCACGTCCGGGTTCACCCGGATTGCGACGGGGGCAACCGCGCCCATACTGTCGGCCAGTTGCGACAGCGCGCGCAACTCCGCCTCGCTTTCGACGTTGAACTGGCGGATGCCGCCCTCCAGCGCCATGCGCATCTCGGCGATGGTCTTGCCGACGCCGGAAAAAACGATCCGCTCGCCCGGCACACCGGCCGCCTTGGCGCGAGCATATTCGCCGCCCGAGACCACATCCATCCCCGCCCCCAGATCACCCATCAGCTTCAGGATGGCGAGGTTGGAATTGGCTTTCACCGCGTAGCAGACCAGATGCGGCGTCCAATCCAGAGCCTGCCGGAACAGGCCGAAATGCCGGGTCAGCGTGGCGGTGGAATAGACATAGACGGGGGTGCCGACCTCGGCCGCGATGCTCGACAGCCGCACGTCCTCGGCGCAGAGATGGCCGTTCTGATAGTTGAAGTGATCCATCTACAGCGTCGCCTGCATCCCGATCCGCGCCTCGCCCGACACCGTCACCCCGGGCTGCGGTTTCGGCTCGACCGGGCGTTCCGGCGGGCCATCGACCCCACAGGCAGCCAGCGCCGCAAGCGCGATCAGCGCAATAAGTCTCATGCCAACACCTCTTTCCAGCGCGCGATCTGCGCCCGCACCTGGTCGGGCGCGGTGCCGCCATAGCTTTGCCGCGAGGCGACCGAATTATGCACCCCCAGCACCGAATAGACCGACTGGTTGATCGCCGGATTGACTGTCTGCATCTCGGCCATGGTCAGCTCGTCCAGATCGACGCCCTTCTTTTCCGCCATCGCCACCAGCGCGCCGGTCGCGTGATGGGCGTCGCGGAAGGGCAGGCCCGCCTCGCGCACCAGCCAATCGGCCAGATCGGTGGCGGTCGAGAAGCCGGCCGAGGCGGCAGCTTCCATCTTCTCGCGGTTGGCGGTCAGGTCCGACAACATCCCGGTCATCGCCGCCAAGGCCAGCATCAGGTGATCGGCCGCGTCAAAGACCTGTTCCTTGTCCTCCTGCATGTCCTTGGAATAGGCCAAGGGCAGTCCCTTCATCACGGTGAAGAGGGCGACCGTCGCGCCAAGGATGCGGCCGATCTTGGCCCGGATCAGCTCGGCCGCGTCGGGGTTGCGCTTCTGCGGCATGATCGACGAGCCGGTGGACCATTTGTCCGACATCGAGACAAAGCGGAACTGGGCCGAGGACCAGATCACCAGCTCTTCCGCCAGCCGCGACAGATGCACCGCGCAGATCGACGAGGCCGACAGGAATTCCAGCGCGAAATCGCGGTCACTGACCGCATCGAGACTGTTGGCCATCGGCCGGTCGAAATTCAGCGCCTTGGCGGTCGCCGCGCGGTCCAGCGGATAGCCGGTCCCGGCCAGCGCCGCGGCCCCAAGGGGCGATTCGTTCATCCGCCTGCGCGCATCCTGAAAGCGCGACAGGTCACGGCCGAACATCTCGACATAGGCCATCATGTGATGGCCCCACGTGACGGGCTGAGCGGTCTGCAGATGGGTAAAGCCCGGCATGACCCAGTCGGCGCCCGCTTCGGCCTGGGCCAGCGCCGCGCCGATCAGCGCGCGCAGACCCTCGATCGCCGCATCGCACTGATCACGCACCCAGAGCCGGAAATCGGTCGCCACCTGGTCGTTGCGCGAGCGGCCGGTATGCAGCCGCCCGGCCGGCTCGCCGATCAGCTCCTTCAGCCGCGCCTCGACATTCATGTGAATGTCCTCCAGCGCGCTGGAAAACGGGAAATTTCCGCCCTCGATCTCTGACAAGACCGTGAGCAGGCCTTCCCGGATCGCGGTGGCGTCGCTATCGCTGATGATGCCTTGCGCGGCCAACATGGCGGCGTGGGCCCGACTGCCCCGGATGTCCTGGGCATACAAGCGCTTGTCGAAGCCGATCGAGGCGTTGATCTGTTCCATGATCGCGTCCGGCCCGGCAGCGAAGCGCCCGCCCCACATCGTGTTGGCGGATTTGGTCTGGTCGGTCATCGGCGATCCTTCGGAGGTCTCATGCTGCGTTCGCTTCTGCTTTATACGGCGCTGGTTTTCGGTGCAAATGCGGCTTTCGCCGGGGCCATCGACTTCGAGGCCGCCAAGGCGAACGGGTTGGCCAAGCTGGTCGAGACCGAACCGACCGACCTGCCCGATACGGTGTTTCTGGATGCCGATGGCAAAGAGGTCCGGCTGTCGGATTACCGGGGCAAGGCGATCCTCTTGAACTTCTGGGCGACCTGGTGCGCCCCCTGCCGCGAGGAAATGCCGGCGCTGGACGAGTTGCAGGGCGAACTGGGCGGTGAGGATTTCCAGGTGCTGACCGTCGCCACCGGGCGCAATGCACGCGAGGCGATCGACAAGTTCTATGCCGAGACCGGCGTGGAACACCTGCCGATCCTGACCGATGCCCGGCAGCAGCTGGCCCGCGCCATGGGCGTTCTGGGCCTGCCGGTGACGGTGCTGATCTCGCCCGAGGGGCAGGAGGTCGCCCGCCTGTCCGGCGATGCGGACTGGGCTTCTGACGCGGCCAAGCAGGTCATCCGGGAACTGACAGCGCCCTGACCTCGGCATGGCGCGGGCAGCCGGTCAGGTGGTCGTTCACCAGCCCGCAGGCCTGCATGAAGGCATAGGTGATGACCGGCCCGCAGAAGTTGAAGCCGCGCTTTTTCAGCGATTTGGACATTTCGGTCGATTCGGGCGTGGCAGTGGCCACGTCGCTCATCGACGCGGGGCGGTTCTGGATCACCTCGCCGCCGGTGAAGCCCCAGATATAGGGGGTGAAGCCCTCGGCCCCCTCGATCTCCAGGAACAGCCGCGCGCCCTTGACGGTCGCGGCGACCTTGCCGCGATGCCGGATGATGCCCGGGTTCTGCAGCGCGGCCTCGATCCGCGCCTCGTCCCACCGGGCCACGCGCTCGGGATCGAACCCCTCGAACTCCTCGCGGAAACCGTCGCGCTTGCGCAGGATGGTGATCCAGCTGAGCCCGGCCTGAAAGCCGTCCAGCACCAGCTTTTCCCACAAGGCGCGGGGATCACGCTCGGGCACGCCCCATTCGGTATCGTGATAGGCGACGTAAAGCGGATCGGTCCCGCACCAGGGGCAGCGTTCGGTCATGATGGGTTAACCTGATTTCCAGAAAGGGGGCGGGTTTAACCGGAAGTTAGGCCATCATGACCATGCTGCAAAGGCAGGACATGCAGGAGTCGCGATGTGAGCGGGGGCAATCAGTCGGATATGGGATCACCGCTGGATTTCGCCATCGACCAGCAGACCCGAATCACCATGCCCGCGGTTCAGGCCGCCGTGGCTCAGGGCCATGCCCTTCTGGCCTATCAGCCGGTCGTGCAATCCGGCCGGACCGGGCGACCCGCGTTTTACGAGGGCCTCATCCGGGTGGTCGACGATTCCGGCCGCATCGTTCCACTGAAGGATTTCATGCCGGTGGCCGAGACGATGGAACTGGGCCGCCAGATCGACTGCCTGTCGCTGCAACTCGGGCTGACCGCGCTGGCGGAAGAGCCATCACTGCGCCTCTCGATCAACATGTCGGCGCGGTCCATCGGCTATCCGCACTGGATCCAGACCCTGCGCTCGGGCCTCGGAAGCTCGCCCGAAATCGCCGAACGACTGATCCTGGAAATCACCGAAAGCTCGGCCATCCAGCTGCCGGCCGAGGTCGGGCATTTCATGCGCGAGGTTCAGGGCTATGGCGTCAGCCTGGCGCTGGACGATTTCGGCGCCGGCTACACCTCGTTCCGCTATCTGCGGGATTTCTGCTTTGATATGATCAAGATAGACGGACAGTTCATCCGCGAGATCAGCCAGAACCCCGACAACCAGGTGCTGACCCGCGCGCTGCAATCCATCGCCATCCATTTCGACATGTTCACCGTCGCCGAATCGGTCGAGACCGCCGAGGACGCGGCCTTTCTGATCGATCTCGGGATCGATTGCCTGCAGGGTTACTATTTCGGCGCGCCGACGATTGCGCCGCCGTGGAAAAGTCCGCCTGCAAAGGCGCAGCGATAGAATACGGGATCGGCCATCAGGCTCGGGGCCGATCGTCGCAGGCGGCGGCTGCACTCGGCCAGCAGGGCCGATGTACCAGCGCCGCGACGCGCAAGGTCGCATCCGCCGCGGGCGGATCAACGGGCATCGCCGCCCACTAACCAATCTTGCGCAAGTTCCGCATTCCCCCCGTCCCGGCCTTGACGCCACGTCGCGAAATCGCATCCTAGGCGCCGACGCCGGCCCCCCGCCGGCAAACCTGGATGGGAAGGAGCCCCCTCATGACGAAAGCCGTTATCGTTTCCGCTGCCCGCACGCCGGTTGGCAGCTTCCTGGGATCCTTCGCCAACGTTCCGGCGCATGACCTGGGTGCCACCGTGCTGAAGGCCGTTGTCGAGCGCGCCGGCGTCGATCCCGCAGAAGTCAGCGAAACCATCCTCGGGCAGGTGCTGACCGCCGCGCAGGGCCAGAACCCCGCCCGTCAGGCCCATATCAATGCCGGTCTGCCGAAGGAATCGGCCGCCTGGGGTCTCAACCAGGTCTGCGGTTCGGGTCTGCGCGCGGTGGCGCTGGCGGCCCAGCAGGTCAGCCTTGGCGATGCCGACATCGTCATCGCCGGCGGTCAGGAAAGCATGTCGCTGTCGCCGCACGCCTCCTACCTGCGCGCCGGTCAGAAAATGGGCGACATGCAGGCCATCGACACGATGATCCGCGACGGTCTGTGGGATGCGTTCAACAATTACCACATGGGCCAGACCGCCGAGAACGTGGCCGAGAAGTTCCAGATCACCCGCGAAGCGCAGGACGAATTCGCCGTCGGCAGCCAGAACAAGGCCGAGGCCGCGCAGGAAGCCGGCAAGTTCGATGACGAGATCGTCGGCTATACCGTCAAGACCCGCAAGGGCGACACCGTCGTCGACAAGGACGAGTATATCCGTCACGGTGCCACGCTGGAGGCGATGCAGAAGCTGCGCCCCGCCTTCACCCGCGACGGCTCGGTGACTGCCGGCAACGCTTCGGGCCTGAATGACGGCGCTGCCGCCGTCATGGTCATGTCCGAAGACGAGGCCGCCCGCCGTGGCCTGACCCCGCTGGCCCGCATCGCCTCCTACGCGACCGCCGGTCTCGACCCGGCGATCATGGGCGTCGGCCCGGTCTATGCCAGCCGCAAGGCGCTGGAGAAAGCCGGCTGGAAGGTCGGCGATCTGGACCTGATCGAAGCGAACGAGGCCTTTGCCGCACAGGCGCTGGCGGTGAACAAGGAAATGGGCTGGGACCCCGAGATCGTGAACGTGAACGGCGGCGCCATCGCCATCGGCCACCCGATCGGCGCCTCGGGCGCGCGCATCCTGAACAGCCTGATCTTCGAGATGGGCCGCCGCGACGCCAAGAAGGGCATCGCAACGCTGTGCATCGGCGGCGGTATGGGCGTCGCCCTCTGCCTCGAGCGTTGATCAGGGGCTATCCGGCCCGAATTCCTGCGCGCAATGATCTTGCGCGCAGGTCTTGGCTTGGATAACAAGATTTCAACTCAACGGAAACGCGAGGGGACCAGAATGAGTAAAGTTGCAGTTGTCACGGGCGGATCGCGCGGCATTGGTGCCGCCATCTCGAAGGCGCTGAAGGATGCGGGCTATACCGTTGCCGCGAACTATGCCGGCAATGACGAGGCCGCCAAGGCCTTCACCGACGAGACCGGCATCAAGACCTACAAATGGTCGGTCGCCGATTACGATGCCTGCACCGCCGGCATCAAGCAGGTCGAGGACGAGCTGGGTCCGATCGCCGTTCTGGTGAACAATGCGGGCATCACCCGCGATGCGATGTTCCACAAGATGACGCCCCAGCAGTGGAAAGAGGTCATGGACACCAACCTGACCGGTCTTTTCAACATGACCCATCCGGTCTGGACCGGGATGCGCGACCGCAAGTTCGGCCGCATCGTCAATATCAGCTCGATCAACGGGCAGAAGGGCCAGGCGGGTCAGGCCAACTATTCGGCGGCCAAGGCCGGCGATCTGGGCTTCACCAAGGCCCTGGCACAAGAGGGCGCCCGCGCCGGCATCACCGTGAACGCCATCTGCCCGGGCTATATCGGCACCGAGATGGTGCGTGCCATCGACGAGAAGGTTCTGAACGAGCGGATCATCCCGCAGATCCCCGTCGGTCGCCTGGGTGAGCCCGAGGAAATCGCCCGCGCCGTGGTCTTCCTGGCCTCGGACGATGCCGGCTTCATCACCGGCTCGACCATCAGCGCCAATGGCGGCCAGTTCTTCGTCTGAGCCCGTTCAACAAAATTTGTCGGAAAACACAACGGCCCGCGAGTTTCGCGGGCCGTTTCATCTTCTGGAAAACCGGTCGGATCGTCACGACAGGCGGTTGATTTCTTCCTTCAGCCGCAGCTTTTCGCGCTTCATCACCATGATGTCCTGATCGTTGGTTCCGGGGCTTCTTTGAGCCTTTTCAACAGCCTCGGACAATGCGTTGTGCTTTTTGCGCAGTTCCTCGACATGAGAAGCAACCGACATATCGTTCTCCCTTTGTGTCTTGCGAGTGAGGGGCAGTCGAGCACAGAATTTCGATTCTGTCACGAGAGTTTCACACTACCCAAGGTTGATCGGCTGGCCTTCGCGCAGGACCGCCGCAGCCGCTGGCGACAGGTCCTCGCCATCCTTCAGATGGCTCGATTCGGCATGCATGAGGAAGGGCGCCAGCAGCCGCAGCGGCGCGCGCGCGCCCTTCTTTGCCGCAACGATCACCCGGCCCGCCTCGCGCCCCACCCGCGGGGCAATCGGCAGGATGGTGACACCACCCGCCCGGCCAGCCAGCGCCAGAATCAACGAATCCAGTCGGTCGGCCCGCTGGATCAGCGTCACCACCCCGCCCGGCCGCAGCCGGCGCAGGGCGGCATCAACCCAACCCGCCATCGGCGTTTCCTCGTGCCGCGCCTCGCCCCGGCCTGCATCCTCGGGCGCGGTGCCGCCCTGGAAGAAGGGCGGGTTGGCGATGACATGATCGAAACTTTCGCCCCGGAGTTCCGCCGGCATCCGCGCCAGATCGCCCTCGATCACCCGCAGCGGGATGGCGTTCCGTGCGGCGTTCTGCCGCGCCAGTTCGGCATAGTCCCTCTGCCGCTCCAGCCCGGTCAGCATCGCACCGGGCACCCGCCAGCCCAGGCACAGGCTCGCCACCCCGGCCCCGCAGCCCAGTTCCAGCACGCGCTCCCCCGGACGAGCCGGACAGGCCGCCGCTAGCATGACCGCATCCGCGCCCGAGCGATAGCCGCGACGAGGCTGGGCAATCGTCAGCCGGCCATTCAGGAAATCGTCGAGGCTGAGGTCACTCATCCAGACCGGCATCGCGCAGGATGGCGCTGGCCATGAAATGGTCGCGATCCGCAACCATCAGCCGCTGCGGCAACAGCGCGCCGATCGAACCTTCCAGCACGCTCATATGCTGGTCGAACTGGAAGGCGGGGATATCATGTTGCTCCAGAAGATCCAGCGCACGAGCCAGACGCAGCGGATCGGTGGTACGAAGCAGTTCTTTCATGCCCTTGATGTTATGGGGCGGTTGCACCGATGTCGATGGCGTGGCAATGGCAGGACGCGAAAGGGGCCACCGATGATCACCACCACCACCGACAGCGCCTCGACGCCGCTGGACCGTCTCTCTGACCGCCTCGCGGGCGATATGGAGCAGGTGAACATCCTGATCCGCAACCGCATGGCCAGCCGCCACGCTCCGCGCATCCCCGAAGTGACCGCGCATCTGGTCGAAGCCGGGGGCAAGCGTCTGCGTCCGATGCTGACGCTGGCTGCCGCCCGCCTGCTCTCCTATCCGGGGCAGGATCACGTCAAGCTGGCCGCGACGGTCGAATTCATCCACACGGCGACGCTGCTGCATGACGACGTGGTCGATGAAAGCCGCCAGCGCCGCGGTCGGCCCACGGCCAACTTGCTTTGGGACAACAAGTCCAGCGTGCTGGTCGGCGATTACCTCTTTGCCCGCAGTTTCCAGCTGATGGTCGAGACCGGCAGCCTGCGGGTGCTGGACATCCTGGCCAATGCCAGCGCCACCATCGCCGAGGGCGAGGTGCTGCAACTGACCGCCGCGCAGGATCTGCGCACCGACGAAGCCATCTATCTGCAGGTGGTGCGGGGCAAGACAGCGGCGCTGTTTTCCGCCGCGACCGAAGTTGGCGGGGTCATTGCCGGCGCGCCCGAGGATCAGGTGCGGGCGCTCTACGACTATGGCGACGCGCTGGGGATCGCCTTCCAGATCGTCGATGACCTCTTGGATTACGGCGGCGTCAGCGCCACCATCGGCAAGAATACCGGCGATGATTTCCGCGAGCGCAAGCTGACCCTGCCGGTGATCAAGGCTGTCACCCGCGCCGATGCCGAGGAGCGCGCCTTCTGGGTCCGCACCATCGAGGCCGGCGATCAGCGCGACGGCGATCTGGACCGGGCGCTGGCGATCATGGCGCGGCATGGCGCGATGGAGGCCGCGCGCGCCGATGCGCTTGGCTGGGTCGCCAAGGCCAGGGCCGCGCTGAGCCTGCTGCCCGAGAACGAGATCCGCGTCCTGCTGGATGATCTGGCCGATTTCGTCGTCGCCCGCGTGGCCTGAGCGCAATTCCGATACGAAAAGACCCGGCCCGTTTCGAGGCCGGGCCGGGGGGAAGGCACAAGCTGCCTCAGTTGTAGGCGTTTTCCCCGTGAGTGGTGACATCCAGACCCTGGCGCTCGTCGGTATCGGCGACGCGCAGGCCCATCACCGCCTTGACGAGGTGGATGGCGATGAAGCTCACCACGCCCGACCAGATGATGCAGATCACCACGCCGAGAGTCTGGGCATAGACCTGCCCGCCCATGTTGAACTCGGCGACCGCGCCGGTCGCGTAGTCCCAGACCCCGGCACCACCCAGCGAGGGAGAGGCGAAGACGCCGGTCAGGATCGCGCCGATGATGCCGCCGACGCCGTGGATGCCGAAGACGTCGAGGCTGTCATCGATGCCGATCCTGGATTTCAGCGAGACAACGACCCACATGCAGGCGAGGCCGGCGATCAGGCCGATGGCGATGGCGCCCATCGGGCCGACGAAACCGGCAGCCGGAGTGACACCGACCAGACCGGCAATCGCGCCCGAGACCGCACCCAGCAGCGAGGGATGGCCGCGCAGGATCCATTCGCCAAAGGCCCAGGCCAGCGCCGCGGCAGCGGTGGCCACAACGGTGTTCAGAATCGCCAGCGCGGCAAGGCCATTCGCCTCGAGATTCGAGCCGGCGTTGAAGCCGAACCAGCCGATGAACAGCAGGCAGCCACCGATCAGGGTGAAGGTCAGGTTATGCGGCGCGATCAGCTCGCGCCGATACCCCAGCCGGGGACCAGCGACCAATGCGGCGACCAGACCGGCAATGCCCGCGTTGATGTGGATGACAGTGCCACCGGCAAAGTCCAGCGCGCCGTGACCGAAGAGCAGCCCCGACGGCGCGTCATAGGCCGAGGGACCGCCCCACCACCAGACCATATGGGCCATCGGCAGATAGGAGAAGGTGAACCACAGCACCACGAAGGCAAGGATGGCCGAGAATTTCATCCGTTCGGCCGTGGCGCCGACAATCAGCGCCGGGGCGATACAGGCGAAGGCCATCTGGAAGATCACAAAGGAGAGTTCGGGGATATAGACCCCTGCCGAAAAGGTCTCGGCAATGCTCGAGGTGGTGACGCCCGACAGGAAGGCTTTGGACAGATTGCCGATATAGGGGGTCAGGAAGCCCGCATCCTCGGCCGATCCGGCGCCGGTGAACGCCAGCGAATAGCCGTAGATCACCCAGAGCAATGCCATCACGCAGAAGGTCGCCAGCACCTGCATCAGGACCGACAGCACGTTTTTCGAGCGCACCAGCCCGCCGTAGAACAGCGCCAGCCCCGGCAGGGTCATCATCATCACCAGAATGGCCGACACCATCATCCAGGTCGTGTCACCCTTGTCCGGCACCGGCACGGCGGCATCCTGTGCCAGCGCCGGCAGCGCGGTCAGCGCCGCCAGGGCCAGCAGGGTGGAGAAAAGCGTGCGTCTCATCAGGTGTCACCTTTCGCTGTGGCATCTTTTGGCAGCACGAGGCTGCGTCATCGCCACAAGGCCGTTCCGATCCGCGCGCGACAAGATTGCCGCCCTTTTCCGCAGTGCAGAAACTTTCCCTGCCCTCCCGATCGGCAAACCAGAAGTTGAGTGCCGCAAAAAGCGGCAGAAACCGGACGGTTCAGCATCCATCACGGATTGGTCAGCCACATTCCATCCAGACGATTCTTCCTGTATGCTTTTGCGCAATCGGGTCGGATCAATCGGCCGGGCAGGAACGCAGGCATGAAACGAACGACCGATACACCGAAACGCTCGGGGCGCAGCCCTGTTGCCGACAAGCGCAGCTTCACCGAGCCTGCGCCGGCAAAGACATCCACACGCCGCAAGCCCGCCCCGCCCAAGCGCGGCAACATGGTCACCCGTGGCGTCAGCGGATTCGTCAGCCTGATCTGGCGGGTGATCTGGGGCAGTTTCTGGCGGCTGGCGCTGGTCATGGCCCTGATCATCGGCGCCGCCTCGTTCTACTACTACAGCGGCCTGCCCGAGGCTTCCGCGCTTTTTGACGGCCGCGCGCGCGGCTCGGTCACGATGCTGGACCGCGACGGCCGGGTCTTTGCCTGGCGCGGCGAGACCTTCGGCACGGTCAGCTCAGACAAGATCGCCCCGGTGCTGAAGGAGGCGGTGATCGCCACCGAGGACCGACGCTTCTATACCCATCTGGGCGTCGATCCGATCGGCATCGCCGGCGCCATGCGCATCAACATGGCCGCCGGGCGTGGGCCGCTTGAAGGCAATGGCGGCTCGACCATCACCACGCAGGTGGCCAAGCTGCTGTGCCTGGGCGAAACCTTCGACCCGATCCGCTGGAAGAACGAGGCCGATTACGAGGCCGAATGCCGCAAGTCGAGCCTGTGGCGCAAGGTCAAGGAAGTGCCCTTCGCGCTGGCACTGGAAGCCAAGTATTCCAAGGGCGACATCCTGAATATCTACATGAACCGCTCCTATCTGGGCGGTGGCGCACGTGGCTTCGAGGCTGCGGCTCAGCGGTATTTCAACAAGCCGGCTAGCGACGTAAATGCGTCGGAAGCCGCCATGCTGGCGGGCCTTCTGCGCGCGCCCAGCTACTACGCGCCGACCTCCAACCTACAGCGGGCGCAGGACCGGGCCAGCGTGATCCTGGGGCTGATGAACGAACAGGGCTATCTGGATGATGCACAACTGGCTGCCGCCAAGGCCGAACCGGCGGTGCTGAGCCGCGCGGCGGCGGCGCGGGCGGGGGGTTACTTCGCCGATTGGGTGATGGAATCCGGTCCCGGCTTCCTCACCAGCGAGACCACCGAAGACGTCACCATCATGACCACCTTCGACCAGCGCATCCAGCGCGCGGCCGAGCGGGCCCTGGCCAAGGTCTTTGACGAAAAGGTCTCGGACGGCAGCAAGGCCGAGGCCGCCGTCGTGGTGATGAGTGCCGATGGTGCGGTGCGTGCAATGATCGGCGGGCGCGACAGTACGGTGAACGGTGCCTTCAACCGCGCGACCCAGGCCAAGCGCCAGCCCGGATCCTCGTTCAAGCCCTTCGTCTATGCCGCCGCGCTGGAACTGGGCTATTCCCCGAATGACGTGGTGCTCGACGGGCCGCTGACCATCAACGTCAAGGGCTCGGGGCCGTGGTCTCCGAAGAACTATACCCGCAACTATCGCGGCAATGTCACCCTGACCCAGGCGCTGCAGAACTCGCTGAACACCGCGACCATCCGGCTGCAGGAATCGGTCGGTCGCGACATGGTGCGCAAGGTGGCCGAGGATTTCGGCTTTGCCAGCAACATGGCCAACGGCCCCTCTCTGGGTCTTGGCGTTTCGGAAAGCACACTTCTGGAGATGACCGGGGCCTATGCCGGCATCCGCAATGGCGGCACCGCGGTCAGCCCCTATGGCTTGATCGAACTGCGCATCAAGGGTGATGACCAGCCGCTGATGGGCCAGTCCGGCGGCATGGGCGAGCGCGTCATCAGCCAGCGCGCCGCCGGCCAGCTGATCTACATGATGGAACAGGTGATCGAGCGCGGCACCGGCACCCGTGCCCGGCTGCCGGGCCGCGAGGCCGCCGGCAAGACCGGCACCACCTCCTCCTATCGCGATGCCTGGTTCATCGGCTTCACCGAGCAATATGTGACCGGCGTCTGGATGGGTTACGACGACAACACGCCGCTGAAGGGCGTGACCGGCGGCGGTCTGCCGGCCGAGATCTGGCAGGCGGTGATGACCGAGATCCATGACGGTCTGCCGGCCCTGCCGCTGTCGACCGTCTCGCCCGATGGCAGCGGCGTCATCGTCGGCACATCGGGCGAGCAGCAGATCGTCACCAGCGGCTCGGCCGATGACCCGCTGGCTGCGGCACTGGCCGAGGCGATCCGTGACAACCAGCCGGCACAGCAACCCGCGCAGCAGGCACCGGCCCCCGCGCCGCAGACTCCGGGTGCCAGCAGCTCGAGCAGCTCGGGCGATGATGCGCTGAGCCAGGCGCTTAACGGGATTCTGGGCGGAAACTGATCCCGCCCGCAATCCGGGCGGTCAGGGAGGAGAGGCCATAGAGCGGTTCACCGGCGGCTGCCTTTGCGGCAAGCTTCGCATCACGGCGACGGGCCGGCCCTGGCAGGTCGGCCTTTGCCATTGTCGCGACTGCCGCAAGCATCACGGCGCGCTGTTCCACGCCTCGGCCATCTTTCCCGAGGGTGCCGTGTCGATCGAGAGCGAGGTGCGCGACTATCAGGGGCGGTTCTTTTGTGCCAATTGCGGCTCGCCCGTCCTTGGCCGGACGGAGGACGAGATCGAGGTGAATCTCGGCTCACTGGACGAGCCCGACCAGTTCATGCCGAGTTATGAGCTCTGGACCTGCCGCCGCGAGAGCTGGCTGCCGCGATTTCCGGGCCCGAGGGAATATCAGACCGATCGCGATACGCGCGGGCGGTTCGAGGAATGAACGGGCGGCAGTAGCCCTCTTGGCCAGTCACCATCCCGATGATCGTGGGACTGCCTTCCCCGGCGCTGCCAGCCGTAGTCAGCTCAGTCGCCGGTCGTCCCGTTCCCCCCTGCCATCCCGTGTCGCGCCCGGCCCGCATCGGGTGGTCGTGCTGGCAGAACTGCAAGCATGGCCTCGACCAGTGCCGCGCGGCGGATCGGCTTCGGCACGCTCGCATCCATGCCGCAGGCAAGATATTCGCTCAGGTGATGGGTCATCGCATCGGCCGAGAGGGCGATGATCGGCGTGCGCGGCAACCCGCCCTCGGCCTCGGCGCGCCGAATAGCCCGCGTCGCCTCGATGCCGCACATGCCGGGCATCTGCACATCCATCAGGATCAGATCTGGCGCATGTGCGCGCCAGGCCTCGACCAGTGCCGTGCCGGTATCGACAAGTCGCGGGCTCAGCCCCAGCCGCCGCAACATGCTGACCAGAACCAGCTGGTTGGTCTGGTTGTCCTCGGCGGCAAGCACATCCAGCCCACCGCCCTTCAGCCGCTCGGCCAGGTCGCGCTCCAGACTGACCTGACTGCGCTCGGCCGGGCGTTCATTGGTCAGGCGGGCGCTGACCCGCGCGTGAAAGCGGCTGCCCTGCCCCGGCGCACTCTCCGCCGTCAGGTCGCCGCCCATGATCCGGCAGAACTGCCGCGCGATGGCCAAGCCCAGCCCGGACCCGCCATGGGTCCGCGCGATGCTGGCATCGGCCTGCATATAGGGGGTGAAAAGCCGCGAAAGCTGTTCCGGCGTCATGCCGATGCCACTGTCCTCGACCACGATCTGCAGCTCGCCCGGCAGGGCCACGACGGCACCAGGATGATATTCCAGCCGCAGTGAAACAATCCCCCGGTCGGTGAACTTGATGGCGTTGGACAGAAGGTTGCCGACGATCTGCCGCAGGCGCGTCGGATCGCTGTCCACCCAAAGCGGGGCCATGTCCGGAACCTGGAAGGCCAGCCCCTTGGCCGCAGCCTTGGGGCCGAACAGTCGCTGCGCCGAGGCAACGATCTCGGCCAGGTTGCAGGGCAGATGCTCCAGCGCGACCTGGCCGGCCTCGATCTTCGACAGGTCCAGCACGTCGCTGATGACCGACAAGAGCAGATCGCCGGATTCGATGATGACCGACAGGATCTCCTGCTGGGCGGCGGTCAGCCCGGTTTCGCGCAGCTCCGCCGCCATGCCCAGAACGCCGTTCATCGGTGTCCTGATCTCGTGGCTCATATGCGCCAAGAAGATCGACTTGGCCTGGTTGGCGGCATCCGCCTCGATCCGCGCCGCCTCGAGATCCATGGTCCGCTGGCGCACGGTTTCTTCCAGCATCTCGGCCTGCAGGTGCAGCCGCCGATTGCCCTCGTAGACCTGCCGGCTATAGGTCTCGAGCAGCGCCTCGGCCTCGTGCCGCGCCCGCCGCTCGCGTTCGAAGCGCGCACGCGACACCGGTCCCGCAGCCCGGCTCGCCGGATCGCCGTCACCGGACATGACCGCTCAGCCCTCCATCCGGATGGTGAAGCGGACGCACATGCCCTCGGGCACGGTCAGATCCTGACGTTCGACGCTCGCCGGGCGCCCGAAATACTCGATACAGGTCTCGACCAGCCCGTGGCAGAAATCGCCAAGCGGGCGCGGCGAATGATAGGTCAGTTCCAGCCCGTCTCCGTCCAGCAGCCGTCGGCTTTCGAATCGCGGCAACTCGACCCCCGGATAAAGCTTTCGCACCTCGATATGCACCTCGGTCTCGATCGATTCGAGCATGGTCAGCACATCGGTCTTGTCGGCGAAGAACTGGGAATAGCGGGCGCTGTAGCGCCAGAACATCCAGTGCCCGAATCGGCGCAGATAGTCGTTCAGTGGCAGCCCGCTGCGGGTGCTGAGGGCCTGCACCAGCGCCATGAACTCGTCGCACGGATAGAACCCAACCGAGGTATAGGCCCCGCCCGAGCTGAAATCGCCGCTGGAGAGGACCTCATCGACCACCGCTTCGCCCAGAAGCTCGTCGGCCATCTCGATCAGCTCGCTGAAGACCATACCCTTCACGTCATCCACCCTTTCTGCAAGGCATGGAGACGGTCATAAGGCAAAGAGCTTAATTTGCGGTGAAGCTCGCCGGGAACGGGGGCGGGTTGGGGTCAGCCCGCCTGCTGCAGATCGGCGGTCAGCGCGGCAATGTCGCCATTGCGGCGTGCCAGCATGGCGCCGATCTCGCTGCGTTCGCTCGCCAGCATGTTCACACCCTCGATGATGATGTTGAAGAACTTGCTCTGCCCCGACTTGTCCGAGACGTGCCATTCCACCTGCATCGGCGAGCGGCCGTTCAGGTAGGCGACCGAGGTCACGGCGAAGAAGCTTTTCAGCGGCCGCGCGCCCGTGACCTCGATCTTCGAGCCGATGAACTCACGGAAGCGCTTGCCGTATTTGCGGCCGATATAGCCCTGAAACGCCTGCTGATAGGCGGCGAACTCAACCCCGCCGACCTGACGCGCCGCCGGACCGAGGGCCGAGCGGGCGATGATCCCGACATCGGCATAGCGGGCGAAGATGGTCTCGAACTGGCGATACATCTGCGCCGGAGCCTGACCGGAATTGATCACCGCATAGACTTCGCCAAGCGCCGTCTCGATCAGCGCGCGCGACTGGTCGGTGTTCAGCGCCAACGCACCCATGGGCCGCAGCGCCAGCAGGGCAACCGCCGCACCCGACAGGGCCAGAAAGCCGCGCCTACTCCTCATAGGGGTCGATGACGAAGGCATCCGTTGCGGCAGCGGCAGGCTCGGTTTCATACGGATCAATGACATAGGGATCTTCCGATGCCCCCCCTTGTGACAATTCGTGGCGCCGATGCATCAGATAGATCAGCCGCAATTGGCTGTAACTATCCGCACTTTCATAGAGAACGCTATCCACCGTATCCCCGAACCGTGCCCGCTCACCGGCTTTTGAGGCGGCGCGGATCGCGAAGCTGGCCCAGTATTCATCCTCGTCCAGCCAGACATCCCAGGGATCGATGACCAGATCTACCACCTTGCCGGTCGCGTCCCGCATGGTCGAGGGTCCCAGCACCGGCAGTTCCAGATAGGCGCCTTCCGGCACACCCCAGACATGCAGCGTCTCGCCGAAATCGGTATCCACCTCGGTCAGCGCAAACTCGCGGCCCGCCGGATCGTGCAGACCGCCCAGCCCCAGCGTGCTGTTGACGGCAAATCGGGCGGTGTTCTTCAACGCCGGGCCGGGCCGGCCCTGCAGGATCTGGTTCAGCACCTTGCCCGGCAGCGACAGGTTCGCGCCGACATTGCCCAGAACATCCATCGCGCCGCCGTCCGCTTCGCCCGCAGCCCCCCCCGCAACCGCCTCATCCTCCTTGCCGCCGGTCAGCGGCCGGATCAGGGTCGTGTCGACACCCTTGTTGAAGGCATGGACCCGGCGGTTGGCCGCCTCGAACGGATCGTTGACCGCCTCGGGATCGGAGGGTGCCTGCGCAGCACAACCAGCGATCAGAAGCGTGGCAGCCAGCCGGGTGGCGGCGCGGGACAGGGCGCGGCATGCGTGCAAGTCGGTCCTCTCTGGCGGACGAATTTACCACCTTGTCAGAGGCGCGCCCCGCTGGCGAAACGGCCTGTTATAATCGCTGGAACTCGCATAGAACTGATCCGACGGCAGAGCAAGCGCGGGAAGACCTGGCCGGTGAAGGTCTGCCGATGGCACAGGCCGCCCTCCGGGATCACCCGCGCAGGGCGCAACAGGTAAGACGGACGATATCATGGCAAGAGCGCCTGACAGTCAACGCGGCAGGGCCGAGCTTCGCGCGGCGCGGGGCGAAGGATGGCAGTTGTTCATCATCGTGGGGCTGTTCTCGGCCGCGGTGAACATCCTGATGCTGACGGGCCCCCTGTTCATGCTGCAGGTCTATGACCGGGTGCTGGCCTCGCGCTCGGTCGAGACGCTGACGGCGCTTTTCGCACTGGTGGTGTTCCTGTTCCTGCTGATGGGCGTGCTCGACATCGCGCGCAACCGGGTGATGGCGCGTGTCGCCGCCCGCTTCCTGAACCGGATGGAGCCGCGGGTCTTTACCGCCGCGCTGGCAGAAGGCGCCGGCTCGGGCAACGATGTGGCCGTGCGTGGCGGCATCCGCGATCTCGAGGCGATTCATCGCTTCTTCGCCTCTCCGGTCCTGCTGGCGCTGTTCGACCTGCCCTGGGCGCCGATCTTTCTCGCGGCGGTCTTCATCTTCCACCCGCTCCTGGGCGTGGTGGCCGTGGTCGGCGGCGGGATCGTGGTCGTCGCCACGCTGATGAACCAGTGGTTCAGCCGCGCGCCCCTGCAACATTCGGCGATTGCCCAGCAGCGGGCCGAGCGCATGTCGGATCTCTATCGCGACGAGGGCGAGCTGATCGGCTCACTGGGGATGCGCGGCGCCGCCTTCGAGCGCTGGCGCAAGGCCCGCAGCGAGGCGACCGAACAGCAGATGCTGGGCACCGACCGCACCTCGACCTTCACGGTGTTTTCGCGGACCTTCCGGCTGTTCCTGCAAAGCGCCATGCTGGCCGCCGGTGCCTGGCTGGTGCTGCAACAAGAGCTGACCCCGGGCGCGATGATCGCCAGTTCAATCCTGATGGGCCGGGCGCTGGCGCCGATCGATCAGGTGGTGGGTGGCTGGTCCGTGGTCCAGCGTGCTCAGGATGGCTGGGCGCGGATCAGCGATCTGTTGTCGCGCCGCCCGCCGCAGCCCGACCGCACACCCCTGCCCCGGCCCAAAGCGCAGCTTGATGTGCGGCAGCTTTCGGTGGTGCCACCGGGGCAGAGCCAGCCAACCCTGCGCGGCGTCAGCTTCTCGCTCGCCCCCGGTCAGGCGATGGGCGTCATCGGCCCATCGGGCGCCGGCAAGACCACCATGGCCCGGGCCATCATCGGCGGCTGGCCGATTGCCAGCGGCTCGATCCGCCTCGATGGCGCGACGCTGGACCAGTATGACCCGGACGTGCTGGGCAGCCTGATCGGCTATCTGCCCCAGCAGGTGACGCTGTTCGATGGCACCATTGCCGAAAACATCGCCCGGATGAGTCCGAAACCCGATCCCCAGCGCGTCGTCGCCGCAGCCCAGGCCGCCGCCGCGCATCAGATGATACTCGACCTGCCGCAGGGCTATGACACGGTAATCAGCCAGTCCGGCGGGCGGCTGTCCGGCGGACAGATCCAGCGCATCGGCCTCGCGCGCGCACTCTATCCGCAGCCGGCCGTGTTCGTGCTGGACGAGCCGAACTCGAATTTGGACAATCAGGGCTCCGAGGCGCTGAACCTCGCCATCCGCTCGATCAAGGCGCGCGGTGGCGCGGTCATCATCATGGCCCACCGGCCTGCCGCGATCGCCGAATGCGAATTGCTGCTGGTGCTCGATCAGGGTCAACGCCGCGCCTTCGGGCCGCGTGACGAGGTACTGAAATCCATGGTCAAGAACGCCGAGCAGATCCGCCAGTCACAGGGCGCGGGTCAGAGTGGGGGCATTACATGAGCGGACAGGACCAGCCCAAGGGCCAGCCGATGGCCCGGATACAGCCGATCAAGCAGCAGGCCATTCCGGATGCCGAACTCGTCGACCCGGGCCCGCCACCGCCGCCTCCGCCCGCGATCAAGGTCGGGGTCAGCAAGGCCGAGGTCGTCAAGCGTTGGCCAGTGCGCGGCGCGGTGTTCACGGGACTTCTGGGCATCTTCCTGCTGTTCGGCGGCTTCGGGGCCTGGGCCATGTTCACCCGCATTGCCGGTGCCGTGGTCGCCCCGGGACAGGTCGAGGTCGAGCAGAACCGTCAGGTCGTGCAGCACCCTGATGGCGGGGTGATCTCCGAGATTCTCGTCACCGAGGGCGAGACGGTCGCGGCAGGTCAGCCGCTGATCCGGCTGGATGGCAACCTGCTGCAAACCGAGCTGACCATCGTCGAGGGCCAGTATTTCGAGATCCTCGCCCGCCGCGGCCGGCTGGAGGCCGAGCGGGCCGATGCCGCGACGATCGAGTTTCCGGCCGACCTGATCGAGACCGCCAAGACCGACCCGCAACTGGTCGAGCTGATGGAGGGGCAGCAGAGCCTGTTCGACGCCCGCCGCGATACCATCCAGCAATCGCTGGAACAGTTGTCCAAGCAGGCCGAGCAGCTGACCCAGCAGATCAAGGGCATCGACGCGCAGTTCGTCGCCCTCGGCGCGCAGCGCGACCTGATCGAACAAGAGCTGACCGATCAGCGCTCGCTGCTGGACAAGGGTCTGGCGCAGGCCTCGCGCGTGCTGGCCCTGGAACGCGAGGCGGCACGACTGGATGGTCAGCTGGGCGAGATGCAGGCCACACGCGCGCAGGCCGAGACCCGGCAGACCGAGATCGGCATCGAGAAGCTGCGCCTGAACGCCGAGCGCCGCGAGACCGCCGAGACAGAATTGCGCGATCTGGGCTATCGCGAACTGGAACTGGCCGAGCGCCGCCGCAGCCTCACCGAACAGGTCAGCCGGCTCGAGATCCGCGCGCCGGTCTCGGGCATCATCTACCAGCTGCTGTTCACCACGCCCCGCTCGGTCATCCGGCCGGCCGATCCGGTGATGTACATCATCCCGCAGGACCGCCCGCTGATCATCGGTGCCCGTCTGGCGACGATCAACGTCGACGAGGTTCGGCCCGGCCAGGAGGTGGTGCTGCGCTTCTCCTCCTTCTCGTCGCGCACGACGCCCGAGATCGACGGGCAGGTGCTGCGGGTCTCGGCCGATGCGCTGATCGACGAGGCGACACGCACCCCCTATTACCGTGCCGAGGTCACGCTTCTGCCGCACGAGATGGACAAGCTTGACGGGCTTGAGCTCGTCCCCGGCATGCCTGTCGAGGTCTATATCCAGACCGGCGAGCGCAGCCCCATGGATTACCTGGTGAAACCGCTGGCCGATTACTTCAACCGCGCCTTCCGCGAAAGCTGATGCGCTAACATCGCCTCTGCGCCTTGCCTTCACATGATCCTTCGCCCAACGTCGCGGGGGGAAATGTGAGGAGTAACCTATGCTTAGAGCCCTATCCCGGCCAGCCACCCGCCTGATGGAGCGGTGGCTGCCCGATGCCTTCATCTTCGTCATCGTCCTGACGCTGGTGGCCGCGCTGGCGGCCATCGTCAGCGAGGGCACCAACCCGGTCGATCTGATCCGCATGTGGGGCAACGGCTTCTGGGAGCTTCTGGCCTTCTCGATGCAGATGCTGCTGGTGCTGGTCACCGGCTTCATCCTCGCCTCGTCGCCGCCGGTGCGGAAGATCCTGCAGCGTCTGGCCGGGCTGGCGACCTCGCGCGGGTCGGCGATCATCCTCGTCAGCGTCGTCTCGCTGGCGGCCAGCTGGATCAACTGGGGCTTCGGGCTGGTCGTCGGCGCCATCTTCGCCAAGGAACTGGCGCGTCAGATCAAGGTCGACTACCGGCTTCTGGTCGCAGCTGCCTATTCAGGCTTCGTCATCTGGCATGGCGGCATGTCGGGCTCGATCCCGCTGACCATCGCCACGCCCGGGCATTTCACCGAAGCCGAGATCGGGGTAATTTCTACTTCGGACACGATCTTCTCGGTCTGGAACCTCGCCATCGTCGCGGCGCTGTTCATCATCGTCCCGCTGGTCAATCGCGGGATGCTGCCGCCCGAATCGGAACAGGTGCTGGTCGATCCGGCCAAGCTTGGCAATGACGCGGCACCCGCCCCCCTGCCCGCCAATGCCACCCCGGCCGAGCGGCTGGAGAACAGCCGGCTCTTGATGTGGGCCATCGGCATTCCGGGGGTGATCTGGCTGGCGCTGCATTTCATCGGCGGCGGGGCGATCAACCTCAACGTGGTGAACTTCCTCTTCCTCTTCGTCGGCATCCTGTGCCACGGCACTGCTCGCAGCCTGCTGGCGGCGCTGGACGAGGGCGTGCGCGGCGGGGCCGGGATCGTGATCCAGTTCCCCTTCTATGCCGGGATCATGGCGATCATGACCCAGAGCGGTCTCGCGGCCAGCCTGTCGGAATGGTTCGTCTCGATCTCGACCGCCACCACCCTGCCCTTCTGGAGCTTCATCTCGGCAGGGATCGTGAACATCTTCGTGCCCTCGGGCGGTGGTCAATGGGCGGTGCAGGCCCCGGTCATGCTGCCGGCTGCCGCGGCCCTTGGTGCCGACATGCCGCGCGTGGTGATGGGCGTGGCCTGGGGCGATGCCTGGACGAACCTGTTGCAACCCTTCTGGGCGCTGCCGATGCTCGGCATTGCCGGGCTGAAGCCGCGCGATATCATGGGCTTCTGCGTGGTGCATCTGCTGATCACCGGCTTGGTCATCGGCGGGCTCTTGTTGCTGCTCTAGCCACCACAGCACCGGAACGACACACGGCGGGGCCTTCCGGTCCCGCCGTTCTTCTTTGTCAGGCGCCGGGCTTACAGCAGGTGACGCAGCCTCGTGTGGATCAGCGGGATGATCCCCCAGATCATCGCGCAGACGATGACCGGCACAAGGATCAGCGTGCGGGCCGGCACTGGCCAGCCCTGGGTCAACGGCATCAGGACCATCAGCCCCAGCGTGACCAGCGGATAGACAAAGGCAAAGACAAGCATCGCAAAGCGGATGCGGGAGGGTTGAGAAGCTTGCGCGGACATGGCAGACACCAATATGAACGTTTCGTATCGATCATATAGAACGGAACGTATCGTATCGCAATAGGCAATGTGAGAAAAATGGCTGTCGAACCTCCCCGCACCTCGGTCGGTGCCCGCCGCAACCCCGACACCGAACAGGCGGTGATGGACGCCGCCGCCGAGATCATTGCCGAGGAGGGCTATCAGAAGCTGACGATGGAGGCCGTGGCCCGCCGCGCCCGCGCGGGCAAGGCCACGCTCTATCGCTGGTGGCCAAGCCGGGGGCATCTGCTGCTGGCGCTCTATTCGCGGGCGAAATCAACGCTTGGGGATATCGATACCGGCGACCTGACCAGCGACGTGACCGCCTTCATCGCCCAGATGCTGCGCCAGATGCAGGGCAGCGATGGCCAGGAACCGCTGGCGCCCATGCTGCGCCTGCTGATCGCCGAGGCGCAAAGCGATGCCACCATCCGCGAGGCGCTGCACCGCGAGCGGCGCGAACGCTGGCTGCTGCTGGACAACATCATTCGTCGCGCAGAAGAGCGGGGGCAGCTCAATCCCGCCGTCACCGCAAGGCGGGCCGAGCAGCGGATCATCTCGATGATCTGGTATTTCCTGCTGAACGACACGCTGCCGGGGCCGGAGGCTGCGGCGGAACTGGCGGAATCGATCATGGCCGAGATGCGGGCCTGAACTCATTTGGCCTGTGCGACCAGCACGGGCCGCGCCCGACCCTATTCCGCCGCCGTCGGCTCGACGCTGAAAACCGGCTCCATCGCCGCCATCTGCGCATCGCTCAGATGGCACTTGATCCGATGCCCGCCGGGCAGTTCCTTCAGCGGCGGCATCTCGGTCTCGCAAAGCCCGCCCGGCACCTGCGACTTCCAGCGGCAGCGGGTCTGGAACGGACAGCCCGGCGGCGGGTTCACCGCCGAGGGAATATCCCCCTCCAGCACGATCTTGCGCTTCTTCACATGGGTATCGGCAATCGGAACGGCCGACAGCAGCGCCTCGGTATAGGGGTGATAGGGCGGGGCAAAGACCTGATCGGTCGTGCCGAGTTCCACCACATGACCCAGATACATCACCATCACCCGGTCCGAGAGATAGCGGACGATGCTGAGGTCATGGCTGATGAACAGCAGCGTCGTGCCGTTCTCGCGCTGAATATCCATCAGAAGCTGCGTCACCGCCGCCTGAACCGAGACATCCAGCGCCGAAACCGGCTCGTCCGCCACCACGATCTTGGCGCCCCCGGCAAAGGCGCGGGCAATGCCCACCCGCTGCTTCTGCCCGCCCGACAGCTGGCGCGGCATCCGCTCGGCAAAGGCGCGGGGCAGTTTCACCAGATCCAGAAGTTGCAGCATCCGGTCGCGCCGCTCGGCATCGGTCTTGCCCTCGCCAAAGATCTCCAGCGCGCGGATGATTTGCCGGCCCACGGTCATCGAGGGGTTCAGCGTGTCGAAGGGATTCTGGAACACCATCTGCACCGAGGAGACCGTATCGGTGGCGCGCTTCTGGATCGGGGTATTCTCGATCGACTGGTCATAGAGCAGGATCTCGCCCGCTGTCGCCGTCTCGAGCCCCATCAGCACCTTGGCGAAGGTCGATTTCCCACAGCCGGATTCGCCCACGATGGCCAGCGTCTCGCCCTCGCGCGCGTCGAATGACAGCGATTCATTGGCCTTGACCACCTGCGCATCGCCGCCGCCGAACATGCCGGCGCTGGTCTGATAGTATTTGCGCACATCGTCCATTTTCAGCACGACTTCGCCGATCTGGGTCTTTTCGGTCGCCACCGCCGCCTTGACCGGCGCGTCCCAATCGATTTCTTCGAAGCGCAGGCAGCGCGTGTCATGCCGCGCCTCGCCCGGCACCGGCTGCATGTGGATATCGGCTACATTGCAGACGCCCTCGACGAAATAATCGCAGCGCGGGCCGAAATTGCAGCCCTGCGGTCGTTCATGCGGCAAGGGAAAATTCCCCGGAATCGCCACCAGCGGTCGGCTGTTCTTGTTCGCGCCCGGCAACGGGATCGAGCGGAACAGCGCCTGCGTATAGGGGTGGCGCATATGGTCGAACACCTGTTCGACACTGCCGGTCTCGACCGCCTCGCCCGAATACATCACGCAGATGCGGTCGCAGGTCTCGAGGATCAGGCCGAGATTGTGGCTGATGAACAGCATCGAGGTGCCGTATTTCCGGCCCAGATCCTTCACCAGCTCGACGATCCCGGCCTCGACCGTCACGTCGAGCGCGGTGGTCGGCTCGTCAAGGATCAGCAAGGCCGGCTTCGACATCAGCGCCATGGCGATGACGATGCGCTGCTGCTGCCCGCCCGACAGCTGGTGCGGGTAACTGCGCAGGATACGGTCAGGGTCGGGCAGGCGCACATCGGCGACCAGTTGCCGCGCCAGTGCCATCGCCGCGGCCTTGCTGGTCTTTTCATGCAGCATCGGCACTTCGGCCAATTGGTCGCCGATGCGCATGGCCGGGTTCAGGCTGGCCATCGGCTCCTGATAGATCATGGCGATCTGGCTGCCGCGGATCTGGCGCAGCTCCTCCTGCGACATCTGGGTCATGTCGCGGCCACGGAACTTGATGGAGCCGCCGACGATCCGGCCATTGACGCCCAGATCTTGCATCACCCCGAGCGCCACGGTGGACTTGCCGCAACCTGATTCGCCCACCAGCCCCACCGCCTCGCCGGGCATGACCGTGCAGGAAAAATCCATCACCGCCGGAATTTCCCTGAGCCGGGTGAAGAAGCTGATGGACAGTTTGTCGATCTCGAGGATCGGCTGATCGCTGCCCGTTTGGGTGGCTGTCTCGGTCATGATCTCAATCCCTCAGACTTTCCTCGCGCAGCCCGTCGGCCAGCAGGTTCAGGCCCAATACCAGAGACATCAGCGCGATGGCCGGCGCCAGCGCGGCATGGGGATAGGCGGTCAGAAGCCGCCGCCCCTCGTTGATGGTCGAGCCCCAGTCCGGGCTCTCGGGCGAGACGCCGAGGCCGAAGAAGCCGAGCGTCCCCAGAAGGATCGTCGTATAGCCGATGCGCAGGCAGAAATCGACGATCAGCGGGCCGCGCGCATTGGGCAGGATCTCCCACAGCATGATATAGGCGCTGCTCTCCCCCCGGGTCTGGGCGGCGGCGACATAGTCGCGGTTGCGGATGTCCATGGTGATCCCGCGCACGATGCGGAAGACCGTGGGCGCGTTCACGAAAACCACCGCAATGAAGACGTTCAGAAGGTTCGGCGGCATCCGCCAGACGCCAAGCGGATCGGCGTTGAAGGCCAGCCCCAGATAGGCCCAGATCCCCAGCACGCCCAGCACGCCCAGCCAGCCCCACTTCTTGCCGGGCTGGGTGACGAAACGGGTCTGGATCATCAGCCCGATCAGCACCAGCGGGATGGCGAACAACACGGCAGCCATGATGTTCGGAATGCCGGTGGCGCGGATCTCGGGCGTGACGAGCAGGAAGAACAGCAGGATCACCGGGAAGGCCAGCACCAGATTGGCGAGGAAAGACAGGACGTCATCCCACCAGCCGCCGATATAGCCCGCCGGCAGACCGAGGCAGATGCCCACCGCATAGGCAATCAGCGCGGCGGCGGGGGCGATCTTCAGCACGTCCCGCGCGCCCATGATCATCCGCGAGAAGACGTCGCGCGCCAGTGAATCGCCACCGAGCAGGTAATAGGGATAGCCCCCCTCCTGCCCGGTCGGGGTTCCCGGCACGGCGTTCTTCATCCCAGAGAGCTGCGCCAGCGGATCATGCGTGGCGATCTGCGGCGCGAAGACGGCGACCAGCAGCCAGAACAGCACCAGCGCAAAGCCGACCATGCCGATATTTGAATCAAACAGCTTGCCGTAAAGCCCCAGCCGCCGCTTGAAGGTGAAGGACAGCGCAAAGACCAGCGCCATGCCCAGCCAGACGGGCCACAACACCGCCGCCATCCGCCCGATGATCGAGACCCAGCCGATTTCCTCCATCACGAGATCCTTATGCGGGGGTTCAGCCAGGCATAGCCGAGATCGCTGATCAGCTGCGTGATCAGCACCAGCACCACGGCGACGACCGAGCAGGCCAGCAAGAGTTCGATGTCATTGTTCCCTGCCGCCTCGACCAGCGTCCAGCCAAAGCCGGGATAGCTGAACAGCACCTCGACGATGACCACTCCGTTCAGGAGCCACGGGAATTGCAGCATGATGACGGTGAAGGGCGCGATCAGCGCGTTCCGCAGCGCGTGTTTCATCACCACCTGCCGGAAGGGCACGCCCTTCAGCCGCGCGGTGCGGATATATTGCTGGGTCATCACCTCGGTCATCGAGGCGCGGGTCATCCGGGCGATATAACCCATGCCGTAAAGCGCCACGGTCATCACCGGCAGGGTGAAGTTCCAGAAATTCGCGTCATCGACGGCAGACCGGGCATTCCCCTGGAACAACACCGGCGTCGAGATCAGCCCCCAGTCCTTCAGCAGGGGCGACAGCCCCACCTGCGAGCTGGCCAGCGCCGCGACCAGCAGCACGCCCAGCACGTATTCCGGGGTCGAGGTCGAGGCGATGGCGAAGGTCGACAGCGTCCGGTCGGTGCGCGAGCCCTCGCGCATCCCGGCCACGACACCCAAGAGCAGCGCCGAGGGCACCATGACCACCATGACCCAGAACATCAGCTTGCCGGTCGCTGCCAGCCGGTCGGCGATGATTTCCGAAACCGGCGCCTTGAAACGGGTGGACCAGCCCCATTCGCCCTGCAGGATGCCGCAATAGCTTGGGGCATTGGCCTTGTCCGCGGCCTGGTCGACACAGCGGCCGCGCGGATTGCCGTTGCTGTCCTCGCCGGTCCAGCCGGGCACCACGCCCAGCCATTCGCCATAGCGGGTCAGCATCGGCCGGTCATAGCCATTGCCGGCCAGCCAGCTTGTCACCTCGGCATCCGACATCCGGGCGGAACCCTGCCCCTTGGCCAGCTTTTCAAGGTTGGGTTGCAGATTGGTCAATGCGAAGACCACGAAGGTCAATACCAGCGCCGAGGCTATGATGGTCAGCAGTCGGCGGATCACGAAGCGCAGCACGGCATCTCCCTCCGAACAGGAAAGCGGCGGCCCCTTGCAGGGCCGCCGATACAGGGCTTACTCGGGGGCGACCCAGTAATGCTGGTAACGCACCTCGAAGGTCGGGTGGATCGCCGCGCCGCCAATATTGGGCTTGGCGTGGCGATAGGTGTTGCGCCAGAAGGGCAGGATCACCACGCCATCATCGCGCATCATCTGCTCGGCCTGCGCCATGATCGCCTTGCGGGCCTCGACATCCGGCGTCGCCATGGCCTGATCCAGCAGCGCGTCGAATTCCGGCTTGCGATAGGCGGATTCGTTCCAGGCGGCGGCGCTGTGATAGGCCAGCTTCATCACCTGCACGCCAAGCGGACGCATGTTCCACTCGGTCGCGCTGAAGGGGAACTTCAGCCAATCGTTCCAATAGGTCGCGCCGGGCAGGATCTTGCGCTCGATGGTGAAGCCGGCGTCGCGCAGTTGCGCGGCGATGGCGTCGCAGGTGGCTGCCTGATAGTCCTCGTCCAGCGACACCAGCTCGATCGGCGGGGCGCCCGCGGCGTCATAAGCCGCCTTGGCCGCTGCCGGATCGAGGGGCGCCGGGCCGATATCGGCATATTCGGGGTGGATCGGGCAGACATGGTGGTTCGCGCCCGCCGTGCCCTGACCGTCATAGCCGAGTTCCAGCACCTTGGTGTTGTCCACCGCCATCTGCACGGCCTTGCGGACGTCGGGATTGGTGAAGGGTTCCTGCTCCTGGTTGAAGCGCACGGCCAGCGTGTTCGCCGTCAGCGCCTCGGACTTGACCCAGCCGATGCCGTCGAAGAGATCGACGAAATCGCCGATGGTGTTGTAGTCCAGATCGATCTCGCCGCCCTCGGCTGCCGCCAGCCAGGCCGCAGGATCGGTGCCCAGATCAACGAATTCGATCTGGTCCAGCCAGGCGCCCTTGCCCTCGTTCCACCACTTGTGGTCCGGGTTCCGTTCGATCACCGCGCCGACGCCGGCCTCGTGGCTGACCGGGCGATAGGGGCCGGTGCCGATCGGCTCGGCCACCGGGTCGCTGCCGGTAAAGGACGGGTGTGTGACCGCCGCCGGGTAGTCGGCACAGCCGACAATGATGGTGATGTCGGGCGCCGACAGCTTCAGCTTCAGCGTCATGTCATCGACGACTTCGACCGCATCGGCGCGCATCTTGTTGGTCGCCGGGTCCACCATGGTCGAGAAGCGCGAGGCCATCGAGTTGCCCTCGACCGTGCCATCGCACCAGCGCTCGATATTGTGGCGCACATGATCGGCGACGAAGGCATCGCCATTGTTCCAGGTCACGCCGGGACGCACATGCAGCGTATATTCGGTGGCATCCTCGTTCACGTCCCAGCTTTCCAGCAGCACCGGCAGGACCGAACCGTCGTTTTCATAGCTGGCGAGATATTCCAGCCAGCCGCGGCAGACATTGGCGTGTTCCGACCAGTCCCAGGTGCGGGGGTCCTTCTGCGCCTTGATATACATCTGCATCTTGATGCTGCCGCCCGTCACCGGATCGCCGGCCGGCTGCGCCCTGGCGGGCGCGGTCAGGCCGATCATCCCATAGGCGGCGGTGGCGGTGACGCCAAGCGCGGTGGCGCGGGTCAGGAACTCGCGCCGGCTCAGCTGGCCAGCCTTCGCCTCTGCCGCGTACATCCAGGCCTTGGGATGCAGGGACGGGAACTTGATGTCTTTGGGCATGTCGTCTTGTCCTCCGGTTGATGTGCTGGCGGCTTCGCGGCCGCGCTGTTGTTAGCCCTAGCGTAGCAGCAAGTTTTCTGGATGCGAGGCAAAAAACCGGCGCAACATTGGCGCTTTACGCCCTCATCCGCTCGCCCGCCGGGTCAAAGGGCGGTTCATGGGCGATGCGGGCGGAATAGCGCCGACCCAGAATCTCGACCTGGAATTCGGGCTCCTGCCCGGCCTCGGCCAGCGCAGCGGGCAGATAGCCCTGCGCCATCGAGGCGCCCACCCCATGCGCATAACCGCCCGATGTCACCCAGCCCGCCACCGACCAGTCGCCGTCGGTCTGGATCTGCACCCGCGCGGTCTCGCGGCCCTCGGCGTCAAAGCGCGGCGCGCCGAAATCATGCGGCGGGGTGATCGCCTCCGAGGGCGCGGGGATGCGCGCCCAGATCGGCTCGTCGCCCAGCACATCGGCGGTCTCGGCCTCGATGATCAGCGACACCCGCTTGAGCCTTGGCCCGTCTTCCTTTTCCCGCGCCGCCGCGTCTCGACCAATGAAATCCTTGTCCAGCCTGACAAACCGATCCATCCCGGCCTCATAGGGGCCATAGATCGGGCGCAGCTCCGCGAACCATGTCGGAAAGTTCTTCTCGAGCCGCATGGACAGAAGTGCCCGCATGCCGAAATCGACCAGCCCCAGATCCGCCCCGGCCTCGTGGATCGCCAGGTAGACCCGGCGCTGGAAGGCCGGGCGCATCCAGATCTCGTAGCCCAGATCGCCGGTATAGGTGATGCGGTTCACCAGGCAGGGAGAGCCGGCAATGTCCATCTCGCGGAAATCCATGAAGCGGAAACCGGCATTGCTGACATCGGCATCGGTCAGGCGCTGCAGCACCTCGCGCGACTTCGGCCCGGCCAGCGACAAACCGACCAGATCGGTGCCGAAACGGTGCAGCCGCACCGAGCCATCCTTGGGCAGATGGCTCTCGAACCAGCGCATGTGATACTTGCTGGCGGCGATGCTGCCCCAGATCAGAAAACGCTCGGGCGCGGCGCGGGCAATGGTGAAATCGCCGATCAGCTTGCCCTCGGGGTTCAGCATCGGCGTCAGCACCAGCCGCCCCAGCTTCGGCATGTGATTGGTCATCAGCCGGTCGAGGAAGGCTTCCGCCCCCGGACCCGTCACCTCGTATTTGGCGAAGTTCGAAATCTCGGTAACGCCCACCCCCGCGCGCACCGCCCTGACCTCGGCACCGACATGTGCGAAATCGTTCGAGCGGTGGAACATCGGCACGTCATGCGCCTCATCCGCCGAGGGCGCGAACCACAGGGGCGCTTCCAGCCCCCAGTTGTCGCCCATGACCGCGTGCTTGTCACGGGTCAGGATGTCATAGATCGGCGTGGTTTCCTGCGGCCGGGCGGCGGGCAGTTCCTCGTTCGGGAAACGGATCGAGAAGCGGCGCGAATAATTCTCGCGCACCTTGGCATTGGTATGGCGCAGGGTGGCCCATTCGCCGTATCGCGCCACGTCCATGGCAAAGACATCATGGCCCGGATCGCCCGTGGTCATCCAGTTGGCCAGCACCAGCCCGACGCCGCCGCCTTGACTGAAGCCCGCCATCACCGCGCAGGCCGACCAGAAATTCGTCAGCCCCGGCACCGGCCCGACCAGCGGGTTGCCGTCGGGGGCGAAGGTGAAGGGGCCGTTGATGACGGTCTTGATCCCGGCGCGCTCATAGGGCGGGAAATGCCGGAAGCCCACTTCCAGCGAGGGGGCGATGCGGTCGAGATCCGGTTCCAGCAGTTCATGGCCGAAATCCCAGGGCGTCGTGACCGGCGACCAAGGCTTCGCCGCCTTCTCATAGGTGCCAAGCAGGATACCGTTTCGCTCCTGCCGGGTGTAGATCTCGCCCTTGAAGTCGATCACGCCGACCAACTCGCGCCCGGTCCTGGCGTTGAATTCCATCACCTCGGGCATGTCCTCAGTCAGCAAGTACATATGCTCCATCGCCAGCACCGGCAGCTCCAGCCCGACCATGCGCCCGATCTCGCGCGCCCAGAGACCACCGGCATTCACCACATGCTCGGCCCGGATGGTGCCGTTCTGGGTGATGACATTCCACGTCCCGTCGGCATCCTGCGTCAGCTCCTTGACGGGGTTCCTCAGCTCGATCTGCGCGCCAAGCGCGCGCGCCGCCTTGGCATAGGCATGGGTGGTCCCCGATGGGTCCAGATGCCCCTCGACCGGGTCCCACAACGCTCCGACGAATTGCGTCTCGTCCATCAAGGGGAACATCGCCTTGGCCTCGCTGGGGGTGATCAGCTCGGTCTCCATCCCCAGCACCCGGCCGCGCGCATGGGTCATGCGCAGCCAGTCCATGCGTTCCTCGCTGTCGGCCATCATCACGCCGCCGGTCAGGTGCAGCCCGCAGGCCTGCCCGGAGAGTTTTTCCAGCTCGTCATAAAGCCCGACCGTGTAGGCCTGAAGCTTCGCCACATTCGGATCGCCGTTCAGCGTGTGAAACCCGCCCGCCGCATGCCAGCTTGACCCCGAGGTCAGCTCGGATCGCTCGATCAGCAGGCTGTCGGTCCAGCCCGCCTTGGCCAGATGGAACAGCACCGAACAGCCGACGACTCCGCCGCCGATCACCACCACATGAACGTTCCTGTCACTCATCCGATCACCGAGAAGCTGGAATTGGGGTTGACCTCGCGCTTGCGCGAATAGGTGCCAAGATCGATCACCCGATCGATCCGCGCGAGATGAAATTGCAGCGGGTCCGCATCATGGTCATGGCCCGCCTCGCAGGAGGTGACGATATGGGCCATGATCTTGCCCGCCACCGGGGCGTTCTTGAACTGGTTCCCGCTGGTGCCGCAGGCCATGTAGAAGCCGGGCAGATCCGAGCGGTCATAGATCGGCAGCCAGTCGTCGCTGACATCGTAAAGCGCGACGATCCCCCGCGCCTGTCCGGGGATCGGCAATTCGGGAAAGCGCTGCGCCGTGCGCATCACGTTCACCGTCCACTGATCGGTGAAATCCTGCCGCAGGCTGTCGGGATCATCGACCCATTCGCGCGGATCGCATTGCGGATCGCCCGAGCCGATGCACATGATCCCGGGACTGTCCGGACGGGCATAGGTTTCGGTATCGCCGTCGGAATAGATATAGCCATTCGTGCCGAAGTCGAAATTCCGCGGCCCGGGGATATAGGCCACCTCCTGCCGGTTCGCCCGGGTCGAGATTTTCATCCCGCGCGTCACTCCGGCCAGTTCGTTCAGCTTCGAGGACCAAGGCCCCCCGGCATTGATGACCACCGGCGCATCGATCTGCCGCCCGTCCGCCAGCGTGACCCCGGCCACCCGGTCATCCTCTTGCCGGATCTCGGCCACGGCGGCGCGGAACAGGAAGCGCGCGCCCTGCGCCTCGGCCGCCTGCCTCAGGTTCTCGGCCGCCAGCTTCGGATCATTGACGAAACCGCCTTGAGGAAAGAACACCGCCCCCGCGATCTCACCCCCGGTCGGCTCGCAGAAACCGTCCTCCTCGGGGCGCTTCGGCGGGTAATAGGCGCGCAGATCGACACCCGGCAGGTAATCGGCGATGCGTTCGGTCGGCACTTCCTCATAGGGGCAGCCGATATGGTCCATCATCCGCATGACATGGACCAGGTCCTTGTTGGCCGGCCCCTTCACCACCAGGCAGCCGGTCTCGTTGTACCGGATCAGCGGCACGCCCTCGGGCAGGTTCACATGCGCCGCCCAGTCCCGCCAGTAATGCCAGCCTTCATAGGCCAGCGCGCAGGAGGCCTCGACCGAGTAATAGGTGCGGATGATGGCACTCGAGGAGGAGGTGGAACCCGAGCCCGCATCCGGCCCCTTGTCGATGCTGAGCGTGCGCCAGCCGAGCTTGGCGAGTTCGAAGGCGATGGCATTGCCGATGACCCCGGCGCCGATGAGGATGGCGTCATACCGCTCAGACATGCGCCGGCTCCTGCGCAGGATATTGGTCCATTGCCAGCAGTGCGCCGCGCAACGCCTGCGCCAGTTCGGGCGGGGTGTCGATGCCGGTGGTGAAGAAGATACCGGGGCGCGGTGCGGTCCAGCCGACCACGACCAGCCCCTTGGCCGCCGGCTCGTAGGCCTGCGCCAGCTGCCAGCTAAGGCAGTCGATGGCGGCAATATCGGCCTCACCGGCGGCAATCTTCCGGATCGATTCACGATGCGCGCCGGTCCAAAGCACCTCTTCCGCCGACAGCGCCGCATCCTCGGCGATGCCGAGCCAGCCCGAGCGGCTGTCGGGCTGGTTCGCCGCCCATTTCAGCCCCTCGATTCCCATGGGCAGCACCGCCCCCGCCGCGGGCTGCGCCACCTCACCCGAGCGCATCACCAGCGCCGAGCGATAGTTGATCCCCTCGCCGCCAAGGACGCCGTCGTAATTCCGCTGCGCCAGGATCTGCTGAACCGTGCACATCCCCAAATCGACCGTGCCCCAGCAGCATTCGGTCATCACCGTCGCCGGGTCGCGCCAGATCGCCAGAAGATCCTCCATCTCGACCGGGTGCGACAGTTCGGGCAGGCCGGCGACGCGCTCGCGCAGCCCCTGCCAGAAGGCGCGCGTCCGATCGCGGACCTCGGGCCAGTCATACATGGGCAGGGCGGCGCGTCCGGTCATGGCAGTCTCTCACGATAAAGAACGGGATGCTCGACCGGCTCTTTCCGGTGCAGGGCATGGGCGCGGAACAGCGCCCGGTAATTGGGATAGACATAGCCCTGATTGATCGCCAGCCATTCCAGCCGCTGTTCATGATAGAGGCGCGGAAGCCGATACCAGGGCGCACCGGGCAACTTGTGATGGACGATGTGCAGGTTGTTGTTCAGAAACAGCAGCGACAGCGGCGAGCGTTCGACGATGATGGTGCGGCCCTCGGGCGTCTCGTGCCAGCGATGCTCGGCAAAGGTGCGGATCGAGATCAGCGCGAGGCTGCCCCAGACCACGGTCACGAGGTAAAGCCAGACCGGGATACCCCACCAGACCAGCGCCGCGATCACCGGCAGACAGCCCAGAAGGTTCAGCAGCCATGCAAGCCGGATGCCCGGCGCACCCTGCCAGATGCCCCGGACCTCACCCGCCAGGAAGCCCGCACCGCCCAGCACCGGACCCAGCACCATCCGCCCGACCAGCGTATTGTTCACCTGCAGCAGCCCGCGCAGCCAGCCGGGCATTTGCCGATAGCTCCAAGCCGCCTTGTAATAGCTTTCGGGGTCCTCGAACGGATCGGTCAGCCTTGCATCGTGGTGATGGCGCAGATGCGTCTCGCGGTAACGGCGATAGGGATAGATGAGACCGGGATTGATCGCGACCAGTGCCTCGTTCAGCCAGCGCTTCCGGGTCGGGTGGCCATGCAGGTTCTCGTGGACCAGCGAGGAATGCAGCGCAGTGGTCAGCGTCATCAGCACCAGCGCAAGGACCGGATGGGCCGGCCACAGAAGCGCGCCGGCAGCAATCCACAGCCCGTAAGTGACGACGGTCAGGGCGACCGTCGGCCATTCGACTTTCATCGCGACTCCCTGAAGGATCAGACGAGTGTGCGAAGTGCGGCCCTGTGCCGCAAGAAGATTATCGTAACAAAAGACGTGATTTGTTTCCTGAAGTCACAGTATGATGCGCCAGATCACCGGCGGGGCAGCATGGACAAGCGCGATACATCGGAACTCTTCCGCCAGCGGCTTCTGCAATTGCAGGCGCAGGCCGGCCTGTCGCAATCGGCTTTCGCCACCCGCATCGGCATCGACCGCTCGGCCCTGTCGCAGCTTCTGTCGGGGCGCGAGGTGCGGTTGCCGCGCGCCGAGACGCTGGTGGCGCTGTCGACGGGGTTCAATGTCTCGACCGACTGGCTGCTGGGACTGGCCGCCGATCCGGCCATCGCAACCGAGACCACCGACCGGATGGAGGTGCAACCGAGTGACGGCCATGCCGATCCGGCGCTGATCCAGCAATGGCACCAGGAAACGCTCGGTCAGAAGGTGCGCTCTGTCCCCTCGCGCCTGCCCGCCATGCTGCGCACCGCCGACGTCATCGCCTTCGAGACCGCCGGCGCGCCCGATGCGCGCGAACGGGCCGAGGCGCTGACTGCCCTGCAACTGGGCCACGTGCGGCAGGCGGAATCCGATCTGGAGATGTGCGTCTCGGTCCAGCGGATGCAGGAATTCGCGGTGGGCGCGGGCCTGTGGCGCGGTCTCAGCCGCGACCAGCGGCGGGTGCAACTGACCCATATGGCCGATATTCTCGACGAGCTTTATCCCAGCTTTCGGCTTTATCTCTATGACGGGCTGCGGGGCTTCCTGCTGCCGCAACTGCTGTTCGGTTATCAGCGGGCCGCGATCTTTGCCGGTGACATCTACCTGATGATCCGCGCCCGCCAGACCATCCGCGATCTGGTCCACGGTTTTGACGGACAGGTGCGTGCCGCCACAGTTCAGGCGCATGAGGTTGGGGACTTTCTGCGCAAACTGTGACTTTGGTCAACAATGGTGTTCCAACTTACCCGATTGCGCGAAAGGCGACACAGGCCGATCATCGCGCCATCAGATCAGGACGGCCGCCGATGAACGAGACCTCCCATGCCCGCCGTGGCCGCCGCGCTCCGCGTCAGGCCGGTGCACTCGAGCAGATGCCCTGGCGCATCCCGCTGAACACCGACGCACCGACCGAGCCCATCGGCCCGGATGGCGTAGAGGCCATCCATCGCGGCGTGATGGCGATCCTGCGCGATATCGGCATCGAGTTCCTGAACGACGAGGCGCTGGCCCTGTTCCGGCAGGCCGGCTGCAAGGTCGAGGGCCAGAACGTCCGCATGGACGAGGATTTCGTCATGGAGATGCTGGACCGCGCGCCCGGACCTTTCCCCATCACCCCGCGCAATCCCGACCGCCAGATCATCATCGGCGGCAAGCATATCGTCTTCGTCAATGTCAGCTCGCCCCCGAACAGCTGGGACATGATCCGGGGCAAGCGTTCGGGCGATTTCGACACCTTCCGCGACTTCATGAAGCTGACGCAATATTTCAACTGCATCCATGTCGCCGGCGGCTACCCGGTGGAACCGATCGACATCCACCCCTCGGTCCGTCACCTCGATTGCCTCTACGAAAAGCTGACCCTGACCGACAAGGTGGTCCATGCCTATTCGCTGGGGCGCGAGCGGGTCGAGGACGTGATGGAGATGGTGCGCATCGCCGGGGGCCTGACGGACGAGTCCTTCCGCGATACGCCGCGCATGTATACGAACATCAACTCGGTCAGCCCGCTGAAGCATGACTTCCCGATGATCGACGGTGCGCTGCGCTGCGCCCGCGCCGGGCAGGCGGTGATCGTCACGCCCTTCACGCTGGCAGGCGCGATGGCACCAGTGACGCTGGCGGGCGCGGTGGCCCTGTCGCTGGCCGAGGGGCTGTCGGCGATCGCGCTGCTGCAATATGCGGCGCCCGGCTGTCCGGTGGGTTTCGGCACCTTCACCTCGAACGTGGACATGAAATCCGGCGCGCCGGCCTTTGGCACGCCGGAATACATGCGCGCCACCCAGATCAGCGGCCAGATGGCGCGCTTCTATGGCCTGCCCTTGCGCTCCTCAGGCACCTGCACGTCCAATATCCCTGATGCACAGGCGATGTGGGAAACCTCGAACTCGCTCTGGGCGGCGGTGCAATCTGGCTCGAACCTCGTCTATCACGCCGCCGGCTGGCTCGAGGGCGGGCTGATCGCCAGTCCCGAGAAATTCGTGCTGGATTGCGAGGTGCTGCAGATGATCCAGCGCTATATGGAGCCGCCTCTGTGGCAGACCGCGCCCGAGGATATCGCGCTGGATGCCATCGCCGAGGTCGGGCCGAACGGCCATTACTTCGGCTGCGCCCATACGCAGGAACGCTATACCAACGCCTTCTATTCCCCCATCGCCTCGGACTGGCGCAATTACGAGGCCTGGGAACTGGCCGGGGCCGAGGACAGCATCGCCCGCGGCCATCGCATTTCCCGCGAGATCATCGAGAATTTCACCCCGCCGCCGATGGACGAGGGGATCCGCGAGGAATTGTCGGATTTCGTTGCCCGGCGGAAGGCCGAGGGCGGCGCGCCCACGGATTTCTGAGCCAGCGTGCAAGGCGATTGGGACCACATCATCGTCGGCGCCGGCTCGTCCGGATCGGTCCTCGCAGCGCGTCTGGCCGAGGCCGGGCGGCGGGTGCTGCTGATCGAGGCGGGGGGCAGCGACCGGCGGCTGTTCGTTGAGATGCCGCTTGGCTATGGAAAGCTGTTCATGGACCCCGGCGTCAACTGGAACTACGCGGCCGAGCCCGATCCGGGGCTGAACGGCATAAGCGACCACTGGCCACGCGGCAAGGTGCTGGGCGGGTCATCCTCGATCAACGCGATGGTGTGGATCCGCGGCCATCCGGGCGATTACGACGATTGGGCAGCGGCGGGAGCGAGCGGCTGGGGCTGGTCGGAGGTTCTGCCGGCCTTCCGCGCGCTCGAGGATAACGAGGCCGGCGCGGATGAGTGGCGCGGCACCGGCGGCCCCCTGCACATCGCCGCCTGCCGGGACGGGATGCACCCGCTGACCCGGGCCTTCCTGGCGGCGGCCGGTCAGGCCGGGCTGCCGCAGAACCCCGATTTCAATGGCCGCGCGATGGAAGGCGTGGGCCCCTATCAGCAGACCGTCAAGGGTGGTCGCCGGAACAGCGCCGCCCGCGCCTTCCTGCGCCCGGCGCGAGAGCTTCCCGGGCTGAAGGTGATGACGGGCGCGCAGGTGACGCGGGTGGTCTTCGAGGGCTCGCGGGCGGTCGGGGTGGAATATCGGCAGGGCGACAGCCTGCAAGTCGCGCGCGGCGGCGAGGTGATCCTGTCGGGCGGCGCGATCAACACGCCGCAACTCCTGATGCTCTCGGGCATCGGACCGGGGGCGGCGCTTCAGGCTCTGGGCCTGCCGGTGCTGGTCGAAAATGCCAATGTCGGCGCGCATCTGAGCGATCATCAGGGCATCAACTATACCTGGCGCGCGACCATCCCCAGCCTGAACGACCTCTTGCGTCCGTGGTGGGGCAAGCTGCGGGTCGGGGCCGAATGGTTGGCGCTGCGGCGCGGGGTGCTGGCGCGCTCGATCAACCATGCGGGCGGTTTCTTTCGCACCGATCCGGGTCAGGCGCGGCCGAATATGCAGCTCTACTTTCAGGCCTTCTCGACGCTGTTGCCGCGCGCGGGCGAGAGGCCGATCCTGACGCCGGACCCGTTCTCGGGCTTCTCCATCGGTCTGTCGAACTGCCGCCCCCGTTCGCGGGGTGCGATCACGCTCGCCTCGCCCGATCCGGTCGTGGGGCCGCGCATCACCGCCAATGCCTATTCCCATGCCGAGGACGTGGCCGAGATGCTGGCGGCGGTGAAATTCCTGCGGGTCATCGCCGCGCAACCCGCCATGCGCGCGCTGATCGCCGAGGAATTGCGGCCCGGTCCCGAAAAGCAGGACGACGACGCCCTGATCGACGACCTGCGCTCGCGCTCGGGGACGGTCTATCACCCCAGTTGCACCGCGCGGATGGGCGGCGATCCGGCGCTGTCGGTGCTGGATGCGCGGCTCAGGGTGCGCGGGGTCGAGGGGCTTCGCGTCTGCGATGCCTCGGCCTTCCCCAGCCTGCCCGGCGGCAATACCAACGCCCCGGCCATCCTGATGGGCTGGCGGGGCGCCGACATCGTGCTGGACCGGGTATGAACCCTAGCGCTCTCCAGTCGCCCGCACCGAGTCGCGGTCCATGCAGCGTGCCACCCAGTCCTTGATCGCCGGGGTCGCCGGCAACTGATCGCCGAACCACGCGAAAGGTCCGGCGCAGAGCAGATCGGCGGCGCTGTATTTGTCGCCCAACAGATAGGGCTGCTGCGACAGCACCTCGTCCAGCCGCTGGATGGCGGTGTCATAGTCGCGCAGGCTGGCCTTGATCGCCGGATGATCCACCTCTGCCCAGCTGAGGATCGCCACCGGCTCGAACACGCCCTGATACCAGGTCAGCCACGAGAGATAGCGCCCGCGCTGCGGATCGCCGACCGAGCGGCCGAGACCGGCAGCGGGAAAGCGGTCGGTCAGGTAAAGGACGATCGCCGCCCGTTCGCGCACGAAATCCTCGCCATCGACCAGGTAGGGCACCTTGCCCTCGGGATGCGGGTTCGCCGGATCGCGCCCGCCCGAGCCGTCCTGACGCGGGATCGTGACCTCGACCGTCTTGATCTCACCCCCCGCGCCCAGCTCGTGGATCAGCTGCCGGATACTGGTCGAGCGGCTGTTCGGGGCGTGATAAAATGTCAGCATGGCTTGTCTCCTTCGCCTTTGATGCGCATGGTCTAGCCCGGTTCTGCTGACAGAAGGTGACAGGATGGCCCGGACCGACCGGCTGATGCGGCTGATGGACGCCATGCGCCGCCTGCCCGCACCAGTGACCGCCGCGCGGCTGGCCGAGGAAACCGGCGTCTCGCCCCGGCAGCTTTACCGCGACATCGCCACGCTGCGCGCGGGCGGCGCGCTGATCGATGGCGAGGCGGGGCTGGGCTATCGCCTGACCGAGGACCCGGCCTTGCCGCCGCAAAGCTTTTCCCGCCTCGAGATCGAATCGCTGCATCTGGCGGTGATGGCGCTTGGCCGGATCGGCGATGACGAGCTGACCGATGCCGGTCGTGCGGCGCTGGCGCGGATCATCGCCACCCTGCCCGAGCGCCAGTCACAGCAGGCCCTGCACGCGATCATGCACAGCTTCGCCCCCCAGCCCGACCGCGCGCCGCCGCAGGTCGATCTGGCGGCGATCCGCGAGGCCTGCTGGCAGGAACAGGCGATCGAGATCGACTATACAGACCTCAATGGCGCGACCAGCACGCGGGTGATCTGGCCGCTGGGGCTCAGCTATTCCGAACGCTCGCTGCTGGTTCTGGCGCATTGTCGACTGCGGATGGATTTCCGCATGTTCCACATCAACCGCATCACTGCGCTGCGGCAATCGGGCGAAAGCTTCCGGCCGCGGCGGGTGGCGTTACTGCGCGAGTATCGCCAGTCCCGCCGCGATGAGGCGCATATCAGGCCGCCACAGGGGTAAAGATCGCCGTTGCCGGATCAACGCGATAGCGGTTCAGATGCCGGCCGGCATGGGCGGCCAGATCGGTGATGGCATCAAGAATCGCCTCAATCTCGGTCGCCGGGGCGGCCCAGCAGAGGTTCAGGCGGACGAAGCCGGGTTTCTCGATCTCTTCGCCGGACAGGATCGCGGCGCGCAACCGCTGCGATTCATCCTCGCCGATGCCCAGCAGGCGATGGACATAGGGGCCGGCGCAGGCGCAGCCGCCACGTGCCTGCACGCCGTAAAGGTCCGACAGCATCCGCGTTGCCAGTTGCTGATGAACATATCCGCCCTGCCCGTCACCAATGCGGAAGGCGAGAATCGGCAGATGCGCGGCCTCAGGATTGCCCAGAAGATGCAGGTTCGGCACGGCGCGCAGCCGTTCGGTCCGGTCCAGCCAGTCGGCATGGCGCGCATCGATGGCCGCCTGCCCGATGGCATCCTTCAGCGCAAAGACCAGCGCGGCGCGGATGTCACCGACGACGTTCGGCGTCCCGGCCTCCTCGCGCGCCTCGACAGCGAGTGCATAGTCATGGCCGCTGCCATTGACGAAGCGCACCGTGCCGCCACCGGGCAGCGTGGGCCGATCGGCCACCACCGAAGCGCGGCGCAGGATCATCACGCCCGAGGCGCCCGGCCCGCCGATGAACTTGTGCGGCGAGGCGACGACGGCATCCATGCCCAGCCCCATGTCGATCGGCAGATAGGGCGCACCGCCGGCATAGTCCCAGACCGACAGCGCCCCGGCCTGTTTCAGCGTCGCCGTAACCGCCGCCACATCGGTCAGCGTCCCGGTGACGTTCGAGGCCGCCGAGAAGGAGCCGAGCACCGGCCCGTCAGCCGCCGCCAGCGCCGCTTGCAGCGCGCCCATGTCGGGGCCACCCGTCGTGGCCTCGGGGATCTCGATCACCCTTGCCCCGCTTTCGCGCCAGGGCAGGATGTTCGAATGATGCTCATAGGGGCCGATCAGCACGGTCCAGCCCGGACCCACGCCGAAAAGATGCACCAGCCGGTTCAACCCCGCCGTCGCACCCGAGCCGGTGAAGACCACCGCATGATCCGCCCCGCCGCGCACGCAGCGCAGGATCTCGGCCCGCGCGGCGCGGCGCAGCCGGGTCATCATCCCGCCGCAATGGCTGGCCTCGGTATGGCTGTTGGCATACCAGGGCAGCACTTCCTCGATGATCGCCGTCTCGACCTGCCGCAGCGCCCGGCCGGAGGCAACGTAATCGGCATAGATCATGCGGCGCGGCCCGAACGGCCCCTCGATCACCGCATCGCGGCCGATGACACCGTGATGCAGCGCTTCGATACCACCCAGCCCCGCCCGAAACCGATCAAAGAATGTCATGCCGCCTACGCTGATTTTTCTGCATCATGACCCGTGGTGTGGCGATCAGATGTTCCTTTCTCACGGCAGGATCACTATATTTCCGATCAAATGAACGATGAAACGATAATCCTTGACGAAATTGACCACCGCATCCTTGCCGCGCTGCAACAGGATGCCACTCTGTCGCAACGCGCGCTGGCCGAGCGGATTGGGCTATCGCAGAATGCCTGCTGGCGGCGGTTGCAGCGGCTGACCGAGGCGGGGGTCTTGCAGGGCAGCCGCGCGGTGATCGATGCGGGTCGGGTTGGGCTGCATCTGACCGTCTTCGTGATGATCCGCACCCGCCACCATGACGATGCCTGGGCGCGCAAGTTCCGCGCGCGGGTCGAATCGATCCCCGAGATCACCGAGTTTCACCGCATCGGCGGGGAATGGGATTACATGGCGAAACTGGTGACGACCTCGATGGCGGGCTATGACCGCTGCTACAAGGCCCTGATCGCGGACATGGATCTGGAGCGCGTGACCGGGGTTTTCTCGATGGAAACCCTCTTCGATGCACGGCCCTTGCGCATCCCGCGTTGATTTTCACGAAATGTTCCGCATATTTCCCCTATGCGCGCCGACCAGATCCTGCACCCCACGCCAGCGGGCCTCTATTGCCCGCAAGGGGATTTCCATATCGATCCGCTGCGGCCGGTGCCGCGCGCGCTGATCACCCATGGGCACGGCGACCATGCCCGGGCCGGGCATGGGGCGGTGCTGGCGACGCGGCAAACGCTGGAGATGATGGCGATCCGCTATGGCGATGATTTCGCCGGGCAGCGGCAGGCGGCCCAGGGGGCGATCCGCATTGGCGATGTGAGCGTCAGCTTTCACCCGGCGGGGCATATCCTCGGCTCGGCGCAGATCGCGGTGACGGCTGACGCGGGGCCGAAGATCGTGGTCTCGGGCGATTACTGCCGCACGCCGAATCCGACCTGTGCGCCCTATGAGCCGGTGCCCTGCGATATCTTCGTGACCGAGGCGACCTTCGGCCTGCCGGTCTTTCGCCATCCCGATCCCATGGCCGAGATGGCGCGGCTGCGGGCCAGCATGGCGGAGTTTCCCGAACGCCCGCATCTGATCGGCGCCTATGCGCTTGGCAAGGCGCAGCGGGTCATCGCGCTGGCGCGGGCGGCGGGCATTGATGGGCCGATCGCCATTCACGGCGCGATGCAGCGGCTCTGTGATTATCACGTTCAGCAGGGGATCGATCTTGGCCCGCTGGTCCCGGCGACGGCGGACCAGGTGAACGCGCAACTGGTCATCGCCCCGCCCTCGGCCTTTGCCAGTCCCTGGGTCCAGCGTTTCGCCGATCCGGTCATCGGCTTCGCCTCGGGCTGGATGGCGGTGCGCGCCCGTGCGCGGCAGCGGGGCGTCGAACTGCCGCTGGTCATCAGCGATCATGTCGACTGGCCGCAGGTGACGGCAACCATCCGCGAGCTTGCCCCGGAAGAGGTCTGGATCACCCACGGCACCGAAGACGGGCTGATGCGCTGGTGCGAGATCGAGGGGTTTGCCGCCCGCCCGCTGCGACTGTTGGGCTATGAGGACGAGCCGGAATGAGGGGTTTTGCGACCCTGCTGGAACGGCTGGCCTTTACCCCGGCCCGCAATGGCAAGCTGCAATTGCTGCGGCACTATCTCGAGGTCACGCCCGACCCGGATCGCGGCTATGCGCTGGCGGCGCTGACCGGCGATCTGAGCCTGCGCGCGGTGACGCCCAGCCTGTTGCGCGGGTTGGTGGCCGAACGGGTGGACGCGCAGCTTTTCGCCCTGAGCTACGATTTCGTCGGTGATCTGGCCGAGACCATCGCGCTGATCTGGGACAGCAACCGCGACGAGGACCTGCCGCTGCATCGGGCGGTCGAGCTGTTGCAGACGACCGGAAAGGCGGGCCTGCCCGCCGCCATCGCTGGTGTGCTGGACCGGCTGGGGCCATCGCAGCGGCTGGCCTTCCTGAAGCTCGCCACCGGCAATATGCGGGTGGGCCTATCGGCGCGGATGGCCCGGATGGCGCTGGCGCAGATGGGCGGGCCGGGCGTCGCCGCGATCGAGGAGATCTGGCACGGGCTGACCCCGCCCTATCAGCCGGTTTTCGACTGGATTGCCGGTGGCGCGCGCCCGGAACAGGCGGCGAAGGCGCCGTTCCGGCCGGTGATGCTGTCGACGCCGACCGATCTGGATCAGCTTCGCGCGCTCGATCCCGCCGACTATCTGGCCGAATGGAAATGGGACGGCATCCGGGTGCAGGCGATCAATGACGGGGGCGTGCGGCGGCTGTTCTCGCGCACCGGCGAAGAAATCTCGGCCAGCTTTCCCGATGTGATCGCGGCGCTGAATTTCGATGGCGCGGCGGATGGCGAACTCTTGGTGCGGCGCGGGGCCGAGGTCGCGCCCTTCGGCGACCTGCAGAAGCGCCTTGGCCGCAAGGCGGTCAGCAAGGCGATGCTGGCCAGCCATCCGGCGGGGCTGCGGCTTTATGACCTGATGATCTGGCAGGGAAGCGACCTGCGCGACCTGCCGCTGTCAGAGCGTCGCGCGGTGCTGGAAGGCACCGATTTCGGGTCTGAACGAATCGATATCTCGCCCCGGCTGGACTTTGCCACATGGGACGATCTGGCGGCGCTGCGGGCCGACCCGCCGGATGCGGTGATCGAGGGGGTGATGATCAAGCGCCGCGACAGCGCCTATGTTGGCGGGCGCCCGCGCGGGCCGTGGTTCAAGTGGAAGCGCGATCCGATGGTGGTCGATGCGGTGCTGCTTTACGCCCAACGCGGGCATGGCAAACGCTCCGGCTTTTACAGCGATTTCACCTTCGGCCTGTGGTCGGGCGATCAACTGCTGCCGGTCGGCAAGGCCTATTTCGGCTTCACCGACGAGGAATTGCGCGAGCTTGATCGCTTCGTGCGCAACCACACCACCGACCGCTTCGGCCCGGTGCGCGCGCTTGAGCCGAAACTGGTGCTGGAAGTGGCATTCGAGGGCGTCAACGCCTCGAGCCGGCACAAATCCGGCCTCGCCATGCGCTTTCCCCGGATCAGCCGCATCCGGTGGGACAAGCCCGCCGCCGAAGCTGACCGGCTGGAGACCCTGAAGGCGATGATCGGATGAGCCGGTGCCTTTTCCCGTCAGGGCCGGATGATCGCGGCGATGCGCGCGGCAATCGCCGCACTGCCCTTGGCCGAGGGGTGAATGCGGTCGAGCGCGTGGTAGGAGGTGTCGCCGGGCGTTGGAACCAGGTCCGACAGCCTGAGGAAGACCATGCCCGGATCGCGGGCATCCAGCCGCGCAAGGCGGCGATCAAGCTCGTCCCCGATCGGGCCGCAATGCTCGATCGGCGAGGTAAAGCCGGGGCTGCGCAGGTAGCCGGTATGGATGACCTGCGCGCCATCCGCCCTGATCTGCGCCACCAGCCGGGGGATGGCTCCCTGCGTCGCATCCTCCGAGATCAGCGCGTCAAGCTGAGGCTCGCAATCGCTGCAGCCACAGCCGAACAGCAGGTTGTTCCCGCCGCCATCCATCACCACCCAATCCCAGTTTCCGGACCGGTATTGCCGCGCGATGGTGGCGTGGCTGCCCTGAGCCGCCGGCTTGCCGCCGAGGTCATGAACCGCGCCCGAGACCGAATTGTCCCTGACCGGCTCGCCCAGCTGGGCCGACAGCGCCTTGGCGACCGAGGCGCCGCGCAGCCGGTTCCAGGCCATCAGAGAATCGCCGATCACGAGGATACGCGCCGGGCCCGTGCTGGCGCCGGGCGGGGCGGACATGCAGGCGGTCAGGGCCAGCAGGCACAGCAGCAGACGCCACCTCATCGCCGCAGAAAACTCCGTCAAATCAGACCTATGGTCGTTCACCGCCAGATTAGCATGGCGGCGAGATTCGCGACAATGGCGCGTGCAGGGGGTAGGTCAAGATGACGCTGCCGCCGCGCTTTCAGGACTGGTTTGCCCGTCAGGGCTGGCAGCCGCATCCGCATCAGCTGGCGCTGCTCGAGGCGGGGGGCGACACGCTGCTGATTGCGCCGACCGGAGGCGGCAAGACGCTGGCGGGGTTCCTGCCCAGCCTTGTCGATCTGGACGGTGGGGCACATCAGGGGATGCACACGCTTTACGTCTCGCCGCTGAAGGCGCTGACGGCGGATATCGCCCGCAACCTTGCACGACCCGTCGCCGATCTGGGGCTGGCGATCCGCATCGAGGACCGGACCGGCGACACCCGCCCGGCGCAACGGGCGCGGCAGCGGGTCGATCCACCCGATATCCTGCTGACCACGCCGGAATCGCTGGCCCTGATGCTGTCCTATCCCGAGGCTCCGGCGATCTTCGGCGGACTTCGCCGCGTGGTGCTGGACGAATTGCACGCGCTGGCCGAGAACAAGCGCGGCGATCAGCTGATGCTGGGGTTGGCGCGACTGCGCAGCCTTGCGCCCGGGCTGCAGGTCACTGGCCTTTCTGCCACGGTCGAGGACCCTCAGGCGCTGGCCGGGTTCATGGGCGGGGCGCAGGTGCTCGAGGCCGATCCCGGCCCCGATCCCGACATTGCCATGCTGCCCACCGCGAGCCCCGCGCCCTGGGCCGGGGGGGGCGGGCATCACGCCATTCCCGAGGTGCTGGATCAGGTGCGGCAGGCCAACACCACCATCATCTTCATCAACACCCGCGCGCAGGCCGAGCTGTTTTTCCAGGCGCTCTGGGCCGCGAATGACGAGAACCTGCCCATCGGGTTGCATCACGGCAGCCTTGCCCGCGAGGCGCGGCAGCGGGTCGAGGCGGCGATGGCGGCGGGGCAGCTCCGGGCGGTGGTGGCGACCGGCAGTCTCGATCTGGGCATCGACTGGGGCGCGGTCGATCTGGTCATCCAGGTCGGCGCGCCGAAGAACGTGAAGCGGCTGGTGCAGCGGATCGGACGGGCGAACCACCGCTACAACGCCCCCTCGCGCGCCCGCATCGTGCCGGCCAACCGCTTCGAGGTAATCGAATGCGTGGCGGCGCTGGAGGCGGTGGCGGAACGCGATCTCGACGGCGACCCGCGCGGGCCGGGGCCCTTGGATGTGCTCTGCCAGCACATTCTGCTGACCGCCTGCGCCGGGCCGTTCGAGGCCGATGCGCTTTACGCCGAGGTCATCACCGCCGGCCCCTATCGCGCCCTGACCCGCGCCGATTTCGATGCCTGCCTCGATTTCGCCGCGACCGGGGGCTATTCGCTTCGGGCCTATGACCGCTGGCAGCGGCTGATGCTGCGCGACGGGCTGTGGCGGATGCGCGACCCGCGTGCGGCGCGCGATCTGCGCATGAACATCGGCACCATCGTCGAGGCCGAGATGCTGAAGGTGCGCTTTCGCGGGCGTGGCGGCGCGCCTCTCGGCGAGGTCGAGGAGGCCTTTGCCGCAAGTCTCGAACCTGGAGACACCTTCCTGATCGGCGGCCAGACCGTGCGCTATGAAGGCCTGCGCGAGATGGTGGTTGAGGTGACCAGACAGCCGACCCGGAAGCCCAAGATCGCGGTGTTTTCCGGGGTAAAGCTGGCCACCTCGACGCAGCTCTCGCATCGGGTGCAGGCGCTGATCGGCGATCCGTCGCATCACCACGCCCTGCCCCGGACCACCCGCGACTGGCTGGCGCTGCAGTCCGAGGTCAGCGCCCTGCCCCGTCCCGGCGTGCTGCAAAGCGAAAGCTTCCGCCATGACGGCCTGTGGCATTTCGCGCTGTACGGCTTTGCCGGGCGGAACGCGCTGCAGACGCTTGGCCTGTTGATGACGCGCATGATGGAGGAAGCCGGGCTGGGGCCGCTGGGGTTTCTCTCGACCGATTACGCGCTGCTGATCTGGTCGCTCGATCCGGTGATCGATCCCGCGCCGCTTCTGGACCGCGAGGGGCTGCGCACGGGGCTGGGCGACTGGCTCGGCAGCAATGCGGTGATGAAGCGCACCTTTCGGACCGTCGCCACCATCGCCGGGCTGATCCAGCGCAACCTGCCGGGCCAGCGCAAGACCGGGCGGCAGGCGACCTTTTCCAGCGATATCCTTTACGACACGCTGAGGAAATACGACCCGGATCACCTGATGCTGCGCATCACCGCCGACGAGGCGCGGCGGGGGCTTGTGGATTTCGACCGGATCGAGGAGATGCTGGACCGCTCGCCCCGGCTGGATCACCGGATGCTGGATCGGGTGTCGCCGCTGGCGGCGCCCCTGCTGCTGGAGGTGGGCCGCGTGCCGATCGCGGGACAGGGGCGCGAGCGGCTGGCCGAGGCCGAGGCGGCGGCGCTGATGGCAGAGGCGGGACTGGCGTGACGGGATATGTGTTCGACTTTGCGGGACAGCGGCTCGAGGCGCGGGCCTCGGGCGCGCTGTGGTGGCCGGACCGCCGCTGGCTGGTCGTGGCTGACCTGCATCTGGGCAAGTCCGAACGGATGGCCCGGCGGGGCGGCGCCCTGCTGCCGCCCTACGAGGTCGCAGCCACGCTGGACCGGCTGGGGGCCGAGATCGCGGCGACCGACCCTACGACAGTCATCAGCCTTGGCGACGGGTTCGATGACGACGCGGCGGGGCGCGAGCTGGCGGATGATATCTGCGACCGGCTGCACCGGTTGGCCGAGGGGCGCGACTGGGTCTGGATCACCGGCAATCACGATCCCGGCGCGGTGCCGGAGCGACTGCCCGGGCACAGCTTGCCCGAGATGGACGCCGGCATCACTCTGCGCCACGAGGCGGGTGCAGGGCCGGATATGTCCGGGCATTTCCACCCCTGCATCCGGCTGGCCGGGCAAAGGCGTCGCTGTTTCCTGATCGGGCGCGATCACCTGATCCTGCCGGCCTTCGGCGCCTATACCGGCGGGCTGATCGCCGATCACCCGGCGCTGGCTACGCTGGTGCCCGAGGGGCTGGCGGTGGCCTGCGGCGCGCGGGCGCTGGCCCTGCCGATCGGGCAGCGTCACCGGGCAGGAGAAAGGCCGGCGCGCGAGGGCGGCCGGCCTTGCTGGTGTCGTCTTGGTCGGATCAGAAGCTGAAGTTCAGACCGAGCTTGATATTGTGATGCTCGGGGGTCGCAACGGTGCGGAACGCCGAGTCGTCATCATTGTTGAAGTTGACGTCCGTCTTGCCGAAGTTGCGATACTGCCATTCTGCAAAGACCGAGGTGCGCGTGTTGAGCTTGCGTTCGACACCCAAACCCAGCGAATAACCATTCGCCGTATAACCCTCGGTCCGCGAAGCTCCACCCTGGCTGACTTTGTACTCGAAATCGCCACGCACAAGACCTGCGGTACCATAGACCATCGTGTTCGGACTGGTCAGGTAGCCGGTCTTGAACTGAAGACCCAGAATATGGTTCACCTTGGATTCGACATCGCCGCTGAGATCCAGTTCGACATTCTCACCTTCGAAGATATAGCTGTCGGTGTACACGACCGAATCGGTATCATCGACGCTGCCCATTTCGGCCCAAAGCTCGGGCCCGAACACCCAGTTGTTGCGTTGCCAGCGATAGCCAACCTGCAGGCCAGCGGTCGGGCCGGTAACGTCGACTTGACCAAGTTTCGTTCCACGGGCCACGCTCATGTCGCCTTCAAAAGTCTCCCACCCGATCTCGTCATCCGCACCGAAGCTATACCCCAGCGAGCCGCCGGCATAGGCGCCGGCCCAGGGTGCGACCGGGGCATCCACCACCGGGGCGATGATCGGCGCGGGCTCGACCGGGGCGGTGTAGCCGCCGGCATGGGCAACAGGCGCCAGCAGCGCGAGAACGGCGGCCGCGGCAAAGGGGGATTTGGAAATCGTGAACATAAAACAGCTCCTTGGAGACTAGTTGGCGCGCGCTGTATCGAGGGCACCAGAGGCGGGGGAATAGTTGCCAATAGAATGCACCTTTGCCGGTGTTCTCGGCCAGCACCTTTTGCGATCCGCCGGATTTTACGGCAGATCGCGGCATATTCGACACAGGAAATGCGCAGTTTTTCGCGCGCCGGTAGATCTAGATATCCAGGTTCTCAACGCTCAGCGCGTTCTGCTGGATGAACTCGCGGCGCGGTTCGACAACGTCACCCATCAGCTTGGTGAACAGGTCCTCGGCCTCGGCCAGATCCTCGATCCTGACCTGCAGCATGGTCCGGGCATCGGGGTCCAGCGTGGTCTCCCACAGCTGTTCCGGGTTCATCTCGCCCAGACCCTTGTAGCGTTGCAGCGACAGGCCCTTTTCGCCCTCGAGGAAGATCGCCTGCAACAGACCAAGCGGGCCATGAATCGGCAGGTCGCGGTCCTTGCGCACCAGATGCGCAGTGGCGCCATAGATATCCTGCAGCGCCTTGGTCATCTCGCCCAAACGGCGGCTTTCCCCGCTGCGCAGCATCGGACCGTCCAGCGTGCGGTTTTCTTCGACTCCGCGCAGCATCCGCGCCAGTCGAATGCCGCCATCCTGCGTCGGACGGCCGGACCAGCCGCGCTCGTATTCCGCGCCGATCAGGTCCAGCCGCGCGGCAACGGCGTTGGCCACGCCCTGAGCATCGGCATCGACCCGGCCCGGCAGCAGCGCGCCGGCGATCGCCGCCTGTTCGGTGATATGGGGCGGGTAATGGGTCGGATAGGTGCGCAGGATGCGCCGGACCAGCCGCGCCTCTTCCACGACGCGGCGCAGGTCGTTGCCGGTCAGCTGCTCGCCGCCGGCCAGAACCAGCGACGCACCCTCCAGACCCTGCTCGATCAGGTAATCCTCCAGCGCAGCCTCGTTCTTCAGATAGACCTCGGAGCGGCCGCGCCCGACCTTATAGAGCGGCGGTTGCGCGATATAGAGATGGCCGGCCTCGATCAGCTCGGGCATCTGCCGGAAGAAGAAGGTCAGAAGCAGCGTGCGGATATGCGCGCCGTCCACGTCGGCATCGGTCATGATGACGATCTTGTGGTAGCGCAGCTTGTCCAGGTTGAACTCGTCGCGCCCGATGCCGGTGCCAAGCGCCGTGATCAGCGTGCCGATCTGTTCGCTGGAGAGCATCCGGTCGAAGCGCGCGCGCTCGACGTTCAGGATCTTGCCGCGTAGAGGCAGCACGGCCTGGTTCTTGCGCGAACGGCCCTGCTTGGCCGAACCGCCGGCCGAGTCCCCCTCGACGATGAACAGTTCCGACAGCGCCGGGTCCTTTTCCTGACAGTCGGCCAGCTTGCCGGGCAGGCTGGCCACGTCCATCGCGGTCTTGCGCCGGGTCAGTTCGCGGGCCTTGCGCGCCGCCTCGCGGGCCAGCGCCGCCTCGACGATCTTGCCGATGATCTGGCGCGCCTCGGCTGGGTTCTCCTCGAACCATTCCGACAGCTTCTCGCCCACCAGACCCTCGACCGCAGGGCGGACCTCGGACGACACCAGCTTGTCCTTGGTCTGGCTGGAGAATTTCGGATCGGGCACCTTGACCGACAGCACGCAGGTCAGACCCTCGCGGGCGTCATCGCCGGTGAAGTCGATCTTCTCGCGCTTGGCGATGCCGCTGTCCTGCGCGTATTTGGTGATCACCCGGGTCAGCGCGCCACGGAAACCCGCCAGATGGGTGCCGCCATCGCGCTGCGGGATGTTGTTGGTAAAGGGCAGCACGGTTTCGTGGTAGCTGTCATTCCACCACATCGCCACTTCGACGCCGATGCCGTTCTTCTCGCCGGTCATGAAGATCGGGTCCGGCATGACCGAGGTTTTCGAACGGTCCAGATAGCGCACGAATTCGCGCACGCCGCCCTCGTAGAACAGTTCGGTATGCAGCGGTTCGGCGGGGCGGTCATCCTCGAGAATGATCTTCACGCCGCTGTTCAGGAAGGCCAGTTCGCGCAGCCGGTTTTCCAGCGTCTTGAAGACGTAATCCAGATTGCTGAAGGTCCCGTTCGGATCGGTCTGGCGGTTCGAGGCGAGAAAGCGCACCTCGGTCCCCTTCTCGCCCGGTTGGGCATCGCCCACCACGCGCAGATGTTCGACCGTCTCGCCCTTCTCGAAGCGGGCGTAATGCTCCTTGCCATTGCGCCAGACGCGCAGTTCCAGCCAGTCGCTGAGCGCGTTCACCACCGAGACGCCGACCCCGTGCAAGCCGCCCGAGACCTTGTAGCTGTTCTGGTCGAATTTACCGCCGGCATGAAGCTGGGTCATGATGACCTCGGCCGCCGAAACGCCTTCGGTCGGATGCAGGTCGACCGGGATGCCGCGGCCGTTGTCGCGCACCGAGACGCTGTTATCGGCATGGATCTTGACCTTGACGAAGTCGGCATGTCCTGCCAGCGCCTCGTCGATGCCGTTGTCCACGACCTCGTAAACCATGTGATGCAGGCCCGAGCCGTCATCCGTATCGCCGATATACATGCCGGGGCGTTTGCGGACGGCTTCCAACCCCTTGAGAACCTTGATCGAATCGGCGCCGTATTCAACGGGCTGGGGGGCGGTGTCGGTCATGCGAGAAAATTCCTGTTCATCTGCGCCCGATATAGTCATTCGCCGGGGTAAAGTCACGGGAAAGGCACTGTATTTCGGGGTATTTGGCGGCTTGAACGCGAATTCTTGCGCAAGCCTGCGGATCGGCGTCTAAAAGAGCCGGACAAGGGACGGGAACGGGTGCCAATCATGCGATGGATTCGGATTTTGCTGGTCATCCTTCTGACGCTGCTGCTGGTCTGGGTCGCGGGACGGATGATCTTTGCCGTGCCCTCGACCGAGGGGCGCGCGGTCGAAAGCGCCATTCCCTTCGACCCGACCACCACGCTTGGTCCGCAGGCGGTCGAGGCGATGTCGGCCCATGCCGGGAAAAGCGGCGTGGTGCCCCTGCCCGACGGTCAGGGCGCACTGATGAGCCGGATGAAGCTGGCCGAAGGGGCGGAACGCTCGATCGATGCGATGTATTACATCTGGCACGACGACACCTCGGGGATGTTGCTGCTGGACGCGCTGCGCGATGCGTCCGAACGGGGCGTGCGGGTGCGCCTGCTTCTGGATGACAATGGCATTGCCGGGATGGATCAGATGCTCGCGGCGCTGAACGCGCTGCCGAATTTCTCGGTCCGGCTGTTCAACCCATCCACGGTGCGCAATCCGAAGGGTCTGGGCTATGTGCTTTATCCGCTCAGGATGAACCGGCGGATGCACAACAAGGCCTTTCTGGTCGATGGCGCGGTGGCGATCGTGGGCGGCAGGAATATCGGCGACGAGTATTTTGCCATCGGTGATGTGCCGGCCTACCTGGACCTGGATGTGCTGGGCGTGGGCGACGTGGTCACTGACACGGCCGCGATCTTCGACCAGTACTGGAACAGCGAGCCGGTTCTGGCGCTGGAACAGGTGATCGCGGGTCCGGGCGACATGGCAGCGTTCGACAAGGGGGTGGCCGAAGCCGCAGCCACGCCCGAGGCGCAGACGGTCATCAAGGCCGAGGCCAGCGCCGGCGAGCGGCTGGTTCGCCGCAACGCGCCGCCGATGGAATGGACCGAGGTGCAGGTGGTCGCCGATGACCCGATCAAGGGCATGGGCACGCATTCGCGCGAAGATCTGATGATGTCGCGGCTGGGGGCGATCCTTGGCAGCGTGACCACGCGGCTTGACCTGATCTCGGCCTATTTCGTGCCGGGCAAGGCGGGCAGCGGCTTCTTTTCGAAGCTGGCAGAATCGGGCGTGGATGTCCGCATCATGACCAATTCCTGGCAGGCGACCGATGTGCCGATGGTTCATGCCGGCTATGTGAAATACCGGCGCGAGCTGCTGGAAGCCGGCGTTACCCTCTATGAGCTGAAGCCGATCGAAGGCATTGCGCAGGGCCGGGCCGAGCTGCGCCCGAGCGGCTTTTCCGGCTCGAGCCTGCATGCCAAGACCTTTTCGGTTGACGATCGGCGGGTCTTCATCGGCTCGTTCAATTTCGATCCCCGCTCGGCCGCGCTGAACTGCGAGATGGGCTTCCTGATCGACAGCCCCGCCATCGCCAAAGCCGGCAGCACCGCGCTGACCGACGGGTTGTCTAGGCGCAGCTTCCAGCCGGAACTTGAGGGGAACAAGATGGTCTGGCGCGACCCGCAGCCCGATGGCAGCGTGATCACCCTCGAGCACGAACCCGATCTGGATGTCCTCGATCGGGTGGCGGTCTATGTGCTGAACGTGCTGCCGATCGAGTGGCTGCTGTAAGGCCTCAGCCGGCGAGCAACTGGCTCAGCCCGATGACGCTGCCCACGGCGATCAACAGACCGCCCGAGACCATGTTCATCATCCGCATCCCCGAGGGTGTTGCCAGCCTCTGCCGCGCTGCCGCCACCGCAGCCCCCATGCCCATGTTCAGCACGAAGGGAATCGCCGCCGACATGGCAACGATCAGCACCACATCGCCCGCGGTGATCTGTGCCAGACCGAAGAACCCCGGCAGCACGCCGATATAGAACAGCGCCGCCTTGGGATTGCCGGCAATCGCCAGCAGGCCCGCGGTGAAGCCCGCCCAACGCCCGCGTCTGGTCAACCGGCTGTCGCTGCCCACCGGCTGGCTGGCGCTGCGGATCAAGAGGATACCCATGCCGATGAAGACGGCGGCGGCGATCCAGCGCAGCGCCTCGAGCAGAACCACGCTTTGCGCCACGATTACCGACAGGCCGAAGATCGCCACAAGCGGCCAGATCATGTCGCCGATGGCCACGCCGATCGCCAGCGGCCAGACCCCGGCAAAGCCCGAGGACAAAGCCCGCGCCATGATCGCCACCCAGACCGGTCCGGGGGTCAGCCAGATCGCCACCATGGCCCCGGCGTAAAGCCAGATCGATTCGGCAGAGAGGGTCATTCGATCTCCTCGGCGGCAGAGGCGCCGCCCGTCTTGGTCACATTCAGCCGCCTTGCCTCGGGACCGAAGGCTTCGAACAACTCGGCCCCGGTCCCGGTCAGCAAGGATTGCGCCGGCAGCGCGGCAATCTCGGCGTAAAGGGCGGCGCGGCGGTCGGCGTCAAGATGGGCCGCCACCTCGTCGAGCAGCAGCACGACCGGCTGATCGGTCAGCGCGCGGGCATTGGCGAGGATCAGCGACAAGAGCAGGGCCTTCTGCTCGCCGGTCGAGCTGAGCGCGGCGGGCATGTCCTGCGGTCCCCAATGCGCGCCCAGATCCGCGCGGTGCGGGCCGGTCAGGCTGCGCCCGGCGGCCAGATCGCGGGGGCGCATCGCGGCCATGCGCGCGGCGATGCTGGCCGGATCGGCATCATCGGCAAAGCCCTCGCCCGGCAGCAGCGTCAGGGTTGCGGCGGGAAACTGCGTCGCGCCCTCGTCCTGCGCAGCACTGATCGCGGCGATGGCCGACAGGCGGTTGCGGGTCAGCGCCGCGCCCGAGTCCGCCATCTGCGTCTCGAGCGCGCGAAACCAGCCCGGATCGCCGATCTGGTCGCGCAGAAGCCGGTTCCGCTCGCGCATGGCCTTGTCATAGGCCAGGGCGATCTCGGCATGGTCGGGGATCAGGCTCAGCGTCACCCGGTCAAGGAAGCGCCGCCGCGTCTCGGGCGCGTCCGACCACAGCCGGTCCATCGCCGGGACCAGCCAGATCACCCGCAGCAGCCGGCCAAGCGCCACCTGCGGCACGGGCTTGTCGTCGATCAGGACAGAACGGCTTTGCCCCGGAAGCGCCTCGGTGCCGACCTGCTGATCCCCGATCCCGGCGCGGATACGCCAGCCGGCTTCCACTCCCTGCCGCGCCTGATCGCCCGGCGCGGCATTGCGCAGACCCCGGCCCGGGGCCAGCATCGACAAAGCTTCAAGGATATTGGTCTTGCCCGATCCGTTCGCGCCGAAAATCGCGACGGGGCGGTGATCCAGGTCGAGGGCGAGGCGCGGCCATGACCGGAACTGCGCCAGGGACAGGTGGCTGAGCGTCACACCCGCATCGGCATGACGACATAGACGGCGCTGGTATCGCCGCCCTCGCGGATCAGCGCGGCGTCGCCCGAGCCGTTGAACAGGAAGACGGCATTCTCGCGGTCCACCTGGCTGGCGATTTCCTGCAGGTACTTGGCATTGAAGCCGATTTCCAGCGGATCATCGGCATAGGCCACGGCCAGTTCCTCGTCCGCCGCACCGGCATCGGGGGCGTTGACCGACAGGATCAGCCGGTCCTCGTCCAGCGCCAGCTTGACCGCGCGCGAACGTTCGCTGCTGACGGTGGCGACGCGGTCGACGGCCTTGGCGAAATCGCCGGCATCGACCTCGAGCTTGCGGGTATTGCCCGAGGGAATGACGCGGCTGTAATCGGGGAAGGTGCCGTCGATGACCTTCGAGGTCAGGGTGATGGTGGCGGTGGCGAAACGCACCTTGGTCTCGCTGACCGAGACCGCGATGGCGGCATCATCCTCGTCCAGCAGCTTGCGCAGCTCGGCCACGGTCTTCCGCGGCACGATCACGCCGGGCATGTTCGCGGCGCCCTCGGGCAGGGGCGCGTCGATCCGGGCCAGACGGTGGCCATCGGTCGCCACGCAGCGCAGCACCGGACCCTCCTCGGATTGCGCCACATGCATGTAGACGCCGTTCAGGTAATAACGCGTCTCCTCGGTCGAGATGGCGAATTTCGACTTGTCGAAGAGCCGCCGCAGCACACCCGCCGGGGCGCTGAAATTGGCGGCATATTCGGTCGAGGCCATGACCGGGAAATCCTCGCGCGGCAGGGTCGCGAGGCTGAAATTCGACTTGCCCGCCTGCACCGTCAGCCGGCCTGCCGCGTCATCCGAGGCGAGTTTGACCAGCGACCCGTCGGGCAGCTTGCGGGCGATTTCGTTCAGCATGGCGGCGCTGACCGTGGTGGCACCGGGACGTTCGACCTGCGCGGGGGCGCGATCGACCACCTCGGTATCCAGATCGGTGGCGCGGAAGCTGACGCCCTCGGCCGTCGCCTCGATCAGCACATTGGCGAGGATCGGGATGGTGTTGCGGCGTTCGACGACGGATTGGGCCTGTGAGACGGCCTTGACCAGAACCGCGCGCTCGATCGAGAATTTCATGTCCGTCCCTCACCTTGCCGGACCCCTTGCCCGGACCCGCTTTGTAGCCGCCCTTGCGGGCGGTCACAAGAATTTCAATTCAAAAGCGGGGGCGGTCAAGCCTCGAGCAGGCGCTTCAACAGGTCCAGATCCTCGGACAGCGCCTCGTCGCTGGCAGCCAGTTCCTCGATCTTCTTCACCCCATGCATGATGGTGGTATGATCGCGCCCGCCAAAGCGGCGGCCGATCTCGGGCAGCGAGCGGTTGGTCAGCTGCTTGGACAGGTACATGGCGATCTGGCGCGGCCGGGCGACATTGCGCACGCGCTTGGGCCCGATCAGGTCGGCCAGACGGATGTTGTAATGCTCGGCCACCTTGCGCTGGATCTCTTCGATCGAGACCCGGCGATCCGAGGCGCGCAGGATGTCGGTCAGGCATTCCTGCGTCATGTCCAGCGTGATCTCGCGCCCGATCAGGCTCGCGAAGGCGAACAGGCGCTGCAACGCCCCTTCCAGCACCCGAACGTTCGAGGTGATGCGGTGGGCGAGGAATTCCAGCACGCCGGGCGCCATCTCGAGGCCGGGATATTGCTGGCGGAAGGCCTCGGTCTTGGATTGCAGGATGCCGAGGCGCAGCTCGTAAGTGGTCGGGTGGACATCGGCCAGAAGGCCGCAGGAAAGGCGCGACTTGATCCGCTCCTCCAGCCCCTTGATCTCGCCCGGCGCGCGGTCGGCCGAGATGACGATCTGTTTGCCCTGATCGACCAGCGCGTTGAAGGTGTGGAAGAATTCTTCCTGCGTCGATTCCTTTCCGGCGATGAAATGCACGTCATCGACCATCAGGAGATTGACCGAACGGAACATCTCCTTGAAGTCGAGGATGCTCTTGTCCTTCAGCGCCTGCACGAAGCGGTACATGAACTGCTCGGCCGAGAGATACATCACCTTCGCATCGGGATGGCGGGCGATGTATTCGCTGGCGATGGCATGCATCAGGTGGGTCTTGCCCAGGCCGACGCCGCCATAGAGAAACAGCGGGTTGAAGCTGACCGGCCCGCCCTCGGCCACCCGGCGCGCGGCGGCATGGGCCAGCTCGTTCGGCTTGCCGACGACGAAATTCTCGAAGGTGAAGCGCGCATCCAGCGGCGCGCCCAGATCGACGGTGCGGGTGGCGGCGCTGGCGGCGGCCTCGGCGCTGGCAGGCTCGACCGCCGAGGCGGTCATCCGCCCTGCACGCACGGGCGCGGCGGCCGGCGCGGCCGCAGCCGGGCTGGTCGGGCGATTGGCCGAGATGGTGAAGCGCAGACGCTCGGCCCGGTGGCCGCTGCGCTGCAATTCGCCCAGAATCGCGGTGGCGAAATGGCGGTTGACCCAATCGGACATGAAGCGGGTCGGCGCCGCGAATTCGGCGATTCCGTCATCAAGGCTGACCAGCCGCAACGGCTTGATCCAGTGATTGTAGTTATTCGCCCCGACGGAATTCTTGAGATTTCCACATGCCTGCCCCCAGATACTGTCCATTCGCCAACGCCTTGTCGTTTCTTCTGCCCCGGTTCTGCCCCCCGTTCGGGGTGACAGCCGCGATCCTTGCCGACGCGCCATGGTCTCAGCCTCTGGCGGCAGACATGCACGGCCCGCGACAGAATATGTCGCTGCCGAAGCCGTCAGGCCGTACCAGATCACACGTCTTCCCAACGGCAGGTGGCAGCCCGCCAACGGGAACTCATGCAGGGATGTTGCCATCCCGTTTGCCTTGTCTCGATGATGACCCGAAGCGGCAGCCAAGGTCACGTTTCGCGACAATCCCCCAGGCGCGAGGTGAATCGCTGAGGGGAAGTTAGCAACCCCGCTTGCAGGCGCGCAACTGATCAATGCGCTTGACAGCATCCGGCACCGGACGAATCTGCGCAGCCCCCTGACCGGCAAGGATAAATTCCAAACGACCCAATTAAGTGTTTCTTATCAGCCAGATATGAATCCGAGAACGAAACAGGGGCACGAGCCTGACGCCCGCACCCCTGTTCTGATCTCTCACCGCGAAACCTCTGCAGGCTGCGCAAGTTCCGCCGCGTCAGAAGGACGCGGACGCCGACTCAGGCCTTGGCCAGCGCCTTCACGCGCGAGGCCAGGCGCGAGATTTTCCGCGAGGCGGTGTTCTTGTGGTAGACGCCCTTGGTGACGCCGCGCATCAGTTCGGGCTGGGCCACTTTCAGGGCCTCGGCAGCCGCCTCGGCATTGCCGCCGGCGATGGCTTCCTCGACCTTGCGCAGGAAGGTGCGGATGCGCGAACGGCGCGCCTTGTTGATGGCGGTGACGCGCTCGGTCTGGCGGGCGCGCTTCTTGGATTGGAGGGTATTGGCCATGTCTTCGGTCCTATCGGTCTATCTGCATCTCGGTTGCGCAAAAGACCCAAGGCCGCCATTCCCCGAAAGGAAACGGACATGATTCTTGCCTAAGCGGGCCCACGCGCATGTGGCACCGGCCTATAAGGCAAGCCGGCGCTGAAGAAAACCCCTATTTGTCGCGGAATTGCGGCTCGCGCTTCTCGAGGAAGGCCGCCATGCCCTCGGTCTGGTCCTCGGTCGCAAACAGCGAGTGGAACAGCCGGCGCTCATAGAGCAGGCCTTCACGCAGCGTGGTCTCATACGACCGGTTCACCGCCTCTTTGGCGGCGCGGACGGCGACCTGCGACTTCTCGGCGATCTTGCCGGCGATGGCCATGGCCTCGGGGATCAGCTTGGCGGTGGGCACGACGCGGCTGACAAGGCCCGAACGCTCGGCCTCGGCCGCATCCATGAAACGACCGGTCAGGTTCATGTCCATGGCCTTGGACTTGCCGACAAAGCGGGTCAGGCGCTGCGTGCCGCCGATGCCGGCGATGACGCCCAGGTTGATCTCGGGCTGGCCGAACTTGGCATTCTCGGCCGCGATGATGAAATCGCAGGTCATCGCCAGCTCGCAGCCGCCCCCCAGCGCATAGCCGCTGACCGCTGCGATGATCGGTTTGCGCACGCGCAGGATCGCCTCGGTCGGCGCGGTGAAGAGATCGCCCACGAAGACATCGACGAAACTCTTCTCGGCCATTTCCTTGATGTCGGCGCCGGCGGCGAAAGCCTTTTCGCTACCGGTCAGCACGATGCAGCGCACCTTGTCGTTCTGGTCGGCCTCGGTCAGTGCCTGGGCCAACTCTTCCAGCAATTGCTTGTTCAGCGCGTTCAGCGCCTCGGGACGGTTCAGGCGGATCAGCGCGACCTCGTCTTCGATCTCGACGATGATGCAGTCATAAGCCATGGGCTCAACCCCTGTGATAGTGCGATTTCGGGCGAGTCCTAACAGGCTCGGCCCGCGCTGACCAGTAACAGACGCAACTGTTCAATTCCGGCAGGTCTGCCGCTAGTGCTGGCAAGTCGGGCAATAGAAGCTCGATCGCCCCGATTGCACCACCCGGCGGATGGTGCCGCTGCACCCCGGTGCCGGACAGGGCGCGCCCTCGCGGTCATAGACCCGGAAGCTGTGCTGGAAATAGCCAAGTTCCCCGGTTGCCTGCCGGTGGTCGCGCAGGCTGCTGCCGCCCGCCGCGATTGCCTCGGCCAGCACATCGCGGACATGCCCGACCAGCGCCTCGATGCGCCCCTCACCGATCCGTCCGGCCTGCCGGCGCGGATCGATCCCGGCGCGATACAGCGCCTCGCTGACATAGATATTGCCAAGCCCCGCCACGATGCGCTGATCCAAGAGCGCCTGTTTCACCGGGGCCTTCTTGCCGCCAAAGGCCGCGTGCAGATAGGCCGCGCTGAAATCGGGTTCCAGCGGCTCGGGGCCGAGATGGCCCAAGAGCGGATGGGGCTCGCCCTCGCGGATCAGATCGACCATGCCAAAGCGGCGGGCATCGTTGAAGGTGATGCTGGTGCCCTCGTCGGTGGTCAGCACGACATGATCGTGCCGCGACAGGATCGACGGGTCACGGTGAAAGCCCGCAAGCCCAGCGCCTTCGACCAGCAGTCGGCCCGACATGCCCAGATGCATCAACAGCACCCCGCCCCGGTCCAGATCCAGCAGCAGGTATTTCGAACGGCGGCGCAGCGCCGTCACCCGCGCGCCGGTCAGCACCTGCACCAGGTCGACCGGCAGCGGCCAGCGCAGATCGGGCCGGCGTGCCTCGGCCCGGGCAATCACGCGACCCTCGAGATGCGGGATCAGGCCACGGCGAACGGTCTCGACTTCGGGCAGTTCTGGCAATTGATTACCTTTCGACGCATTGTGCCGGCGGCGCGCGGCCTTTATCTGGCGGTGCAGACACAGAACGGCAAGCGCATGAGCGACAAGAAAACCACGCATTTCGGCTTTCAGACGGTGGACGAGGACCAGAAGGCCGGCAAGGTCCATGAGGTCTTCACCAGCGTCGCCTCGCGCTATGACGTGATGAACGACCTGATGAGCGTGGGCATCCACCGGGTCTGGAAGGCGGCGATGATGGACTGGCTGGCGCCGCGCAACGGCCAGCGCCTGCTGGATGTGGCCGGCGGCACCGGCGATGTCGCCTTCCGCTTCCTCGAACGCGCGCCCGAGGCCGAGGTGGTGGTCTGCGACATGACCGAGTCGATGCTGATCGAGGGCCGCAAGCGCGCCGAGGCCGCGCGTCTGGCCGACCGGCTTGGCTGGGTCACTGGCGACGCCATGGCCCTGCCCTTCGCGGAAAACACCTTCGACCGCTACACGATCAGCTTCGGCATCCGCAACGTGACCCGCATTCCCGACGCGCTGGCCGAGGCCTTTCGCGTGCTGCGCCCCGGTGGCCGGCTGATGGTGCTGGAATTCTCGCAGCTGCCCAGCCCGGCACTGCAATGGGCCTATGACCGCTATTCCTTCAACGTCATCCCGGCCATGGGCAAGGCGGTGACGGGCGACCGCGACAGTTATCAATACCTGGTCGAATCGATCCGCCGCTTCCCCGACCAGGAGGCCTTCGCCTCGATGATCCGGCAGGCCGGATTCGAGCGGGTGACATACCGCAACATGTCGATGGGCATCGCGGCCCTGCATTCGGGCTGGAAGCTGTAACCATGCGCGGCCCGCACAACATCCTGCGCCTGATCCGAACCGGCGCCACCTTCGAACGCACGGGCGCGATGGGCGTGGCGCTGGATGCCGTCGATGCGCCGCCGCGGCTGCGCATGGCGGCGCGGATGCTGGGCTGGCCCTTCCGCTGGCTGGGCTACAAGGGCGATCCGAACCTGCCGCCCGTCACCCGCGCCATCACCGCGCTGGGGCCGGCCTATATCAAGTTCGGCCAGATCCTCTCGACCCGCGCCGATGTGGTCGGTACCGAACTGGCCGACCAGCTGCGCATGTTGCAGGACAAGCTGCCGCCCTTCCCGACCGAGGCGGCGCGGCAGATCGTCGAGATTGAGCTGCACCAGCCTGTCGATGTCATCTTCAGCGAATTTTCCGAGCCGGTCGCCGCCGCCTCGATCGCGCAGGTTCACCGCGCCACGCTGCGCAGCAGCGGCAAGGACGTCGCCGTCAAGGTCCTGCGACCCGGCATCGAGGCCGCCTTTCGCCGCGACATCGACGCCTTCCATTTCGGCGCCAACCTGATCGAGCGGCTGCTGCCCGCCACCCGCCGCCTGCGCCCGCGCGATGTGGTCAGCCATTTCGAATCGGTGGTCTCGGGCGAATTGGACCTGCGGCTCGAGTCGGCCTCGGCTTCGGAATTCTACGAGAACACCAAGGAAGATGCCGGCCTCGCCCTGCCTTTGCCCGACTGGCATCTGAGCTCGCGCCGGGTGCTGACCGCCGATTGGGCCGAGGGCATTCCGCTTGGCGACCGCCGGGCGATCATGGAGGCCGGTCACGACACGGTCGATCTCGGCCGCCGGGTGATCCAGCTGTTCCTGCAGCACGCGCTGCGCGACGGCTTCTTCCATGCCGACATGCATCACGGCAACCTGAAGGTCGCCGCCAATGGCGACCTGATCGTCTATGATTTCGGCATCATGGGCGAGATCGACGAATATACCCGCCGGGTCTATGCCGAGATCCTGATGGGCTTCATCCAGCGCGATTACCGCCGCGTCGCCCGGGTGCATTTCGAGGCCGGCTACGTCCCCCGCGACCGCGACGAGGCCGAGTTCGCCCGCGCGCTCAGAGTGGTGGGCGAGCCGATCTTCGGCGCCGATGCCAGCCAGATCTCTATGGCCAGCCTGCTCTCCTATCTCTTTGAAGTGACCGAGCGCTTCGGGATGCAGACCCGGACCGAGCTGATCCTGTTGCAGCGCACCATGGTGGTGGTCGAGGGCGTCGCCCGCTCGCTCGATCCGCAGTTGAACATGTGGGAATCGGCGCGCCCGGTGGTCACGGACTACATCCGCGACAACCTTGGCCCCCGCGCCATGGCGCAGGACGCCAGACGCATCGCCCAGACCATCAGCCGCTATGCGCCGCTTCTGCCGCAGGTCGTCGATCAGGCGCTGTGGGACCGCATCCACCGGGCCGAGATCGGGGCCGCACCCCAGCCGCGCCGCGCGCCGCTTGCCTGGATTGCGGCGACCTGTCTCGCCGTGGGCGTGGCCGTGGGACTGCTGCTGAACTGACCGGCATTCTGTCGCGGCATGGCCCGGCACCTTCGATTACATGCCCGGATTTCGGTGAAGTTTCAGTTGACTGACACGAGTACGACCGCGAAACATCTATCCAATTGGACAGATTTCGCGGTCTTTCGGCATTTTCGTCTTAGGAGGCTAGCCGTTCGATCGTAGTCTTTATTCTACCGCCGCTGCTTTACCGCGCGTGACATGGGAGCCTGTTGAATGCCGTCTGTTACCTGGTACCTGACCCCGATGACGCGGACCAATACCAACCAGGAAAACTGGGTGCTGAACACCGGGGCCACCCAAGAGTATCGCGTGTTCTTCGGGACGCAGACCGAGTTCGATGCGCTTTCCCCGACCGCTCAGGCCAGTTTTGGCATTGTTGTCATCGACACGAATGGCGACGACAGGGTCGGTTCAGCGGAGTTGCGGGCGGCGCTTGCCAACTCGACCGCTCCAACCCCCTCGGACAATTCGGGCTATCTCGGCACTTCCGATGTAAACTATGACGGGCATGGGCTCGAGGCAACCGGAGCCTACAGCACGTCAAATAAGGGGATGACATCGACGCCAACGGCGGTGCTCATCTCGCTGCATCGCCCCACCGAGACCAACATTACTGCAGAGCCGGGCTTCAAGGGTGGCATCGGCAATTTCGATCCGTTCTTTCCCGGCACGCTGGACGACAATCCGATCTGTTTCGTCAGCGGCACGATGATCGACACGGATACCGGGCCACGCGCGGTCGAGACCCTCGTGCCCGGCGACCTGATCGTCTCGGTCGATCGCGGCGCCATTCCCCTGCGCCTGTCGCTTTATTCCGACGTCACCGCGGCGATGCTGAAGCGCCACCCCGAACTGCGTCCGATCCGCATTTCGGCCGGAGCCCTTGGCTGCGGCCTGCCCGACCGCGACCTGCTTGTGTCGCCCCAGCACCGCATCCTGATCCGCTCGCGGATCGCGCAGCGAATGTTTGACACCGACGAGGTGCTGGTTGCCGCCAAGCAGCTTCTGCAGCTCGATCGCATCGACATCGCCGCTGACCTCGATGAATTCCGGTACTATCATCTGGTCTTCGACCAGCACGAGGTCATCCGCTCCAACGGCGCGCTCAGCGAATCGCTCTACCCGGGACCCGAGGCGCTGCGCTCGGTCGGTCCTGCCGCGCGGCGGGAAATCTATACGCTCTTCCCGCATCTGCGTGACATCGACCCCAGTGCCGTCATCGCGGCCCGGATGCTGGCCTCGGGCCGGCAGGCACGCAAGCTGGCCAACCGTCACCTGCAGAACCGCAAGCCGCTGCTGTCCTGAGCGCGACTTGGCCTTGATGCGGACACCGGCGTCCGGAGGGTGCCGCATGTCAGTCGCCCCATTGACGCTTTCGACCATCCCGCTGCGGCAACGACCAGAACACTCAGACCCACCCCCGGCGAGCCTGCGATGGCTCAAGGCACCAGCGTCACCGGAAAGCGGTCACTTCATGCCCCGTCCCGCACCGCTTCGATCTCGTCACTCTTCACCGCGACGCCGCCTTCCAGCACCAGCTGCACCCCGCCCTGCGCCAGCTCGGCCTCGATCACGCGGGAATAGGCACCGGGCACATCCTGGGCGATCAGCTTGCCATCCTGCCAGCTTTCGACGCGGAACTGGTAGAGCCCGTCGGGCAGTTTCGCATCCAGCGCGTCGCGCCCGAACCAGTCGACCTGTCCCTTGCCCGCGCCGATCTCTTCGCGTGACAACTCTCGCCCGCTGGCGCTCAGCGTCACCAGCTGCACGCTGTCGGCGCGCGGGTCTGGCGCGATATCCAGCGTCAGGGGTTTCTCGCCGAACCAGACCGGTCCGGCGACCCGCACCTCGCGGCCCAGCCAGTCCGACAGCTGGCCCAATCCGCCGCCCATCTGCTGGGTCAGTTGGGTCAGCAGCTTGTTCGTCTGCGCCTGCTGCTCGACCCCCGAGAAGGTCGCAAGCTGGACCGCGAAATCCGAGCCCTGCATCGGGTTCATCGGGTCCTGGTTCTTCAGCTGCGCCGTCAGCATGCGCAGGAAGGTCTGGAAATCCCCCTTTGCAAACATCTGCTGACCACCCGCCTCGTCCCGCGCCGCGCTGGCCTGGCGCGCAGCGCCTCGCGCCGTCATACCGCCCGATACCGGATCGACCATGTTCATCTCCCTGCGTCTTAAACCCGAATGTCCAGCCTGCCGCCATCGGCAAGGCTGCGTTGACCGAGCGACGACAGCACGTCGCCGGCATTGCTGCCGATCGCGTCGGCACTGCGCATGTTCGCTGCCCAAGGTCCGCCGGGTGCCGAATATGAACCACTTCCGGACTGACCACCGGACCCATCCCGAAAGGCCAGGTTCGCGTCGCCCAGACCGCTGTTGCGCAGATCGCCCATCAGCAGATCGGAATGGCGGCGCAGCATCTCCAGCACCTCGGGCCGCTCGACCCATACCGTCAGAGCCGCGCCAGCCTCGCCGCGCGACAGGACCAGCCGTACCGAGCCGAGTTCCTCGGGGCTGAGCGCGATCTCGATCCGGTCATCCTGCATCCTCAGCGCCGCTTCACCCACCTGGCGGCACAGCGTCTCGGCCGAAATGGGAATCGGACCGGTCCGGCCCGCCGCCGCATGAGCCGGGTGGGCGGTTTCAGGCAAGAGGAAGGGCGACAGTACCGCCAAGCTTCCCGACCGGTCGAAGGGACCGCCCGAGTCATGCCCGATCAGGACAGGCGGCGCTGGGGTCTGCCGCTGAAGCGGTGGCAAGTGTATTGGCGGTTCCGGTCTGGCAGCCCCGGCCAGAGCAAGATCCGCGTCCCTCTGCGGCTCGCCCGCGCCCTTCACCTCAGACGGCGGCGTGGCACGCGAAGCGGCCCCTTGGCGGGCAGGCCGCTCCGGCCCGGCGGCGGAAGGCGGCACCTCTTGCGGCGCGGCTGGCAAAGCCGGCATCTCGGCCATCGCCTCGCTCGGGGTCCGGTCGGCAGGCCGCACCGCGGCCGGCGCCCCATCGGGAACCATGCCCCAGGCCAGGTTCGGTCCGGGCAGCCGCCCCGACCCTGCTTCCTCTGGCCTTCGGACGGGCAGCGGAGCGATGGGCGCGGCCGTGGGAAGGCCAAGATCGCCAACGCCGCCTTCGCCCGTCACATCCTTCGTCGCCCCGTCCTCGGGAGCATCGGTTTCAGGGACGGCGCCATCTGTGGTCGCAACGTCCACAGGCAGGACTTCGACGAACGCAGTATCCGTCGATATCCCGCCATCCACCGCCTGCGACTGATCGGCGGAGTCCAGAGCCGGTTCCGCCGCGCAGCGCGCATCCAGCTCGGGCATCTCGGTTGCGCCTTCCCCTTCGACCTGTGCGAAAAGCTGACCCGACAGCTGCATCCCGTCTTCCGCCATCTGCGCCTCGAATCCGGCATCGGGCCCGGCATCGGGATCACCCGGCGGATGCGGCGCTTCCAGGCCCGCCCCGCCCCGTGTCAGCAGGGCCGCCACGGGCATCATCACATGGTCCATATCCCAGTCCTTCATCTGATGCGGTCAGGATAACCGCTTCGGATTACGGAATATTTACCGGGGACTGCGATGATCGCCCAATCCTCCTTCGGAAAGCTAAAATGCTCACAACCCCAACAACACCCTCTCCCCGCCCTGATCCCGCACCTTCGCTTCGGGCGAGCGACCAGCTTGAACAGGCGTTTCTCGAAGAGATGCTGAAATATGCCGGCCCCAAACCGTCGCAGGACGCGTTTGGCGGCGGCGCCGGCGAAGACCAGTTCACGAGCTTCCTGACCCGCGAATACGCCGCGACCCTTGCGCGGGCACTGGATTTCGGCCTCGGCATCGGCGGGAACGACCCGCAATGAGCCGGCCGGTGGTTCTGCGACAGATCAAGCGGGTCAAGGCCCTGATCATGGCAGGCCGGGCATGGGAGGCTGCAAAAGATGTCGAGCATCTTATGCAACTGATCCGGAACCATCCGCCCGGAGCAGAGGACCGCGGCGCGATCGGGGCGAGGCTGGCCGAATTGCACCTTCTGGCCGATGCCGCCCTTCTGGGCGCCCAGGGTGCCGCCGAACACATACGGGAAATTCTTCACGCCGCGCAGTCGCTCGAAACCTATGACAATCAGGGCGAGCGCAGGGTCAGCGATACGACCGCCCCGCAGATCCGGCGATATTGACTCAAATGCGCAGGGCTTAGGCTTTGAAGCGTAGCGCGATTTCACCGATCATCAATCATCCCCCGATAAAAGGGTGATCGCAGCGAAGATGCGGGGCCACGCGGCCCGTCGGTTCAGAATGGCCGGTCTCTCACAAACCCCGAACGCAAATCGTTCGATGAACAGGAGGACACCATGTCCAGCATTCTGACCAACAGCAGTGCCATCGTCGCGCTGCAGACCCTGAAAGGGATCAATGCCGGCCTGGCCAAGGCCCAGAGTGAAATCTCGACCGGCAAGTCCATCGCCAACGCCAAGGACAATGCGGCCATCTGGGCCATCGCCCAGATCATGGACACCGACGTTTCGTCCTTCCAGAGCATCCAGTCCCAGCTGAACGTCGCTGACGCGACGGTGGCAACCTCGCGCGCGGGAGCCGAGCGTATCAGCGGGCTGCTGAAGGAAATGAAGAACCTGGCCGTCGGCGGCTCCAGCGACACCGCTGATTTCGCCAAGATCGATACCGATATCCAGGCGAAGATGACGGAAATCAACGACATCATTTCGGCGACGCAGATGAACGGCATCAACCTGCTGGCAACCGACGTCGACGGCAATGGCGGCACGGATTTCTCGGTCATCTCGTCGCTGAACCGCTCGGGCGCCGGCGGCACCACGACCATGGTGTCCATCGACGTGACCGGACAGGATCTCGAGGCCGCAATGACCGCTGGCGTCACCGCGATCACCGATGCGGCCACGGCGGCGACCGCGCTCGGCGAGATCGAAGGCTATCTGAACACCGTGGTCGATGCCGCCGCAGAGCTGGGTTCCTTCGGCAAGCGGATTGCCAACCAGTCGGACTTCATGGGGCTGCTGGCCGATTCGCTGAAACTCGGCATCGGTTCGCTGGTCGATGCCAACATGGAGGAAGCCTCGGCCCGCCTGCAGGCGCTGCAGACCCAGCAGCAACTGGGCATCCAGTCGCTGTCGATCGCCAACCAGGCGCCGCAGTCGATCCTGGCGCTTTTTCGCGGCTGACGAAGCCGTCCTGATATCGGAGGCGGGGGGTCTTCCAGACCCCCCGCCTCCCGCGCCCCCTCCTCCTAGAAATCGGGAATGAACACGTTGAACGCGGTTACGCCTATGAACGACAATGGTCCCTATCGATCCCACGGGATTCGCACCGAACGTGACATCGAATACGAGGCGTTCTCGCAGATCACCCGGATGATGCGGGCCGCAAGCCAGGGTCCGCTCGAAACCGTCCAGGTCATGGCCATCCACAGGAATAACGAGCTCTGGACCACGCTCGCCACGGATCTGGCGCTGCCCGGGAACCAGCTGCCGGCGGAAACCCGGGCAGCGCTGATCTCGCTGGCCGGCTTCTCAATTCGCCAGGGCCATGCGGTTCTGAACGGTACCGGCGAGATCGATCCGCTGATCGACGTGAACGTCGCCATCATGAAGGGCCTGCGCGGCACGGTGCCGGAATGAGCGGGCTGGTCATCAAGCTGGCACCGAAGGAACGGATCCTGATCAATGGTGCCGTCATCGAGAATGGCGACAAGCGCTCGAAGATCGCCATCAAGACCCCCAATGCGAATGTGCTGCGCCTGAAGGACGCCATTCACCCCGAGGCAGTCCGCAGCCCTGTCGCCCGGGTCTGCTATGTCGCCCAGTTGATCCTCTCCGGGGACACCGACCCTGGCGAGGGTGGCAGACAGCTGTTGCGCGGGATCGAACAGCTGTCGCAGGTCTTCGACGATCCCGACAGCCGCCGGCTGCTGGCCGCGGCCAGCCAAAGCGCGCTGTCCGGCAATCCCTATCAGGCGCTGCGGCGGTTGCGCGATCTGCTTCCGCGCGAGGCACGCATGTTGGCGGCAGGACCACAATGACGGCGGCGATTCACCTGGGTACGGGTGGCCTCGCGGGGTGGAAGCTCCTGCAGCGCACTGCCACCCAGCAAAAGGAAATGCTGGCGGCCGATCCGATGGTGGCGCGAACCACCCGTTATTTCCGCGAGACGATCGGCCGCACGGCGGGGGCCGATGATCTCGTTTCGGACCATCGGCTGATGACCGTCGCCCTCGGCGCCTACGGGCTGGAGAGCCAGATCGCCAGCAAGGCGTTCATTCGCAAGGTTCTGGAAGAGCCGCGCGGCGATGACAGGTCGCTGGCCAACCGGATGGTGGACAAGCGCTATCAAAAACTTGCCGCCGCCTTCGGCTATGACCAGGGCAACCAGATGGTCTCCTCCTCCGGGTTTGGCGACCGGATCTCGGCGCTTTATGTCGAACGGGAGTTTGAACGTCGTGTTGGCGAGGGCGACCAGAATCTGCGCTTGGCCCTTAATGCGCAGCGCGAGCTTCGCCAGATGACCGACCGTACATCAACCGAGGCGACCCTCTGGTACGAGGTTCTGGGCAACACGCAGCTGCGCAAGGTGTTCGAACAGGCCTTCGGCTTCGGCCAAGCCTACGGGAGACTGCCGATCGACCGGCAACTGGCGGAATTCACGGCCAGCGCGACATCGCTCTTTGGCAGCTCTTCCTTCAAGGTGATCGCGTCAGAGGCCGGGATCGAGAAGCTGGTCCAGCGTTTTCTTCTGCGCGCGCAAATGGCCGAAAGCGCGGCGACATCCCCCTTCTCCACAGCCCTGACCTTGTTGCGCAGAGGGGGCTGAGCCTTGCCAGCCGCCCCCCGCAGCGCGGCAGATCTGCGAGCATCTCCGAGCGGCGGCCCGGCCCCGCGTCGCCCCGCCGCCGCGCAGATTCGCACCCGGCACCCACCAACGCGCCTTGCGCCCCGGCCCTGCATGGCTATAACCCCGGACGATTTGCGCCAATCCATGACAAGCCGGGGTCACCATGCCGAAGAGAACCGATATCAAATCCATTCTGATCATCGGTGCCGGGCCCATCGTCATCGGCCAGGCCTGTGAGTTCGACTATTCCGGCGCCCAGGCCTGCAAGGCCCTGCGCGAGGAAGGTTATCGGGTCGTGCTGGTGAACTCGAACCCGGCGACGATCATGACCGATCCGGAGATGGCCGACGCCACCTATATCGAGCCGATCACGCCCGAGATCGTCGAGAAGATCATCGCCAAGGAACGCCCCGACGCGCTGTTGCCGACCATGGGCGGGCAGACCGGGCTGAATACGGCCCTGTCGCTGGCCGATGCCGGGGTTCTGAACCGCTATGGCGTCGAACTGATCGGGGCGCAGCGCTCGGCCATCGAGATGGCCGAAGACCGCAAGCTCTTCCGCGAGGCGATGGACCGCATCGGGCTGGAAAACCCGCGCGCCACCATCGTTTCGGCCCCGAAACACGCCAATGGCAAATACGACATCTCGGCCGGCGTTGCGCAGGCGATGGAGGCGCTGGAGGAGATCGGCCTGCCGGCCATCATCCGCCCGGCCTTCACCCTCGGCGGCACCGGCGGCGGCGTTGCTTATAACCGCGACGATTACGAACGCATCGTGCGCTCGGGCCTCGATGCCTCGCCGGTCGCGCAGGTGCTGGTCGATGAAAGCCTGCTCGGCTGGAAGGAGTTCGAGATGGAGGTCGTGCGGGATCGCAACGACAATGCCATCATCGTCTGCGCCATCGAGAACGTCGATCCGATGGGCGTGCATACCGGCGATTCGATCACGGTCGCCCCGGCCCTGACCTTGACCGACCGCGAATACCAGATCATGCGCAACGGCTCGATCGCCGTGCTGCGCGAGATCGGGGTCGAGACCGGCGGCTCGAACGTGCAATGGGCGATCAACCCGGCCGATGGCCGCATGGTGGTGATCGAGATGAACCCGCGGGTCAGCCGCTCTTCGGCGCTGGCCTCGAAGGCCACGGGTTTCCCGATCGCCAAGATCGCGGCAAAGCTGGCAGTGGGCTATACGCTGGACGAGCTGGACAATGACATCACCAAGGTCACGCCGGCCAGCTTCGAGCCGTCGATCGACTATGTCGTGACCAAGATCCCGCGCTTTGCCTTCGAGAAATTCCCCGGATCGAAGCCGGAACTGACCACGGCGATGAAATCTGTGGGCGAGGTCATGGCCATCGGCCGCAGCTTCCACGAATCGCTGCAGAAGGCACTGACCTCGATGGAGAACGGGCTGACCGGGCTCGACGAGATCGCCATCGAGGGCGCTGCCGACCAGGGCAAGCCTGCGGTGATCGCCGCCTTGTCGAAACAGACGCCCGACCGGCTGCGGGTGATTGCCGAGGCGATGCGTTTCGGCCTGACTGATGACGAGATCCATCGCGTTACCAGCTTTGACCCGTGGTTCCTCAGCCGCATCCGCGAGATCGTCGATGCCGAGAACGGCGTCCGCGCCGATGGTCTGCCGCAGGATGCCAAGGGGCTGCGCGCGCTGAAGATGATGGGCTTCACCGATGCGCGCCTGGCCACCCTGACCGGTCGCGACGAGAGCGATATCCGCCGCGCCCGCGCCGCGCTGGAGATCCGTCCGGTCTTCAAGCGTATCGACACCTGCGCCGCCGAGTTCGAGGCCCAGACCCCCTACATGTATTCCACCTATGAAGCCCCGGCGATGGGCGATGTGGAAAACGAGGCGCGGCCCAGCAATGCCAAGAAGGTGGTCATCCTTGGGGGTGGCCCGAACCGGATCGGCCAGGGGATCGAGTTCGACTATTGCTGCTGCCATGCCTGCTTTGCGCTGACCAAAGCCGGCTATGAAACCATCATGATCAACTGCAACCCGGAAACGGTCAGCACCGATTATGACACCTCGGACCGGCTTTATTTCGAGCCGCTGACGCTGGAACATGTGCTGGAGATCCTGCGGGTCGAGCAGGAGAACGGCACCCTGCACGGGGTGATCGTGCAGTTCGGTGGCCAGACGCCGCTGAAACTGGCCGACGCGCTGGAAGCCGAGGGCATCCCGATCCTTGGCACCACCCCGGATGCCATCGACCTGGCCGAGGACCGCGAGCGGTTCCAGAAGCTCCTGAACGACCTGAACCTGAAACAGCCGATCAACGGCATCGCCCACAGCCCCGCCGAAGCGATCGCGATCGCCGAGCGGATCGGCTTCCCGCTGGTCATCCGCCCTTCCTATGTGCTGGGCGGGCGCGCCATGGAGATCGTGCGGGATATGGACCACCTGAACCGCTACATCACCGAGGCGGTGAAGGTCTCGGGCAAGAACCCGGTGCTGCTCGACAGCTATCTCTCGGGCGCGATCGAGGTCGATGTCGATGCGCTGAGCGATGGCGACACCGTCCATGTCGCCGGGATCATGGAGCATATCGAGGAGGCAGGCGTCCATTCGGGCGACTCGGCCTGCTCGCTGCCGCCGCATACGCTGGACGGCGCGACCGTCGAGGAGCTGAAGCGCCAGACGGTTGCCATGGCGCGCGCGCTGCGCGTCGTCGGGCTGATGAACGTGCAATTCGCGCTGAAGGACGGGCAGATCTTCGTGCTCGAGGTGAACCCGCGCGCCTCGCGGACCGTGCCCTTCGTCGCCAAGGCCACCGACAGCGCCATCGCCAGCATCGCCGCCCGGCTGATGGCGGGCGAGCCGATGTCGAACTTCCCGGCGCGTCAGCCCTATCCCGAGGGCGTCGGCCCCGAGGATGACCTGCCCTTCGCCGATCCGCTGACCCTTGCCGACCCGAAAACCCCGTGGTTCTCGGTCAAGGAGGCGGTGATGCCCTTCGCACGCTTCCCCGGTGTCGACACGCTTCTGGGGCCGGAAATGCGCTCGACCGGCGAGGTCATGGGCTGGGACCGCAACTTCCCCCGCGCCTTCCTGAAGGCGCAGCTGGGCGCCGGCACCACCCTGCCGCAGGAGGGTCTGGTCTTCATCTCGATCAAGGATGCCGACAAGAGCGCCGAACTGGCCGCCGCCGCGCGCGACCTGATCGCCATGGGCTTCACCATTGTCGCGACCAGCGGCACGGCCGATTTCCTTGCCGCGAACGGCGTCGAAAGCCAGCGGGTGAACAAGGTCTATGAAGGCCGCCCGAACATCGTAGACCGGCTGAAGAACGGCGAGATCGCGATGGTGCTGAATACCACCGAGGGCGCGCAGGCGATCCAGGACTCGCGCGAGATCCGGGCCGTCGCGCTGTATGACAAGATCCCCTATTTCACCACCGCCGCCGGCAGCATCGCCGCCGTGGCCGCGATCAAGTCGCGCGGCGAGGGGGAAGTTGGGGTGAGATCGTTGCAGGCTTGAGGACTTATTTCTTCGAATTTCCGAAGATAAATCCAAGCGCCGTTGTAGCCAAACTAAGAGGCGCCGACGACCACTTGAAAATGGAATCGGCGTTGGCATTCTGTCTTGTCGCAAGATACAAGCAAACGCCGAAGACAATAAACGAGAAAAGCATGGTAATAGTAGCAATTGCCATGGGCGCATTCTTTTCGCCTCCCAGCAATGTCCCGAGCTTTCCTAGTTCGGTCTGCTGAGTTGCCTCAGCATGTCGATGTCGTTCTCGAATCAGCTCGAGCTGGTAGCTGGAGCCTGCTTTAAGAGCTTCCTCCAACTCCGGATCATCTTGCTCTGGATCCGTAGCCGCAGCTTTAGCTTCTTTCCGAAGGTCAGATGCCATACTCAAATTCTTTGCGATACTTAATAGTGGGCACAGAAACTGCGAAGAGTTTGGACAACTCCGCATTGCTGAGATCACTATATACAGTATCAAGCATCTTTCTGGGAACCAGCAAATGCGCAGCGAACGCATTAGCCTCCTTCTCGTGAGGCTCGTCGGAACTCGCATTGGGGTCGCGTAGAAGAACTCTATACTCGTCTGAAGCGGCCCAGTGCCTATGCAGAAGAGCGTGCGCCAGCTCATGGGCAACTGTAAACGTTTGCCTTAGCGGAAACTCGTCCTTGTTGACGTATATGCGGTTCTCATCAGGCTCGTAAAACCCAGAGACTTTATCGTACTCACCGGTAAATTTTACGAACACGACTTCAACCTGCATTCCCCAAGTGGCGTGTCGTTTGAGGTGAAGATCGCCTGTATCCGAGCGCTAGACAAGGATTTTCTGCCGCAAGCGGCACCTGCGGTCGCGCAGACTGCTGGATCTGGACGGATCAGACCGCGAAGCCGCTGTTTCCTTGCCCAGGGGCGGCGTTTTTCAGCGCAGCGGACAGATCTGTCCAGCCGCTTTCGTTCAGTTTGAGCGTGGATCGCGATCATGCGCATAGCGGTGGCGCTCGCAATCGGCGGATAGCGGCGAGGATGGCGCGTACCATCGTGCCGGTGACAGCGACCTCGGCCAGCTGGAAGGTGATGGTGCGGGCGTGACGGACCACACGTGCCCCGATCTTGATCAGCTTCAGTTGCAGGCTGATCAACGACCAGTCGGCCATGGCCTCGGGCAGCTCGATGCAGCGCAAGAAGGTGGCCAGGTTGTACGCCAGGGCGTGCAGTTGCAGCCGCACCTCATTGTCGCGGAACTTCCGGCACGACAGCCGCGTCCAGCGAAAGGCGTATTTGCCCTCTTTGATGTGCTGCTCGGCGGTGCCGCGCTGGTTGTAGAACCGCACCACCCAGTCCGGCTCCATCGGCAGGTTGGTGACGATGAAGCCGACACGCGGGAACAGTTCGCCCGGATGCCATTCGATCTTGGCGATCACCCGGCGTTCCTTGTCCCAGGACGCCGCCTGATACTCGAATTCCTCGAAGAACCGCTTGACCTTGGTCAGTGACGGCCGCCCGACAGGGCGCGTTAGCCGATGCGCGATCTTGTCCTTGAGGACCGCGTTTGCGGGCAGCCGGATGGCGTAGAAGAACCGCGCTTCTTCCAATCGCTCATAGATCGCCGGGATCGCGTAGGCAGCATCGGCCCGGAAGAACCTGCCACCAAGGTCGCGCTCCGCGTAGCGCGCAATGACGGGGTCGAGAACATCACGCCAGCCATCGGCGCTGTGGACGTTGCCATGGCGCAGGGCGCAGCGTTCCAGCATCCCGAACTGGTTGAACAGAAAGTTGGGGTGATAGCAGCTACAGTCGAAATGGCCATTCCAGGCGGACCCTTCCTGGTCGCCATGGGTCGGGCTGACCGAGCTGTCCATGTCCAGAACGATGTACTTCAGCCCGTTACGGTCATGGAACCGGTCGATCCATTGCCCGTTCAGGTCGGCCAGCGCGGCACGGTTCCCGGCCAGAGCCAGCGTCTCGGTCTCGAACCGTCCCATCTGCGATGCCGAGGCCGCTTGTGCATCGACCGCTCTGCCGCCGACAACTTGGCGCATGACCGGATCGCAGGCGAGACGGTTGGCGTCGTTGACATCCTCGTATCCGGCCAGCCGCCCAAAGACTGATTGCCGGAACAGGCCGTCGAGCCGATGGACCGTGTTCTTGCCAGAGCGAGTATCGCGCAGCGCCGCTGACGCCAAATCGGACAACCCGAGCGCGTCATCAAGCTCGCGCATCACCAGAAGGCCGCCGTCGGAACTGAGCTGCGTGCCGCGAAATTCCAGCCGCACGCGAGGGTCGAAATCCACCCGATCTGCCCGTTGCAAGCCCGCACCCTCTGGGTGATCCATGAAACGCGCCCCTCGCAGCCTTCAACACCATGTTTTATATAGGAAATATAATGGTCAGGACAGCGAAATCAGCGCCTTACTTGGGAAATGTGGGTTCAACTCCCTCGTGCCTAGCAATCGTCACGGGATCGACAGGCGGCTGCTGAACCCCGTACTGATCCAAAACTCGCTTCACCTCCGCCTTAACACGGGAGTAGTCTGGGCTCTTGCGCATGTCTCACACTTCCAATGGAGCCGCAACGGCAAGTCACGATTCAAATCACTTGTCAACATAGAATCACATGATCGAGTGCAAGTAAAGCAAATAACGCGAAATGGGAGACGGAGATTCCTTAAGAAAAAACAATAAATACAGTGAACTAACCTAACCTAACTTCGCCCTGAAAGCGTAGCAGGCGTAGTTTGCGGGCTCGCTGTCACCGCCCCTTCGGCCAAAACTGCGTATGAACAAGCACGCTGCCGACGCCACCGGCTTTCGGGTCGAAACCACCACTCCGCGAACCAAACCACGGACGAGCGGCCGCCGTTAAGAACTCCACCCCTTTACTCCCCCTTCCACCCCTTCATCGCCAGATATTCCGCCTTCATCACTGCCGAGGGTTTGCGCTCAACGCCCAGCGGCACGCCCTCGCCCTGCATTTCGGCCACGCGCGCCGCACCGTGGACGCGCTCCAGCAGCGCGTCGGCGATCCAGCTCGGGTCGTCGCCCCAATGTGGGCGGCGGGTGTTGAAGGTCTCCTCCTCGTCCTCGGTCTGGCGCTTCAGGTAGTCCATCGTCTCGGCCCCGTCGATCAGCCCGGCAAGTCGGGCGTGCATCCAGACCGAGATGATCCGGTTCACCCGCGCCTGCCAGTCCGGCCCCATGGATCGGAAGAACGTCACCACGTCCGCGTCCAGCCGCAGCGTGACCCGGGTCTTCTCGCGTGCGCCCTTGTCGCGGGCGATGCGGTGCCAGTCGTCGGGAATGCGCATCTGCTTGAGGACCGTCTGGTGCAGGTCCCATTCCAGCATCCGCATCGCATCGGCCATGTAGTGATAATTCACCCGCCGCGCCTGTTCCGCCTTGCTGACCGCCATCGCCCTGCCCCCTTCGCTGTCCTGGGAAAACTTCGCCGAGGGCGGTTAATTTCGGCTTAAGATCGCGGGCGTTGTCAGTGTACGCGCTGTGCACATCCGGTGCCGCCCTGTGCACGGGTTGTGCCTATGCCCGCGCGCCCGTCCGCTCGGCCGCCTCGCGGACCGTCGGCGTCAGCCGCGCCCCACCTCGTCCAGGATCCGGCGCAGCCAGACGACGGCCGGATGCGCGCCATGGCTGTTATGGGACAGCATGTCGATCTGAGTCGGCGGGCGGGCATAAGGGCTGTCGAAGATCGCAAGCCCATAGCTGTCGCGATGGGTTTCGGCCACCTCGCGCGGAACCATGGCGACCATGTCACTGGCAGCGACCAGCGGCGGCACGGCGAGGATCAGCGGCACCGTGGCGCCGACCTGCCGGGTCAGCCCGGCCTCCCGCAGCAGCGCCTCGAGATGCGTGGGGTTGCTGGTCACGAAGGACCGCTCCAGCCCCTCCTGATCCTGCATCCCAGAAGCCTCGGGCGTCGCCCGTCCCGACAGCAGAATATCGACATGCGGCCAGTGGCCGAGTGTTTCCAGCGTCAGGGGTGATCCGGCGGCCGGGTGGTCGCGGCACATGATCCAGACCATCTCGACCGGCGCCAGCGTCTCGCGGCGAAAGCGACCGGGGATGCGGCCAAAGGCGCCCACGACCAGGTGCAGCGTGCCGCGATCCAGCTCCTCGACCAGATTGATGTCGTTGAACATCCTGAGCCACAGCCGGATCTGCGGCGCCTCGCGCCGGATGCGGGCCATGACCTTGGGAAACAGCGCGCCGATGTAATAATCGGATGTCGCGACGACGAAGGTCATGTCCGAGGTGGCCGGGTCGAAGCGCGGGGCCGACAGCGCCGTCGAGATCTGGACCAGGGCCGACCGCAACGGATCGGCCAGTTCCATCGCCCGCGGTGTCGGATGCATCCCGTCTGGTCCGCGCACGAACAGCTCGTCCGACAAAAGCAGGCGCAGCTTGGCCAGCGCATGGCTGACCGCCGACTGGCTGAGCCTCAGCCGTTCGCCCGCCCGGGTCACGGAGCGTTCTTCCATCAGGGCGTCGAAGACGCGGATCAGGTTCAGATCGGCTGTATGAATATTGCTCATATTTCAAATTCGATCAATTCATTTCACTCATGTCAAGGCCAACCCTATATCTGCCTCAACCGGGGCCGGCCGAGACGCCGCCCTTTCCGAGAAAACCGCTTGAGGGAGTCGATCCGATGAACAAGCCGGTCGTCCAAATCGTACCCAAATCCGAAGCCCCTGCCGCCATTCCTGCACCGGCAAAGAAGCCGCGCAAACGCGCCATGCTGACGTTGGCCCGCGCCTCGGTCATCGTGGCCGGGATCGGCCTAGCGGTGGTCGTGCCGCTTGGCTGGGGCAGCTGGGTCGCGGGTCTGACCAACCAGAGCACCAACAACGCCTCGCTGCGCGCCGATACCACCCCGGTCAGCGCCGAGGTCGAAGGCCGGATCACCCGGCTGCTGGTCGACGACTATCAGGAGGTCAGGGCCGGGACGCTGCTGATGGAGATCGACCCGACCGAATACCAGGCGCGCGTCGATCAGGCCCGTGCGGGCGCGGGCGCGGCCGAGGCGGCGATCCACAATATCGAAAGCCGCATCGCGTTGCAGCATCGGGTGATCGAGCAGGCCGAGGCCGGGCTGGCCGCACTGGAGGCCGACCGCGAGCGGATCGACAGCGAGAACCAGCGGCAGGCGACACTGAAGGAAGGGGGCTGGGCCAGCGGCCAGAAGGTCGAGGCCGCCATCGCCGATCAGAAGCGCATCGCCGCCGCGATCATCGAGCAACAGGCCGCCATCGCCGCCGAGCGCGAACAGCTGAACGTGCTGGCCAGCGAGGCCGAACAGGCCGAGGCCGAGCGTGGCAGCCGCGCCGCCGCACTGAAGCTGGCCGAGATCGAACTGGGCCGCACCCGGATCACCGCGCCGGTCGATGGCATCGTCGGCACCAGCGGCGTGCGCGAGGGGCAATTTGTCCGCGCCGGTTCGCAACTGGTGTCGGTGGTGCCGATGGCCGATCTCTATGTGACCGCGAATTTCAAGGAAACGCAGCTCGCCAAGCTGCGACCCGGCCAAGCAGTCAGCGTTTCGGTCGACAGTTTCCCCGGCAAGCAGCTGACAGGCCATGTTGAACGGCTGGCACCTGCCACCGGCTCGATCTTCAGTCTGCTGCCCGCTGACAATGCGACCGGCAACTTCACCAAGATCGCGCAGCGGGTCAGCGTTCGCATCGCGCTGGATGAGGATGCCGGGCTTCAGGGCCTGTTGCGCCCCGGCATGTCGGTCGAGGCGACGGTTCATACCGACCGCGACGCCGCTGCCGAGACCAAGCTGGCCCAAGTCCGCTGATCCCAGCCCATTGACCCGAAACCGCTGAACCCGAAACCGCCGCCTGTCCCGGTGACAGGCGGTCCAGGGATGGAGATTGTGTCATGTCCACGACCACAGCCGCCCCTGCGGCACCCGCCGTCAAGCTGCCGGATCTGCGCGCCCTGATCGGTGTGGGCGCGGTTCTCTTGGGCACCCTGACCTCGCTTCTGAACTCCCGCCTGACCGATATCGGGCTCGCGGACATCCGCGGCGCACTTGGCGTCGGCATGGACGAGGCCAGTTGGCTGACCACCGCCTATGTCGTGGCCGAGGTCGCGGCGATCCCCTCGGCAGTCTGGCTGCGCTCGATCCTGTCGCCGGCGCGCGGCGTGCTGATCGGCTCGCTGATCTTCACCGTTGCCTCGTTCCTTGCCCCCTTCAGCCCGAACCTGCAGGTGCTGATCGCCTTCCAGGCCATTCGCGGCCTCAGCGCCGGGATCCTGATGCCGATGGCCTATGCCGTGGTCATGCGCCACATGCCGCAGCCGCTGAGGCTCTATGCGCTGTCCTTCTATGCGCTGGTCTCGTCGCTGACCCCGGCGCTCGCGGCCAGTATCGAAGGCTGGATCATGGTTCATTTCAGTTGGGAATACCTGTTCTGGATCAACGTCATTCCGGGCAGCCTGACGCTGCTGGCTGGGGCCTATGGACTGGCCAACGATCCGATCAAGTTCCTGCGCTTCCGCCGCCATGACGGGTTCGGGCTTCTGGCCCTGTCGCTGGGTCTGGCCGCGCTGGTCACGGTGCTCGATCAGGGCAACCTGCTGGACTGGCTGGGTTCGGGGCTGATCAACGGGCTGCTGGCCTCGGCCGCCTTCCTTCTGGTGATCTATCTGGTCCATGCCCTGCGCCACCGCGACCCGGTGGTCAGCCCGCGGCTTCTGGCCCGCGACAATATCGGGCTGAGCCTTCTCGTGATGTTCGTCATGCGCATCGGGCTGATGAGTTCGGCCTACCTGATCCCGCAATACCTGATCCGCGTTCAGGGGTTCCGGGCGCTGGAAAGCGGCACGGTGTTCTGGGTCTCGGCCCTGCCGCAGCTGGTGCTGACGCCCTTTGTCGCCTGGCTGGTCTATCGCCTCGATCCGCGCAATCTGGTGGCTTTTGGGCTTCTGGTCTTCGCCGCCGGCACCTTGATGCTGACCGACCTGACGCATCTGTGGGCGGGCGAGCAGTTGCTGCCGGCGCTTCTGGTGCAATCGCTCGCGGCGCCCTTCATCGCCGTGCCGCTGATGGTGCTGATGACCGAAGAGATCACCATCCGCGAGATCCCCTGGATCGCCTCGCTGGTCCATATCACCCGCACCGTGGCCTCGGCGGCCGGTCTGGCACTGGTTGCGACTTTCACCCGCAAGCAGGAGCAGCTGCATTCCGCCCTGCTGGGTCTGCATGTCGAAAGCGGGTCGGCGCTGGTGCAGGGGCGTATAGATGCGAGTGCCGCCACGCTCGAGGCGCAGGCCATCGATCCGGCGCTGGCTGCCGATCGGGCGACGGCAATGCTGGCCGGGACGGTTCAGCGCGAGGCCTTCGTGCTGGCCTATGCCGACATGTTCCTGCTGCTGGGTATCGCGCTGGCGCTGACGGCACTGCTGACGCTGTTCATGTACCGCCCGAAACTGCCGGGCAAGTTCCTGTAAGACAGACGGCCCGCCCCGATCCGGGGCGGGCCATTGCAGGTCTATTCGGTGCGGTCGTAGGAGAACTGGATCCCCGCCGTGCCGCCGGTCTGGATGAACAGGTCCATGAAGGCGGGCACCGTCTCGGCCCGGCTCCAGTCGCGCTGCAGCTCGCAGAACAGCTGCGGCACGCTGATCATCTTGCCGCCCGCCTGTTCGATCCGGCGCAGCCCGGCCTCATGCGCGGCCGACGAGGTGCCGCCGACGGCATCGATCGGCACATAGACCTCGTAGCCTTCGCTGAGCGCATCGAGCGCCGGGAAGGTCAGGCAGGCCTCGGTCCAGAGCGCGGTCATGATCAGCTTCTTGCGGCCCGCATCCTTGACCGCCTGCCGGAATTCCACATCCTCCCAGGAATTGATCGTGGTGCGGTCGATCGTCGGCACGCCGCCAAGCGCCTTGCGGATCTGTGGGATCGGCGGCTTGTTCAGGCCGGTCTTCACGTTCACGGTCGAATGGACGATCGGCAGACCATAGACCACCGCCGCCCGCGCGCAGCCGACGATATTGTTGATCAAAAGCTGTCGGTCCATCGAGGCGATCGAGTTCACCTGGACGGGCTGGTAATCGATGATGACGAAGGTGGCGTTCTGCGGCGTCAGAAGCGCGTCGGCTTTCGGATCGCGGATCGGTTCACTGGTCATGAAATGCTCCTTGTCGGGTCTGGATGTCAGGCCAGAGCGAACAATTTTCGCTCATCTGTCAGCCTGAAACCTCCAGTCGATAAGGTCAACCCAAGGCGATACGGCCTGCCGGTCCTTCACCTGCAGTTGATTGTTGAAGTCTCGGCCTGGCCCTGCCGGGGCGACCCGGCGTCATGCCCGCGCCGTCTCGACCAGCCGTGCCACCGCCTCGCGCACCGTCGGCAGCAAGCGCGCACCGCCCTCGCCGACATAATCCGCCAGCTGCCGCCGCATATGCGGGTCCCAGTAATCGCTGAGATGGCCGGCGATGGCCTTGGCCGGATCGCCCGGCTGGCTGTCGAAGAAGGTGGCGATCTGGTTGGCCATCATGACCATCTTTTCAGGCGACATCGGCGACCTCGTGCGACAGGCGGTGCGGGTTGGAAAACAGGTCGAAGCCCTCGGCGCGGGCATAGGCGGCAAGGGTAAGGCCGGCGCCGGCAGCCAGTCGCAGAGCATGGGCCGTGGGCGCTGAAACCGCGATCAGCGTGCCGCAGCGCGCCATGGCGGTCTTCTGCACCATCTCGACCGAGACTCGGCTGGTCAGCACGATGGCGCCGGTGCCGGCATCGATGCCCTGGCGCGCCAATGCGCCGATCAGCTTGTCCAGTGCGTTGTGGCGGCCGACATCCTCGCGGGCCAAAACGATCCCCTGACCGGGCAGCAGGAAGCCCGCCGCGTGCACCGCGCGGGTGCGGTCATGCAGCGGCTGCCAGTCACGCAGCGCGGCGGTCGCGGCCGTCACCTCATCAACGCTGAACTGCGCGCCGACATCCGAACAATCGGGCAGCTCGCGCACCGCCTGATCGAGGCTTTCGATGCCGCACAGCCCGCAGCCGACCGGCCCGGCCATGGTCCGGCGCCGCGCCGCCAGTTGTAACCCGCGATCCCCTTCCAGCCACATCTGCACCTCGACGCCCTTGTCATGGGCCACAAGGTCGATCTTGCTGATCTGGTCGGCGCTCTCGACGATGCCTTCGGTCAGAGTGAAGCCGGTGGCGAAATCCTCGAGATCGGCGGGGCTGGCCATCATCACGGCATGGGCGCTGCCGTCATAGACCATCGAGATGGCGGTCTCTTCGGGCAGGGCATGAACCATCTGCGCGTGGCGACCCGCGCGGAAATGCGTGGCGAAGGAGGTCGTGGCGGCGGCGGGGATCATGGTCATTCCGCCGCCGGCAGGATGCGGCGCGAGCGCTCGGCCTGCTCGTTATAGCGTTCCTGCCATTCCGAAGGCCCGTTCGAGGGGCTGATCTGCACCGCCGTCACCTTGTATTCCGGGCAATTGGTCGCCCAGTCCGAGAAATCGGTGGTGATGACATTGGCCTGCGTCGTCGGGTGGTGGAAGGTGGTATAGACCACACCCGGGCTGACCCGGTCGGTCAGGGTGGCGCGCAGGGTGGTCTCACCCGCCCGGCTGGCCAACCGTACCCAGTCACCCTCCTTCACGCCGCGTACCTCGGCATCATGGGGATGGATCTCCAGCAGATCCTCGGGATGCCATGCCACGTTATCCGTGCGCCGCGTCTGCGCACCGACATTGTAATGCGACAGGATCCGCCCGGTGGTCAGCAACAGCGGGAAGCGCGGGCCGGTGCGTTCATCGGTGGCGACATATTCGGTGACCATGAACCGGCCCTTGCCCGAGACGAAGCCATCGACATGCATCAGCGGCGTGCCGTCGGGCACTGCCTCGTTGCAGGGCCATTGCACCGACCCCTTTTCCTCGAGCATTTCGTAATTCACCCCGGCAAAGCTGGGCGTGGTCGCCGCGATCTCGTCCATGATCTGGCTTGGATGGGTGTAATGCCAGTCCGCGCCCATGGCATTCGCCAGAAGCTGCGTCACCTCCCAGTCCTCGTAGCCATTGAGCGGTGCCATCACCTTGCGCACGCGATTGATGCGGCGCTCGGCATTGGTGAAGGTGCCATCCTTCTCGAGGAAAGAGGAACCCGGCAGGAAGACATGGGCGTAGTTTGCCGTCTCGTTCAGGAACAGGTCATGGACGATGACACAGTCCATGGCCGCAAGCCCCGCCGCGACGTGATGGGTGTCGGGGTCCGATTGCAGGATGTCTTCGCCCTGGCAGTAGAGACCCTTGAACCGGCCCTCGACTGCCGCATCCAGCATATTGGGGATGCGCAGGCCGGGCTCGGGATCGATCTCGACGCCCCAGGCCTTCTCGAAGATCGCCCGCACATCGGGCAGCTTCACATGGCGATAGCCCGGCAGTTCATGCGGGAAGGACCCCATGTCGCACGAGCCCTGAACATTGTTCTGGCCGCGCAGCGGGTTCACCCCCACGCCGGGGCGGCCGATATTGCCAGTCAGCATGGCAAGGTTGGCGATGCCCATGACCGTGGTCGAGCCCTGACTGTGCTCGGTCACGCCAAGCCCGTAATAGATCGAGCCGTTGCCGCCGGTGGCATAGAGCCGCGCTGCGGCGCGCAGATCGGCCGCCGGCACGCCGGTCAGAAGCTGGGTCGCTTCGGGGCTGTGGCGCGGGTCGCTGATGAACTCGGCATAGAACTGGAATTCGTCCCAGTCACAGCGGGTGCGGATGAAATCCTCGTTGAAGAGGCCCTCGGTCACGATCACATGGGCAATGGCCGAGACCACGGCGACATTGGTGCCGGGGCGCAGCGGCAGGTGATACTGCGCCTCGATATGGGCCGAGCGGACGATATCGGTGCGGCGCGGGTCGATGACGATCAGCTTGGCACCCTCGCGCAGCCGCTTTTTCAGCCGGCTGGCAAAGACCGGATGACCGTCGGTCGGATTGGCGCCGATCACGACGACCACATCGGTTTCCTCGACGCTGTCGAAATCCTGCGTCCCGGCCGAGGTGCCATAGGTCTTGCCGAGGCCGTAGCCGGTGGGCGAATGGCAGACGCGGGCGCAGGTATCGGTATTGTTGTTCTTGAAGACCGCGCGGGTCAGCTTCTGCACCAGATAGGTTTCCTCATTGGTGCAGCGCGAGGAGGTGATGACGCCGACCGACTGGCGGCCATATTGCTCCTGCAGCCCCTTCATCCGGTTGGCGGCAAAGCTCAGCGCCTCGTCCCAGCTGACCTCGCGCCAAGGCTGGTCGATGGTCTCGCGGATCATCGGCTTCAGGATGCGGTCCTTGTGCGCCGCATAGCCATAGGCAAAGCGGCCCTTGACGCAGCTATGTCCGCGATTGGCCTTGCCATGCTTGTAAGGCACCATGCGCACCAGCTGATCGCCGTTCAGCTCTGCCTTGAACGAACAGCCGACCCCGCAATAGGCGCAGGTGGTGATGATCGAGCGGGTGGGCGTGCCCATGGTGATGACCGATTTCTCCTGCAGGGTCGCGGTCGGGCAGGCCTGCACGCAGGCGCCACAGCTAACGCAATCCGAGCTGAGGAAATCATCCCCGACCGCCCCGGCCTTGACCCGGCTGTCAAAGCCCCTTCCCTCGATGGTCAGGGCGAATGTGCCCTGCACCTCTTCACAGGCCCGAACGCAACGCGAGCAGACGATGCATTTCGAGGAATCGAAGCTGAAATAGGGGTTGCTGTTATCCTTGGGGGTATAAAGCGGGTTGGCCTCGCCTGTGGGCATCCTGAGACGCGCCTCGGACTGGCTTCGCGCGCCGGTTCCCGAGGGGTCGAAATGGTTCTCGCCCGGCGTATAGCGCACATCGCGCAGACCCACCTGACCGGCGGCGTCCTGCAATTCGCAATCGCCATTGGCCGAGCAGGTCAGGCAGTCCAGCGGGTGGTCGCTGATATAGAGCTCCATCACCCCGCGACGGATCTTGCGGACCTTCTCGGACTGGGTATGGACCACCATGCCCTCGCTGACCGGCGTGGTGCAGGAGGCCGGCAGCCCGCGCCGCCCCTCGATCTCGACCACGCAGAGCCGACAGGAGCCGAAGGCTTCCAGGTTGTCGCTGGCGCACAGCTTCGGAACCTCGATCCCGGCCTCGAAGGCGGCGCGCATGACCGAGGTGCCCTCGGCCACGGTGACGGGAAAGCCGTCGATCAGCAGGGTGACGGGCGCACCGGTGCGCGCGGGGGTGCCCATGTCGCGATCATCGCCGGGGGCGAATTGGGGGATGATGAAATCCTTCATTCGGCGGCTTCCTTCTGGCAGACGAAGTCATCGGGGAATTGCGTCAGCGCCGACATGACCGGGAAGGGGGTGAAGCCCCCCAAGGCGCAAAGCGAGCCGTCCTTCATTGTCTCGCAAAGATCGGTCAAGAGGTCGGCAGCACCGGGATCGCCGGCGGCGATGCGGTCGATGGTCTCGACGCCGCGCACCGCGCCGATGCGGCAGGGGGTGCATTTGCCGCAGCTTTCCACGGCGCAGAACTCCATGGCGAAGCGGGCCATCTGCAGCATGTCGGCACTGTCGTCAAAGACCACCAGCCCGGCATGGCCGATCAGTCCGCCGTTCTTGTCAAATTCTTCATAGCCCACGGGCGTGTCGAACTTGCTGACCGGCATATAGGCCCCCAGCGGCCCGCCGACCTGCACCGCCTTGACCGGACGTCCGGTTGCGGTGCCGCCTCCGATGCCGTTTACCACCTCGCCAAGCGTCAGCCCGAAGGCGGTTTCATATAGCCCGCCATGTTTCACGTTCCCGGCGATCTGCAGCGTCACCGTGCCGCGCGAGCGGCCGAGGCCGAAATCGGCATAATGCTGCGCGCCCTTCTCGAAGATGACCGGCACGGTCGCGAGGCTGATGACGTTGTTGACGACCGTGGGCCTGCCCAGAAACCCCTCCAGCGCCGGCAGTGGCGGCTTGGCGCGGACCACGCCGCGCTTGCCCTCGAGGCTGTTCAGAAGGCTGGTTTCCTCGCCGCAGACATAGGCCCCGGCACCCTGCCGGATCTCCATGTCGAAGGCCCGGCCCGAACCGAGCACATCCGCGCCCAGCACCCCGCGCTGGCGGGCGATCTTCACCGCCGCCCGCATCACCCGGATGGCATCGGGATATTCGCTGCGCAGATAGACATAGCCGCGGGTCGCGCCCACGCCGAGACCGGCGATGGCCATGCCCTCGATCAGGGTGAAGGGGTCGCCCTCCATGATCATCCGGTCGGCAAAGGTGCCGCTGTCGCCCTCGTCGGCATTGCAGACGATGTATTTCTGATCGGCATCGGCCTCGGCCACGGTCTTCCACTTGATGCCGGTCGGGAACCCCGCCCCGCCGCGCCCGCGCAGCCCGCTGTCGGCAACCTCCTGCACGATTTCTGCCGAGCTCATGGCAATGGCACGGGTCAGACCCGCCAGCCCGCCATGGGCCGCGTAGTCATCCAGGTCCAGCGGATCGATCACCCCGCAGCGGGCAAAGGTCAGCCGGGTCTGGTTGGCGAAGAAGGGGATCTCCTCGACCGGGCCAAGGCTCTGCGCGCTACCGTCAAGGATCGCCGGCACATCGGCGGGCGTCACCGGGCCATAGCCCATCCGGCCATCGCCCCGGTCGATCTCGACCAGCGGCTCCAGCCAGATCATGCCGCGCGTGCCGTTGCGGATGATCTGGGCGTCGAGGCCCCGCGCCGCGATCTCGCGCGCCAGCGCCTTGGCCACCTCGTCGGCACCAAGCGCCGTGGCGGCGCTGTCCATCGGAACATAGATCTTCATGCCCGGACCTCCGCCAGCAGCTTGCCCATGCGATCCTCGTCCAGCCGCCCGACCACGCGGCCATCCAGCATCGCCGCCGGGGCGCAGGCGCAGAGGCCAAGGCAATAGATCGGCTCGACCGTCACCGCGCCATCGGCGGTGGTCCCATGCCAGTCGACCCCCAGCTTCTTCAGCGTCGCGGCAGCCAGCGCGTTGCCACCCATCGACTGGCAGGCCTCGGCCCGGCAGATCTTCAGCACATGCCGCCCGGTCGGGTGATCGCGGAAATCGTGGTAGAAGCTGATGACGCCATGCACCTCGGCCCGGCCAAGGTTCAGGAGATCGGCCAGCACCGGCACGGCGCCCTCGGGGATCAGCCCATAGGTGTCCTGCAAGGCGTGCAGCATCGGCAGCAGCGGACCCTCGAGCCCGGCGAGCGGCGTCACGACCTCGCGGATCTCCTCGGTGGATGGGGCTTGCGCTCGATCAAGCATAGCTGGCCTTTCATCGAATTGGATGGGGCAGCTAAGCCGTTAGTCGCACGCCAAATCAATATCGATGATCCGTTAATCGATAGGCATCAACTATCGTCCGAGACCCTGACCAGCCGCCTTGTCTCGGTCAGCAGCGCCTTGATCGCCGGCGGTTCCGGGTCGCGCCACGGGGCGATCAGGCCGACGGCGTGATTGGGCGTCGCGCCCTCCAAGGCGATCAGTTTCAAGGGTTTTCCCTCGGTCAGGAACGCGGCGATGCCCTCGGGCAGAATGGTCAGCGCATTCTCGGCAAGGACCTGCGAGACCATGACGATGGTCGAATTCGCCTCGACCGCCACCCGGGGCACGATACCGGCCTCGGCAAAGGCGCGATTGATGATCCGGCGGTTCTGCATGTCGGCGGTCAAGAGGCATAGGGGCTGCCCGTCCAGCGCCGACCAGGGCAGCGAATCGGCCTTGGCAAAGGGATGATCCTCGCGGGCGATGATCATGTACCGCTCGTTGTAGAGCCTGACCGACGTCACCTTTCCCAGGGGTTCGTTGTCCAGGTAGGAGATCCCGGCATCCACCTCGAGCCCGTCCAGCATTTGCAGGATCTCGATCGAGGTCCGCGACAGGAAGGTGAATTCCACATGGGGATGCGCCTTGCGGAAATGCGCCGAGACGCGGGCGGCCCAGGGCAGAGCGGTCGGGATCACGGCGATGCGCAAACGGCCGGCCAGACCGTGCCGCGCCACCCGCATTTCCTCGCGCAGCTGCCGGGCATCGCCGACGATGCGACGCGCCCAGAGCAGCGCCTTCTCGCCCTCGGGCGTGAGCCCGCCATAGCGCGAGCCGCGCAGGATCAACAGAACGCCCAGCTGCCCCTCAAGCTGCTTGATCCCGGCGGACAGCGAGGGCTGGGTGATCCCGAGGCTTTGCGCCGCGCGGCCGAAATGGCCTTCCTTGGCGACGGCAAGGAACATTTCCAGCTTGTCGATCACGCGAATCCTCCGGCGCGGCTTCCCCGGTCATGCTGTGGCGAAGGCGCGGGCCGATGCAACACACGAGATGCCGCTCCGCGCTCTAGCGTACCACGTCGCCCATCCGTTCCAGCCCCTCGCGGTCCAGCACGCGGATCTTGCCCTTGCCAAGCCCTATCAGGCCCTCGTCCTGCAGCTTCGCCAGCTTGCGGTTGATGGCCTGACGCGAGCAGCCGATCATCCCGGCCAGCTGCGCCTGGCTGATCTCGACATCGGGACGGTTGGGGCTGCTCAGCTGACCCAGGTAGATGCAGAGCCGCTGATCCAGCGTGTAGAACTGGTTGATGATCAGCAGCCGGTTGTCGCGCATCAGCCGTTCATACATGGTCGACAGGATGTTGCGGAAGAACTGCACCGAGCCGATGCGCTCGATGATCTGGGCGGTCGGGCAGAACAGAAGCGTGGTGTTCGGTAGCGTGGTGCAGCTTGCCGCGCAGGGATTGTCGGTCAGCGCCTCGACCTCGCCCAGAACCTCGCCGGCCCCGGCGATATAGATCAGCGAGCTGTTCCCGTCCTCATCGCAATGGCTGACCTCGACCCGGCCATGCGCGACGAGAAACAGCCCCGCCGCCGGCACGCCTTGGGTCAGGATCTCGACCGGCGCGCTGTGGCAGCGGACGAGGCACTGGTCGATAAAACTGGTTCTGGTCTCGTCGGGCAGGTTGGCCAGGATATTCGCGCGCAGGAGATTGGGGAAGGCCGTGCTGTTCCTCACGGATCGGCCCCTGGCAGCAAGGTCGGTCGGCAGGCGGCCTGATCGGGATCGAGGCAGCAAGAGCGGATCTGGTCGATGGCAGGGCCGTAGATTGTCGTCCAAGTTTCGATATCCTGATTGAAATCCGGTGGCATGGCATGGGTGAAGGCATAGCTGCGGGCCAGCGCGTCGGCCCCGGTCGGGACGGTCTGACCCGTCATCACCCGGGTCAGCGCGCCGCAGGTCTGATCGGTGCCGATGCGGTGACACGAGAGGCAGGTGTTGTCCGCGAGATCAAAGGTCCGCGTCGGCCATGCGTCGAAGCCGAATTCCGGACCGACATGGAAATAGGGGCCGAAGGGCGCAGCCGGCAGTTCCGAGATGACCTGCCCGACGAAGGGCGAATACATGAAAGGGTCGTTGTCATGGCAATTGCCACAGCCATCCGTGGCCACGTCCTCCGGCGCCTTCCAGAAACCGTCATCCTGTCCCGCCGTGGGCGAGCGCACCGTCCGGCCCGACACCGGTTGCCCATCACTGCCCGAAGCCTGGAACCAGCAGGTCGCCCCTGTCGCTGGGTTGTGGGCGATCACATCGATGTCGTCAAAGTCCAGACTGTCCGCCGCGCGGATGACCTTCTGACGGCACATGACCGAAACCATCATGCGGTCGGTCGAAAGGTTCAGGATGCGGGAATGCGGCACGCATTGGCCATCGGAACCCGTGCCATTGTCCAGAAGCGAGGGCCGGTCGCAGGTCATGCCCGGCACCGGAGTTCGCACCTCCTGCCCGTCCTGTGTGACCGGCACCGGCACGCCATCGGCGCAGGAAAAATCGGGCAGATCGCCGATGGCTTCCCGGCATTGTTGGGCATAGGCCTGATGGCTGGTCTGGGCCGAGACACCGGCTGCGACCGTCAGCAGCGCCGCCGTTGCGAGAAGCAGCGCCCGGATCATGTCGCGTCGCCCCCTTGGGCCAGAACCGACAGCGCAACCTCTTTCAGCGCCTGCGCATACCGTACATAGCCGGAACAGCGGCAGATATGATCGCCGATGGCGCGGGCGATCGCCGCGTCCAGCTGGTCAACAGGAACAGGCCGGGCCGCCAGCCCCTCGAGGAACAGCTGGGCTGCCATCACGAAGCCCGGCGCGCAATAGCCGCATTGGAACGCGAAATGGCTGAGAAAGGCCTGCTGGATCGGCAGTAGTCCTTCTTTCGGCGTGACGCCTTCGATGGTGGTGATCTCGGCCCCCGCCAGCAGTGACAGCGGGGTCGAACAGCTGACGATCTGCGTGCCGGCGGGGTTCGGTGCCTTGGCCATGACCACGGTGCAGGCCCGGCAGACGCCGATGCCGCAGCCGAACTTGGTGCCGGTCAGGTTCAGGTCGTCATGCAGATAATCGATCAGCCGATCCGTGCCGCGCGTATCGGCGACCTCTTGCGGCTGGCCATTGACGGTGAAACGGATGCTCATGACGCCAACCCCTGCAGGATCTTCTGCGGCGTGATCGGCAGCGAGGCATAGCGTCGCCCGACCGCATCGAAGAGCGCGTTCGAAATCGCCGGCGCGACCGAACACATGACCGCCTCGGCAATGCCGCGCCCGGCCCGGCCATCGCCCGGCGTTTCCTTCAGGACCACCAGTTCCTGTGCCCGAAGGTCGGGTGCATAGCTGGTGGCCAGCGGCAGATCGGCCATGCGCGGCAAATGATAGCGGTTCAGGTTCCAGAGCCCGTTGGCCGGCCCCTCCATCCCCTCCGGCATGTCCTCCATCAGCGCATAACCAAGGGCCATGGCGATCCCGCCCTGCGATTGGCCCGAGACCAGTTCCGGCACATGGATGCGCCCGGCGTTCAGGACGCTCAGCACGTTCTGCAGCTCGACCCGGCCATTCGCGCGGTCGACCGTCAACCCGATCACGTTCAGGCAGGGCGCCCAGACATAGCGGGAATAGCGGGTGGTCAGGGCATCGGGGCCGATGGTGTTCTGGCGCGGGATCGGCTTGGGCGCCGCGCCCTCCGCGCCGTAACAGGCGAGACCGTCGAGGCGCAGGCGCAACCTGCCACCGGCTGTATCGAAATCGGCCTCGGCCCAGTCCGACTGGAAATAGGCATGACCCAAGGCACCGGTCGGCAGCGGCGTGTCGGTGCCAAGGCTGGCGTAGATGTCCTGCGCCAACTGCCGATGGCTCAGGGGCGGCATGAATCCCCTGATGTCGACCAGCAATCCGCCCACCCATGCCACGTCGCTCGACACCAGGTCGGGCAGCTGCCAGAGCCGCCGGGCTGCGGGCAGGATGCTGCCCTCGAACATGGCGCGCGCCGTTTCCTTGACGGTATGGACCTGATGCAGCCCGGTCAGGCAGGCCGATGACGAGCCGGTGCTTTTCGCCGTCCAGCGCGGATTGGCCCAACGCTGCTTTTCCGGATCATCTGTCGTCAATCCGGTCTGGCCGAAGAGGTCATAATCCGCCATCTCGATGCTGCTGGCATTGGTGCCCAGATACTCACCGATCGCCACGGCCAGCGTCGTGGCCGAGCCATTGCCCATGTCGACCGCATCGGACTGCACGCTGAAACTGCCATCCGGGGCCATCCTGACCGCCGCGACCATGCCATCGCCCGAGGTGCCATAGGCCTGCAGCGACAGGGCAAGGCCGGTGCCATAGCTAATGCCCCGCGCGGCGAACCCGGCCTTGATCGCGGCACGGTCGCGCCACAGCGGATGCGCCGCGGCAAGGTCCAGCATCTCGGCCAGCCGCAATTCCTGCGCGATCGGCCCGCCCGCGACCGTGGTGCTGGTTTCTGTCGCCAGATTGGCGCGGCGCAGCGCCACAGGGTCCCAGCCCTGCCCTGCCGCCAGATCATCCAGCGCGGTCTCGATTGCGAAATAGGCCTGCGGGCCGCCAAAGCCCCGCTGCGACCCGCCCGAGATGTTCTGGCTGTGCCGCGCCTCGGCAAAGATGTTCGCCATCGGCAGTTGATAGGCGCCGCCGGCGCAGAGCGCCGCCAGCGCCGCGCAATAGGGGCTGAGGTTCTTGCGCCCACCGCCGTCGAAGGCGAAATTCATCTCGACCAGTTTCAGAGACATGTCGGGCGCGGCGGTCAGCGCGCCCTTGACGATGGTGCCGTGGCGCTTCAACCCGGTGCGGAACTGCTCGAACCGGTCCAGCGCCAGACGGACCGGGTTGCCTTCGGCAAAGGGTGCCGCCAGCGCCAGCATCAGCGTGAAGGGTGAACTGTCGCGCCCGCCGAAGCCGCCGCCCGGGGAGCAGGGGGTCAGGTTGATCGCCTCGACCTTCACCGGGGAATCCGCCGAGCCGAACATCCCGGCAAGGTCGCGGACATCGCCATCGGGCGATTGCGTGCCAAGGACGATGTTCAGCGCCGCCGTCTCGGCGTCATACCAGACCAGCCCGGCTTCCGGTTCGAGGAACATCGGGTCCGTGGCCTGCATGTCGCAGGCGATGGGCTGGGTGATGTAATCGGGATGGGCCGCGATCTCGGCGGCGATCCTGCCCTGCCAGCCCGGCACCTCGGCCAGGTAATTCTCGGGATCGGCGCTGGCATAGCTGAACTGCTGGCCGTTCAGATCGTATTTCACATAGGTCGTCTGGGGCGGGAAAATCTCTCCCATATTCTCGGACCGGCTGACATCTGCGGCATAGGCCTGAAAGTCGCTATCGCGAAAGCGCATCTCGCGCTGCGCCGCGCGACAGGCGGCGGCACTGTCGAAGAGTAACAGCGCGACCGCCTGGCCGAGATAGTTCGGAGTCGCGCCCGGCTGCACGATCAGGTCAAACTCCTGCCCGGTCGGCCGGTCGAAGCCTTGCCGCTGCTTGCCGGTCTGCCCGGCCTGCTGCAGCTTCTCGTCGATGGCCAGATCGCGGCGGCGGACCAGTTTGGGCGAGCGCAGTGATTTCGACATGTCATCGCCATAGACGATGCGCCGGGGCTGAGCGGCCTTGGTCAGTCCCGACAGGTCCAGCCCCAGAAATGCGTGATCGGTGGTCAGCGCATAGAGATAGAGGGCGTGCCATTGCGCGGCAGGCCAGCCCGGCATGTCCCGCGCGGCATAGTCCCGGGCAAAGACCTTGTCGCCGCGCACCTTGGCAAGGCCGTCGATGCGCTGTGTGGCGGTGCCCGGTTTCCCCAGCGCGCCCGGGGGGAAAGTCATCGGCTGCGTGGAATGCGCGGACGCTGCGCGGGGAAGGCCCAGAACCGTAACGGCGATCAACCCGCTGGCGGATGCGATGAAACTGCGCCGGCTCAACCGGCCGTCAGCCGTTATGGCACCGGCCAAACCCGGCTTGGTCCGAGACGCGGACATCTGTTGGCTCCCGTCTTTGGCAGCGAAGCGGGCGGGACCGATAAATCGTCCGATACTCGAATTGAAACAGGTAGTTCACCTGCCATCAAAGACAAAAAGGTTAACAGCCGCAAGTAAAATATTCGGACCAGATCACAACCGGGAGCGGAGAAATCGAGGCCAGCGCAGGGCTTTTCCGGCCCCTTGCCAGCGTTCGCGGCGTTTCGTCGCGGATCGGGAGTGGTTCCAAAGCCTTTGGATTACAGAGGCGCAAGCACCAACGACCCGCGCCAAAGATGGCGCACGTGAGTTCCTGACTTGACGGAGGCTTCGGCCATCCCGGCGCGAAGTCATCCGCTCACAACGCCTTTCACCCGACACCATCAGGAGGGTTCCTGTCGATGCCGGGCGAAATCAGCGGATCTGTCCGGCCCGGGGGGACTCGGGCAAGACAGGTCTGCGCAGCGGACAAGCGGCAGCAGGGGAAGCCGCCTCCGAAAACCGCCCGTTCCGTCGACGGCCCGCCCGGTGCTGCCAAGCCAGCCGGAAGTATCGTCGAAAAGACCGGGCGGAAAAACCACCACATCCCGGCTGACAACGGGGCTGCACTGCCGCAGCACCGTCGGGTGCGGGGGGATTTTTGGACCTGGTCGGTCAACCCCAGTTAAGTCGATCCCGACCAGGTCCGAGCGTCATCATTGTCGGCCTTCACGCCCCCGCCAAGGAACGCGAAGGAAGATGTCTGAGGGAACATCTGCTGGTGGGCGAACGACAATGGCAACAACACCTTGAACAAAAACGGAAACGAGGTGAGAACGCGAAACCGTCACGATGCTTCCGAACCGGCACTAGCTACACCACCAACCTAGCCGATACACGCAGAGCGAATGTCGCCTGCACGACACTTGCGTTAAGAATATTAACCTTGAAGTAGTCGAAACGATCATCTGACTCATCTTTTAGGCACAGATTGTTCCCACCTCCGGCCCTGAGGTTCTGGCCAGTCCCCTTATTATCGCGCACAAACCTTGCCGGGCCGGGCCGAAATGCCCGGCAGGAGTTGAAGAGGAGACGACCATGGAGCTTGACCTGACCACCGCGCGCAGGATCGCCGACGATTGCCTGTCGATCGCCGCTGAGATGGGCCTGAAGCCGATCACCGTGGCGGTGATCGATGCGGCCGGCAATCTGAAGGTGCTGCTGCGGCAGGATGGCACCAGCACGCTGCGGCCCGAGATTGCGCAGGGCAAGGCCAAGGGGGCGGTGGCGCTGGGTCTCGGCTCGCGCACCATTTTCGAGCGCGCGAAGGACCAGCCCTATTTCATCCAGTCGATGAATGCGCTGGCGGGCGGCAAGCTGGTTCCGGTGCCGGGCGGCGTGCTGATCCGCCACGAGGGGCGGATCATCGGCGCCGTCGGCATCACCGGCGACAGTTCCGACAATGACGAGACCTGCGCCAAGCGCGCCATCGAGGCGGCCGGTCTGGTCGCGGATGGCGGCTGAGCCACCCGTTATTCGACAGCGATCCCCGGCGCGGCGGTCTCATCCAGCACCGCCATCGCCGCATCGACGCCGCCCGCCCGATGCGGCACCCCGGCCTTGCGCAGCCCGAGTTCCACCCCGGTCAGTGTCCCGATCAGCGTCAGGTCGTTGATGTCGCCCAGATGGCCGATGCGGAACACCTTGTCGGCGACCTTCGACAGGCCGTTGCCCAGCGAAATATCGTAATGCTTCAGCGCCGTGGCGCGGAAGGCATCGGCGCTGTGACCCTCGGGCATCATGACCGCCGTAAGCACACCGCTTTCCTGTCCCTGCCGCTGGCACAACACCTCCAGCCCCCACTGCCGCACGGCGGCGCGCGTCGCCGCGCCATGCCGCTGATGCCGGGCAAAGACGTTCTCCAGCCCCTCCTCGTGCAGAATGGCAATCGCCTCGTTCAGCCCGAACAGCAGGTTGGTCGCCGGCGTATAGGGGAAATAGCCAGTGGCATTGCTGGCCTTCATCTCGCGCCAGTCCCAATAGGATCGCCGCATCCCGCCCGCTTCCGAGACCGCCATCGCCTTTTCGCTGACTGCGTTGAAGGAAATCCCCGGTGGCAGCATCAGCCCCTTCTGCGATCCCGAGACCGCAACATCGACGCCCCAGTCGTCAAAGCGGAAATCGATCGAGGCGAGGCCCGAGATCGTGTCGACCATCAGCAGCGCCGAATGACCTGCCGCATCGATGGCCTGCCGCACCTCGACCACGGGCGAGACCGAGCCGGTCGAGGTCTCGTTATGGACCACGCAGACCGCCTTGATCTCATGGTCCTTGTCCGCCCGCAGCCGCGCCTCGATGGCATCGGGATCGGCGCCTCCGCGCCAGTCGCCGGCGATGAATTCGGGGACAAGACCCAGCTTTTCGGCCATCTTCTTCCACATGGCGGCGAAATGCCCGGTCTCGTACATCAGCACCCGGTCGCCCTCGGACAGCGCATTGACCAGCGCGGCCTCCCACGCGCCGGTGCCCGAGGCAGGATAGATGATGACATCCTGACGGGTCTTGAAGACCTGCTTCATGCCGTCCAGCGCCTGCCGCCCGACGCCGGCGAAATCCGGGCCGCGATGGTCGATCACCTGCGCCGAGATGGCGCGCAGCACGCGGTCGGGAACCGGGCTGGGGCCGGGGATCTGCAGGAAATGGCGGCCGGCGCGCTGGGTCATCTTGTCCTCCCTCTGGGCCAGATGCCCAAGTTGCGTTTTTAATTTTGCATTATATATTCATTTCGACTAGTCCTGAGTCAACAGGCTTGTGACGAGAGACGTTGGACGAGGGGGCGGGATGCTGGATCAGGCTTTGCGGCAGGACTTCCGGGGCGAGATCCTGTTCGACCCCTTCTCGCGCGGGCGCTATTCCACCGATGCCTCGTTCTATCAGATCATGCCGCAGGGCGTGGCGATCCCGACCGGGCGCGAGGATGTCGAGATCGCGCTGGCCGCGGCGCGGGCGGCGGGCGTGCCGGTCACCGGCCGGGGCGGCGGCACCTCGCAATGCGGCCAGACGGTGAATTCCGGGCTGATCCTCGACAACTCGGTGCATTTCAACCGCATCCTCGAACTGGACCCCGAAAATCGCCGGGTGGTGGTCGAGCCGGGGATCGTGCTCGACGACCTGAACCGCGCGCTGAAACCCTATGGGCTGTGGTTCCCGGTCGATGTCTCCACCGCCTCGCGCGCCACCATCGGCGGCATGGTGGCCAACAATTCCTGCGGTGGCCGCTCGCTGCGCTATGGCACCATGCGCAACAACGTGCTGTCGATCGAGGCGATCATGGCCGATGGCACGGTGGCGACCTTCGGCCCGCTGGACCAGTCGGGCGGGCCGGGCGCCGAACTGGTGGACCCGCTGCTGGACCTTGGCCGCGAGAATGCCGCACTGATCGAGGACCGCATCCCGAAACTCACCCGCCGCGTCGGCGGCTATAACATCGACGCGCTGGTGCCGTCGAACCAGCCGATCAACCTGTCGCATCTCCTGGTCGGCAGCGAAGGCACGCTGGCCTATTTCACCAGGATCGAACTGCGGCTCTGGCCGCTGGTCGGCCAGCGTGTGCTGGGCGTCTGCCATTTCCCCAGCTTCTACCAGGCAATGGCGGCGACGCAGCATCTGGTGGCGCTTGACCCGCTGTCGGTGGAACTGGTCGATGCCACGATGATCGGCCTTTCGCGCCAGATCCCGCTGTTCCGCCCCACCATCGAACGTTTCGTGCAGGGCACCCCCGAGGCGCTGCTGCTGGTGGAGTTCGACGAGGGCGATGCGGGCGCCAATGCCGAAAAGCTGCGGCTGTTGGAGCAGTGCATGGGTGATCTGGGCTTTGACTGGCGGGGTCAGGGCAAGGGCTGGGGCGGTGTGGTGACGATCACCGACCAGCGGTTGCAAACCCAGATTGCCGAGGTGCGCAAATCCGGCCTCAACATCATGATGTCGATGAAGCAGGAGGGGAAACCCGTCTCTTTCGTCGAGGATTGCGCCGTCGCACTGCCCGACCTCGCCGACTACACCAGCGAGTTGACCGAGGTATTCCAGCGCCACGGCACCAAGGGTACCTGGTATGCCCATGCCTCGGTCGGCTGCCTGCATGTGCGCCCGGTCCTGAACCTCAAGCTGGACGCCGATGTCAAACGGATGCGCGCCATTGCCGAAGAGGCCTTTGCGCTGGTGGCGAAATACAAGGGCTCGCATTCGGGCGAGCATGGCGACGGCATCGTGCGCTCCGAATTCCATGAACGCATGTTCGGGTCCCAGATCACCAGCCTGTTCCGCGAGGTGAAGGACCGCTTCGATCCCGAGCGCCGGCTGAACCCCGGCAAGATCGTCGATGCCCCGAAGATGGACGATCGCAGCCTGTTCCGCTTTGCCCCGGATTACGCGGTTGCCCCGCTGGCAACCGCCTTCGACTGGTCGGCATGGCCCGGTCAGGGCGGCGGCTTTCAGGGCGCGGTCGAGATGTGCAACAACAACGGCGCCTGCCGCAAGCTGGCCGGCGGGACCATGTGCCCCTCTTACCGCGTGACCCGGGCCGAGCAGCATGTGACGCGCGGGCGCGCCAATACGCTCAGGCTCGCGATCTCGGGGCAGCTTGGCCCGGATGCACTGACCTCGGACGCAATGGCCGAGAGCCTGAAGCTCTGCGTGTCCTGCAAGGGATGCAAGCGCGAATGCCCGACCGGCGTGGACATGGCGAAGATGAAGATCGAGGTACTGGCGGCGCGGGTGAAAACGCGCGGTCTCAGCCTGCACGAGCGGCTGGTGGCCTTCCTGCCGGTCTATGCCCCCTATGCCGCGCGGCTCTCGGGTCTTCTGAACCTGCGCAACCGCATCCCGCTCATGGCGCGGCTGATGCAGGGTCCGACCGGCTTTTCGGCGCGGCGGCCCCTGCCCCAGTGGTCCGCGCGCCCGTTCCGCGATGACGAGTTGCCGGGGGCCGAGGGCGCCGATGTCGTCCTCTTCGCCGACCCCTTCAACCGCTGGTTCGAACCCGAGAACCTGCGCGCCGCTGCCCGGGTGCTGGAAGCCGCAGGTCGCCGCGTCACCGTGGCGCGCCCCGTGGATGGCGGCGGCCCACTGAATTGCGGCCGCACCTTCCTGTCGGTGGGTCTGGTCGACCGCGCCCGCGCCGAGGCCGCCCGGCTGATCGCGGCCCTGACACCGCATGTCGAGGCCGAGCGAACCATCATCGGGCTGGAACCGTCGAGCCTGCTGACCCTGCGTGATGAAATCCCGGCGCTGCTGCCGGGGCCGGAAACCGACCGCATCGCCGCTGCCGCCAAGATGTTCGAGGAATACCTGGCCGAGGAACACGAGGCCGGCCGGCTGAACCTGCCGCTGCGCCCGCCCGGCGCGCGCATCCTGCTGCACGGTCATTGCCACCAGAAGGCGATGGATGTCATGCCCGCCGTCCAGAAGGCATTGGCCCTGCTGCCGGAAACGGATATTCAGGTGATCGAGACAAGTTGTTGCGGCATGGCCGGGGCCTTTGGCTATGGCATCGAGACCGAGGAGATTTCGCGTCAGATGGGAGAGCTGAGCCTGTTTCCCGCCCTTCGCGCCGCCGCGCCGGAAACCATCGTCCTGGCCGATGGCACCTCGTGCCGTCACCAGATCGCCGATGGCACCGGGCGCCGCGCCATGCATGTCGCGCGCCTGTTCGAGCGGTCACTGGCGGAGACGGCGTTGGCATGAACCTGACCACCCGCACAGGAACCCCGCTGCGCCGCCGTTCGCTGCACGAGGAACTGACCGAGGCGCTGCGCGAGATGATCGTCTCGGGGCAGCTGCCGATGGGCCAGAAGGTGCCCGAAAAGGATCTGTGCGAGCTTTACGGCGTGTCGCGCACCCCGCTGCGCGAGGCGCTGAAGGTGCTGGCGACCGACGGGCTGGTGAACCTGGAGCCCAATCGCGGCGCCTGGGTCAGCGCCATCACGGTCGAGGATCTGGACGAGATGTTCCCGGTCATGGCCGCGCTGGAGGCGCTGGCGGGGGAACTGGCCTGCAAGCAGATCACCGATGATGAGGTCGAGGCGATCCGGGCGCTGCACAACCGGATGCTCGGGCATTACAAGGCGGGCGAACTGCCCGAGTATTTCGCGCTGAACCAGCAGATCCACGAGGCGATCCTTGCGGCGGCGCATAACGACACGCTGACCGTGCATTACCGCTCGCTGTCGACGCGGGTGCGGCGCGGGCGTTACATGGCGAACATGACCCGCGAACGGTGGGATCAGGCCATGGCCGAACATGAACTGATCCTTGACCGGCTGGCGGCGCGCGATGGCGCGGCGCTGTCGGTGATCCTGAAGGACCATCTGGAAAAGACCAGCGTCACCCTGCGGGAAAGCCTGCTGGGACAGCAGGGCGGCTGACCGCGGCTCAGCGCCCCGACCAGACCGGTTTGCGCTTGTCCAGAAAGGCCGCGACCCCTTCGCGGAAATCCGCGCTGCCATAGACGCGGGCGATGATGTCGCGGTCCTCCGGGGCACGGGCCGAGAGCCGGCCGAAGATCTCGCGGCAGGCCGCGATGGTCAGCGGCGCGGCCTCGCAGAGCCGTGCGATCTGGCGATCTGCCTCGGCCTGCAACTGGTCCGCTGCCACGCAGGCACTGGCAAAACCCAAGCCGTGAACCGTCTCGCCATCCAGAAATTCAGAGAGCAACAGCATCCGGCGCACCGGGCCATCACCGAAGGCGCGCGTGAGCCGGGCGATATTGGCAGCCGAGAGGCAGTTGCCGACGGTTCGCGCAATGGGCACGCCGAACTTCGCCGCAGGCGTCACGATCCGCAGGTCGCAGGCGGCGGCAATCGCCAGTCCGCCACCGACCGCCGCGCCGTCGATCACCGCCAGCGTCGGCGCCGGCAGCCGGGTCAGGGCCAGCATTGCGGCATCGATGCGATCTTCATAGGCGACACCGTCCGCGCCATCCTTGAACGCGATAAACTCGGAAATATCGGTCCCGGCAACAAACGCCCCGCCTGCGCCACGAAAGACGATGGCGCTGAGGTCGTCGCGTGCCGCAAGCTGATCGCAGATTTCCCCCAGCCGCGCATACATGGCGAAGGTCATTGCATTGCGCGCCGATGGCCGGTCAAAGGTCACATGGGCGACCGGTCCGTCGATCCGCAGCCTGACATCGCCGGGTTCAGACATCGGCGGCCTCGCGGCGGTTTTCCATGCCCAGCTCGCGCAGCAACTCGGCCCGGTGCTCGTCCAGCAGCGGCGGGTGGCGGCGGACCTGCTGCGGCGTGCCGCGCAGCTTTACCGGAAAGCCGATATTCTTCACCTCGCCCTCGACCGGGTGGCGAATGGGCATGACCATGCCGCGCGCCTCGGCCTGCTCGTTCCCCAGCGCCTCGGCGTAATCCATGATCGAGCCGGCAGGGATGCCCGCCGTCAGCAGGGCCTGAACCCAATGGTCCCGGCTTTGCGTGACCAGAACCTGCTCCAGCTCGGCGATCAGCGCCTCGCGGTTTGCCATGCGCAAGGCATTGGTTGCGTAATCGGGATGCTCGATCAGCTCGGGGCGCCCGATGGTCTCGCAGAGCCGGCGGTACAGCCGGTCATTATTCGCCCCCAGCACGAAATACCCGTCGCTGGCGCGCACCGCCTGATAGGGCGCAGCCATGCGGTTGGCGGTGCCGATCCGTTCGGGAATGTTCCCGGTGCCCCAGAAATCGCAGATGTCCCAGACCGCGAAGGACAACCCGGCCTCGTAAAGCGAGGCATCGATGAACTGGCCCTGCCCGCCCGCCTGCCGCCCTATATAGGCCGAGAGGATGCCGTAGACCGCGAAGAGCGAGCAGCCGATATCGGCCAGCGGCCCCCCCGACTTCGCCGGCGGGCCGTCGGGATGGCCGGTGATCGACATGATCCCCGAGGCCGCCTGTGCCATCAGGTCGAACCCCGGTCGCTGCGACCATGGCCCGGTCTGACCGAAGCCCGAGATGCTGGCATAGATGATGCCGGGATTGATCGCGCGGATCGTGTCGTAGTCGATGCCCAGCTTGGCCACCACGCCGGGGCGATAATTCTCGACGATCACATCCGCCGTCTTCGCGAGTTCCAGAAAGATCTCGCGGTCGTCAGTGGATTTCAGGTCCAGCGCGATGGACCGCTTGTTGCGGTTCATGTTGAGGAATCCAAGGCTGTCATCGCCCTTCAACCGGAAGCCCATGGCGCTGCGAGTCTGGTCGCCGGTCGGGGGTTCCACCTTGATCACATCGGCACCCAGATCACCCAGCAACATGCAGGCAAACGGGCCGGCCATCACCTGGCTCACGTCCAAGACGCGGATGCCCTTCAGCGGCAGGGGTCGTTCAGCATCGCTCATGGCCTCAGCCTCCATAGATCAGGTGAACCAGCAGCAGCGAGACGCCGGGCAGGTAGGTGCAGATCATCAACAGCGCCAGCAGGGCGAGGATGAAGGGCAGATTGACCTTGGTCGTCTCCCAGATATCCGAGCGGGCGATGGAACAGGCCGCGATCAGCACCGAGGCCACCGGCGGGGTCTGCTGGCCGATGGCGAGGTTCAGCGTCACCACCAGCCCGAAATGCACCGGGTCGATCCCGGCGGCCAACACCATCGGCATGACGATCGGCACCACCAGAATGATCGCCGCCGCCGAATGCAGGAACATGCCGAGGATCAGGAAAGCGACGTTCAGCATCAGCAGGATCAGATACTTGTTCTCGGTCACCCCGCCGATGGCCTGCGCCAGTTGCTGCGGCAGCTGCGCCTCGGTCAGGAAGCCGCCGATCAGGTAGCTAGAGGCCACCAGCAGCATCACCACCGCCGTCTGCACCCCGCTGTCGATCAGTGCCTTGTACAGCGCGCGGACATCGAACTCGCGATAGATCACGCCCGAGATGAAGAGCGCGGCGACCACCGCCAGCGCCGCGCCCTCGGTTGCCGTGACGATGCCGCCGAAGATGCCGCCGAGGATGATCACCGGCAGCATCAGCGCCCAGCCCGCCTCCTTGAAGCGCAGCCAGACATTCGAGATCTGAAACCGCTCCTCGACCGGGAAATTATGCCGCCGCGCCTGCACATAGGCGGCGACGGCAAGGCAGATGGCGCCGACGATCCCGGGACCGAAGCCGGCGATGAACATCTTGACCACCGATTGCTGCGCCATGACCGCATAGAGGATCATCGGGATCGAGGGCGGCAGGATGATCGCGAGGCTCGAGGCCGAGGAACAGATCGCCGCCGAGAATTCCTTGGAGTAGCCCTTCTTGCGCATCGCCGGGATCAGGATCGACCCCAGCGCGGCGACACCGGCGACAGCGGAACCTGAAATTTCGGCAAAGAACATCGAGGCGCCGATGACCACGAAGGACAGCCCACCCCGGACAAAGCCGACCAGCGCCGACGCGAGCGCGATCAGCCGCCGCGAGATGGACGAGGCGTTCATGATCGACCCGGCCAGCACGAAAAGCGGGATCGCCAGCAGCGGAAAGCTGGAGGCGCCGTCATACATGGTCAGCGCCAGGTTGGGCAGCATGTCGACGCCCTGCACCACGACGATGGCGGTGATCGCGACGATCCCCAGCGCCACCGCAATCGGGACGTTCAAAAGCGCCAGAACGAACATCCCCAGAAGCATGTATCCAATGGTCATCAGGCGTCTCCGCTTTGGCTGGCACGGCGATGGCTGGCCGAGGGCACGCTGGCATCATCCGATTCCAAGGGCGTGTTCGAGATGTCGCCAAGCGCCTCCTTGATCTCGTGATCGACGAAGCCCTGGCCCCGCGCGTCGCGCATCACCTCGGGCAGGCGCATGGCCTCGGCAATCATGAACAGCGCGGCACCGATGGGGATGATCGACTGCGTGAGCTGCACCGAGACCCTGGGTAGCGAGACCAGCGTCATGCCCTCGAGGATCACCAGCACCTGCAGCCCGGCATAGGCCACGAGGCCGAAGAACAGGAAGATGCAAGCCTCGGAGAAGATCGTGGCGGCGACGCGCCAGCGCACCGGCATGGCGTTCACGATGCCCGGAAAGCCAATATGCGCGCCCTTCAGCGCCGCCAGCGCCGAGCCGAAATAGGTCATCCAGACCAGCCCGACCGAGGCCACCTCGTCATACCAGCTGAGCGCCGATCCCATATAGCGATAGACCGTGCCCATCACGATCAGCAGGGTCATCGCCGCCACGATCAGGGCCGTGATGATCTCGAGCAGGGATTCGAATCCCCGCCGGAAGGTCAGCGTCGTCATGGATCTCTCCCGTGGTGGAAAGCGAGGGGTCCGCCGATGGGCGAACCCCGGCAGGCGTTACTGGCCGGGGGCCAGCGATTGCGCCTTGGCGATCATCTCGGCCGCGCCGGGAATGGCGGCCGCGAACTCGTCATAGATCGGCTTGCTGGCCTCGACGAAGGCGGCGGTATCGACCTCGTTCACCTCCATCCCCTCCTCGGTCAGCTTCTGCAGCAGGTCGGTATCCAGCCCCGCCGCGATCTCGTAGACGACATCCTGCATCTCGACGGCTGTGTCCTGCAGCACCTGCTGGACCTCGGGATCAAGCTTGTCCCAGGACCGGCCAGCCACGACATAGCCGGGCGTATAGACGTGGTTTGACTTCGACAGGTATTTCTGCACCTCGTAGAAGCGCGAGGGATAGATCTGGGCATAGGGGTTTTCCTGCCCGTCCATGACCCCGGTCTGCAGCGCCACGAAGACCTCGGAAAAGGACATCGGACTGGGGCTGGCACCATAGCTCTGGAACATTTTCACCCGCCATTCACCGCTCGGGACGCGCAGCTTGATGCCTTTCAGATCGCCGGGCGTGTTGATCGGATGGGCGTTGTTGGTGATCTGGCGAAAGCCGTTTTCCCAGACACCCAGAACGCGATAGCCGGCCTTCTCGGCCTCGGGGATCAGCGTCGGGGTGACGATCTCGTCGCGGATGCGGCCCATATGCTCGCGGTCATGAACCAGATAGGGCATCTCAAACAGGCCGAAGACCGGCACCATCGATGACATGATGGTCGAGGGCAGCGCCATGTCGATCGTGCCCAGCTTGATCTTCTGCAGCATCGACTTGTCGTCGCCCAGCTGGCTCGAGCCATAGACGACCACCTTGGCCTTGTCTCCGAGCTTCTCGTTGGCGCGCTTGGCGAATTCGGTCGCGCTTTGATCGAACAGCGATCCCGGCTCGCCAACATGGCCGAACTTGATCTCGGTCTGGGCTGCGGCCTGCGTCACCATCCCCGTTGCCGCCAACACTGCGGCGGCCAGCAATTGCTTGACCCTCATTGTTCTTCCTCCCTGATTTCTCGTCTTGTCAGTGCGGCTGCCCGCTGTTCTGGCCGCGTCACAGTCCGGCCAGAGGCCGCAGTCGCGCCAAAGCGCTCGGGACGACGGCATGGATGGAAAGGCGGCGGCAGGAAGATCGGATCACTGGCGCGCCGGGTCATGGTCAGCGCACCCGAAGGCCGCGCGGATGACCGGCGCGGGCGGTTCTGACGCTGACAATTCTGTCCCGGATCACGACCTGATGCCCTCCCCGACATTCGGCGTAATTTTGCATTATGTATAATGAATGATTCTGTAATCGGTCAACATCTATATGGCCAAGCGGTGGAGATGCACCGGCAGGGAAATTCCAAGACATTGACACGCGGCGTTCTTTTCAGTCGCTCTTGGAGGTTGCAGGGACTGAAAATGTCGCTATGCTGAACCAATGATCAATTGGTTCAATTCCTGATGCAGACCGCCGGCGATGCTGCGACGCCAGACCTGCTGCGCCTTGACGGGCTGAGCCTCAGGCTTGCGCCCGATCTGCCGCCTTTGCTGGACGATGTGCAGCTGACCGTCGCGCGGGGCGAGACGCTGTGCATCGTGGGCGAATCGGGTTGCGGCAAAAGCCTGACCTCGCTGGCGGTGATGGGCCTTCTGGCACCCAATCTGCTGCGCGGGGTCAGCGGGCGGATGCGGTTCGAGAGGACCGAGATCGCGCTGGACGACCAGTCGGCACTGGCGGCTTTGCGCGGCCGGCGGATCGGGATGATCTTTCAGGAGCCCATGTCCAGCCTGAACCCGGCCCATCGCATCGGCGACCAGATCGCCGAGGGGTGGCTACGCCACAATCCCGGCGCGGGCCGCGAGGCGGGGCGCGAGCGCGCGCTCGAGATGCTGCGCCGGGTCGGCATCCCGGCACCGGAACGGCGGCTCAGGGACTATCCGCACCAGATGTCGGGAGGCATGCGCCAACGGGTGATGATCGCGATGGCGCTGGTCAACAATCCCGCGCTGCTGATCGCCGACGAACCCACCACCGCGCTTGATGTGACCATTCAGGCGCAGATCCTCGACCTGATCGCCGAATTGCAGGCCGAACGGGCGATGGGGACGGTGCTGATCACCCATGACCTGGGAGTCGTATCGGAAATCGCCACCACGGTCGCGGTCATGTATGCCGGCCGCGTGGTCGAGACCGGCCCGGTCGCGCAGATCTTCGAGGACCCGCAGCACCCCTACACCATCGGCCTCATGTCCTCGGTTCCCGCGCTACGCGGTCCGCGCCAGCGGCTGTCGACTGTGCCCGGCATGGTGCCCTCGATCGAGACCATGCCCGAGGGTTGCCGCTTCTCGACCCGCTGCCCCTTCGCCGCGCCCCTCTGCAACACCACGCCCCGGCTGGCCGAGGTAAGCCCCGGCCACCGCGCCGCCTGCCATTTCGCCCCGCTGGACGCGGCAGGAAGGATGTCGGCATGAAGCCTGTCATGGTAGAGGCACGAAGCCTCAGCAAACGCTTCGACATCAGCGGTGGGATGTTCCGCCCCAAGCGTCAACTGCGCGCCGTCGATGGCGTCGACCTGACGGTGCATCAGGGCGAGACCTTCGCCATCGTCGGCGAATCCGGCTGCGGGAAATCGACGCTGGCGCGGCTGCTGATGCGGCTGTCCAGACCCTCGGACGGACAGATCCGCATCGACGGACGCGAGATCGCCGGGATCGAGGGGGCCGAGCTGAAGGCGCTGCGGCGGGATGTGCAATTCGTCTTTCAGGACCCGTTCTCGTCGCTGAACCCGCGCCTGACCGTCGCCCGGCTGGTGGGCGAGCCATTGGAGACGCACCGGCCCGAGATGAAAGCCAACGAACGCCGCGCCGAGGTTGGCCGGCTTCTGTCGCAGGTCGGGCTGCGCCCCGAGCATATGGACCGCTATCCGCATGAATTCAGCGGCGGCCAGCGCCAGCGTATCGGCATCGCCCGGGCGCTGGCCGCCGGTCCGAAACTGCTGATCGGGGACGAGCCGGTCAGCGCGCTGGATGTCAGCGTGCAGGCGCAGGTGGTGAACCTTCTCGGTGAACTGCGCGACCGGCTGGGGCTGACGCTGATCATCATTGCCCATGATCTGGCCATCATTCGCCATGTCAGCGACCGTGTGGCCGTCATGTATCTGGGCCGGATCGTCGAGACCGGCCCCACCGACCAGATCTTCGAACACCCGCGCCACCCCTATACCCGTGCCCTGCTGGCGGCGATCCCGGGACCGGACTCGGGCCGCTCGACCGGGCAGGGTCCGCTTGCGGGGGAAACGCCCAGCCCCATCGATCCGCCCTCGGGCTGCCATTTCCGCACCCGCTGCCCCCATGCCACCGAGATCTGCGCCAGCGCGCGTCCGCCGCTGGAGGATGCCGACGACGGGGTGCAGGTGGCATGCCTGCGCTGGCGCGACCTTCCCGCCGACACCGGTGCCGCGCCCGCCCCTGCCCGCCTGACCGCAGGCGCCGAGCGCCGCTTTGCCCTCTACCGTCAGGCGCTTGCCGCCAACGAGACCGGGCCGAACCCGGCCGATGACCCGAACCGGACCTTCCAACAGGAGACCTCAAGATGACCCTTCGCCGTATCCTGCTTCTCGCCGCCCTGATGGGCACGACCGCCATGGCCGCCGAGGCCCAGACCCTGCGCATCGGGCTGGAAAGCGATCCCGACGCGCTGGACCCCGACAAGAGCCGCACCTTTGTCGGCCGCATCGTCTTCACCGCGCTCTGCGACAAACTGCTGGACGTGACCCCCGAGCTGGAGCTGACCGGGCAACTCGCCACCGACTGGACCGTCAGCGAGGATGGTCTGACCATCGACATGACCCTGCGCGAGGGCGTCACCTTCCATGACGGCACGCCCTTCGACGGCGAAGCGGTCAAGGCCAATATCGAACGCTCGCAAACGCTCGAGGACAGCGTGCGCAAATCCGAGGTCAGCTCGATCACCTCGGTCGAAGTCGTCGATCCGACGCATATCAAGCTGCACCTCTCGGCTCCCGATGCGCCCTTGCTGGCGCAGCTGGCCGACCGCTCGGGGATGATGCTGTCACCCGCCAGCTTCGAGGGCGACGTGGCGGCGAACCCGGTCTGCTCGGGTCCGTTCAAGTTCAAGTCTCGGGTGGCGCAGGACAGGATCGAGCTGGAGAAATACGACGGCTACTGGAATGCCGAGGCGATCAAGCTGGACGGCGTCAGCTATCTGCCGATCCCCGACAGCACCGTGCGGCTGGCGAACCTGCAATCGGGCGATCTGGACCTGATCAACCGCCTTGCCGCAACCGACGTGCCGGCAGTCGAGGACAACCCCAATTTCGCCTTCGCCAAGGCGACCGGGCTTGGCTACCAGGGCATCACCTTCAACACCCAGAACGGCGCCATGGCCGACAATCCGTTTGGCAAGGAGGCCAAGCTGCGCGAGGCGCTGTCGCTGGCCATCGACCGCGAGGCGATCAATCAGGTGGTCTTTGCGGGTCTGAACGCGGCTGCCAGCCAGTCGGTCTCCTCGGTCAGCCCCTATTTCGACCCGGCCTTCCCGGTGCCCGCGCGCGACGTGGAAAAGGCCAAGGCGCTTCTGGCCGAGGCCGGGCTTGAGGGTGGGGCGACGCTGGAGATGCAATTCCCCAACCGTCCGGAAAATCAGCAGGTGGTGCAGATGATCCAGGCCATGGCGGCCGAGGCGGGCATCACCATCAAGCTGACCGCCAAGGAATTCGCCTCGATGCTGTCGGACCAGGCGGCGGGGAATTTCCAGTCGAGCCAGGTGGGCTGGTCGGGCCGCATCGACCCGGATGGCAATATCTATGGCTTCGTCACCACCGATGGCGGCTTCAATGACGGCAAATACTCGAATCCCGAAGTCGACCGCCTACTGGCCGAGGCCCGCGCCACCAGCGACGAGGCGAAGCGCAAGGAGCTGTATCATCAGGCCAATGTCATCCTGATGACCGACCTGCCGCTGTTCTACCTCTACAACGAGGCCTGGCTCTATGGCCTGTCGAATAAGGTGCAGGGCTTCACCGCCATGTCCGACGGCATGATCCGACTGGAAAACGTCACACTCACGGAATGACGTTGACCGCCGGGCGGCACCACTCCGCCGCCCGGCACCCTTTCCCCTGCCCCGCCCCTGATCCGAAAGCGCCATGCTGTCCCATCTGACCCGCCGCATCCTGATCTCGATCCCGACGCTGATCCTGATCTCGATCTTCGTCTTCGCGCTGCAGAAGATGCTGCCCGGCGATCCGGTGCTGGCGCTGGCGGGCGAGGATCGCGACCCCGAAACGCTGAACCGGCTGCGCGAGGTCTATCACCTGAACGACCCGATCTGGCAGCAGTATTTCCACTGGGCAATGAATGCCCTCAGAGGCGATTTCGGCACCTCGATCCGCACCGGCCTGCCGGTGTCCGAAATGATCCTGCAAAAGCTGCCGGTGACGATCCAGCTGGCGGTCATGTCGATGATCTTCGCGGTGCTGATCGGCATCCCGGCGGGCATCCTTTCGGCGGTCAGGAAGGGCACGGCCACCGATTACCTCGCCAATGTCGTGGCGCTGTCGGGCCTGTCGATCCCGAATTTCTGGCTGGGGATCATGCTGATCATGCTGGTCTCGGTGAAATGGCAGCTCTTGCCCGCCTCGGGCTATGTGCCGCTGACCGACGATCCCTGGCAGTCGATCCGCACCATGCTGATGCCGGCCTTCGTCCTTGGCACCGCGCTGGCCGCCTCGCTGATGCGGCATACCCGCTCGGCCATGCTGGGGGTGCTGCGGCAGGATTACGTTCGCACTGCCCGCGCCAAGGGGCTGCCCGACCGCACGGTCATCATGCACCACGCCTTTCGCAACGCGCTGACCCCGGTGGTCACGCTGTCGGCGCTGCTCTTTGGCGAGTTGATCGGCGGGGCGGTGCTGACCGAGCAGATCTTCACCATTCCGGGCTTCGGCAAGATGATCGTCGATGCGGTCTTCGTGCGCGACTATGCCGTGGTGCAGGGCGTGGTGCTGGTCACGGCGATCGGCTTCATCCTGATGAACCTTCTGGCCGATACCGCCTATTTCCTTCTCAATCCGCGTCTGAGGGTCGGCTGATGAGCAACCTGGCCTCCGATCCCGTCCTGCCCCGCCCGCAAAGCCGGGTCTGGCGCAAGTTCCGCCACCATCGCAGCGCCATGTTCGGCGGCGCGCTGGTGCTGATCTTCGTCCTGCTGGCGCTGGCCGCGCCGATCCTGCCGATCCCCGATCCGGCAGCGACCGACTGGGGTGCAATCCGGCTGGCGCCTTCCGCCGCTCATCCCTTCGGCACCGACGAGATCGGCCGGGACATCCTGTCGCGGATGATCTGGGGGGCGCGGGCCTCGCTGATGGCAGGCGTCGTCTCGGTTGCCATCGCCATCGCCGTCGGCGTGCCGCTTGGCATCCTTGCCGGTTATTTCGGCGGCTGGACCGATGCCGTTATCTCGCGCTGCACCGAGGCGCTGCTGGCGATCCCCTTCCTGATCCTCGCCATTGCACTCGCGGCCTTCCTCGGCCCTTCGCTGACCAATGCGATGATCGCCATCGGCATCGCCGCCGCGCCGGTCTTCATCCGGCTGACCCGTGGGCAGGCGATCAACGTGGCGGCCGAGGATTACGTCGAAAGCGCCCATGCCATTGGTCTGTCGACGCCCACGATACTCAGCCGCTATATCTTCCCGAACGTGCTGCCGCCGGTCTTGGTGCAATCCACCCTGACCATCGCCAGCGCCATCATCGCAGAGGCCTCGCTGTCTTTTCTCGGCCTCGGCCAGCAACCGCCAGCGCCAAGCTGGGGCGCGATGCTGAACACCGCAAAGAACTTCATGACCCAGGCCCCGTGGATGGCCTGGTGGCCGGGCATCGCGATCTTCCTCGTGGTGCTGGGCTTCAACCTGCTCGGCGACGGTTTGCGCGACGCGCTGGACCCCCGCGAAGACTGAAAAGAGAGACGAGATGAGCCAGTTCACCACCCGACCCGACATCCGCGGCACCTTCGGCACCGTTACGTCGACCCATTGGCTGGCCTCGACCGTGGGCATGGGGATGCTGGAAAAGGGCGGCAATGCCTTTGACGCGGCGGTCGCTTGCGCCATGGTCCTGCAGGTGGTCGAGCCGCATCTGAACGGCCCGGCAGGCGATCTGCCGGCAATCATCCATCTGGGCGAAACCGGCGAGACCAAGGTGCTCTGCGCGCAAGGCGTCGCGCCGAAGGATGCCACGCTGGATCACTACCGCGACTTGTTCGGTGACGGGCTGATCCCCGGCTCGGGCCTTCTGGCAACCGTGGTGCCGGGGGCCTTTGACGGCTGGATGCTGATGCTGCGCGATCATGGCAGCCTGGAGCTGGCCGAGGTCATGGCCCCCGCCATCGCCTATGCCCGCGACGGCCATCCGGTCCTGCCCCGCGTGGCGGCGACCATCGCCGGGCTGCATGATTTCTTCCGCGACGAATGGCCCACCAGCTTCGCCACATGGCTGCCGGACGGCGAGGCGCCGAAGGATTGGGAGCTGTTCAGGAACCCCGACCTCGCCGCCGCCTATCAGCGCATTGTCGATGAGGCCAAGGGCGAGACGCGCGACGCCCGCATCGACGCCGCCCGCAAGGTCTGGTCGCAAGGTTTCGTGGCGGACGCTATTGCTGACTACCTTGCCGATGCCAGCGTCACGGATGTCTCGGGCGAGGCGCATTCCGGGGTGCTTTCGCGCGAGGACATGGCCGACTGGCAGGCCACGTGGGAGGAACCCCTCAGCATCGACTATCACGGCTGGACCGTCTTCAAGACCGCGCCCTGGTCGCAGGGGCCGGTGCTGCTGCAGGCGCTGCGCATCCTCGAAGGGGTCGATCTGGCGGCGATGGACCCCTACGGCGCCGAGTTCGTCCATACCGTCACCGAGGCGATGAAACTCGCCTATGCCGACCGCGAGGCCTATTACGGCGATCCCGATTTTTCCAAGATCCCGACCGAGACCCTGTTGTCCCGTGACTACGCCGCCGAACGGCGCAAGCTGATCGGCGCAAGCGCCAGCCTTGATCAACGCCCCGGTCGCCTGCCGGGGCTCGAGCATCTGGCCGATGCCGCCATCGCCCGCGCCGCCCGCGATTTCTCGGCCGCGCGCGGGGCCAGCGCCGGCGAGCCGACCATGGCGCATCTGACCGAGCGGCGGGGCGATACCGTGCATCTCGATGTGATCGACCAATGGGGCAACATGGTCAGCGCCACGCCCTCGGGCGGCTGGCTGCAATCGAACCCGGTCATTCCGGGCCTTGGCTTCCCGCTGAACAGCCGGGCGCAGATGTTCTGGCTGGAAGAGGGTCTGCCGACTTCGCTGCGCCCTGGGTCGCGCCCCCGCACCACGCTGACGCCCTCGATCGCTGAAAAGGACGGCACCCGCATCGCCTTTGGCACGCCGGGCGGCGACCAGCAGGATCAATGGCAGCTGATCTGGTTCCTGCGCTACGTCCATCACGGGCTGGAGATGCAGCAGGGCATGGACGCGCCGCTGTTCCATACCGCGCATTTCCAGTCGAGCTTCTACCCGCGCGAGGCCAAGCCCGGCGAGATCATGGTCGAGCCGAATTTCGGCGAGGCCGTCATCGACGAGTTGCGCGCCCGCGGCCACAAGGTCACGGTTGCGGCGGAATGGACGGTCGGGCGCCTGACTGCCGCCCGGCGCGAGCCTGACGGGATGCTGACCGCCGCCGCCACGCCCCGGCTGATGCAGGCCTATGCGGTGGGGCGCTGAGCCATGACCTATTCGCTGATCGCCCGTGATCCCACGACCGGCGCGCTCGGCATCGCGGTCGCCAGCCGCTTTTTCGCCTGCGGCTCGCTGGTGCCACATATCGGGTGTCGCACCGCCGTCGCCACGCAGGCTTTCGTGAACCCGCTCTGGGGTGTCGAAGGCTTGCGGCGGCTCGAGGCCGGCGAGGCGGCAGCCGAGGTTCTGGCCGATTTCGTCGCCCGCGATGGGGGTCAGGCGCAGCGGCAGGCACACGTGCTGGACGCCTCGGGGCTGGGCGTTGCCCATACCGGGGCCAGTTGCATCGCTTGGGCCGGGCATGAGTTGGGCCAGGGCTATTCGGTCGCCGGCAATATGCTGACCGGCCCCGAGGTCGTGGCCGAGACCGCGCGGGTCTGGCGCGAGCGGGGTGATCTCGACTTCCCGGACCGGATGCTGGCCTCCATGCAGGCCGGCGAGGATGCGGGCGGCGACCGGCGCGGACGGCAGGCCGCTGCCCTGCGGATCCACCGGGGCGAGGCCTATCCCTGGCTCGACCTGCGCGTCGATGATCATGGCGATCCGCTGACCGAGCTGCGCCGGTTGCTGGCGGTCGCACGCGAACGATTGCTGTTTGTCGCCGAAATCATGCCGACGGCTGCGAATTTCAGTGGCGCGACCGACCGCGCCGACATAGATCGCCGCATCACCGAGGCCGAGGCGGCACGCGCCGCCGCCGGTCGGGCGACAGCATCCCTTGCCACGACAAGAGAGTAAGACATGGACGGATTGACCACGGGCACATTGCTGGAACTGGCCGCCGTCGCAGTCGGCGCGGGCGTGGCGGGGGGCATCCTTGCCGGCCTGTTGGGCGTGGGCGGCGGGATCGTCATCGTTCCCGCGCTCTATTTCGCCCTCAGCCTGACCGGGATGGAGGCCGATATCGCCATGAAGGTCGCCGTCGGCACGTCGCTGGCCACCATCGTCTTCACCTCGCTGGCCTCGGGCATGGGCCATTACCGCAAAGGCGCGGTCGACATGGGGCTGCTCAGGCTTTGGGGACCATCGATCCTTGTCGGCGTGGTCATCGGCAGCTTTGTCGGCGGCTATGTCTCGGGCAACGTGCTGATCGCGGTCTTTGCCACCGTGGCACTGATCGTCGCCGCCGACATGATCCTGCGCAAGGGCCGGGCCGACCCCGAGCCCAAGGGGTTCTCGAAGCCGGTCTGGGCCTTCTTCGGCCTCCTTGCCGGGTCGATCAGCGCCATGATGGGGATCGGCGGCGGCACCATCGGCGTGCCGCTGTTGAACTTCCTCGGCTATGACATCCGCCGCGCCGTCGGCACCTCGGCGGCGATCGGCTTCATCATCGGCCTGCCGGGCGCGCTGATCTATGCCTATAGCGGCTTGGGGATCGAGGGGCTGCCGCCCTTCTCGCTGGGTTATGTCAACCTGCTGGCCGCCGCCGTCATCATCCCGCTGACCACCAGCTTCTCGCAGGTTGGGGTGAAGCTCGCCCATTCCATCCCGCGCCGCGCGCTGCGTCTGGCCTTTGGCGGCTTCCTGCTGCTGACCTCGCTTCGCATGTTCATCGACCTCTTCGGGGGATGAAGCGGGGCGGCCTTTCCGCTTAACTCCGCCGCCAATCCATGCCACATTTCCGGCGTGGCAGGTGACGTGACGAGGGACCTTGGGGCGCGAGTTGGGACTTATCGGGCAGCATGTCAGGCTTAGCCTGTCGCTGTTCCTGCGCCACGGCGTCGTCCTGTCCGCCATCTGGGCCGCAGGGGCGCTGCTGGATCAGGTCCTGCTCAGGCTGGCGGTCGAGATCGGCTTTGTCGACCGGTTGCTGGGACTGCTCGCCATCGCGCCGGTGATCCTGCTGCAGCTGCTGATCGCGGTATCGATGTTCCTGATCCTGCGCGACGGTCTGCCGCGCCTGCGGCTGCGGCGCCGGATCGCAGCGGCAAGCCAGCCCGCCCCGGCCTCCGATACCACGCCGGAGGGCGGGGTCTTCGCCGCCGCCTTGCTGGCCGTCCTGATCCCCTTCTATGGCTATTACGCCGGCTGGGGCTTCCTGGGCGATACGCTGCGCAGCTATTCGCAGATCTTCTATGCCGCGCAGATGGCGCGGGTCGATTTCACCCAGCCCGAGCTTCCTCCCACGGCGCTCGAGGTCAGCCAGACCGGCTGGGTCATTCTGGCTGTCCTGCTGATCTGGGCGATCCGCCGCATCGCCAAGGCGATGCAGGGGCGCAGCAAGGCGGGATTCTGGCCGATGCTGGTCGTGGCCTGCGAGGCGACCTGGGCACTTTTGGGTCTCTACATCATCGGCAGCTGGAAGAACGAATTCGCCGGCTGGCTGGCGACCCTGCCCAAGCCAGGCGAAATGCTGCGCCAGATCATTCCGGCGGCCTCGGCGGCGATCAGCGATGCCGGCTTGCGCCCGGTGGACTGGGCGCCGGGCTTCCAGCTTTGGCCGATGCTGAAATCGCTCTTCTGGTACGGGCTTCTGCCGCTCGTCTGGTTCAATCTCGGGGCCATCGTCTATGGCCATGACCTGCACGGCGCGGATGCCCAGACCCTGCGCGTTGCCGGTCGGGCCATCGATCGCTGGAAGGCACTGCCCAAGCCCGTCACCGATTTCATCGGCCATTTCTGGATGGGCGTGGTCAAGCGTTGGAACGCGGTGATGAACGGGGTGCTGCTGGCCGCTTCGGCCGGTTTCGCCCTGACCGCTTCGGTTCTGGTGCTGTGGCGGCTGGTCGACTGGCTGGGGAACTGGGCCTGGGTCGGCATCGCCCGGCTGATCGGGCCGCAGGACATGCTGACCTGGCAGGTGCTGTCGGTGCCGCTGAACGCACTGTTCAACGCACCCGGGGCGCCGGCGGGCGGGCTTCTGGTCAGCCCGCTGCAATTCTGCATCCTCGCCGCCGGGCTGGAACTGGCGCTGCGCGCGCAGGCTAGAGCGGCGGACGCAGCACCGGCCTGACGGGCAGGGACAGCGCCTCGGGCCGGACCGCGAAGCCCGTGATCCGCAAGCGCAACTCGTCCAGCAAGTCGGATGGCACCAGGAACGCCTGCACCGACATCGACGGGCTGCCATCCTCAGGCGCCATGATCCGCGACTGGTCACAGTTGTTCGTCGTGTCGCCTTCGTCCCCGAGCGCGGCGATGATCTCCAGGCCCGCGACATTGGTCAGCGGCCGCCAGATGCGGCCCCGGCCGTCGCTCAGTCCGATATCGCAGGCCAGCCATGACCGCAGCGTTTCGGGCTGACCGGCAAGGCCCATGCGCAGATACAGGACCGCCCGGTCGGGCGATCCGGGCAGCACCATGGCCCGCGCCGCATCGACCGACACCGTGACGCCGGCCAGATCTGCGCTGGCGGCATCGATGGCAGTGACCGTCCATACCTTGCCCCGGCGCAATTCCCTCAGGTCGGGCCAGACGACCAGAAGCACGGTCAGCGCCAGACAAAGGACGGTCAGCGCGATCCATCCGAGTTGCCTCATCCGTCCAGCTCCAGATGATCGACATGGGACGGCGCATCGACCGGCGCGGCCAGCCGCAATCGCCCGTCCAGCGGGGCATCGATCCGGTCAGACAGCATCAGCGCGCCGCCCGCGATCTCATCCTCTGGCAGTTCGAAGATGGCGATGGCCTTGCTCTCCAGCCCCGGTTGCAACCACAGGTCCTGAATCTGCAGGAAAGCGCCGCTGATGCGCGCGGTCGTGTCATAGCGCCGTCCGCTGGCACCGATCCATCCCGCGCGCAGCATGGTCGAGTCCGTGGTGCCGAACAGCTTCAGATCGACGATCAGGAACATGGCCTGCGTGTCGCGCTGCCGCAGCGAGCCGAAGGCGGGAAAGCTGATGCGATCCGCCGTCCGCCAGCCCTCGATCCGCCCCCCGATCAGCCGGGTCTGGCCGGTCTCGCCGGGCGGAACCCGAGTCTCGAACGGGCGCACGGCGCTGTTGTAGTCGGGATTGGTCAGCATCATCCCCGCCAGCAGCACGGCAGCGGCGGCGGCGGTCAGCAGGGGCGCAATGCGGATCATGGGACGATCCCGGGCGTCGCCGTCAACCGGGCGGTGCGCGAAAAGCCCAGCCAGCTGGACTGACCATAAAGATTGTCGCGCAGCTTGAAGGCCTGCCGGTCGAAATCGATGCGGACCGGAGCAAGCTGCCAGTCGGGCGGAGCCGGCCAGACCAGCGCGATCTCTTCGGACAGGCGCGGCTGCAGGTCCTGCAGCGGCTCGTCATCGCGCCGCAGGATGATCTGGGGCGGGTCCTGCGGGACGCCGTCCAGAACCAGCTGCGGCGGATGGGGCGGACCGCCGAAGACCGCCACCTGCGTCTCGCCCGTCCGGTTCTCGATCACGGCGCTCAACACCAGCTTGCCCTCTGCCGGGTGCCAGTCCAGCGCGACCGGCGTGAAGGCGGTGCGCCCCAGGTCGAGCGCCGCCCCGAAGGCCGCAGCCGGGGCATCTTCGGGCGTCCGCGCATCCTCGACCTTCCACCACCAGCTGAGCAATACCGCCGCCGTCACCCCCGCCGTCGCAAGCGCGCGAAGCCAGAGCCGGCGAAGCAGGGTGGGTTTGGGTGCCTCGGACATGGGGGTATTTGGACGTGATCGGCGAAAGGGTGCAAGAGGCCGCGAGGGGCGGCGGCGCGGGCTCGCCTCAATCGGGGTCAGGCACGGCCTGCGCGCCTTCGCCCGCCGTGCGATATTCCGCCGGGGTCACGCCGGTCCATTTGCGAAATGCGCGATAGAAGGCGCTGGCTTCGCGATAGCCAAGCGCCATGGCGATCTCGGCCACGCTGTCCTCGCTGCCGCGCAGCCGGTCCTGTGCCAGCCGCAGGCGCATCTCTTCGCGCAGCGCCGCGAAACCCTGCCCCTCGCTGCGCAGCCGTCGGCGCAGGGTGGCGGGCGACAGGCGCAGGTCGCGGGCAATGCCGTCGAAATCGGGCCAATCCTCGGGCGGGGTGGCGCGCAGCCGGCTGCGGATGCGCGTGGTCAGGTCCTGATCGTGACGATAGCGCAGCAGGATGTTCGCGGGCGCACCGCGCAGGAAGCTTTTCAGCGCCTTCTCGTCGCGGATCGTCGGCAGGCCCAGGTAGCGGGCCGAGAAGGTCAGGCGGCTCTGCGGCTGGTCGAAGGTGACGGGCGCACCGAAGAACTGGTGATAGTCGCGGCGGTTCGCCGGCGCCGGGCCGGCGAAATCCACCCGCATCAGCGGCAGGCGCCGCCCGACCAGCCAGCAGGCCACGCCCATCAGGATCAGCCAATAGCTGCGATAGGCAAAGGCGCTGCGGGGGCCGTTCTGGTCGGTCAGAACGATCTCGGCCTCGCCATCCTTCACCCGCAACTCGCCGGTCGGATCGTCCAGTACCACGTTGAGAAACATCAGCGCCCGGCGCAGGGCGCGGTCAAGCGTGCCGGCGTGCAGGACCGCGTGACACAGCAGTTGGAAGCTGCCGGGGCGCATGGGGCGTGCGCCATTGCCGAAATACTCGTCGCCGATCAGATCGGTGATCGCCAGCCAGACCTGCCCATATTGCAGGTTGCTGACCGGCTGCGTCAGCGCCGGATCAATGCCCGCCGCGACCAGCAAGGGGCGCGGATCGAGGCCACGCTGGCGCAGCGGCGCCAGTGCATCCTCGACGAAACCGGGCGAGATCTGCCGACGTTCCATGCCCCCACCTATGGCAATTCCGATCAGCCAATTTGGCCGTCGCTGTCATTGTTTGCAATCCTGAATCGGGTAGAGTCCGCCCCAGTCCGGCGGCTCGCCCGTCGGTGCCAGACCCGGGAAGGAGGAGCCCATGTCCGACAGAAGCAACCGCCCCAGCCTCACCGAGGCCGCCGCCGCGTTCCGCATCGAAGAGGCCATTGCCAGCCTGCAGGGCGATCTGCAGACCGGGCTGAATGCCTGCGTCGAATGCTGCGACCGTCACACCGGCACGAACCGGGTGGCGCTGCGCTGCCTGTCGGCGGATGAGGTTCTGACCGAATACAGCTTCGAGGATCTGCGCGATCTCTCGGCCCGCGCCGCGAACCTGTTCCGGGCGCAGGGGGTCGGGCCGGGCGATGTGGTGGCGGGGCTGTTGCCGCGCACGGTGGACCTGGTCGCCACGGTGCTGGGCGCATGGCGGCTGGGGGCGGTCTACCAGCCCCTGTTCACCGCCTTCGGCTCACTTGCGATCCAGCAGCGCTTCCAGACCAGCGGCGCGAAACTGGTCGTGACCAACAGCGCCAATCGCGGCAAGCTGGACGAGGTGGAAAACTGCCCCACCGTGCTGACGGTTCTGGCCGAGGGTCAGGCGCTGCCGGCGGGCGACGGGGATTTCCGCGCCGGCATGGCGGGGGCCGCGCCCGACTTCACCCCGGTGATGCGCAAGGGCGACGATCTTTTCATGATGATGTCGACCTCGGGCACCACGGGCGCACCGAAAGGCGTGCCAGTGCCCTTGCGCGCGCTTCTGGCCTTTGGCGCCTATATGCGCGAGGCGATCGACCTGCGCGAGGACGACATCTTCTGGAACATCGCCGATCCGGGCTGGGCTTACGGCCTTTACTACGCGATCTGCGGGCCGCTGCTGCTGGGCCGGGCGACGACGCTCTACGAGGGCGGTTTCACGGCCGAGAGCACCTATCGCATCATCGGAAAGCTGGGCGTGACCAGCCTTGCCGGTTCGCCCACCGCCTTCCGCCTGCTGCTGGCCGCCGGCCCCGAGGCTGCCGAGGCGGTCAAGGGCCAGCTGCGCGTGGTCAGCAGTGCCGGGGAACCCCTGAACCCCGAGGTGATCCGGTGGTTCGATGCCCATCTGGCGGTGCCGATCTTCGACCATTACGGCCAGACCGAGCTTGGCATGTGCGTGAACAACCATCACGGGCTGGATCACCCGGTCCGCGCCGGCTCGGCCGGGCTGGCCATGCCGGGCTACCGGGTCGCGGTGCTGGACGAGGCCGGAAACGAGCTTGGCCCGAACCAGCCGGGCGAACTGGCCATCGACATCGCCAACTCGCCGATCCTGTGGTTCACCGGCTATCACAACAAGCCCACCCCGGCGATCTCGGGCGGCTATTACCGCACCGGCGACAGCGTCGAATTCGAGCCCGACGGCTCGGTCAGCTTCATCGGCCGGGCGGATGACGTCATCACCTCCTCGGGCTATCGCATCGGGCCTTTCGACGTGGAAAGCGCGCTGATCGAACATCCCGCCGTGACCGAGACGGCGGTGATCGGTGTTCCCGACCCCGAGCGCACCGAGATTGTCACCGCCTTTGTGGTGCTGGCCAAGGGCTTTGCCGGCAGCCCGGCGCTGGCCGAGGAATTGCAGCAGCATGTGCGCAAGCGCCTCTCGGCCCATGCCTATCCGCGCCGGGTCGAATTCGTCGAGGATCTGCCCAAGACCCCCAGCGGCAAGATCCAGCGATTCATCCTGCGCAAGGCGGAAATCGCCAAACTCGAAGAACAGCAAGGAGCCTGAACAATGCAGGTCAAGGACAAGGTATTTCTCATCACCGGCGCCGGCTCGGGCCTTGGCGCGGCGGTGGCGCGGATGGCGGTGGCCGGCGGCGGCAAGGTCGTCGCTCTGGACGTGAACGCGGCGGCGGGCGAGGCGCTGGTGGCGGAACTGGGCGAGGCCGCGCGCTTTGTGCAGACCGATGTGACCAGCGCTGCGGATGGCGAGGCGGCCATTGCCGCAACCATCGCCGATTTTGGCCGGGTCGATGTGCTGGTCAATTGCGCCGGTGTGGCACCGGGCGAGAAGATCGTTGGCCGCGAAGGCCCCCATGCGCTGGACAGCTTTGCCCGCGCCATCGGGATCAACCTCATCGGCACTTTCAACATGCTGCGGCTGGCAGCGGATGCGATGTCGCGCAATGCGCCGGGCGAAGGCGGAGAGCGCGGGGTGATCGTCAACACCGCCTCGATCGCGGCCTTTGACGGGCAGATCGGTCAGGCGGCCTATGCCGCGTCGAAGGGCGGCGTGGCCGCGCTGACCCTGCCCGCCGCGCGCGAACTGGCCCGCCACGGCATCCGCGTCGTCACCATCGCGCCCGGCATCTTCGAGACGCCGATGATGGCCGGCCTGCCGCAAGAGGTTCAGGACAGTCTGGGCGCCAACGTCCCCTTCCCCTCGCGCCTTGGCCGTCCGGCGGAATTTGCTGCCATGGTCGGGCATATCATCGAGAACCAGATGCTGAACGGCGAGGTCATCCGGCTGGATGGCGCGCTGCGCATGGCCCCGAAATAAGGAGATCATCATGGACAGGGATCCGATTGTCATCGTGGGTGCCGCGCGCACGCCGATGGGCGGCTTTCAGGGCGATTTCGCCGGGGTCGAGGCGGCCACGCTTGGCGGCGCAGCCATTGGCGGCGCGCTGAAGGGCGCGGGGCTGGATGCCGGCGCGGTCGAGGAGATCATCATGGGCTGCGTGCTGCCCGCCGGTCAGGGTCAGGCGCCCGCACGTCAGGCGGCGCTGGCAGCGGGCCTGCCGCTGACGGCCGGGGCCACCACCATCAACAAGATGTGCGGCTCGGGGATGAAGGCGGCGATGCTGGCCCATGACCTGATCCTTGCCGGCTCCGCCGATGTGATCGTCGCGGGCGGCATGGAGAGCATGTCGAACGCCCCCTACCTGCTGCCCAAGGCGCGCGGCGGCTATCGCATGGGCCATGGTCAGGTGATGGACAGCATGTTCCTTGACGGGCTGGAAGACGCCTATGACAAGGGCCGGTTGATGGGCACCTTTGCCGAGGATTGCGCACAGGACTACCAGTTCACCCGTCAGGCACAGGACGACTACGCCATCGCCTCGCTGACCCGCGCGCAAGCCGCCATCGAAAGCGGTGCCTTTGCCGCCGAGGTGGTGCCGGTCTCGATCTCGTCGCGCAAGGGCGAGGTGACGGTCGATTTCGACGAACAGCCCGGCAAGGCGCGTCTCGACAAGATCCCGACGCTGAAGCCCGCCTTCCGCAAGGACGGCACCGTGACGGCGGCGAATTCCTCGTCCATCTCGGACGGGGCGGCGGCGCTGGTGCTGATGCGCGCCTCCGAGGCCGAGCGTCGCGGGCTGACGCCCCGCGCCCGCATCCTTGGTCACGCGACCTATGCCGACAAGCCGAACCTCTTCCCCACCGCGCCCATCGGCTCGGTCCACCGGCTGATGGAGCGGACCGGCCTGAGCGTCGGCGATATCGATCTGTGGGAGGTGAACGAGGCTTTTGCGGTCGTGGCCATGGCGGCGATGCAGGATCTCGGCCTTTCCCATGACATCGTGAACATCAACGGCGGCGCCTGTGCGCTGGGGCATCCCATCGGCGCCTCGGGCGCGCGGGTTATAGTGACGCTTCTGAACGCGCTTGAGCGCAACGGGCTTGATCGCGGCGTGGCGACCCTGTGCATCGGCGGCGGCGAGGCCACGGCGGTTGCCATCGAAAGGCTGAACTGATGCAACTGACCGAAGAACAGGAACAGATCCGCGACATGGCGCGCGAGTTTGCGCAAAACGTTTTGCTGCCCGGCGCGGCGGCGCGTGATCGCGCCCATGCCTTCCCGCGCGAGGAACTGACCCAGATGGGCGAGCTGGGCTTTCTGGGAATGCTGGTGCCCGAGGCGCATGGCGGTTCGGAAACCGGGGTCGTCGCCTATGCGCTGGCGCTGGAGGAGATCGCCGCAGCCGATGGCGCCTGCTCGACCATCATGTCGGTGCATTCCTCGGTCGGCTGCGTGCCGATCCTGAAATACGGCACCGACGAACAGCAGGCGCGCTTTCTGCCGAAGATGGCGGCGGGCGAATGGATCGGCGGCTTTGCCCTGACCGAGCCGCATACCGGCTCGGACGCCTCGGCACTGAAGACGCGGGCGCGGCGCGATGGCGATCACTATGTCATCGACGGCGCCAAGCAGTTCATCACCTCGGGCCAGAATGGCAAGGTGGTCATCGCCTTTGCCGTGACCGATCCAGAGGCCGGCAAGAAGGGCATCTCGGCCTTCATCGTGCCGACCGACACGCCGGGTTACGAGGTTGTCACCGTCGAGCACAAGCTGGGCCAGCACAGTTCGGATACCTGCGCGCTGGCCTTTACCAACATGCGCGTGCCGGTAGAAAACCGTCTTGGCGAGGAAGGCGAGGGCTACAAGATCGCGCTGGCGAACCTCGAAGGCGGGCGCATCGGCATCGCCTCGCAAGCGGTGGGCATGGCACGTGGCGCCTATGAGGGGGCGCTGGCCTATGCGAAGGAACGGATCACCTTCGGCAAGCCGATCATCGAGCATCAGGCGGTGGCCTTCAAGCTGGCCGATATGGCGACCCAGGTCGACGCCGCCCGGCTGATGGTGCTGCGGGCGGCGGCCCTGCGCGAGGCCGGCAAGCCCTGCCTGACCGAGGCCTCCATGGCCAAGCTTTTCGCCTCTGAGATGGCAGAAAAGGTCTGCTCGGCGGCGATCCAGTTGCATGGTGGCTATGGCTACCTGGCCGATTACCCGGTCGAACGCATCTATCGCGATGTGCGGGTGTGCCAGATCTACGAGGGCACCAGCGAGGTGCAGCGCATGGTTATCGCGCGGGGACTATGAAGGACGGGCCGACGCAGGATCCCGTCGGCCCGCAGCACATTCGCGCCGGCTTGACGGCCCCAGATTTCATAAGCCTACATGAACAGATCCATAAGCTCCTCTCAGGCATCCGGCATGGCGCGTGATCTGAACCTGCTCTCCATGGCGCATTTCGAGGCCGTTGCCCGGCTTGGCGGGGTGATGCGCGCGGCCGAGGAATTGCAGGTTTCGGCCTCGGCGGTCAGCCAGCAGATCAAGCTGCTGGAGCAGAGCCTCGGGGTGAAGCTGTTTCACCGCGAAAAGCGCCACCTGCGCCTGACCATCGATGGCGAGCGGCTGTTCCAGACCGCCTCGCAGGCCTTCCAGTCGATCCGCGAGGTGCGCGCGGCCATCGTGCGGCAGCGGGAAACGCATCACCTGTCGATCCGGGTCAGCCCTTCCTTCGGCGTGCGCTGGCTGGCCTCGCGGCTGTCGGATTTCTGTCTCCAGAACCCGGATTGGGATCTGAGGGTGGACGCGACCCCCAGCTTTACCGAGTTCGACACCGAGGTCGTCGATATGGACCTGCGCTATGGCGAGGGGGATTGGGAAGGACTGCATACCGATTGCATCGTGCATGATTTCGTCTTTCCCATGTGCTCGCCCGGTTATCTGGCCCGATTGCAGGCGATCTCGGACGACCCGCGCGAGCAGCTGCGCCATGCCCGGCTGATCGACAGCGTGAAGGCCTATTACCGGTGGGATTACTGGCTGCCGCGCAATGACGTGTCGGGCGCCTCGATGTCCTATCCCTGCCGCTTCGACCGCTCCAGCATGTCGGTGCAGATGGCCAAGGATGGCGGCGGGCTGATCCTCGACAGCATGACACTGGCCTTCGAGGAATTGCGCCGTGGCGAGCTGGTGCCGGTCTCGCCCGAATTCGAGGTGATCGAGTTTCCGGGCTATTGGGTGGTCTGCCCGCATCGCCATGTCGGGCGCCGGGCGGTCAAACTGTTCTCGGACTGGATCAGGAACAAGGGCGCCCAGCACATGACCGAGGCGCGGCACTGGCTGGACGGGCGCGGGCTGCAAACGCGGTTCGAGCGTCGGGCGACCTTTGCCGGGCCGGACGAGCGTTAGACAGGCGAATGCCGGGCGTCACCGCCCGGCATCCGTGATCTGGTCCCGGCCTCAGTAGATGGTCAGTCCCGGGATGAAGGTGAAGGCCAGCAGGACCACCACCGCGACCAGATAGAAGGGCAGAAGCGCCTTCGAGGTCTCGCCGATCCCGGTTCGCGCAATCGCCATCGAGATGAACAGCGTCGTCCCGATCGGCGGCGTGTAGAGGCCGACCGACAGGTTGATCACCATCATCAGGCCCAGTTGCACCGGGTCGAGCCCGATGGTGTTGCCGATGGTGACGAAGAGCGGCGCCAGGAGCAGCACGGCGGCGGGCAGGTCGAGGAACATGCCGATCACCAGCATCACCAGGTTCAGCGCGATCAGCACCATCCACGGCTCGGTCAGATGGGTGCCGACAAAGGCGGCGAGGTTCTGCGGCACCTGCTCGGCGGTCAGGATCCACTGGATCGTGCCCGAGGCCATGATGATCAGCATGACCGCGCCGGTCATCATTCCGGTTTCGACCAGTGCATTCCAGATCAGCCGGGGCGTCACATCGCGATAGAAGAAGATGCCGATCAGCAGGGCATAGGCGACGGCCAGAACGCTGACCTCGGTCGGGGTGGCAATGCCGAAACGCAGGGTGCCGATGATGAAGATGGGCATAAGAAGGGCGGGCAGCGCAAAGACGATCTGGCTTTTGAAGGCGCGGAAGCCACCGGGAAGCGGCGCGGCCGGCAGGCCACGGCGGCGGGCGACATACCAGACCATCGCCATCATCCCGGCGGCCAGCAAGAGCCCGGGCAGGATACCGGCGACGAACAGGTCGACGATCGAGACATTGGCCACCAGCCCGAAGAGGATCAGCGGGATCGAGGGCGGGATCAGCACCGATACGGTCGAGGACGAGGCGTTGATCGCGGCGGCGAAGGGCGCGGGATAGCCGTCGCGCACCTGCACCGGGATCAGCGCATTGCCCATGGCCGAGGCATCGGCCACGGCCGAGCCGGACACACCGCCGAACATCACCGAGCCGAGGATGCTGACTTGGCCAAGGCCACCGCGAAAGCGACCGACGATCAGCCGGGCAATATTGACCAGATACTCCCCGAACTTGCCGTGCATCATCAACGATCCGGCAAGGATGAAATAGGGGATGGCCAGCATCGGGAAGGCCTGTGTCGGGGCGTAAAGCCGCTGCGCGATCACCGCCAGGGGCTTGCCGTCCATCAGCAGGGCCAGCGCAGTGCCGCCCAGCATGGCATGGGCCACCGGCACCGACAGCGCCATCAGGCCGAAGAACGCAAAGACGAGAATGGGGGTCATGTCAAATCCTCCTCAGCTGAGGCTCGATGCGGTTTCGACATCGCGCAGCACCCGGCCCATCGTCACCGCGATCAGGTCGCAGGCGCAGATGATGGCGATGCCACCGAAGCCGTAGACAATGCTGGCATAGCCCCAGAGCTGGCTGATGCCGCCAAGCGCGGTGATCTTCTGGAACTGCGCGGCACGGATGATCGGGAAGGACGACCAGACCACGAAGACCGAGATCAAGAGCGTCAGCGCCGTCATGATGATGAACAGCAGCTTCCTGCCCTGTTCCGACAGCAGGTTCGGGAGGATGGTGATGGCGATGTTGCGGCTGTAGACCGTGGCGATCACCACCCCGCCCGCGATCATCCAGGGCAGCAGGATGGCATGGATGTCATAGGCCCAGCCCAGTCCCTGCCCCGAGACATAGCGCAGCACCACGTTCACCATCAGCGCCACGAAGAGGATGATCAGCGTGCCGACGCAGATCACCTGCCCCGAGACATCCAGCGCACGCACGATCCCCTGCAGGGCAGAGGGCGCGGGGCGCCCTCCGTTGCTGTCAGGGTCCGGTTGCACCGCGCCGCTCATTTCGCGGCCTCTGCGGTGATGGTGTCGACCAGTTCGGGGAACTTGGCGCGGTATTCGTCATAGACCGGCGCGGTCGCGTCGACGAAGGCCTGCCGGTCCGCGATCTCGGTCACGGTCGCACCCTCGTCTATCAGCTTCTGCTTGACCTCGGCCTCCTGCTCGGTCGCGGTCTGGCGCTGGAACGCTGTGGCCTCGTCTGCCGACGCCTGCACGCAGGCCTGGTCCTCGGGCGAGAGCGACGACCACCAGGCCATGCTGGCCAGAAGCGGCGAGGTCTCGTACTTGTGCCCGGTCAGCGAGATGAACTTGGTGATCTCGTGGATCTTGGAAGAGTAGATGTTCGTCAGCGGGTTCTCCTGCGCCTCGAACACCCCCGATTGCAGCGCGGTCGGCAGCTCGGCAAAGGTCAGCGGCGCGGGGTTGGCGGCAAGCGCGTTGAAGATGGCAATGGTCATGTCATCGGGGGGTGTGCGGATCTTCACGCCCTTGAGGTCGGCGGGCGTGGTGATCGACTTCGACAGGTGGCTGACATGGCGGATGCCATTGTCCCACAGCCCCAGCAGCTTCAGCCCAGCGGCCTGCGCGCGCTCGTCGATCTGGGTCTTGATCTCGCCATCGATGACCTTCCACGCGCTCGGCGCGTCGGCAAAGAGGAAGGGCAGGCCGATGACGTTCAGCTCGGGGATGATCTGCGCCGTGGCGCCCTGGCTGTTGGCGGTGATCTGGATGACATTGGCCGAGGTCGAGGTCAGCGCCTCGACATCATCGCCCATGGTCGCGGCGCCTGCGACATTGACCTCGATCCGGCCCTCGCTGCAGGCGGCGACCTTCTCGGCGAAGAAATCGGCGGCCAGCGAGCGCGGGTTTCCCGGCGGCTGTGCATGGGCGAGGATGATGGTGTCGGCGCTGGCGGCACCGGCAAAGACGGTGCTGCACAGGATGGCGCCAAGAATGCTGCGGTTCATGATGATACCTCCCGGTAAGACTGGTGATGGATGCCCGCCGCCTCCTCGCGGCAGGCGGGTTTGTCAGTGGATCAGCGATCCGCCATTCACGTCGACCTCGGTGCCGGTGCAATAGGCCGAGAGGTTCGAGGCGAGAAACAGGCAGCAGCCGGCGACATCGCTGGCCTCGCCCGCACGGCCCATGGGGATGCCGGCCAGGATGCCCTCCATCATGTCCGGGGTCAGTTTCCCGGCGGTGATGTCGGTGGCGATGAAGCCCGGGCAGACGGCGTTGACGCGGATGTTCTGCGGCGCCAGTTCGCGCGCCATCGCCTTGGTCAGACCCAGAACCCCCGCCTTGGCCGCCGAGTAATGCGGCCCGCCAAAGATGCCGCCGCCCCGCTGCGCCGAGACCGAGGACAGGTTGACGATGCTGCCCTCGTTCTGCTCGCGCATCGCCGGGATGACCGCCTGGCTCATGTAAAGCGTGCCGCGCAGGTTCACGTCCAGCACCGCGTCGTAATTGCCGGGGCCGATATCCATGACTTTCAGGGGCTGGGTGATGCCGGCATTGTTGACCAGCACATCGATCCGGCCCCATTGCTGAAGCAGATCATCCGCCGCCGCCTTGCAGGCCTCGAGATCGGTCACGTTGCAGGCGAGGCCCACATGCCCCTCGCCCAGATCGGCGGCGGCGGCCTTGGCCTGATCCGCGTTCAGATCGAGGATTGCAACCGTCGCGCCCTGATCGGCGAACAGCTGCGCCGTGGCCTTTCCCAACCCGCGCGGCGAGGCCGCCCCCGTCACGATGACATATTTTCCGTCCAACAGGCCCATGGCCTTCTCCTTCTCTTTCGGGGCTTACAGCCAGCCCTTGATGCGGTTGGTGATGCTGTCGACCGTCAGGCCGTACATCTCGTGCAGCGTCGGCAGCGCGCCGGCCTCGAGGAACTGGTCCGGCAGGCCAATCATGCGGAAGGCGGGGGTGGCGCCATTGGTCATCAGCGTGGTGGCAACAGCCTCGCCCAGACCACCGACAACGGTATGGTTCTCGGCGGTGACGACCAGCCGGCCGCCCTTGCGGGCCTCGGCGAGGATGGTTTCCCTATCCAGCGGCTTGATCGTCGGCACGTGCAGCACTGCCACATTGATGCCATCGCGCTCCAGCGCGACGGCCGCGTCCAGCGCCCGCATGGTCATGAACCCGGTCGAGATGACCAGCACATCCTTGCCCTCGCGGATCACCTGCGCCTTGCCCAGCTGGAACTTGTAATCCGGCTTGTGGCGGGTCAGGACCGAGGGCACCTTGCCACGCGGCAAGCGACTGTAGACCGGGCCGTCATGGGCGGCGATCTGCGGCACCATGCCGATGATGTCATCGGCGTCGCAGGGATCGATCACCGTCATGTTCGGCAGGCCCCGGAAGATCGCCAGATCTTCGGTCGCCTGGTGGCTCGGCCCGTAACCCGTGGTCAGGCCCGGCAGGGCGCAGACGATCTTGACCGGCAGGTTCTCCTCGGCGATGGCCATGGCGATGAAGTCATAGGCCCGGCGGCTGGCAAAGACCGCATAGGTGGTGGCGAAGGGGTTGAACCCCTCACGCGCCAGACCAGCGGCGGCCGACATCAGCAACTGCTCAGCCATGCCCATCTGATAGAAGCGGTCGGGCATCGCCTGCGCGAAGATGTGCAGGTCGGTATATTTGGCCAGATCGGCGGAGAGGCCGACGATCTTGTCGTCGGTCTTCGCCGCCTCGACCAGCGCGTGGCCAAAGGGCGCCGTCACCGTCTCATAGCCTTCGGCGGCCAGCGAGGCGATCATCGCCGTGGTGGCCACGCGCGGCCCCTCGCGCAGGCGACGCGGTTCGTATTTGCGTGTCATCGATGCCAGCGTCATTGCGGCTTCCCCTCTTCCAGAACGGCCAGGGCCTTGGCCCATTCATCCGCCTCGACGCGGACGAAATGCGTGATGTCGCGGGTCTCGAGAAAATCGACCCCTTTGCACATGGTGGTGTCGAAGATGATGACGCGCGGCCCCGGATGGCTGCTGGCGCGGGCCGCGTCGAAGGCCGCAACCACGGCGTCGAGATCGTTGCCGTCCACCCGCTGCGCGTGCCAGCCAAAGGCCTGCCACTTGGCGAGCTCGTCGCCCTGCGCCAGCGCGGCGGTGGATTTGCCATCGGCCTGCTGGTCGTTGAAATCCACGAGGCAGATCAGGTTGTTCAGCTTGTGCTGGACGCCCGACATGACCGCCTCCCAGGTCGAGCCCTCGCCCAGCTCGCCATCCGACATCAGGTTATAGACGAAAGCCGGGCTGTTCTTGCGCTTCAGCCCCATCGCCATGCCGACGGCGATCCCCAGACCATGCCCCAGCGACCCGCCGGTGATCTCCATCCCCGGGGTGTAGGACGCCATGCCCGACATCGGCATGCGGCTGTCATCCATGCCATAGGTTTCCAGCTCGTCCTCGGGCAGGATGCCGGCCTCCATCAGCACGGCGTAAAGCGCGATGGCGTAATGCCCAATGGACAGCAGGAAACGGTCGCGCCCCTCCCATTCCGGGTCCTTGGGGTCATAATTCAGCGCGTGGAAATAGGATGCGGCCAGCACATCGGCAACGCCAAGCGCCTGGCCGATATAGCCCTGTCCCTGCACCTCGCCCATCAACAGGGCCTTGCGGCGAATATTCCATGCCCGCAGCGCCAACGAGGTGTTGGACGCCGCGAAAGAGCGGCTTTCGACTGTCATGAGTTCCTCCGATCGGCTTGTGCCGTAGGGGAAACATGCGCCGAATCGCCGGGCCAAGTCTTGTATCGATTCTTTGTAAATTGTTTAGCTGCGCTTCATGATTTGCGCTGCGATCTTGCCGATGGAAGCCGATAAGGGTCAGCCCATTTTCGCTGTCCCTTTTCCCGGGTCACTGCTGAACCGAACCTCGGACCCGGACGGAAAAAGCGCCCCGAGGGGCGCTTTTCATTGCTGTCCCAAGACTTCGGAGCGGCTGCTAGACAGCTTGCGCCGCGCCTCGCGCGGCTTCGAGAATATCCTCGCTTCCCTTGAACCCGCGTTCACTCATGTACCGGTGGTATTTGCGCGCGGTGTCGGTCCTCGCCTGATTGGTGGCGAGTGCGAGAGTCTCGGGGTTACTCGCCGCATAGGTGGACACGAAGAAATATCGTGGGCCGGTCAGATACTCCCCGCAATGCAGCATTGCAGAGTTGGAAATGACGACGTCGCCCGGGTCAGCATGGACCCAACAGACATGGCGTTCGATTTCGTCCGCATCGACAAAGTTGCGGGTCTGCCGAACCTTGGTCAGCACCTCGCGGTGGCGGTCGAACCATTGGGTATCATGCTTCAGCGCGATGCGCCTGCTTTGCGCGGCAAACTTCTCTTCGTCATGCGAGAAGGGAATATATCCAAGCGCCCCGCCCGCAAGCCCGCAGTAATGAAGGATGCGCACGATGCGCTCGGTGGGTTTCTTGGCTGAATAGGGCGAGGTATCATTCTCGACCAGCATGCGGAAATCGCGATGAAGACCCCGTGCCGAGTAATGCACCGCGACTGCGGATCCAAATTCGAAGCTGCGCTCCCCAAGCACGGCCTGAATAACCTGCTGAATCTTGGGGTCGCCCGCATAGGGCCAGAACCGCTCATCTTTCAGAACCGGCGCTCCACCAGTTGCACCCTTCCTTTTGCGGGTTATGACATCCCTGAAATCCAGTGGCTTCAGGTCCGAAAAGTCGATGCAATGTTCGTGCAGCTCTTTCGACCGCTGCGGGGAATAGAGGCCCCGCACCTTGACGATTCCAAAGCGATTGAAAAGATTTGAAATATGCTCGGTTGTGTCGGATGCGTCGGCAACACCTGCAGTTTCGATAAGACTGAACGGGTTCACGCCGCGCGACAACTCATCGTAGAAAAGCCCGATTGGGCGCTGCGCCCGCGCAGACGGATAGACCTTTGCCCCAGGCGACTTGATTTGCTCTTCAATCACTGCCGACGAGGCCTCTTCTGCCTGTGCTCGGTTCCCGGCTGTTAAGTTCAATGTCATTCTCCAAATAATACTTCTGCCCCGAGTGTCGGGGGCATATGTCTGATTGGCAATAGCGAAATCGTTACGACTGTGCAGGTTTACCGGCATTTCCGGGTCGCTTATGCCACGCGGCAACAGGCCAGAACCTGACCTGGGCGTTGCGCGATCCGCCGGGCAAGCCGACCTGCCCGGTCTGGCGTCCAGGCCATGCTTGGCCAGCCCCGACTGCTGCGTTCGCTCGGGCAACCCAAAATCGATCCGGCACCAGACGGACGGCGAGTGACCTGCTTGCCGCTGACCGACTATCCGCGCCCGACGAGCCCTCGAAGCATCATCCTGCCACCATGAGATCAGTTGACCGGTCGTTCAGCGGAACGAGTTTGCCACCGAATCATCCAAAAACACCAGTATAGGTTGCAATTTTCGTCGGCAGGAAGGGCCGGAGGAAGGGCAGAGCCGAGTATCGCCATACAAAGGTTGCCTATCGCTGCAACAGATGGCGGTCCGGCGGTCGAGAGTTACGTAACGACACTTGTCTCTGCCCCCTACCTCAAGGCGCAAGTTAGAATATTGTTAAGTAAGGCATATTTATCCATTAGTATTAACATCTTGCAGACTGTGCATCGATGCAGGACTGCAACACTGGCTAATTAGGCAAGTAGCCAGTTGGGCAAACACCTGCTCAAAACCCCTCAACATGGTTAACTTTTTGTTGATTGATCCGCCGCGAACCGGCGGGCACCGGGGGACGGGGTAACTATTTTGTTGGCAGCAACTGGCCTTGGCGTCAGATGTGGCTTCGACGGACCACAGAACACCCGCTCAGGTTGCGGCGCCTTACCGGTGCAGCAGGAGCGGTCCTTGTTCTGGCCGCGCGAGGCCACGCTAGAACCGGCTTTGGCCGGCACTGCAGCCCATCCCCTGTACGTGCAGGGCTGCCGGCTTACCATGCGGCAGAATGTCCTGCCCACGAGTCTCCCGCAACTGCGCCACCTTCGCCACCAGACCCGGTTCGGCGAGACTTTCACCATCGAGACCAAGAAGATCTACCCGGTCGTGCCCAGCACCGTGCCGGCCACGTCGGAGAGCTGAACCATGTCCATCGGAAAATTCCTGCGTTTCAGCTCCCGCACTGACCACACTGCCGAGATCGAGGCGGCCCCGTCGCGCGCCGGCTGGTCAGCCGTAATTGGGCGCCATGGATCGACCCTGCGTCGCGCCGCTGCCGCCGCCCTGATTGCCATCGCGGGACTGGCCGGAACGGCGGACACGGCCTCGGCACAGATCAACTGCGGCACCGAGGTGGGGACGGGAACCGGCTCGGGCTATGCCTCTGCCGGCGGTACGGGGGTTTTCCGCGACTCGATCTTCTGGCTTGACTGGTCCTGCCCGAACAACACGAGCTTTCCTGCCAACCAGAGTGTTACCAAGAGCTGGACCCTGTCGAACGGCCTGTCGCTCACGGCCACGATTTCGCCCCGAAATGTCTCGATCTCCCCCTATAACACCGGCAGTTGGCAAGGCGACGTGCTGGACAACCTCTATCCCGGGGTGAACCCGATCGGACTTGGCAACACCGTCAACGGCGAGGACCCGAGCTACAGCATCAGTTTCAGCACGACCGTCGGCGGGGTCAGCGTGCCGACCAGTATCGTCGTCGCCGAGGCCGAGGATACGGGGGGCCCGGCTGAAAGCGCAACCTGGACGACGTCAGGGACCGCGTGGCAGGTCATCGAGGGGTCAGGGTCGCTGGACGTCCGCTTCTCGAATGGCGGACAGACTGTCTACATGGAGGACAACACAGCGGCCGGCAACCGCGAGAACGGCACTATTCTTGCGCTGGCACAGAACGTCACCTCGATCAGCGTGTCGATGTTCGCAGGGGGCGGCGAGGCCCTGGCTTTCGGTCTGTTCGTTCCCTTCGATTATGGCGACGCGCCGGCCAACTATACCAATAACGGTCACTATCTTATTGCCAGTGCCACGGGCGGAGGCACGCCGACGACCTTGACACCTCAGGAGAACATTACCCGCGCGACGCTGACCTATGGCGCGGGGATCTATCTGGGTGCCCAGCAGCGCGATTCCGAGCTGGGAATGCAGTCCGATACCACCGCCACGGGCGATGACACCGATGGTTTCGATGACGAGACCGGTGTCACCATGCCGCCGCTCTATGCCGGCGCGACCACCTATACCATCCCGACCTCGGCCGTCACCGCGGGTGGCACCGGCACGCTGCATGCCTGGATCGATTTCAACCGCAACGACATCTTCGACACCGGCGAATTTGCCAGCACCTCTGTCAGTGGCGGCGTGCTGAGCAGTCCCCTGACCTGGACCATCGGCACTGCGGTTCCCACCGCAACTACCTATTACGCGCGCTTCCGCATCACCTCGCAATCGCTTGGCAGCGCCGGTTCGGCCACCGTGGCACGCGACGGCGAGGTCGAGGACTACAGCATCGTTTCGCAGACGCTGGTCATCGACGCGGTCAACGACAACTACTCTGCCTCGCCGATCAACGGCATTGCGGGTGGCACCACCGCCTCGGTTCTCGACAATGACACCGTCAATGGCGTAGCGGCCACCACCTCGAACATGACGCTGACCCCGGGCACCGCGCCGACCCCGGCCGCCGGGTCGCTTACCATGAATGCGAACGGCACCATCACCGTGGCGCCGGGGACGACGGCGGGAACCTATAGCTATCCCTATACGATCTGCTCGACGGTGATTCCGGCCTCCTGCGACACGGCGATTGCGACGGTTGTTGTGAGTGCTCCGCCGATTGATGCGGTGAATGATGCGCCTCCGGCGATCAATGGCGCGAATGGCGGGTCGACGGCGTCTGTTCTGGCCAATGACACGCTGAACGGGACGCAGGCGACAACGTCGAATGTGACGCTGACGCCCGGTGCCGCGCCGACGCCTGCGGCTGGTTCGATCACCATGAACCCGAGCGGGATCATCACGGTGGCGCCCGGCACAACGGCCGGGACCTACAGCTATTCCTACACGATCTGCGACCGGATAAACCCGACGAACTGCGACACGGCGGTTGCGACGGTTGTGGTCTCGCCTGCACCGATTGATGCAGTGAACGACGCGCCGCCCGCCGTGAACGGCGCCAATGGCGGTGCGACGGCTTCGGTTCTGGCCAATGACACGCTGAACGGCGTGGCGGCCACGACCACGACCGTGGCACTGACGCCGGGCACGCTGGCCTCGCCGCCGGCGGCGGGGTCGATCACCATGGGCAGCGATGGGATCATTACCATCGCGCCGGGGACGACGGCGGGGACCTACAGCTATCCCTATACGATCTGCGAGCGGCTGAACCCGACGAATTGCGACACCGCGACCGCGACGGTTGTGGTCACGGCCGCGCCGATCGATGCGGTGAACGACACGCCGCCGCCTCTCAACGGCACGAATGGCGGCACCACTGCCTCGGTCCTGGCCAATGACACGCTGAACGGCGTGGCGGCGACGACCACCACCGTGGCGCTGACGCCGGGCACCGCGCCGGCTCCGCTGGTCGGCTCGATCACCATGAACGCGGACGGCACCATCACGGTCGCGCCGAACACCACCGCGGGCACCTATACCTACAGCTACACCATCTGCGAGCGGCTGAACCCGACCAACTGCGACACCGCCACCGCCACGATCGTGGTCGAGCAATCGGTGATCGTGGCGAACCCGGATGACTTCACCACCGCGCCGGTCAATGGCATGGGCGGCGGCAATACGCCCTCGGTGCTGCTGAATGACACCCTGAACGGCGAGCCGGTCGATCCGGCCGATATCGTCCTGACGCCGAGCGCCATCGTGCCGACCCCGGCCGCCGGCTCGATCCTTATGAATGCGGACGGCACCGTCACCGTCGCCCCCGGGACCACTGCCGGCACCTATACCTATGAGTATACGATCTGCGACATCGCCAACCGGACGAATTGCAGCACCAGCAGCGCCACCATCGTGGTCGCCGCCGCCCCGATCAACGCGGTGGATGACACGCCGGCGCCGTTCAACGGCACGGATGGCGGCACGACGCCCTCGGTTCTGGGCAATGACACGCTGAACGGGGCGCCCGTCGATCCGGCAGCCATCGCCCTGACCCCGGGCACCGCGCCGACGCCATCTGTCGGCTCGATCACCATGAACCCGAATGGCACCATCACCGTGGCGCCGAACACCACGGCGGGGACCTATACCTACAGCTACACCATCTGCGAGCGGCTGAACCCGAGCAATTGCGACACCGCCACGGCCACGATCGTGGTCGAGCAATCGTCGATCGAGGCCGTGGCTGACAGCTTCGGCCCGCAGAACGGCTTCGTCACCACCACCACGCCCTCGGTTCTGGGTAATGACACGCTGAACGGTGCGGCGGTCGATCCGGCCGACATCACCCTGGTGCCGGGTGCGGCGCCGGTGCCGACCCGCGGCTCGATCACCATGAACGACGACGGCACGATCACCGTCGCCGCCGGGACGACCGCCGGCACCTATACCTACGAGTATACGATCTGTGACATCGCCAATACGGCGAACTGCAGCATCGCCACCGCGACCATCACCGTCGCTGCCGCGCCGATCGATGCGGCGGATGACGCGCCGAGCCCGGTCAGTGGCCTCAACGGCGCCACCCTGCCGACAGTTCTGGCCAATGACACGCTGAACGGCGCGCCGGTCGATCCGGCGCTGATCAGGCTGACGCCGGGCACGGCACCGGCGCCGACCTTCGGCTCGATCACCATGAACCCGGACGGCACCATCACCGTCGCGCCGGATACCACGGCGGGCATCTATACCTACGAGTACAGGATCTGCGAGATCCTGAACCCGTCGAACTGCGATACGGCGACGGCGACGATCATCGTCGACGAGGCCACCGTGGACGCTGTCGATGACGCCTATGGTCCGGTCAATGGCTATCTCGGCTCCACCACCCCGTCGGTTCTGGTGAATGACTCGCTGAATGGCGCTGCGATCGATCCGGCCGACATCAACCTGACCCCGGGTACCGCACCGACGCCGGCTGCCGGGTCGATCACCATGAATCCGGACGGCACCATCACCATCGCCTAAGGAACTACCGCCGGCACCTACACCTACGAGTATACGATCTGCGAACGGTCGACGCCGACGAACTGCGACACCGCAATGGCCACCATCATTGTCGCCCCGGCGCCTATCGTGGCCGAGACCGACAGCTATGGCCCGGTGAACGGTTTGGTGGGCGCGACCACGCCCTCGGTGCTGGCCAATGACACGCTGAACGGCGATCCCGTCGATCCGGCGGAGATCGCCCTGACCCCGGGCGTGGCGCCGACCCCGGCCGCCGGCTCGATCACCATGAATGCCAATGGCACCATCACCGTCGCGCCCGGCACCACGGCGGGGACCTATACCTATCCCTATACGATCTGCGAGCGCCTGAACCCGACAAACTGCTCGACCACCACCGCGACCGTCGTGGTCGCACCGGCGGTGATCGATGCCGTCGATGACAGCTTTGGTCCGATCAACGGCTTTGTGACGACGACCACCCCCTCGGTCGTGGCGAATGACACGCTAAACGGGGTGCCGGTCGTTCCGGCCAATGTCACCGTCACGCCGGGCTTTGCGCCCACGCCGGCGGCGGGGTCGATCACCATGAACCCGGACGGCACCATCACCGTTGCCGCAGGGACGACGGCGGGGACCTATACCTACGCCTATACCGTCTGCGAGAACCTGAACCCGACGAACTGCGACACCGCCACAGCGACAATCACGGTCGTGCCAGCGGTGATCGATGCCGTCGAAGACAGTTTTGGCCCGATCAACGGCTTCGTGACGACCACCACCCCCTCGGTCGTGGCGAATGACACGCTGAACGGCGAGCCCGTCATTCCGGGCAATGTCACCGTCACCCCCGGCACGGCCCCCGCCCCGGCCGCCGGCTCGATCACCATGAACGCCGATGGCACCATCACCGTCGCCGCAGGGACCACGGCAGGGACCTATACCTATCCATATACCCTCTGCGAGAACCTGAATCCGACGAACTGCGACACCGCCATCGCCACCGTGGTGGTCGCCCCCGCCGTGATCGAGGCCGAGGATGACAGCTATGGTCCGGTGAACGGTTTTGTCACCACCACCACGCCCTCGGTCTTGGACAACGATACGCTGAACGGCGCGGCGGTCGATCCGGCGGCCATCACCCTCAACCCGGGCACGGCCCCGAGCCCGGCCGATGGCTCGATCACCATGAATGGCGACGGCACGATCACTGTGGCGGCCGGAACCACCGCAGGTACCTATACCTACGACTATGAGATCTGCGAGAACCTGAACCCGCTGAACTGTTCGACCGCCACCGCGACCATCGTGGTCGAACCTGCACCGATCGTGGCCGTGGAAGACAGCTATGGCCCGCTGAACGGCTTTATCGAGACCACCACGCCCTCGGTCTTGGACAATGACACGCTGAACGGCGCGGCGGTTGATCCGGCAGCAATCACCCTCACTCCGGGGACGGCACCGAGTCCGGTCGAGGGGTCGATCACCATGAACGCCGATGGCACCATCACCGTCGCCGCAGGAACCACCGCCGGCACCTATAGCTACGACTATGAAATCTGCGAGAACCTGAACCCCGATAACTGCGCCACCGCCACTGCGATCATCGTGGTCGAGCCGGCACCGATCCTGGCGGTGGATGACAGCTATGGCCCGGTCAACGGCTTTGTCGAGACGCGGACGGCCCCGGTGGTGCTCAATGACCGGCTGAACGGCGTGCCCGTCGATGCCGGCGACATCACCCTGACCCCGGGTGCGGCGCCGATGCCGACTGCCGGTTCGATCACCATGGATGCCGATGGCTTCATCACCATCGCCGCCGGGACCACCGCAGGCACCTATAGCTACGACTACACGATCTGCGAGAACCTGAACCCCGATAACTGCTCGACAGCCACCGCGACCATTGTGGTCGAGGCAGCGCCCATCGATGCCGTGGATGACGACTATGGTCCGCTGAACGGCTTTGTCACCACCACCACACCCTCGGTGCTCGGCAATGACACGCTGAACGGTGCGCCCGTCAATCCGGCGCTGATCACCCTGACCCCTGGCGTGGCGCCAACCCCGGCTGCCGGCAGGATCACCATGAACGCGGATGGCAGCATCACCGTCGCCGCTGGAACCACCGCAGGCAGCTATACCTACGATTATACGATTTGCGAGATCCTGAACCCGTCGAACTGTTCGGCCGCCACCGCGACCATTGTGGTCGAACCTGCACCGATCCTGGCGGTGGATGACAGCTTTGGTCCGCTGAACGGATTTGTAGAGTCGACCACGCCCTCGGTGCTGGCCAATGACACGCTGAACGGCGTGGCGGTCAATCCGGCTGCGGTCACACTGACCCCGGGCGTGGCCCCAACTCCGGCTGCCGGGTCTATCACCATGAACCCGGACGGCACCATCACCGTGGCCGCCGGAACCACCGCTGGCACCTATCGCTACGAGTATACGATCTGCGAGATCCTGAACCCAGAGAACTGTTCGGCGGCCGTGGCCATCGTGGCCGTGGATGTCGCGCCGCTCGTGGCAGAGGATGATCCCTTCGACCCGATCAACGGCGCGGATGGTGGGAATACGCCCTCGGTTCTGGGCAACGACACGCTGAACGGCGCGCCGGTCGATCCGGCGGCGATTACCCTGACCCCGGGTGTGGCTCCAACTCCGGCTGCCGGGTCTATCACCATGAACGCGGACGGCACCATCACGGTCGCCCCCGGCACCACCGCCGGCGCCTATACCTACCCCTATACGATCTGCGAGATCCTGAACCCCGAGAACTGCTCGACGGCGACGGCCACCATAACCATCGGCCTGTCGGTCATCGCGGCGGTGGATGATGATTTGTCCGACCAGCCCATCGCGGGCGAGAGCGGCGGCGACCTGCCCTCGGTTCTGCTGAATGACACGCTGAACGGCGTGGCGTTGGATCCGGCGGACATCACCTTGACTCCGGGTACCGCGCCGACCCCTGCCGCCGGTTCGATCACCATGAACCCCGACGGCACCATCACCATCGCCGCCGGAACCACTGCCGGCACCTATTCCTACGAGTATACGATCTGCGAGATCCTGAACCCCGAGAATTGCTCGACGGCGACGGCGACCATTCTGGTTACCGCTTCGGGGATCTCGCTCGACAAGATCGCGACGCTGGATGATGGCGGTGACGGGGTGGCCAATGTCGGCGACCGCATCACCTATGCCTTCACCGTCCGCAATACCGGCACCGTGCCGCTGACCGATGTGACGGTCAGTGACCCGCAGGTGACGGTCAGCGGCGGCCCGATCGCCAGCCTTGCGGCCGGGGCCACGGACAGCACCACCTTCAGTGCCGTCCATGTGCTGACGCAGGAGGATCTGGATGCCGGCGAGTTCGAGAACTCGGCCAGCGTCAGCGGCACCGATCCCACGGGCGTGACCTATATCGATGTCTCGGACGATCCGGCTAACCCGACCAATGCCGATCCGGATGGCGACGGCAACCCGGATGATCCGACCATCGTCCTGCTGCCCGCCATGCCCGAACTGTCGGTCGAGAAGACTGCGACCCTGAACGATGGCGGCGATGGCATTGCCGAGCTGGGCGATACCATCAGCTACAGCTTCACCGTCATCAACACCGGCAACGTCACCCTGACCGACGTCAGCATCGACGACGATCTGGTCGCCGTCACCGGCGGGCCGATCGCCAGCATGGCGCCGGGCGACCGCGACGAGACCACCTTCACGGCGGTCTATGCGCTGACCCAGGCCGATCTCGAGCGTGGCCGCGTGGACAACATCGCCACCGCCTCGGGCACCGATCCGCAGGGCGCACGTGTGACCGACCTGTCCCACGATCCCACCGACCCGGATGCGGGCCCCGACGGGCCGACGGTGATGCTGCTCATCACCGACGATCCCGAGCTTGATGCCTCGAAATCGGTCAGCAACCAGAACCCGCAAATGGGCGAGATCATCACCTATACGCTGACCTTCGAGAATACCGGCACGGTGGATGCCATCGATGCCCGGATTCTCGATGAGCTGCCGCCGGCGGTGCAATACGTGCCTGACAGCGCCCGGATTGCGGGCGAGGAGGTCGATCCCGAGGTCGCCGGCCGCAGCTTGGTCTGGTCGCCCATGGACATCGCCCTGGGCGAGAGCCTGGTCATCACCTTCGATGCGCGGGTGACAACGATGGAGGCCGGCGAGACGGCGGTGAACCGGACCTGGGCCACCGATGACGAGGGCGAGACCATCTCGGACGTGGCAGAGGCCGAGATCACCCGGCGCGCCGAACATGTCTTCGATTGCAGCGACGTGATCGGCAAGGTCTTCGACGACCGCGACATGGACGGCTATCAGGATGAGGGCGAGGCCGGCATGGCCGGCGCCCGGGTCGTGACGCTGGCGGGCGAGCTGATCACCACGGACGAGCATGGCCGCTTCAGCCTGCCCTGCGCGGCGCTGCCGGGCGGCACCGGCGAGAACATCTCGCTGAAGCTCGACACCCGCTCGCTGCCGACGGGCTATCGCGTCACCACGGAAAACCCGCGCGTCGTGCGAGCCACGGCGGGCAAGATGGTGCGCATCAACTTCGGCGTCGGGGTCGGCAAGGTGACCGATGTGGATCTGATGGATGCCGCCTTCCAGCCCGGCTCGGCCGAGATGACCCGACCGCTCAGCGATGGCATCGCCCAGCTGGTCGAAAGTATCCGCAGCACGCCGGGGGTGATCCGTCTCTCGTATTACCACCGGGGCGAGGACCGGCGGCTGATCGATGCGCGGCTGGACGCGGTCGAGCAGCTGCTGACCAAGCTGTGGCGGGATCGAGGGCGCTACAAGTTGAATATCGAGCGCACCTCGAAGCAGATTCAGTGAGGCACGGCACATGTTGAACCCCAGAATGATCACGCGCCTGCTCTGCGGCACTGCCCTGCTGACCCTGATGGCAAGCGGCGTGCTGGCGCAGCCGATCCCCGATACCGATTGCGCGCTCTCGGGCGGCACCCTACCCGAATCCTGCGAGCGGCCCGAGGCCGGCACCGCCGTCACCATGCCGGCGGGCGAGAATACCGAGATGGTTGCCGGCCCGCCGCCCTCGATGGGTGGCACCGGCTTCCAGATCGTCATCGACGGCGCCCCGGTCTCGGGCGATCCCGATGTCGAGGACGTGATCCGGCAGACCGACCTGGCCCTGGACGCCGCCGACATAAAGGTCAGCTTCGACAGCCTCGGTGCCAGAAAGCGGCTGGATGTGCAGCGCAGCGATTCCGATCGTCCGCTGGAGCCCGGCGAGACCGTCACCGTCACCAGCCGGCTGAACTATCCCGCCTATGTGAGCCGGGGCGAGATCCGGGTCATCGACCGGGCCGGTCGCGGCTCGTCCGGGCGCACGCTGGCCATCCTGCCAATCGATCCGAACGGTCAGGCCAGCTTCACCATGCCCGAGGGCGACCGCGTCGTCATCGTCCACCGCGTCTATGACGCGCAGGGCCGCTATGACGAGACCGTGGATATCCCGCTCTCCATCGCCGATGATCGCGGGCTGTCGGAACTGGCCGAGGAAGGCACCGACGCCACCGCCCGCCGCGCCATCCCGGTGCAGGGCGGGGCGGTCACCGTCTCGGGCGAGAATGTCGATCCCGACGGCACCGTCTATGCCCTGGGCGAGGCGATCCGTCCTGCCTCCAAAGGCAATTTCGCCCTGCAACGCATCCTGCCGGTCGGCGAGCACGCCATCGAGGTCAAGGTCGTCGATCCGGTGCAGGAGCTCAGCTTCTCGCGCGATATCGAGATCCCGCGCTATGACATGTTCTACACCGCCCTGACCGATGCCACGGTGGGGGTGAAGGATATCGACGGCACCCGCGACACCTATACCGAGGGGCGGCTGGCCTTCTATGTGAACGGCTACAACGCGAACGGAGTCGAGTTCACCGTCGCCGCCGATACGCGTGACAATGACATCCGCGATCTCTTCTCCAGCTTCGACGAGAAGGACCCCTCGAGCCTGCTGCGCCGGATCGATCCGAACGAATATTACCCTACCTATGGCGATGGGTCGTCCATCGTCGAGGACGCCCCAACCCAGGGCAAGATCTATGTCCGGGTCGAGAAGGACAAGAATTACGCCGTCTGGGGCAACTCCCAGGCCGAGTTGAAGAATACCGAGTATCTGCGCAACGAGCGGGTGCTCTATGGTGCCAATGCCCACTGGGAATCTCAGGCACAGACCACGCATGGCGAGCCACGCGCGCAGGCGACGTTCTATGCCGCGCGCCCCGACAACCTGCCGCAGCGCGACGTGCTGCGCGGCACCGGCGGCTCGATCTATTTCCTCAGCCGGCAGGACATCACCCGCGGCTCGGAGGTGGTCAGCGTCGAACTGCGCGATCCGGATTCGGGCCGGGTGATCGACCGCCGCTATCTGGTGGCCGGCACCGATTACGAGGTGAATTACCTGCAGGGCAGCATCCGCCTGGCGCAACCGCTGCGATCCTCCTCGGGCGGCGGCGTGGTCGTGACCAATCCGGGCGGCGATGCGGAACTGAACCTTGTGGTTCAATACGAATATACCCCGGTCGGCCTCTCGGTCGAGGGTGCCACGCTGGGGGGGCGGGTCGAGGGCTGGGTGACGGATGACCTGCGCCTTGGCGCCACCGCCCAGAAAGAGGACACCGGCACCGCCGACCAGAAGGCTTACGGTGCCGACCTGCACTATCGCCTCGGCGAGAATAGCTATGTCGAGGCCGAATATGCCAAGAGCGAGGGGCCGGGCTATGGCTTCCGCAGCTCGACCGATGGCGGGCTCATCTATGACAGCACCGATGCCGATGACGGCACCGGGCGCGCCATCCGGCTGGAGACCGAGCTGGACCTTCAGGAACTGGGCCTGACAACCGAAGGCACGGTCTCGGCCTATTTCGAGGACCGTCAGGCGGGCTTCACCTCGCTTGACTATACCGTCGGCACCGGCGAGCGGCTCTGGGGGTTTGACGCCGATATCCAGGCCTCCGAGCGGCTGGCCTGGCGGGTCTATGCCGAGGACTTCCGCAACGATCAGGACCGCCGCGACAGCGAGGCCGGGGCGGAAGTGCTGTGGAGCCCGGACAGCGTGAACACGCTCGCGCTCGGCGTCGAGCATGTCCGGCGCCGCAGCCCTGAAGAGACCGGCAATCGCACCGACATGGCGCTGCGCTATACCCGCCAGGTCACCCCGCGCTTCAGCTGGTCGCTTCTGGCGCAAGCCACTCTGGCCAATGAGGGGCTGGAGCGGAACAACCGCCTCGGCCTCGGGATCGAACGCGATTTCGGCAATGGCTGGACCGTCGCCGGCGAGGTCTCGGATGGTACGCTTGGCGTCGGTGCCGACATCCGCGCCGAATACGAGCGCGAGGATGGCAGCAGCCTTTACTTTGGCTACGAGCTCGACCCGGATGATTTCGACCGCACCGGCACCTTCGACAGCTTGAGCGAAAGCAAGGGCAAGTTCGTCTTTGGCGGCCGCCGGCAGGTGAATGACACCACCGCCTTCTTCGGCGAGAACACCTATGACATCGAGAGCGACCGCGATTCGCTGACCAGTAGCTATGGCGTCGATTACAGCCCCGATCAGTTCCTGACCTACAGCTTCGGGCTGGATGTGGGCCAGATCCGTGACGATCGCAGCGGCGACTTCAAGCGCCATGCCATCAGCCTCGGCGCGAAGTACGAGGACGAACAGCTGACAGCCTCGGGCCGGCTGGAATTCCGCCGCGAGCGCGGTGACGAGATCGTTCCCCCCCGCGTGGATGACCGCGATGCCGACACCATCCTGTTGACCGCGAACGCCACCTACAAGATCGACGAGTCCCGCACGCTCTTGGGCTATGTCGATCTCGCCGATACCGATACCGACGAAAGCTCGATCCGCGACGGGCGGCTGACCGATGTGGTGGTCGGGTACGCCGTGCGGCCGATCACCAATGACCGCTTCAACATGTTGTTCAAGTATCGCTACTACTACGACATGTATGGGCAGACCGTCGACGGCACCGACAATCGCGGCCCGCGCCAGAAGAGCCATATCTTCACCGTCGATGCCGAATATGACCTGAACCAGCAATGGTCGCTTGGCGGCAAGCTGGGCGGGCGTCTGTCGGAAAGCGCCTCGACCAGTTCCTCGGGCTTCTATGACAATGACGCCTGGCTGGCGGTGGTCAACGCCCGCTACCACCTGGTGCATAACTGGGACATCCTGATGGAAGCCCGCGCACTGCATCTCGAACAGGCGAAAACCACCGAGCTCGGCGTCCTCGCCGCCGCCTACCGCCATTTCGGCAACAATATGGAGGTCGGGGTCGGTTACAACTTCGGCGACTATTCCGACGATCTGGCGGATCTCACCTCCGATGACAGGGGGCTGTTCCTGAACGTCATCGCGAAGTTCTGACCCGAAATGAGCTGATGCGCGGCGGTACCGAAACCGCGCCATCAGGCTTGCTTGACGTTCGAGGATTGAGCTACTCCGCCATGTGATCTGATCCCCGGAAACTGGACCGTTTGAAGCTGGAGTTTTCCGCTACGCTTTCCTGGCTGGGAGAGGAGCGGAA
>NZ_CANKWH010000009.1 GCF_947487305.1 uncultured Paracoccus sp. | reverse complement strand
ATGGAAGTGCGCGAGCTGCTGAGCTCGTATGACTACCCGGGCGACGACATTCCGATCATCAAGGGCTCGGCCCTGGCCGCGATGGAAGGCCGTGATCCGGAAATCGGCGAGAACTCGATCCGTGCGCTGATCGCCGCGGTCGACGAATACATCCCGACGCCCGAGCGCGCCGTGGACCAGCCGTTCCTGCTGCCGATCGAAGACGTGTTCTCGATCTCGGGCCGCGGCACGGTTGTGACCGGCCGGATCGAGCGCGGCGCGGTGAACGTCGGCGACGAACTGGAAATCGTGGGCATCCGCGACACCAAGAAAACCACCTGCACCGGCGTGGAAATGTTCCGCAAGCTGCTGGACCGCGGGGAGGCTGGCGACAACGTCGGCGTTCTGCTGCGCGGCATCGACCGTGACGGCGTCGAGCGTGGCCAGGTTCTGGTGAAGCCGAAATCGGTGACGCCGCATACCACCTTCGAAGCCGAAGCCTATATCCTGACCAAGGAAGAGGGTGGCCGTCACACGCCGTTCTTCGCCAACTACCGTCCGCAGTTCTACTTCCGCACGACCGACGTGACCGGGACGGTGAAACTGCCGGAAGGCACGGAGATGGTGATGCCGGGCGACAACCTGAAGTTCGAGGTCGAGCTGATTGCCCCGATCGCGATGGAAGAGAAACTGCGCTTCGCCATCCGCGAAGGCGGCCGCACGGTTGGAGCAGGGGTCGTTTCCAAGATCATCAAGTGATCTTGGAAACGGGACCGTCCGCGGAAACCGCGGATCGGGCCGGCGCCGGCGTGGTGTCGAAGATCATCAAGTGATCTGACGCACGAGCGTGAGAGATGAGAAGCCCGTCCCGAAAGGGGCGGGCTTTTTCGTGGGCGCGTCATACTTTCCGCCGATCCCTGACTGATTGACCCGAATCCGCTTCTGCCGCACACTCGTTCCCGCCCCAACCCAGCGATCAAGCCCATGTGCCAGATCTTCGCCGGTCAGAACCCGGCCCGATATGAAAGCGAAACCCGTCGGCTGCGGCTGAACGGGCAATCGACCTCGATCCGGCTGGAGCGCGCCTTCTGGGGCATCCTTGATGACATCGCTGCGCGCGAGGGGCTGTCGACCCCAGCGTTCATCTCGAAGCTGCACAGCGAGGTTCTGGTGCTGCATGGCGAGGCGCGGAACTTCACCTCGCTCCTGCGCTGCGTCTGCACCATCCACCTGGGCGAGGATCACCTGGCCAGCCAGCCCATCGCCGCCGAATAGGCGGAAAATGCGGCTGTAGTAATCCGATACTACCCGCGCGCCCCCGCGACACCCTAGCCTTGTCCCTGCAAGTGAAGACAGCAGGGGGCTGCATGGCCAAGTATATCCATTCGATGATCCGCGTGCTCGATGAGGCGCGCTCGGTCGATTTCTATGATCGCGCCTTCGGGCTGAAAGTGGCTGACCGGCTGGATTTTCCGACCTTCACGCTGGTCTATCTGTCCAATGGCGAGGCCGAGGCCGAGCTGGAGTTGACCGTCAACAAGGACCGCACCGAACCCTATGATCTGGGTGACGGTTACGGGCATATCGCCATGTCCGTCGATGACGTGGACGCGCTGCATGCGCGGCTGGAGGCCGAGGGTCTTGCCCCGCGCAAGCTGGTGGACTTCGCCCCGGCGGGCGAGGTGGTGGCGCGGTTCTTCTTCATTGCCGATCCCGATGGCTACCAGATCGAGGTTTTGCAGCGCGGGGGGCGGTTCAAGTAGCGCAGGTTCGAATAACGCGGGCCGGTGGCCGGGGAGGGCCGCCGCGACCCGCGCAAAACAAGGGAGGAGAGACCATGACAGAGTTGAGGAAACAGGGCCTGACCCGGCGCGCGCTCTTGTCGCGGGCGGCGGCTGCTGGCGCCCTCGCGGTGGCAGGCGCTGGCTTCATCGCCGCGCCCGATGCGGCCTGGGCGGTCGAGGTGACGGCGATCAGCGAGCACGAGATGGCGACGCTGTTGCAGATGGCGCGCGACATCTATCCCCATGACAAGGTCGGCGACCGTTTCTATGCCATCGCGGTCAAGGGCTATGACACCGCCGAGCAGAAGGCGGTGGTGAGCGAGGGCATCGCCGCCCTTGATGCCGCCGCCAAGGCCGCGGGGTTTGACGACTACCTGTCAGCGGGATGGGAGGCTGACCGCGTGGCGATCCTGCGCGGACTTGCCGATACGCCCTTCTTCCAGACGGTGCGGGGCGGGCTGGTGACGGGCCTATATAACCAGAAAGAGGTCTGGCCGATCTTCGGCTACCAGGGCGAGTCCTATTCCGAAGGCGGTTACATCAACCGCGGCTTCGACGACATCGACTGGCTGTGAGGGGGATGGATCATGGCTGAAGCAGCAAAATTCGATCTGACCGACGACAGCGTGGTCGTCATCATCGGCACCGGCGCGGGCGGCGGGGTGCTGGCCAATGAACTGGCGCAAAAGGGCGTCAAGGTCGTGGCGCTGGAGGCGGGCGGGCGCTATCTGCCCGAGGATTACGTCAATGATGAATGGGAGAGCTTCGGGCAGCTGGCCTGGACCGACCCGCGCACGACCAGCGGCGACTGGCGCGTAGCCAAGGACTTTTCCGGCCTGCCGGCCTGGATCGTCAAGGCAGTGGGCGGCACCTCGATCCACTGGGCCGGGGCATCCCTGCGCTTTCAGGATCACGAATGGAAGGCGCTGACCAATTACGGCACGGTCGAGGGCGCGAGCCTGCTGGACTGGCCCATCGATGCCGCCGAGATGGCGCCCTGGTATGACAAGGCCGAGGCCAAGCTGGGCGTGACCGGCACCGGCGACCGGGCGCGACTGCCGGGGAACAACAATTTCAAGATCCTCGAGAAGGGGGCCAAGGCGCTTGGTCTGCAAGAGGTCCATACCGGCAATATGGCGATCAACAGCGCCGAATATGACGAGCGCATGGCCTGCCAGCAGACCGGCTTCTGCTTTCAGGGCTGCAAATGGGGGGCGAAATGGTCCTCGGCCTATACCGATATCCCGCGCGGCGAAGCGACCGGCAATCTCGAGGTGCGCGACCATGCCCATGTCGCGCGCATCCTGCATGACGATGCCGGCAAGGTCACAGGGGTCGAGTATTTCGACAAGGACGGCGCGCTGCAGATGCAGAAGGCGCGGGTGGTCTGCGTGGCGGGAAACAGCTTCGAAAGCCCGCGGCTGCTTCTGAACTCGGCCAGCAGCATGTTCCCGGACGGGCTGGCAAACAGCTCGGGGCAGGTCGGGCGCAACTACATGCGCCACACCACCGGCTCGGTTTACGGTCTGTTCGAGAAGCCGGTGCGCATGTGGCGAGGCACCACCATGGCGGGGATCGTCCGCGACCATGCCAAGCACGATCCCTCGCGCGGCTTCGTCGGCGGCTACGAGTTGGAAACGCTCAGCCTCGGCCTGCCGTTCATGGCGGCCTTCCTCGATCCGGGCGGCTGGGGGCGTGAGTTTACCACGGCGCTGGACAGTTACGAGAACATGGCCGGGCTGTGGATCGTGGGCGAGGACATGCCGCAGTCCGAGAACCGCGTGACCCTGTCCGAGACCACGGACAAGTTCGGGCTGAAGGTGGCGAACGTCAATTTCAGCGACCATCCGAATGACGTGGCCATGCGCAACCATGCCTATGACGTGGGGCAGCAGATCTACAAGGCGGTGGGCGCTACCCGCACCCTGCCGACGCCGCCCTATCCCTCGACCCACAACCTCGGCACCAACCGCATGTCGGAGAAGCCCGAGGATGGGGTGGTCGACAAATGGGGCAGGGCGCATGACGTGCCGAACCTGTTCGTCAGCGATGGCAGCCAGTTCACCACGGGCGCGGCAGAGAACCCGACGCTGACCATCGTGGCGCTGGCAATCCGGCAGGCCGACCATATCGCCACCGAGTTGGTCGCCGGTAATCTCTAGGGGCAAGCTGGCCGTCCCCGTCGCGGGGGCGGCCCTTTCGGCTGGCATCCGAGGGGCAGGGGGCGCAGTCTGGTCTGGCAAACGGAAGCAAAGGAATGCCCATGCAGATCACCCGCAACGGAAGCCGCCCCTCGGGCGCAGGCCCGGCCGACTGGTTCACCGGCCGGGTGCGGCTGGACCCGCTGATCACCGCCCCCGATCCGGCCCGCGTCGCCGCCGCGCTGGTGACCTTCGAGCCCGGCGCGCGCACCGCTTGGCACACCCATCCGCTGGGGCAGACGATCATCGTCACCTCGGGCCTTGGCCGGGCGCAGCGCGAGGGTGGCCCGGTCGAGGAGATCCGTCCCGGCGACGTGGTCTGGTTCGAGCCGGGCGAGCGCCACTGGCACGGCGCAGGCCCCGAGACCGCGATGAGCCATATCGCGATCCAGGAGCGGCAGGATGGCAGCACTGTCACCTGGCAGGACCATGTGAGCGACGAGGATTACGCGGGCTAGCAGGCCGACCCGGCATATTGCCAAAGAGGCGAAGTCGGCTAAGCTGCGACTCGCCCTACGGTTTATCGTCAGCCCCCCTTGCGAGTGCAGTTTTCCGGGTCCGAGCGTGCATCCGGCGCGCGCCCCGGTGTCGTCATTCCGGCCGCTCCACCTGCGCCGCCGGATGGATCGCGGCTTGGGAGGGCCGCCAACAGGGAGGAAAGACCATGAAAGCCATACCCATCATCCTGGCCGCCGGCTCGCTGAGCCTTGGCCTTTCGGCTGCCGTCGCGCAGAATACCGATGTGCCCGAGAACCTCGAAAAGTTGTCGAATTTCCAGACCACCGGCACCACCGAATTCACCACCATCGAGCAGGGCGGCGACTTCGCCGCCGGCATTGAAAAGACGCTTGAACGCATCACCCTGCCGCCGGGCTTCAAGATCGCGCTTTACGCGATCGTTCCCGATGCGCGGCACATGGCGGTGGGTCCGCAGGGCATCGTCACCTTCGTCGGCACCCGCAAGGACAAGGTCTGGGCCGTGACCGACCGGAACAAGGATCGGGTGGCCGACGAGGTCAAGGATTTCGCGCCCTCGCTGACCTTCTCGATCCCGAACGGGCCTTGCTTCTCAAGGGATGGCTTTCTGTACATCGCCGAGCAGAACCGGGTGCTGCTGTTTCCGGCGGCCGAGTTCTTCTATGAAAGCCCCGATGTCGCGGCCTTCAACCTCGTGGCCAAGGGCGATCTGATCCCGGTCGAAGAGGAAAGCTTCAATCACACCGCGCGGGTCTGCAAGATCGGGCCGGATGGCAAGATCTATATCTCGCTTGGCCAGCCCTTCAACGTCGCGCCCCCAGAGAAACTGGAGCTTTACGCCAAGGCCGGCATCGGCGGCATCATCCGCATGAACACCGACGGCACCGGGCGCGAGGTCTTTACCCGTGGCATCCGCAACTCGGTCGGCCATGACTTCCACCCCGAGACGGGCGATCTGTGGTTCACCGACAATCAGGTCGATGGCATGGGCGACGATATCCCGCCGGGCGAGATCAACCACCAGACCGAGGCCGGGCAGCATTTCGGCGCGCCCTGGTATGGCGGCGGCGATATCCGCACCAACGAATACAAGGACCAGGAGATCCCGGCCGAGATCAGCCCGGTCATGCCCGCCGTCGCGACCGAGGCCCATGCCGCCGACCTGGGGATGAGCTTCTATACCGGCGACCAGTTCCCCGCCGAATACAAGAACGCCATCTTCAGCGCCCAGCACGGGTCCTGGAACCGGACGACGCCGGTGGGTGCGCGGGTCATGGTGACGACCATTGCCGAGGACGGCACCGCGACGACCAAGCCCTTTGCCGAGGGCTGGATCGACGAGAACGGCGAATACCTGGGCCGGCCCGTCGATGTGGTGCAGTTGCGCGACGGCTCGATCCTGGTCTCGGATGACCTGGCCGGTGCGCTCTATCGCATCAGCTATGGCGAATGAGGCGCGCGGCCATCGTCGCGGCCATCACGCTCGGCACCCTCTGGGGTGCCGGGCTGGCCGCGCAGGAACCCGCGCCCGCCGAGGCGCTGCAGGGTGATCCGGCGGCGGGGGAAAAGCTCGCCGGTCAGTGCCGCACCTGCCACGGCATCGACGGGCTGGCCCGCATCCCCATCGCGCCGCATATCGCCGGCGAGCCGGCGGGCTACCTGGCCCGTCAGCTGACCGATTTCCGCGAGGGGCGGCGGCAGCACGAGATGATGACCGTGGTTGCCGCGAGCCTGACAGACCAGCAGATCGCCGATCTGGCGGCATGGTATGAGGGCCGGCAGGTGGTGGCGGAACTGACCGGCGATCCCGCCGGCGCGCCCGAGGCCTGCACCGCCTGCCATGGCGCGGATGGGATGGCGGTGATCCCCGAGGCCCCCAATCTGGCGGCCGAGACGAACATCTATCTCGACACTCAGCTGAAGGCCTTTCGCTCGGGTAAACGGGTCAACGAGATCATGCAGCCCGTCGCCGAGGGGCTGGATGATGCGGCGATCCGCGCGGCGGCAGACTGGTACGGCGCGATCAAGCTGACGGTCGCGCCCTGACCAACCCGGCTTGCTGACGCGAACTGTCAGCAGGCCGGGGCGATAAGGGCTGCTCATTCAAAGGAGCCTCTCATGATCGACCATATCGGCTATCCGGTTTCCGACCTTGCCGCCTCGCGCGCCTTTTACGAGCAGGCGCTGGCGCCCCTTGGCATCAGCGTCATCATGGAAGTCACCGAAGCGATGACCGGCGGGAACGGCGCGCATCTGGGTCTCGGGCGCGACGGCAATCCCTTCTTCTGGATCGGCAGCGGCAAGCCCGCCGCGACCGGCGTGCACCTGGCCTTCGCCGCCCCGGACCGCGCGACGGTCGATGCCGTCCACGCGGCGGCGCTGGCGGCGGGCGGGCGCGACAATGGCGCGCCGGGGCTGCGGCCGGATTATCACCCGAACTACTACGGCGCCTTCATCCTCGACCCGGATGGCAACAATATCGAGGCGGTGTTTCACGGAGCGGCAGCGGCATGAGGACCTATCACGCAAGCTGTTTCTGCGGGGCCGTCGCCTTCGAGGCAGATGGCGACCTGACCGAGGGCACGATGCGCTGCAATTGCCGCTTCTGCCGCAAGATGCGCTACTGGGAAATGCGGCTGCCCGACCCGGATGGATTCCGTCTGGTCCGGGGGCGAGAGGTGCTGGCCGAAACACCCCGCGTCGATGCCGCGGGTATCGACATGCATCACTGGTTCTGCAGCCGCTGCGGCACGAGGCTGTGGACCGAGGGCGACATCGCCGAGATGGGCGGGCGTTTCGTGCAGGTCGTGGTGCCCGCGCTGGATGATGCAAGCGAGGCGGAACTGGTCGCCGCACCGATCTTCTGGGCCGATGGCGCGCATGACAATTGGTGGAACCCGGCACCCGAAACCCGGCATCTGTGACGCGCCTCGGGGCATGATTTGAATTCCGGGCGGGATCGTGCTACGACCCGGCCGAACGCAACAGGAGCCCGTGTCATGGACCAGTCCCGCATCTGAACCTCTTCCCTCAGATTCGAAAGGACTTCCCATGCCCGTCAGCTTCCTTGATGCCACGTCTCCCTATCCGATGCAGTTTCCCGATGGCCGCGAGAATCCCGGCCTCGTGCATCTGAACCGCGTCATCGACCATCCCAATATCGAGATCGGCGATTTCACCTATGCCAGCAGCTTCGACCCGCCCGAGGATTGGGCGGTCCGGCTGGCCCCCTATACCTATGCCGGTGCGCCCGAACGCCTGCGGATCGGGCGCTTTGGCCAGATCGCCGACCGCGTGCGGATGCTGACTGCCTCGGCCAATCATCCGCTGGGGGGCATCTCGACCTATCCCTTCGCCATCTTCGACCCGAACCGCGCCGAGGATTACTTCGCCCTGCTCAGCGACATGCCCGATACGGTGATCGGCCATGATGTCTGGCTGGGCGATGGCGCGATCCTGCTGCCCGGGACGCAACTGGGCCATGGGGTGATCGTCGGTGCCGGGGCGGTGGTGGGCGGCAAGGTGCCGGACTACGCCGTGGTCGTGGGCAATCCGGGCCGGGTGATCCGGATGCGCTTTCAGCCCGGTCAGATCGCCCGGCTGCTGGCGCTTGGCTGGTGGGATTGGCCGATCGAGACCATCAATGCCGCCGTCCCCGCGCTGGTCCGGGCCGATCTCGATGCGCTGGAAAGGCTGGCGCCGGGGTAACACCCCGCTGCCCTTCACCTGCCGCGTACTTGACGCGCGGCGCTGAAAACCTCATCTATCTCGCCCCTCTGCCGCCCTGTCGGCGGGGCTTAGTTCAGAAGGTGTTGCCATGTTCCGCTGGTTCGAGAGCCGGCTCGACCCCTATCCGCAAGAGGCGCCCAAGATGCCGCCTCGCCGGTTCTGGGGGTTTCTGCTGCATTATTCCCGGGGTGCAATTCCCTGGCTGATCATTCTTGCCATCTGCTCGGGCACGATCGCGCTGATCGAGGTGTCGCTGTTCGGTTACCTGGGCGATCTGGTGAACCGGCTGGCCGAGACGCCGCGCGACCAGTTCTGGCAGGTCGAGGGCGCAAGGCTGGCGGTGATGGGCGCGCTGCTTCTGCTGGTGCTGCCGCTTCTGAACGCGCTGGCCAGCATGATCATGCACCAGACCCTGCTGGGCAACTTCCCGCAGCGCATCCGCTGGCAAGCGCATCGCTATCTGCTGCGCCAGTCGGTCGGCTATTTCCAGGACGAGTTCGCCGGGCGCATCGCGCAGCGGCTGATGCAGACCGCGCTGGCCGTGCGCGAAGTGGCGATGAAGATGATGGACGTGGCGTCCTATGTCGTCATCTATTTCGTCGGCGCGCTGGCGCTGGCGGCCAGTCAGGACTGGCGGCTGGCGTTGCCCTTCATCGCCTGGGGTCTGGCCTATGGCGCGATGCTATGGGTCATCATCCCGCGTCTGGGGCGCGTGGCCGAGGCACAGGCCGATGCGCGCAGTGCCATGACCGGGCAGGTGGTGGACAGCTATACCAATATCGCGACCGTGAAACTCTTCTCGCATTCCGACCGGGAAGAGGCCTGGATGCGGCGCGGCATGGATGCCTTCCTGCAGACCGTCTATCGCCAGATGCGGCTGTCGGCGACGCAGGACATGCTGCTGACCGCGATCAACGTGTCGCTGGTGGCCTCGGTCACGGCGCTGGGGCTGTCGCTCTGGACGGCGGGCGCGATCAGCGTCGGCGCGATTGCCGTTGCCGTTCCGCTGGCCTTGCGCCTGAACAACATGGCGCATTGGATCATGTGGGAGTTTGCCGCGCTCTTCGAGAATGTCGGCACGGTGCGCGACGGCATTTCCTCGCTGGCGCTGCCCCGCGCGGTCCGTGACGAGCCGAATGCCCGGCCGCTGCTGCCGGGACCGGGGGCGGTGAGCTTCGACCATGTCACCTTCCGCTATGGCGCGGACGAGGCCGACCGGCCGCTGGCGGTGCTGGACGACCTGTCGCTGGCGATCCGTCCGGGCGAGCGGGTGGGCCTGATCGGGCGTTCCGGCGCGGGCAAGTCGACGCTGGTCAACCTGCTTCTGCGCTTTCACGATGTCGAAAGCGGCGCCATCACCATCGACGGGCAGGACGTGTCCAAGGTGACGCAGGACAGCCTGCGCGCCTCGATCGGGGTGGTGACGCAGGACAGTTCGCTGCTGCACCGCTCGGTCCGCGAGAATATCGCCTATGGGCGGCCCGATGCCGCCGAAGACGAGATCTGGAGCGCCGCCCGCATGGCCGAGGCGCAGGATTTCATCCCCGATCTTGCTGACAGCAAGGGCCGGCAGGGGCTGGACGCGCATGTCGGCGAGCGCGGGGTGAAACTGTCCGGTGGCCAGCGCCAGCGCATCGCCATCGCCCGGGTGGCGCTGAAGGACGCGCCGATTCTGGTGCTGGACGAGGCGACCAGTGCGCTGGACAGCGAGGTCGAGGCGGCGATCCAGTCGCGGCTCGAGGTGCTGATGCAGGGCAAGACCGTCATTGCCATCGCCCACCGGCTGTCCACCATCGCCGCGATGGACCGGCTGGTGGTGATGGAGGGCGGCCGCATCATCGAGATGGGCAGCCATGCCGAGTTGCTGGCCCAGAACGGGCTTTATGCGCGGCTCTGGTCGCGGCAGTCGGGCGGGTTCCTGATCTCGGACGAGGTCGAGGACGCGGCTGAATAGAAAAAACCGGCCGCGTTCCCGATGGTGCGCGGCCGGATGCCTCCGGCGGGGATATTTGGGCCAGGTGAAGCCGCGGCCTCAGACCCCCAGCGGCGCCTCGAGGTCGATCCCGTCGACCTTGGCCCCGGCCACCAGCCCGGCCACGAAATCGCGGCTGGCAAGGGTCCATGCGGCCTTTTCCTGCGCCTCGCGCAATTGCGGCAGCACGCTGTCGAAGGGCAGGATCGCGCCCTCGGCCCGCGCGTCGAGGCGCAGGATATGAACGCCATAGCGGCTTTCCACCAGCGTCATCTCGCCCTCGGTCATGCGGCTCATCGCCGCCTCGAATTCCGGCACGGTGTCGCCCGAGGACAATTGCCCCAGCATCCCGCCCGAGGTTTTCGAGGCACAGGCGCTGTGCTCGGCCGCCAGTTCGGCAAAGCGGCGCGGGTTCTTTGTCAGTTCCGCCAGCACCCGACCGGCCTTCATCCCGGCCTTCTCGCGGGCCGCTGCGGTTTCGGGTGTGACGGCAAAGAGGATATGCGCCGCCTCGTAAAGCGCGGGCGCGCGGAAGCGCTCGGGCCTTGCCTCATAGAGGGCGCGCAGCTGTGCCTCGTCCACTGGCGCGGGGGGCAGCGCCACGGCGAGAAGCTGGCGGATCAGCGCCTCGTCCTCGGTCTCCCATTTGCCGGGCGAGAGTTCGGCAGCCTCGGCCGTCAACCCGCACCGGCGGGCCTCTTGCAGCAGCAGTTCACGGATCGCCAGCGCGCGGGCGGCGGCCCGCCAGGCGAGGCCCGGCTTGCCCTTCGGGGCAGGGTGGTTCTGCGCCTCGGCGGCGATCAGGGCGGGGTCGATGGCGACACCGTTGACGGTGACAGGGGGCAGAAGGGTCTTCATTTCCATGGTCTCTTACTCCGCCGGGCTGGTGGGTCTGGTGGCGGGTTTAACGGTCGGTTCGGCGGGCTGTCTGGTGCGCACGATCTGATAGCCGGGACGCCACAGATAGCGGACGGGGGCCGAGATCATGTGGACAAGCCGGGTGAAGGGGAACAGCAGGAAGATGGTCAGGCCAAGGACGATGTGCAGCTTGAAGAGGATGTTCACCTCGGCCAGGTACTGCGCCGGATCGGCGCCGAAATAGGCCACGGCCTGCGCCCAGCTCATCAAGAGCACCATCTCGTGCCCGTCCAGATGCCGCATCGAGACGAGGATGGTCAAAAGGCCCAGCACCAGCTGGATCAGCAGCAGCGCGAGGATGCCGGTATCGGCCAGCGTCGAATGCGCCCGGATGCGCGGGTCATAAAGCCGGCGGTGCAGCAGAATCCCGCCGCCGACCAGCGCCATCAGCCCGGCAATGCCGCCGGCCGTCATCGCCAGCACCTGCTTGGCGCCATGGCTGATGCCAAGGGCGTCGAACACCGCCACCGGGGTCAAGAGGCCGACGAAATGGCCCATCAGGATCACCAGCACGCCGACATGGAACAGCACCGAGCCGATGACGAACTGGCGCTTGCGCAAGAGTTGGCTGGATTTCGATTTCCAGGTGAAGGGATCGCGGTCATAGCGGATGATCGAGCCGAGGATCATCACGGTGATGGCGATATAGGGGTAAATTCCGAAGAGGAAGTGGGTCATGGCAGGGCCTCGTTCAATCGGCGGCCGGCGTCAGCGGGCGCGGGTCCATGCGGGCAAGAAGATCGCGGCTGACCGGGCAGCCGGCATTGGGATCGGGGCCGAAGGTGACCTGGGCCTCGGCCCAGACCGCATCCAGCGCGGTCAGATCCTCGGGGTCGTCATCGGGGATCTGGGCTAGTTCCGCCGGGGTCTCGCAATCGGTCTCGGACAGCGTGACCAGCGCCGACAGCACCGCCGCATAGGGCGTTTCGCGCCGCTGCAGCCGCTCGGCCAGCGCGGTCAGGATATGCCCGGCATCGGCCAGCATAGCCTTCGCCTCGGGCAGGGGGCGCGTGGACAGGTATTCCAGCAGCACCGGCAGATGATCGGGCAGTTCCGGTCCGGCGAGATCGAACCCGCCGGCGCGATAGGTTTCCAGAAGGTCGACCATGGCGCCGCCGCGATCGCGGCTTTCGCCATGGACATGCTCGAAGAGGTTCAGGCTCAGCGTGCGCGAGCGGTCGAAGAGCAGCACATAGCTTTCCTGCAGATCATAAAGATCCTTGTGCGTCAGCTCGTGCAGCAGTGCCGCCAACTCGTGCTGCCGCGTCGGACCCAGCAGCCCTTCCTCGTGCAGGACCTTGTCGATGGCCGGGACGGCCGTCACCAAATCCTCGGTTGGATAGCTGAGCAGCGCCGAGAGCGCCTTGAAGGTTTTCATGCGATGAACTCCTGCGGGCTGCGGAACTTCTTGCCGCCAAACAGCGAGCCGCTTTTCCCCGAGGAACAGCCATTGCCATCGGTAAAGCCGCAGCCGCCCTTGAGGTCATAGGCATCCTCGACCAGCTCGCGATGCGTGGTCGGGATGACGAAGCGATCCTCGTAGTTGGCGATGGCCAGCAGCTGATACATCTCGTCGATCTGCAGGGGCGTCAGACCGACGCGCTTGGCGACGCCCAGATTGACCACCCCGTCGATGGTCTTCGAACGCATATAGCTGCGCATCGCCAGCATCCGTTCCAGCGCGGCGGCCACCGGGGCCTCGTCGCCGGCGGTCAGCATATTGGCCAGATAGCGCAGCGGGATGCGCAGGCTGCGCACGTCGGGCATGTCGTCCTGCGCGGCGATCCGGCCCGCCTCGGCGGCGTGCTGGATCGGCGACAGCGGCGGCACATACCAGACCATCGGCAGGGTGCGGTATTCGGGATGCAGCGGAAAGGCGATCTTCCACTCCATCGCCATCTTCCAGATGGGCGAGTTCTGCGCGCCGCGAATCCAGTCCTCGGGGATGCCCTGTTCGCGCGCGGCCTCGATCACCTCGGGATCGTTCGGGTCAAGGAAGACACCAAGCTGGGCGTCGTAGAGATCCTTTTCCGCCTCGACCGACGCAGCTTCCGAGATCTTGTCGGCGTCATAGAGCATGACCCCCAGATAGCGGATGCGCCCGACGCAGGTTTCCGAGCAGACCGTGGGCTGGCCGGATTCCAGGCGCGGATAGCACAGGATGCACTTCTCAGACTTCCCGCTGGACCAGTTGTAATAGATCTTCTTGTAGGGACAGCCCGAGACGCACATCCGCCAGCCCCGGCATTTCTCCTGATCGATCAGGACGACACCGTCATCCTCGCGCTTGTAGATCGCGCCCGAGGGACAGGAGGCGACGCAGGCGGGGTTCAGGCAATGCTCGCAGAGCCGTGGCAGATACATCATGAAGGTGTTTTCATATTCGCCGTAGATCTCTTTCTGGATCCCGTCGAAATTGTAGTCCTGCGACCGCTTGGCGAATTCGCCGCCAAGGATCTCTTCCCAGTTCGGCCCCCATTCGATCTTCTCCATGCGTTCGCCCGAGATGAGCGAGCGGGGGCGGGCCGTCGGGAAGGCCTGGCTTTCGGGGGCCGACTGCAGATGGTCGTAATCGAAGGTGAAGGGCTCGTAGAAATCGTCGATCTCGGGCAGATCCGGGTTGGCAAAGATATTCGCCAGGATCCGCCACTTGCCGCCCTGCTTGGGTTGCAGCTGACCCGATGTCGTCCGGGTCCAGCCGCCGTTCCAGCGTTTCTGGTTCTCCCAGTCCTTGGGATAGCCGATGCCGGGCTTGGTCTCGACATTGTTGAACCACGCATATTCAACGCCCTCGCGCGAGGTCCAGACGTTCTTGCAGGTGACAGAGCAGGTGTGACAGCCGATGCATTTGTCGAGGTTCAGCACCATGCCGATTTGTGCGCGTATCTTCATTCCGCTGCCTCCGGGGTCTGGGTTGCGGGTCGGTCGTCCAGCGGACCATCGAGCCAGTCGACCTTCGCCATCTTGCGGACGATCACGAATTCGTCGCGGTTGGCGCCGACCGTGCCGTAATAGTTGAAGCCGTAGCTGAGCTGGGCATAGCCGCCGATCATGTGGGTGGGCTTCGGCACGATGCGCGTGACCGAGTTGTGGATGCCGCCCCGTGCGCCAGTGACCTGACTGCCCGGCGTGTTCACGATCTTCTCCTGCGCGTGATACATGAACATGCTGCCTTCCTTCATGCGCTGGCTGACCACCGCACGGGCGGCGATGGCGCCATTGCTGTTGAAGACCTCGACCCAATCATTGTCGACGATCCCGGAGGTGCGGGCATCGGTCTCGGACATCCAGACCACCGGGCCGCCGCGGTTCAGCGTCAGCATCAGCAGGTTGTCGGTATAGGTCGAGTGGATGCCCCATTTCTGGTGCGGGGTCAGGAAGTTCAGCACCACATGCTTTTCACCCGAGGCCAGCGATTTCGTCGCCGCCCTGCCCACGGTCTTCAGGTCCACCGGCGGGCGCCAGGTGACGAAGCCCTCGCCGAAGGCGCGCATCCATTCGTGGTCTTGATAGAGCTGCTGCCGACCCGACAGGGTGCGCCACGGGATAAGCTCGTGGACATTGGTCCAGCCGGCATTATAGCAGACCTCCTCGCTTTCGATCCCCGACCAGGTCGGACTCGAGATGATCTTGCGGGGCTGGGCGGCGATGTCGCGGAAGCGGATCTTCTCGTCTTCCTTGACCTCGGCCAGATGCTTGTGATTGCGCCCGGTGGCCTTGGCCAGTGCCGTCCAGGCCTTGACCGCGACCTCGCCATTGGTCTCGGGTGCCAGCATCAGCACCACCTCGGCCGCGTCGATTGCGGTCTCGATCTTCGCCATGCCCCGGGTCGGGCCGTCCTCGGTGACGGTGCCGTTCAGCGCCTGCAGGTGATGCACCTCGGTCTTGGTGTCCCAGGCAATGCCCTTGCCGCCATTGCCGATCTTTTCCATTAGCGGGCCAAGCGCGGTGAAGCGCTTGTAGAGGTTCGGGTAATCGCGCGTCACCTCGATGTAGCTCGGCGCGGTCTGGCCGGGGATCAGATCGCACTGGCCCCGCTTCCAGTCGCTGACAAGGTTCTGCGCGATCTCGGAGGGGCTGTCATGCTGCAGTGGCAGCTGCACCACATCGGTCTCGACCCCCAGCACCTCGGGCGCGATTTCGGAGAATTTCTTGGCGATGGACTTGAAGATTTCCCAATCGCTCTTGGACTCGTAAGCCGGGTCCACCGCCGCCTGCAGCGGGTGGATGAAGGGGTGCATGTCCGAGGTGTTCATGTCGTCCTTCTCGTACCAACTGGCGGTTGGCAGGACGATGTCGGCATAGACCGCCGTGGTGGACATGCGGAAGTCGATCGTCACCAGCAGGTCCAGTTTCCCCTCGGGCGCCTCGTCATGCCAGACGGCCTCGGCGGGCTTCTGGCGGCCTTCCTCGCCCAGATCCTTGCCCTGCACGCCATGCTGCGTGCCAAGCAGGTGCTTGAGGAAATATTCATGCCCCTTGCCCGACGAGCCCAGCAGGTTCGAGCGCCAGACGAAGAGGTTCCTCGGCCAGTTCTCGGGCGCGTCGGGGTCTTCGCAGGACATCTGCAACTCGCCCGATTTCAGCCGCTCGGCGACGTAATGCTTGATCTCGACGCCTGCCGCCTTCGCCGCGCGGCCGACGGCCAGCGGGTTGGTCTTCAGTTGCGGGGCCGAGGGCAGCCAGCCCATGCGTTCGGCGCGGATGTTGTAGTCGATCAGGCTCAGCCTGTTCCAGTCGCCCTCCGGGGCGGTGGGCGACAGGATCTCGGCGGCGCTGACCGTCTCGTAACGCCACTGGTCGGTATGGGCATACCAGGCCGAGGTCGAGTTCATGTGGCGCGGCGGGCGGGCCCAGTCCAGCGCGAAGGCCAGCGCCGTCCAGCCGGTCTGCGGGCGCAGCTTTTCCTGCCCAACGTAATGCGCCCAGCCACCGCCCGAATTGCCCACGCAGCCGCACATCACCAGCATGTTGATGACCGCGCGATAGTTCATGTCCATGTGGAACCAATGGTTCATCGCCGCGCCGATGATGATCATCGAGCGGCCATTGGTCTTTTCCGCATTGCTGGCGAACTCGCGCGCCACCTGGATGATCTTGTCGCGGCGCACGCCGGTGATGCGCTCGGCCCATGCCGGCGTGAAGGGCACATCGGCGTCATAGTCGCGGGCGACGTGATCCCCGCCAAGGCCACGGTCGAGGCTGTAATTGGCGCAGAAGAGGTCGAACACCGTGGCGACCAGCGCCTCGCTACCATCGGCCAGCGTGATGCGCTTCACTGGCACGTTGCGGGTCAGCACCTCGCTGCGCTTGTCGACCGCGAAGCCATTGGTCGCCGCCCCGCCGAAATAGGGGAAGTCGACGGCGGCCACATCGTCGCGGTCTTCCTCGAGGATCAGCGACAGGCGCAGCCGCGTCTCGGCGTCGCCAGCCTTCTCCTCGAGGTTCCAGCGCCCGTGTTCTTCGCCCCAGCGGAAACCGATCGAGCCGTTCGGCACCACCAGCCCGCCGGTCGTCTCGTCGATGGCGACGGTCTTCCAGTCGGGGTTGATGGTCTGACCCAGCCCATCGGTCAGATCGGCGGCGCGCAGTTGCCGCCCCGGCACCAGCCGGTCGCCCTGCCGGTCCAGACGCACCAGCATCGGCATGTCGGAATAGCGGCGGCAGTAATCCTCGAAATAGCTGGCCTGACGGTCCAGGTGGAACTCGCGCAGGATCACATGGCCAAAGGCCATCCCCAGCGCGGCATCGGTGCCCTGCTTGGCGTTCAGCCAGATGTCGCCGAACTTCGCCGCCTCGGAATAGTCGGGGCAGATAACGGCGGATTTGGTGCCGCGATAGCGCGCCTCGGTATAGAAATGCGCGTCGGGCGTCCGCGTCTGCGGCACGTTCGAGCCCCAGAGCAGCAGATAGCCGGCATTGTACCAGTCGGCCGATTCCGGCACGTCGGTCTGTTCGCCCCAGGTCTGGGGCGAGGCCGGCGGCAGGTCGCAATACCAGTCATAGAAGGACATGCAGGTGCCGCCCAGAAGCGACAGGTAGCGCGTGCCGGCGGCATAGGAGATCATCGACATGGCCGGGATCGGCGAGAAGCCGAAGACCCGGTCGGGGCCGTATTTCTTCGCCGTATAGGCATTCGCGGCGGCGACGATCTCGGTGGCTTCCTCCCAGGTCGCGCGGACGAAACCGCCCTTGCCGCGCACACGGGTATAGCCGTCACGGGCATCGGGATCGGTCTGGATCGCCTCCCATGCCGCCACCGGCGCCAGCGTCTTGCGCTTCTCGCGCCAGAGCTTCATCAGCCGGCCGCGGATCAGCGGTGTCTTCACCCGATTGGCGGAATAGAGATACCAGCTGTAGGAGGCACCGCGCGCACAGCCGCGCGGTTCATGGTTCGGCAGGTCGGGCCTAGTGCGCGGATAGTCGGTCTGCTGGGTCTCCCAGGTGACGATGCCCGACTTGACGTAGATCTTCCACGAGCAGGAGCCGGTGCAGTTCACCCCATGGGTCGAGCGGACGATCTTGTCGTGCCGCCAGCGCGAGCGATAGGTCTCTTCCCAATCGCGGCTTTCGGTCGTCGTCTGGCCGTGACCGTCCGAGAACACGTCCTTGCGGGCGGATTTCAGGAAGTTCAGGCGATCCAGAAGATGGCTCATATTGCTGTCTCCTTGTGAATTTCAGGCAGCTTGCGGCGCAGCGGGGGCCGCGCGGCGATGTTCGATGTCGTGAAGCAGCCCGCCCGGACGGGTGTAGAAGACCCAGGTCACGATCAGGCAGAGGACGTAGAAGGCGATGAACAGCCAGATGGCGCCCACGGCCGAGCCGGTCATGGCGATCGAGCTGCCATAGGCTTTCGGGATGAAGAACCCGCCATAGGCGCCGATCGCACTGGTGAAGGCGATGATCGCGGCGGATTCCCGTTCGGCCTGACGGCGGCGGCCATCGGCGTCGAGGCTCGGGGCCAGGCGCTCGGTCTCCTTGCGCATGATCACCGGGATCATCTGGAAGGTCGAGGCATTGCCGACGCCGGTAAAGAGAAACAGCGCCATGAAGCCGGCAAAGAAGCCCGCGAAGGATTGCGCCTGCAAGGACAGGATCACCAGCCCGGCCGAGACGATCATGCCGGCAAAGACCCAGAAGGTGACGCGCCCGCCGCCCAAGCGGTCGGCCAGCCAGCCCGTGCCCGCGCGGCTCAGCGCGCCGACCAGCGGCCCGAGGAAGACGAATTGCAGCGCGTTCACATCGGGGAAGACCAGCTTGATCAGCAGCGGGAAACCCGCCGAGAAGCCGATGAAGCTGCCGAAGGTGCCGACGTAAAGCAGGCACATCAGCCAGTTGTGCTTGCGGGTAAAGATCACCGCCTGCTCTTTGAAGCTGGCCTTGGCGTCGCTGATGTCATTCATCCCGAGCCAGGCCAGGAAGGTCGAGACGGCGATGAAGGGCACCCAGACGAAGCCCGCATTCTGCATCCACAGCTGGCCGCCATCGGTCAGCTCTTGGGGCGCGCCGCCAAGCGCGCCGAAGATGCCCATGGTGATGACGATCGGTACCAGAAACTGCATGGCCGAGACGCCGAGATTGCCCAGACCCGCATTCAGCGCCAGCGCATTGCCCTTTTCCGACTTGGGGAAGAAGAAGCTGATATTGGACATGGACGAGGCAAAGTTGCCGCCGCCAAGACCGCAAAGCAGGGCGAGGATGACGAAGATCAGGTAGGGCGTGGTCGGGTCCTGCACCGCATAGCCGATGCCCATCGCCGGGATCAGCAGCGAGGCGGTCGATAGCGTGGTCCACAGCCGGCCGCCGAAGATCGGCACCATGAAGCTGTAGAAGATGCGCAGCGTCGCCCCCGACAGGGCGGGCAGGGCGGTCAGCCAGAACAGCTGGTTCTGCGAGAACTGGAAGCCGATGGAAGGCAGCCGCGCGACCACGACCGACCAGACCATCCAGACCGAGAAGGCCAGCAGAAGGGCAGGGATCGACAGCCACAGGTTGCGCCGTGCGACCTTGCGGCCCTTCTCGGCCCAGAAGGTCGGGTCCTCTGGGCGGCAGTCCTCGAGGGTTCGGGGCATGACCGTGCGCTCGGGGTCGTGGATTTCCTCGAGTTCGGGGAATTGCGGCAGACGGTCCAGCGCCTCGCCATGGGCCTTGCGCTCCATCGCGCGGATCGACAGGTGCATCCAGGCGGCGGAGACCACGACAATCACCAGCAGCAGCGCGAAGCACGAGGTATAGACCCCGGTCAGATCCAGAAGCGCGCCGAAGATGATGGGCAGGACAAAGCCGCCAAGACCGCCGATCATGCCCACGAGGCCGCCGACGGCGCCCACATGGTTCGGGTAATAGACCGGGATATGCTTGAAGACGGCAGCCTTGCCGAGGCTCATGAAGAAGCCGAGCGCGAACAGCACGGTGACGAAGGGCCACATATCCATCTTGGTCGAGAAGGCGATCGGGCCGTCCTTGCCGTGGACGATGTAATCGGTCGGCGGATAGGACAGCATGAACAGCAGCAGCGCCGAGAAGCCGAAGGTCCAGTACATCACCTGCCGCGCGCCGAAACGATCCGACAGCACCCCGCCATAGGCGCGGAAGACGCTGGCGGCGAGGCTGAAGCTGGCGGCGGCGACACCGGCCAGACGCACATCGGCGCCATAGACATCGGTCAGGTAATGCGGCAGCCACAGCGCCAGCGCGACGAAGCCGCCGAAGACGAAGAAGTAGTAGAGCGCAAAGCGCCAGACCTGCAGGTTCTTCAGGGGCGCGAATTGCTGGGCCAGCGAGGGCGCGGCAATGCCCTTGGCGCGGCGCTCGACAAAGGCCGGGTCATCGCGGGCGATCAGGAAGAAGATCACGCCCATCAGGCTGATGCCCACGGCCCAGATCTGCGCCACGGCCTCCCATCCCCAGGCGACCAGCACGAAGGGGGCGAGGAATTTCGTCACCGCCGCGCCGACATTGCCCATGCCGAAGATGCCAAGCGCCGTGCCCTGACGGCCGGCGGGGAACCATTTCGACACATAGGCGACGCCAATGATGAAGGACCCGCCGGCAAGGCCCACGCCAAGCGCGGCCAGAAGGAAGGTCGGATAGCTGTTGGCCCAGGTCAGCGCCCAGGTCGCCGCGCCGGTCAGGATCATCTGCGCCGGAAAGACCAGCCTGCCGCCGTAACGCTCGGTCCAGACGCCGAGGATCAGCCGGGTCAGCGAACCGGTCAGGATCGGCGTGGCGATCAGCAGGCCGTATTGGAATTCGGTCAGGCCCAGCTGGTCCTTGATCGACAGGCCGATGATGGAAAAGATGGTCCATACGGCGAAGCACAGCGTGAAGGCCGTGGTGCTGAGCCACAGCGCCTTCTGCTGTTCGGTGGCCACCGGGGTCGTGCCCTCGGACATGACATAAGCTCCCTACATTGCCGCAAGAGGCGGCAGTTCGAGGGGTGCATCCCATTCCGCCACGGGGGCAGACTTGATCTCGATCAAACTGGCGACCGGATATGGTTAAAAGCGACCGCGATTGAGGCGGGTTCAGGTGGCACTTGCGCCCGGTCCCGGTGCCGGGGCGATGTGGTCAAGCCGTGGGTCCACAAAAGTCATCCCCCGATTTGACCTGCGTCAATTCCCCCTCCGCGCGGGCGTGAGAGAAATACGGCCACAGGGCGATTCGAGAGATGCGATGCACAGCGACGACAGGGCGGAAATCCGCAGCCTCAGGCTGTTTCGGAACATGAGCACGGCGAATTTCGACGCCATGATGCATGCGGCCTATGCGCAGGAGTTCCCGGCACAGCTGCAACTGGTCCGGCAGGGCACGCGCGCGACCTTTTTGCATGTGCTAGTCGAGGGCTCGATCGAGCTTTTCTCGGAATGGCAGGGGCGCGACAGCACTATGGCGATCCTGCGACCGGTCAGCAGCTTCATCCTTGCCGCCTGCATCCGCGATGCGCCGCACCTGATGTCGGCGCGGACGCTGGATGCCAGCCGGGTGGTGTTGATCCCCTCGGCCGATCTGCGCGCGGCCTTTCGCCGGGATGCCGATTTCGCTGTCGATGTGGTCGAGGAACTGGCCCGCTGCTATCGCAGCATGGTCCGCCACACCAAGAGCCTGAAGCTGCGCTCGGCGCGCGAGCGGCTGGCGGCCTACCTGCTGAAGCTGTCGGCGCGGAACGGCAACGCGGCCGGTTTCGCGCTGCCCTACGAAAAGCGGCTCATTGCCTCCTATCTCGGCATTACCCCCGAAAGCCTGTCGCGCGCCTTGAAGGCGCTGGCAGCCGAGGGCGTGTATGTGCAGGGCGCACGGGTGACGCTGACCGACCGCGACCGGCTGGCGGCATTGGCCGGGCTGGACGAGTTGATGGACTGAGCCATCACCTCGCAACGGTCAGGGGACGAAACTGCTTGACAGCTTGCAGTCCCTGCAGTCTCATTGAGGTGACACCAAGCATTTAATGACGATTATACAGGAGGTTAGGACATGTCCGACCTGCCGGATCATGCTGTCGCCCCGATTGACACCGATCAGCCGCCCGGAAACTCGCGCCGCGCCTTCCTGCGCGGGACCAGCCTCTCGGCCTTTGGTGCCCTGCTGGGCATGACCATCCCCTTCGAGCGGAACCTGCCCGCCGGGATCATCCCCGTGGCGCTGGCGCAGGATACCGGGACCGATCTGATGTCGGGAAAGACCGGCCTGACGATCATGAGCGACCGGCCGCTGAATGCCGAGACGCCGGCGCATCTTCTGGACGATGACATCACCCCCTATGAACGCATGTTCGTGCGGCTGAACGGGCTGGTCCCGCAAAGCGCGCTGGACGGCAATGCCGAGGGCTGGACGCTGACCGTCGATGGCGAGGTCGAGACGCCGCTGAGCCTGACTCTCGAGGACCTGAAAGCGCAGTTCGAGACGGTGACGAAGGTGCTTTGGGTCGAATGCGGCGGCAATGGACGGGCCTTCTTCCAGCCGGGCTCCTCGGGCAATCAATGGACCATGGGCGGGGTCGGTTGCCCGGAATGGACCGGGGTGCGGCTGGCCGATGTGCTGAAGGCGGCGGGGGTGAAGCCGAGTGCCGTCTATACCGGCCATTACGGCAATGACGTGCATCTGTCGGGCGATGCCGAGAAGCAGACGATCTCGCGCGGTGCGCCGATCGAGAAGGCGCTGGAGGAGGATGCGATCATCGCCTGGGCGATGAACGGAGAGCCGATCCCGGCGCTGCACGGCTTTCCGCTGCGGCTGGTGGTGCCGGGCTATCCCGGCTCGGTCTCGCAGAAATACCTGACGCGCATCTGGGTGCGCGATCAGGTCCATGACGGCGAGAAGATGACCGGCTATTCCTACCGCCTGCCGGCCTATCCGGTGGCCCCGGGGACCGAGGTGCCCGAGGAGGACATGGTCATCATGACGGTGATGCCAGTGAAATCGCTGATCACCTTTCCCGAGACCGGCACCGAGGTCCCCTCGGGTGCCGCCACCGAGGTGCGCGGCCATGCCTGGTGCGGCAAGGGCGATGTGGCGGCCGTCCATGTCTCGACCGATTTCGGCGCGACCTGGCAGGAGGCCGAGCTGCTCGCGCCGCCGAACAGCTTTGCCTGGCAGCGCTGGCGTGCCAATGTGACCCTGCCGCAGGCCGGCTATTACGAGGTCTGGGCGCGGGCGACCGATGCCGACGGCATCAGCCAGCCGCCGGTCTCGCCGGGCTGGAACCCGCGCGGCTATGGCAACAACCTGCAGCACCGCATCGCGCTGGTCGCAACCTGAGGGGGAGGACATGCACCAGATCCCGCTGAGGCTTGTGCTGGGGCTTGCGGCGCTTTTGGGCAGCGCCGTCCTTTCGGGCGCGCAATCCGGTCCCGATCCGATGCGCGCCCTGCGCAACGAGGTCCAGATTTCCGCCGCCGATCCGATGGTCGCCCTGCGCGCGCCCGCTGCGACCGAGACCGAGGGGCCGGCGCCGAACCCCGAATTCGGCAACCTGCCCGACGCTGCGGGCGCGGAAGAAACCTATTATCAATGCACCGCCTGCCATTCGACGGCGATCATCCTGCAGCAGCGTGTCACCGATGCGCGCTGGGATGACCTGTGGACGTGGATGGTCGAGAAGCAGGGCATGTTCGACCCCGAACCGGCCGAGAAAGAGGTCATCATGACCTATCTCAAGGCCCATTTCTCGTCCGAGCGATAGGCGCCGTCAGGCCGAGAGCGGCACCGGCGGCTCGGTCATCGCGGACAGGTCGATGCGTCGCTCGTAGGCTTCGCCTTCGGCGTTGAACAGGTGGCAATCCTCGGTGCGGAAGCTGATCTCCAGCGGCCGTTCCTCGACGATGACCTGCGTGCCGGGCATGACGAAGCAGAAGTTGTCTTCCTGGTCGGGCAGGGGGGCATAGCCGATGGTCTGCTGGCCCAGTTGCTCGACGACCGCAGGGGTGACGGTGATGTTCGCCTCGCCCCGGCCGATCTGGATATGCTCGGGACGGATGCCCAGCATCAGCGGCTTGCCCTCCATCCCGGCAAGGCCATCGACCGGGATCAAGAGGCGCTGGCCGTTCAGATCGACCTCGACCCCGGCGGTCGAGACGGCGGTGCAGGTCACTGGCAGCATGTTCATCCGCGGATTGCCGATGAAGCGCGCGACGAAAGCGTTCTGCGGCTTGTGGTAGAGTTCCAGCGGCGCCCCCACCTGGGCGATATAGCCGGCATTCAGCACCACGATGCGGTCGGCCATGGTCATGGCCTCGACCTGGTCATGGGTGACATAGATCATCGTCGCACCAAGCTGCTTGTGCAGGCGCGTCAACTCGATCCGCATGTCCGCGCGCAGGGCGGCGTCGAGGTTCGACAGAGGCTCGTCGAACAGGAAGATCTTCGGTTCGCGCACGATGGCCCGACCGATGGCGACGCGCTGGCGCTGACCGCCCGAGAGCATCCCGGGCTTCTGTTGCAGGCGCTGGTCCAGATGCAGGATGGCGGCGGCGGATTCGACCTTCTCGCGGATCACCTCCTCGGAGGCGCGTTCAACCCGAAGCGGGAAGGCAATGTTTTCGTAGACCGACATATGCGGGTAAAGCGCATAGGACTGGAACACCATGGCGATGCCGCGCTTGACCGGCGGCAGGTCGTTCACCCGCTGCCCGTCGATGACGATGTCGCCGCCGCTGGTATGCTCGAGCCCCGCGACCATGCGCAGAAGCGTGGACTTGCCGCAGCCCGAGGGACCGACGAAGACGACGAACTCGCCGTCCTGCACCTCCAGCGAGACATGCTTGACCACCTCGATCTGGCCAAAGCTCTTCACCACGTTCTTCAGTGTCAACTGGCCCAAGCGCCCACTCCTTCGCGACGTCCGTCAGAATGGCCCGGCCGCATGACGGCGCGGCCGGGCCGGGTTCAGCTTACTTGTATTCTTCCAGCGCAGCGGCCGCCTTGGTCAGCGCCGCCTGCGGCTCGGCCGCGCCGGTGACGACCGACTGGACCATCTCGATCATGACGTTCTGCAGGCCCTTGTAATCGGTGAACAGGGGCTCGGGTCCGCCATACTCGATGCCGTCGATATAGGGCTTCCAGAAGGGCGTGTTCTTCACCAGTTCCTCGACCTCGGGGCGCGGGCGCAGCGGGGTCAGGCCGGCATCCGGCGACATCTCGTACTGGATCTGGATATCGGGCGAGGTGATGTACTTGGCGAATTCGGTCGCCTTCTCCTCGACCCCGGTGCCCGCGAAGACCACGAGGCTGTCGGTGATCAGCAGCGTGCCCGGCCCGGTGGCCGATGGCCCCAGCGGCAGGGTGGTCACGCCCCAGTTGATGTCGGTTTCCGCCAGACGCGTCGCGGTGCCGGCCGAGGCCTGCAGCATCCCGACCTTGCCATCAAGGAAGATCGCCCGCATCTCGTTCTGCTCGTAGGCGGTGGCGCCTTCGACCGAATACGGGGTGATGTCCTTGTAGGCCTGCAGCGCGGCCAGGTTCTCGGGGCTGTCGAGGACGATATTGTCCTCGGCATCGATCACCTTGCCGTTGTTGGTGTAAATCCAGTGCAGGAACTGGTGCATGGTGTTGTCCATGGTCTTGGCCGAGAGGCCATAACCCGGGGTGCCGGTCTTTTCCTTGATGATCTTGGCGAACTCGATCTCTTCGGCCCAGGTCTTCGGCGGCGTCTCGGGGTCAAGCCCGGCGGCCTTGAACAGGTCCTTGTTCCAGTAGAGCGCCTTCGTCGAGAAGGCGACAGGCACGCCCCACTGGGTGTCCTGGAAGGTCACGGTGTCGACGATATGGGGGTAATAGGCTGCCTTTTCCTCTTCGGTCATCGGCACCGGCACGATCAACTCGTTCAGCGCGAATTCCTTCAGCGTGCGCGAGCCGACATAGGCCAGCCCGACCGGGCTGCCGGCGGCGGCCAGCGTGGTCGCCTTGTCCTGGCACTGCGCCCAGCCCACCAGCTCGGGCTTGACCTGAAAGTCCGGGTTGGCGGCGTTCCATTCGGCGATGTATTTTTCATGCACGCCATCGATGCGGTCGCCGCAATAGATCCAGCTGATGTCTTCGGCCAGGGCGGGCAGGGCGGTGCTGCCGGCGAGGGCCAGGCCGATCAGGCTGCGTTTGAAGAGTGTGGTCACGTGTAAGTCTCCCGGTTGTTTAAGGCGTTATTGTTTCACCGCGCCGGCGGTCAGCCCGCCCACGAGATGGCGTTGCAGGAAGAAGATGATGACCAGTGCAGGCAGGATGCCCACGAAACTGGCGGCCATCAGCTCGTTCCAGATCACCTCCTGCTTGCCGAAGAAGGCGTAAAGCCCGATCGGCAGCGGCATGTATTCGGTCTTGGAGTTGAAGGTCAGCGCGAAGATGAACTGCTGTGAATAGGCGCCGATGAAGGTCACGATGGCGACCACGACGATGCCCGGACGCGCGATCGGCAGGATCACCCGGCGGAAGGTATAGAACTGGCTGGCGCCATCCATGTAGGCGGCCTCGTTCAGCTCGGTCGGGATGCGCATCATGTAAGTGCGCAGCAGCCAGATGGCCGAGGGGATCAGGAAGGCCGCGCCCGGAATGATCATCGCCCAATAGGTGTTCAGAAGCCCCAGCGTCCGCATCAGCCGGAACAGCGGGATCAACAGCACCGCACCCGAGAACATGCTGACGGCAAGGAAGGCCCCCAGCACCAGCCCCATGCCGGCAAAGCGGAAGCGGGCGAAGGCATAGGCGGCGGGCACGACCAGAAGCAGCACGATGCAGGTCGAGATGATCGAGATGAAGAAGGAGTTGAAGATATAGCGGGCGAAACCCGGCACCGTCTTCCACATGTCGAAATAGGCGGCGAACGAGCCGTTCTCGGGCCAGAAGGTATAGGGCGAGGAGAACAGCTGAGACAGCGGTTTCAGGCTGACGAGGAAGCCCTCGATGAAGGGAGAGAGCAGGAAGAACAGGAAGGCGAAGATGCCAAGGTAGATGCCGACGATTTCCCACCAGCGATAGCGGTCGATCATCGCGGTGTCGTCCTTGCGAAACAGCGCCATGGGACCCTCCTAGGCCTTGCCGGGGTCCGCCAGCCGGCGGACGATGCGGAAATAGGCGATGCAGAACATCGACAGGAACAGGCAGATGACCACGGCCCGCGCCGCACCCTCGCCATATTTCTTCGAGCCGATCGCGGTGTTGTAGGTGTCGATGATCATCGTCGTGGTCTGGCCGGACGGACCGCCCTGGGTCAGGATCCAGATGATGTCGAAACTGTTGAAGGTGGCGATCAGCGACAGCATCGACATGGTGATGATCGCCGGCGCCATCAGCGGCAGGGTGATGCGGCGGAAGCGCGTCCAGCGGCCGGCGCCATCGGTCCAGGCGGCCTCGTAAAGGTCCTTGGGGATCGCCTGCATGGCGGCGAGGAAATAGATCGTCACCATCGGCACGCCGATCCACACGTCGGTGACGATCGTGGCCCAGAAGGCGGTGCTGCCATAGGCGAGGAAGGCCACCGGGCCATCGGTCAGGCCGAAGCGTTGCAAGAGGCCCGAGATCATCCCGAACTGGCCGTTATACATCCAGCCCCACATGAAGATGCCGATGGCCATCGGCACGATCCAGGGCGGCATGGTCAGGATGCGGAAGATGTTGCGACCCGGCACCGAGGCGTTCAGCAGCACCGCCCCGCACATGCCGATGATCATCTTCAAGAGGACCGAGAAGAAGGTCCAGATGAAGGTGCGGGTGATGACAGTCAAGAAAGTCTCGTTGAAGATCTTCTCATAGTTGCGCCAGCCGACATAGTTCACCACCTTGCGCAGCGAGGCATCGGTGAAGGACAGCCGGAAGGTCTCGAACAGGGGCCATGCCACGATGATCAGCACATAGAGGATCGCGGGGGCCAGAAGCGCCCAGGCAAAGATCATGGCGGATCGTGACTTGATCATGGCTCAGGCCGCCTTCCGGACCAGCGCATTGTCATAACGATCCCAAACCGGCGCGAGGTCAAGCACCTTGCCGCTGCGCCGCGCCTCGTCCATCGACAAGGCAAGGATGCCGGCCTCCAGCGCCTGCAGGGTCGAGACCGGCAGCGGGCCGTTCTTCATGACGTGATCGACCACCTCGGCCGCCATTTTCTCATCGGCGCCGTAATGCTGCGACAGGGCGGTGGCCTTGTATTCGCGCTCGACCACGCGGGATTCGCTCAGCACATCGGTGACGTTCAGGAAACCGCGGATGAAATCGCCCTCGGCCTGGCCCTTGGTGCCGAAGACGGCAAAGCGGCGGAACTGGTCGGGTGCGTTCAGGTTGGTGTGGAAATTCATCCCCACGCCGTTCTCGTATTCGACGATGGCCACCTGATAGTCGATGATATCGGCATCGGTGTCGAAGACCTTGTCCGAGCCGTTCCAGCCCGAAGGCTTGCGGTGGTAGAGGCTCAGGTCGTTGATGCCCTCGTTGCGCGGATCGTTGGCCGGGATGAAGGTCTTTCGCCCGCCAAAGCTGGCGACCCGGCGCGGGCGTGCGCCGATCAGACCGTTGTAAAGATCGAGATCGTGGCAGCATTTCTCGAGCATGAAGCTGCCGGACCATTTTTCATAGCGCCGCCAGTCGCGCATGAAGAAGGCGCCGTGATAGGGGAAGATATGCTCGGCTGCCTCGACCGAGACGATCTTGCCAAGACGGCCCTCGTCCCGCGCGGCCAGCAGATCGCGGTAAAGCGGCGCATAGCGCAGCACCAGCCCGACCAGCAGCCGGTCATGGCCATAGCGCCCCATCAGCGCCGCCAGCTCATAGGTCTGTTCGATGCTGGCAACGATGGGCTTCTCGGAAAAGATTTTCACCCCGGCCTCGAGGCCAAGCCGGATATGGTCCAGATGCAGATGGTTGGGCGAGCCGATCATCAACAGATCGAACCCGCCCGCCCGCACCAATGCCTCGGGCGAGGCATGGCTGATGCCCGCAGAAATGCCATGTTCCGTGAGTGTCGCAAGGCCTGCGGGCGCGGGATCGAAATAGCCGACGATCTCGAAATCCGGGTCCATCTCCTTGAAGACATGGCCCAGATAGCCAAGCCGATAACCCAGTCCGATGATGGCGACCTTCATTCGACGACCCCTCCCCGCGAAGAAATTCATTTTCGTGAATTTGCCGATTTCACTGCGGCCAGTCAACAAATTTCACGCGATCTCGGCGGTTGCGTGTAATCAATTTTCACATAGGGCGGGGATTTCGCCATCGGGGCGACGTTCTGTCGCGGCATTCCCAAGCCCCAGAATGGCCGCGCCGACGAGGCCCGGCTCGATTCGGCATTCGGCGGCCACCAGAAGCGGGAGGTCGATTCGGCGCAGGGTCCGCGCCCGGACCTCGCGGTCCAGCGCCTCGATCAGCGGCAGCGCGTTCGACAGCCCGCCGCCGACCGGCATGATACCGGCGCCCAGCAGGTTCTGGATCATCGCCAAGGGTCCGGCCAGCAACTCGATCCACAGCGCCATGCTGCGCGCGGGTTGCGGCTTGCCCGCCTGCCAGCCGGCGATGATCGCATGGCTGTCGGCCACCACGCCCGGATGCAGGTGTTCATGAAGCATCTCCAGCCCGCGCGCGCCGCAGACGGCATCGAGGCAACCCGACAAGCCGCAGCCGCAGGGAAAGGCGGGCAGGGTGATCTCGGGCTGGCCCAGCACGCGCTGCGCCACCGGGGCATGCCCCCATTCACCGGCAAAGCCGCCATTGCGGTTGATCAGCTGTCCGCGCACCACGACGCCGCCGCCGATCCCGGTGCCAAGGATCACCCCCAGCACCACATCATGCCCGCGCCCGGCGCCGACCGTGGCCTCGGCCAGTGCAAAGCAATCCGCGTCATTGGCCAGATCGACCGGCAGACCCAGGGCCTGGATCAGATCGTCATGCAGTCGCCGCCCGGAGAGGCAGGGGATATTCGCCACGCGGGCAATGCCGGTTTCCGGATCGAGCACCCCTGCGATCGAGATCGCCACGCGCTCGGGGCCGGGCGCGGCGGCGATGGCATCGCCGAGGATCGCGGTGAAGGCGCCGAAATCATCCCCCGGTGTCGGCACGCGCCCCAGGGGGCGCACGTCGTCGGGCGCATGGGCATGGGCGATCTTGATGGTGCTGCCGCCGATGTCGAAGCAAAGGATCATGGCGAAACCCGCGTGCCGCCGATCCAGGTGCCGGCGGCGGTGATCTCGGGCGTGATGGCGATGAAATCCGCCCGCGCACCGGGCTGCAGATGGCCCAGATCGTCGCAGCCCATGGCCTGCGCCGGGTTCAGCGCCGCGAGTTGCAAGGCCTGATCCAGCGGCAGCCCCAGTCCCTGATGCACATGCCTGACCGCGTCGATCAGGGCGATATCGGCCCCCGCCAGCGTGCCATCGGCCAGCGTCAACCGCCCATCCTTGCGAAAGATCTGCCGGCCGTTCAGCGTCAGGCCCGGCAGGTCGGTGCCGATGGTGGACATGGCGTCCGAGACGAGGAACATCCGCCCCGGACCGGCCTTGCCGCGCAGCGCGATGCGCAGGGCGGCGTCGTCGACATGGAAGCCATCGGCGATCAGACCGGCCGAGACCCGGCCATCATCCAGCGCCGCGCCGACAAGGCCCGGCGCGCGATGGGTCAGGGGACTCATGGCGTTGAAAAGATGCGTGACCATGCGCGCGCCGGCATCGATCCCGGCCTGTGCCGCGCTGAAAGCACAATCGCTGTGTCCAAGGCTGACCGTCGCCCCGGCCTCGGCCAGCGCGCGGATCTGCGCGACCGTCACCGCCTCGGGCGCGAGGGTACAGATGAGATGCGGCAGGCTTGCGGCGGCTTCGACCAGCAGCGCCAGATCCCCGGCCTCCATCGGGCGGATCAGCGCAGGGTCATGGGTGCCCTTGCGCGCCGGGTCGAAATGCGGGCCTTCGAGATGCAGGCCCAGCAGGCCGGGCTGGCCCTTGGCCGCTTCGGTCGCGGCGATGGCGGCGCGGGTCACCTCGGGCCGGTCGGTGATCAGCGTGACCATGACCGAGGTTGTGCCGAAAGCGGCATGGGCGGCGCAGATGCGGGCGATGCCTTGGGCGGTGGGTTCGTCATTCAGCATGACCCCGCCGCCGCCATTCACCTGCAGATCGACCAGTCCGGGCACGATCCAGCCGGGGATGGTTTCGGCCCCTTCGGCCTCGGCGGCGGGCAGGATGGCGGCGACGCGGTCGCCCTCGACAACCAGCGCCGCATCATCATGCCAGCGATGCCCGTCAAAAATCCACTCGGCGCGATAGGCGGTCATCGCCAGAGTCACCAGACGGTGCCGCGCGCCGCCAGCGGTTCGACCCGCGTGACCACGCCGCCGCGGTGAAACACCATGCGGTCGAACAGGTTCGAGACCACGCAGGTATGGTTCGGGATCACCCGGACCTGCTGGCCGACCGTGGGCAACGGGCCGGTGCAGCCGCTGAGATCGACCACCGCATGTTCCTCGGACAGCGCCACGATCCGCGCGCCCGGCAGGCCCTCGATCTCGCCGTGATCGGCAAAGCCCAGAAGGTCCGAGGTCAGCGCCTTCGATCCCGAATCCAGCACCGCCCGCGTCGGCGTCGGGCGCGACACGACCGTGGCCAGCACATGCATGGCCAGATCCTGCGGCCCGCATTCGCCGGCGCGGACCATCGAGCGGTCGTTATAGACATAGGTTCCGGCCCGGTGCTCGGTCGCCGCCGGCACAAGATGCGCCTTCCACAGATCGGGACTGCCGCCGTTCGAGCGGACGGGGCAGTCGATCCCCTTCGCTGCCAACAGCGCCACCGCCTCGGTCAGAAAGGCCTGCACCGCCTCCGCCCCGCCGACGGCGGGATAGGTCAGGAGGCCGTGGAAGCGCAGCCCCGGCGCAGCGGCGATACGGGCGGCGAGATCGGCGGCGGCCTGGGGCGTCTGCACGCCGCAGCGCCCGCCGCCGGTATCGCATTCGACCATCACCGACAGCGGCTTGCCGGCGGCAAAAGCCCCGGCATAGCCATCGACGGTGGTTTCGCTGTCGGCGCAGACGGTCAGCCGGGCCACGCGGTCGTTCAGCGCCTTCAGCCCCGACAGCCGCGCCGGGCCGAGGATGTTATAGGTGATCAGGATGTCGTTGATCCCGGCATCGGCAAAGGCTTCGGCTTCGGTCAGCTTCTGGCAATTGATCCCGACCGCCCCGGCCGCCAGCTGCGCCTGCGCCACCGAGGCCAGCTTGTGGGTCTTGATATGCGGGCGGAAGGCCAGACCGTGCCCGGCCAGATAGTCCTGCGCGCGGGCGATATTGGCGGCCAGCCGGTCCTCGTCGATCACCGGCATCGGGGTGGGCACATCGGCAAGCGCGGTGCCGGGTTCGGGCCAGGGAAAGCTCATGTCGCGTCTCCGAACGGGTTGTCGCTGCGCGGCCAGATATCCTGCCGCACCAGCCGGTAGGGGTTGGTCGCCGGGTCATTCGGATAGGGATGACCGGCCGAGCAATAGATGATCTCCGAGGCGATCGGCTGGAAGGCCGCGTAGAAGTGGTTGGTCGACTTGATGACCAGTATCTTGCAGGCCAGGGGATCGATGCCAAGCGCCGTGAAGAGGGACGGGTCATAGCTTTGCGCCCGGACCGTGTTCAGGATGACCTCGATCCCGGTGTCCTCGCCCGCCGCGTCCAGCAGCACGATGCGCACCGCCGGGCCGAAGGGCACGACACTTTCGCCGAAGCGCATTTCGGCGGTGGGGTTCACCCGGATCACCCGGACCAGCGCATCCATCGGTTCGCCGGTCTCGGGTGCGGATTTTCCGCCAAAGCGCAGCGGCATTTCCGCGCCTTCGCCCGCGACCATGCAGAGCTGCACTGCGATCGGGTCCCAGATCGTGCCGATGGCGACGCCGGTTGCGCCCTGTGCCAGCAATTCGCGCAGGATCACCGTGGCATCGCCCGCCGTGCCGCCGCCCGGATTGTCCCACATGTCGGCAATGACCACCGGCCCACTTGCCGCCGCCATCGCCTGCGCCACCGCCGCCGTCTCGTCGAGCGAGGGCATCATGTGCCGGCCGCGATTGGCGTAAAGCTCCTCGCCCAATTGCCGGGCAAGCGCGGCACCGAAATCGGCATTGCCATCGGTGATCGCAATGGTCTTGGTGCCCATCTCGGGCACGTCGCCGGCCATGAAGCCGTGGATGGCCGAGAGCGACAGGATGCGCGGATCGTCCCGCTCCATCGCCATCATCCGGTCGACAAAGCCGCGCATCGGCTGGCGCGAGGTGGGGAACACGTCGATCATCCGGCAGTCATGGACCGACATGACCGGGCGCACGCGGCCTTCCAGCGTATCGACCACGATCTGCCACAGATCCTCGGCCCGCTCGACGAAATCGGTATGCGGGAATTCCTTGAAGGCGACAAAGACATCTGCCGCCGCCACACGCTTGGCGGTCAGGTGGCTGTGCGGGTCGAGTTCCGCGGCCAGCAGCACATCCGGTCCGATGATCTCGCGGATGCGGGCCAGCAGATCGCCCTCGGGGTCGAGATAGCCCTGTGCCACCATCGCGCCATGCAGGCCCAGCACCACCGCATCCACCGGCAGGGCGGCGCGGAGTTGATCCAGAATCTCGTCGCGCAGTCCTTCATAGGCCCCGCGCGAGACAAGGCCCGCCGGGTCGGCCCAGGCCGCCGTGCCCTCGATCAATGTCCAACCCTGCGCGGCGCAGACCCGGCGGCCCACGGTGATCGGCGCGGTGCACAGCGTCGGCGTCTCGGGATGCTGGCCGGGCGGGGCATAGAGCGAATCCTCGAAGCCGCGGCGGTCGATGACGATGGGCGAAAAGGTGTTGGTCTCGGTGGCGAGGGCGGCGGTGAAGATGCGCGGGGGTGACGCAAGGGCCATGATCAGTCCTGGATATGGGGCAGGTAGCCCACGAAACCGGCGATCTTCCAGCGCCCGCCCTCGCGCCGGCAGACATAGAGAGTCTGCCAGTTCATCCGCTCGGACGTGCCGTCCGCCTTGGCCAGATGGCCGTCGAACTTCTTGCGCACCAGCGCGGCCTCGCCATCGATCTCGATTTCTTCCAGCCGGGTGGCGGCAAAGATGCCGTCGCGCGGATCGCCGGCAAAGGCCCCAGCCGCACGCGCCGCGCCGAATTCCTGCGCCTGCCGCAGCCATTCGCTGCGATAGGCGTCAAGCGTCGGGAAGGCCAATGTGAACTTCTGCGGATCGGGCTGGAAATGGCCGCTCATTCCGGTGAAGTTGGCGGCGACGAAGTCATCCGCGACCGCCCCCCAATCGGCGCTGACGAAGGCGTCGATGTCGCGCGGCACCAGCATTTGCCAGATCGCGCGGCGATCGGCATCCTCGGCGGGGAAGGGGTTCACAAACGGATCGCGCTCAGTGGCCATTGGCCGCCCTCATGAAAATTTTTTCAGTGATCTTGCGAAAGTTCTGGAATAATCGCGGCAGATTTGGCTAAATGTCAAGCGATGAAGAAAATAAATTTCGGCACATTGAGGCCAGAGCGGGGAGGCGGCATGGGCGAAGATGCAGCGAAGGACGGCAATGCCGCCGCCGGCATGGCCGCGCCCGACCTGATCGCGGCGCTGACCGACGAATCGGCGCTGGTCTCGCCGCTGGAACGCAAGTTGGCCGCCTCGATCCTCGCGGATGTGAATTTCGCCACCAATGCCTCGATCACCGAGATCGCGGCGCGCGCGGGCGTATCGCCGCCCACGGTCACGCGCTTCTGCCGCCGCCTGGGTTGCGCCTCCTTCTCGGATTTCAAGGTGCAGCTGGCGCGCTCGGCCTATGTCGGGCTGCGCTATCTGCGCCCGGAATCGGTGACCTCGACCCCCGCCGAAGTGGCCGAGGATATCGTCACCAAGGCGCAGAACGCGCTGTTCGAGATGCATCGCGGGCTGGACCTCGAGGCGCTGTCGCGGGCGGCGGCGCTGCTGGCCAAGGCGCAGATGATCTATGCCTTCGGGGCGGGCGGCAATTCCTCGATGATCGTGAACGAATTGCAGAACCGGCTGTTCCGGCTTGGCTGCCGCATCGCGGCCTCGAACGATCACGGCATGAACCTGATGCTGTCGGCGGCGGCCGAGCCGGGCACGGTGGTCTTCGGCTCGTCCTTCAGCGGGCGCAATCATGAACTGGTGCGCTGCTTCCAACTGCTGCGCGAGCGCGGCATCAAGACCATCGCGCTGACCCAAAGCGGCTCGCCCCTGGCCGAGGCGGCGGATGTGGTCATCACCGTCGACCTGCCCGAGGGGCAGAACATCTTTCGCGCCACCTCGACCCGTTACGCCTTTCTGGCGACGGTCGACATTCTGGCGAACCTTGTCGCCTATGCCGACCGCAGCCGCTCGACCCGGCTGCTGCGCGGGATCAAGGAGCAACTGATCAAGCATCGTGACGGCGACGACCGGCAATTGCTGGGCGACTGACCTGACCGGCGACGGGGCGGGCGGCAGCCCCCGGTGCCTGTGGACCCTGCCGCCAGAGGATAACGGAAGATGACGAAACGCTTGGCGGTAGTGACCGGTGCGGCAGGAGATATCGGGCAAGCCATCGTGCGGCGCCTGCTGCAGGATCATGATGCGGTGCTGTTGGCCGACCGCGATCTCGCGGGCGCCGAGTCGGCGGCGCGCGGGATCGGCCCGGCCTGCACCGGCATCCGCGTCGACGTGACCGACCCTGCCAGCTGCGCGGCCTTGGCCGAGGCGGCGGCGGCGGCGGGCGGCGCGACCACGCTGGTCAACAACGCGGGCGCAGCGCAGGGCGCGAGCCTCCAAGGGACCAGCATCGAGAACTGGCAGGCCGACCGGGCGCTGAACCTCGATGCCGCCTTCTATGTCTTCGGCGCGCTGGCGGGTCAGCTTGCCGAGAAGCGCGGCTCGGTGGTCAACGTCGCCTCGGTCAATGGCCTGAGCGTCTTTGGCCATCCGGCCTATTCCGCCGCGAAGGCCGGGATGATCCACCTGACCCGGCTGATCGCGGTCGAATATGGCGCCAAGGGCATCCGCGCCAATGCCGTGGCCCCCGGCACCGTCCGCACCCGCGCCTGGCAGGCCCGCGCCGATGCCAACCCGGATGTGTTCCGCGAGGCGGCCGAGCATTACGCCCTTGGCCGCATCGTCGCGCCCGAGGACGTGGCCGAGGCGGTGGGCTTCCTTGCCTCGCCGCTGGCCGGCGCGATTACCGGCGTGGTGCTGCCTGTGGATTGCGGGTTGACCGCCGGTATCCCGGCGCTCGCGCGCACCTTCAGCCAAACCGACGATTACTGAGATAGCAGGAAGGATATCCCCATGAGCCTGTTCCTTGAAAACGCATGGGTGCCGAATCCCGGCCCGGACGGCACCTGGACCGTGACCCTGCACAATCTGGGCGAGACCGATCTGTCGGGCTTCAGCCTGTCGCTGACCACCATCACCCGGATCATGCCCGAACATACGCTCGAGAATGCCCGGCTGAAGCGTCGGGTGGCGAATTTCCACGAGTTCCTGCCGCCCGAGGGGCTGCGGCTTGCGCCGGGGCAAAGCTGGCGCTTTCAGGCCTCGGGGCTGAACCGCTCGCCCTTCCATCGCAATGACGCGGCCAAGACCGCCTGGGTCACGCTGCCCTCGGGCGAGCATCTGCCGGTGCAGGTTGGTGATCTGGTGCAGGGCCACGCCGCGCCGGTCCTGCCGCCGCCGCGCCTGCCCGAGGGCCGGCTGACGCTGCCCTTTGCCATGCTGCCCTGGCCCAACGCCGTCGAGGGCGAAGCTGGCGCCGCGCCGGTGCTGATCCATGCGGGCGAGGGGACATCGTTGCCCGATCAGCGGCTGATGCTGTCCATCGACGCGCTGCACGCCCGGCTGTTTCCAACTGCGCGAAAACTGTTCCAGATCAGCGCCACGCCGGGCAGCCGGGCGCTGGTCTTTGCCACGGACGCTACAATTCCGGCCGAGGGCTATCGGCTCGATTTCGGCGATGCCATCACCCTGACCGCCAGCGGCGAGGCGGGTCGTCGTCTGGGTCTCATCACGCTCGCCCAGATGCTGCACGGAGCCTATACCGACCCCGATTTCCGCTTCCCCGCCAGCGGGCGCATCACCGACGCCCCGCGCTATGGCTGGCGCGCCAGCCATCTGGACTGCTCGCGGCATTTCTGGCGGCTGGATCAGGTCAAGCGAGTCATCGACATCCTCGCCTGGTACAAGATGAACCTGTTCCACTGGCATCTGACCGATGACGAGGGTTGGCGGGCCGAGATCCGCGCCTATCCCGAGCTGACCAGCACGGGCGCGACGCGCGGCTATGACCGGCCCGGGATGCTGCCGCAGCTGGGTGACGGACCCGAGGATCAGGGCGGCTTCTACACGCAGGACCAGATGCGCGAGGTGGTGGCCCATGCGACCGCGCTTGGCATCGAGGTCATGCCCGAGATCGAGACCCCGGGCCATGCCGCCTGCGTCATGGCGGCCCTGCCCTTCCTTGTCGATCCGGACGAGACCCCGGCGAGCTATTTCCCGGTGCAGGGCTATCCGAACAATTCGTGGAATCCGGGCGTGCCCGAGACCTTCACCGTGCTGGAAACCATCATCGACGAGCTGTGCGAGATCTTCCCCTCGAAGCATTTCCATATCGGCGGCGACGAGGTGGCGAAGAATGCCTGGCTAGAAAGCCCCAAGGCCCGCATCCTGATGCAGCGCGAGGGGCTGGCCGGCACCTTCGAGCTGCAAAGCTGGTTCCTGCGCAAGATCAAGGCGATGCTGACCGCGCGTGGCAAGGTGCTGGTGGGCTGGAACGAGGTTGCCCATGGCGGCGGGGTCGGGCCCGAGGACACGCTGCTGATGGCCTGGGAAAAGCCCGAGGTCGGGATCGAGCTGGCGCGCCAGGGCTATGACGTCGTGATGACACCGGGGCAGGCCTATTACATGGACATGGTGCAGGGACCGGACTGGCTGGAAAACGGCGCGGGCTGGGCCGGGCCGGTGCCGCCGGAAAAGACCTATGGCTACGAGGCCGAGGGCGACTTCCCCGACGATCTGCGCGAGCGGATGCGCGGAATCCAGTCCTGCATCTGGTGCGAGCATTTCACCACCGATGCCTGGTTCAATGATCTGGTCTTCCCGCGCCTGCCCGCCGTGGCCGAGGCCGGCTGGACCCAGAAAGCCGGCAAGGACTGGTTGCGCTTCGCCGCCCAGGTGCGGCTGCATCCGCAGCTTTGAGGGGGGGAGGCAGGACATGCGCATTGCCGTCGGTGGCATCCATACCGAATGCTCGACCTATTCCCCGGTCCTCATGCAGGGCGAGGATTTCCGCATCCTGCGCAACGGCGACCTGCTGGCGCATGAATATTTTGCCTTTCTCGGCGCTTACCCGGCAGAGTTCGCGCCGCTTCTGCACGCCCGCGCGGTGCCGGGCGGGCCGGTTTCGGCCGCGACCTATGCCAGCCTGAAGGAGGAATTCCTGCAGCGGCTGGAAACCTCGCTGCCGGTCGATGGGGTCTATCTCGCCATGCACGGGGCGATGAAGGTCGCGGGTCTCTGGGATGCCGAGGGCGACTGGATCGGCGCGGTTCGTCGGCTGGTCGGGCCGGATATCCCCATCGCTGTCAGCTATGACCTGCATGGCAATGTCTCGCAGCCCATCATCGACGCCATCGACATCTTCGCTGCCTATCGCACCGCGCCGCATATCGATGTGGGCGAGACGATGCGCGCGGCAGTGGCGATGCTGGTTCGCGCGCTGGAGACCGGTGAGCGGCCCGGCGTGGTGCGGGTGCCGGTGCCGCTTCTGCTGCCCGGCGAGAAATCATCGAGCGAGGACGAGCCCGCCCGCAGCCTCTATGCCGCGCTGCCCGAACGCGAGGGGCCGGGTGTCTGGCGGTCGGACCTGATGATCGGCTATGTCTGGGCCGACGAGCCGCGCGCCACGGCGGCGGCGATCGTGACCGGCACGGATCGCCGGGCCACAGAGGCGGCGGCTAAACGCATTGCCGCAGATTTCTGGGCCGCGCGCGAATGCTTCGGCTTTGGCCCGGTCACGGGTCCGCTCAATGAGATGCTGGAGCTGGCCGAGGCGGCGACGACGCGGCCCATCATCCTTGCCGATAGCGGCGACAACCCGACCGGCGGCGGTGTCGGCGACCGCGCCGACGTGCTGGCCGCGCTGATTGCCCGCGACTGGCAAGATGCGATCATGGCAGGGATCACCGACGCCCCCGCCGTCGCCGCCTGTTTCGCGGCGGGCGAGGGGGCGCGTCTGACCTTGAGCATCGGCGGCAGTCTCGATCCCGCCAGCGCGCCAGTTCAGGCGCTGGCCCGCGTGCTGCGGCTTGATCCGGGTGCGACCCCGGCCGAGCGTCAGGCGGTGGTCGAGATCGGCGGGTTGCGCGTGGTGCTGGCGGCGCGGCGGCGGCCCTATCACGACCTCGCCGATTTCACCCGGCTGGGGCTCTATCCCGAGAATGCCCGGCTGGTGGTGGTGAAGTCGGGCTATCTCTCGCCCGAGCTTGCGCCCATCGCCAATCCGAACCTGATGGCCCTGACGGATGGCGTGGTCAATCAGGACATTCCGAAACTGGCGAACCTGCACCGCCCGGCGGGCACAGTGCCCTTCGCGGCGCGGGACGAATTCACCCCGAAGGCTGAAGCCTCGGCCCGGTTCACCGGCTAACCGCATGGGACCCTGGCTTGCCATCCTGCGCCGTCACCGGGTCGTGCGCGCCTCGGCGGCGGCGATCTTTCTATATGGCTTTGCCGGGGCGGCGACCTCGCCCTATCAATCGGTGCTGGGCATCCGCGAATTGGGGTTGAGCGACAGTCAATATGCCGCCATCGCCTTCGCCGCCTCGATCACCAATGTCGCCATGGCCATCGCCATCGGCGCGCTGTCGGATCGATTTCACAGCTATCGCAAGCCGCTCATCCTGACCTCGGCTTTCGGCATTCTCGGCTATGGCATGATCTGGGCGCTGCCCGGGCCTTGGGTCTTTGCGCTGGCGATGATCGGCCCGCTGGCGCTGTTTCATGCCACCAATTCGATGCTCTTCGGCAATGTCCGCGCCCAGTCCGCGCGCTTTGATCCCGAGGAGACCCGCATCGTCAACGCGCTGATGCGCATGGCGATCTCGCTGTCCTGGGTGCTGGTGCCGGGGGCGGTGGGGCTGATGCTGGCCGGGCAGCCCAGCATGATCGCCGCCTGGCTCATCGCGGCGGTGCTGGCCGCCGCCTGTCTGGCCACCGTCACCCTCTGGCTGGAGCCCGACGCGCCGCCGCCCACCGATACGAGGCCCAAGCGGCAACCGCAGGGCGGCACCGGCACTTCGCGCGTGGCACCAAGTGCCGGGCGCAGCGACCGTCCGGCGCAGCCGCGCCTGCCGGTTTCGGTGCTGGGCGATCTGGCGCAGGTGCTGCAACCGCGCCTGCTGGCCTCGATCCTCGGCGTGGCGCTGATCACGCAGGTCCTGCATGTGAACGGCGCGGTGCTGCCGCTGATCGTCGTGGGGCAGGCCAATGGCACGCCCGAGGATGTGGGCTTTGCCGTCGGCATGGTCGCGGCGCTGGAGGTGGGGTTCATGTTCCTCTGGACCTGGGCGCTGCGCTATCTGCGGCTGACCACGGCGCTGGCGATCTCGACGCTGATCTACATGGGTTATCTGGCGGGTATCGCCGTGGCGCAGACGCCAGGCCATGTCTTTGCCGCGAGCCTTCTGGCCGGGGTGGGGGCGGCGGGGATCATCTCGATCCCGATCTCCTACCTGCTCGATCTGATCGCCGACCGGCCTGGCCTCTCGGCCTCGCTGATCGCGGTGAATGTGTTCATTGCGGGCGCCATCGGTGCGGCGATCTTTGCGCTTGGCACGGCGGTTCAGGGCTATCCCGCCGCCGCGCTGCTCAGCGGGCTGGCCGGTCTGGCCGGTGCCGGGCTGCTTTTCAAACTGGAACGGGGGGCGCGATGAGTCGCATCATGCTGGAGGTCTGCGTCGATGACGCGGCGGGGATCATGGCGGCGGCGGAAGGCGGCGCCGACCGGATCGAGCTTTGCGCGGCGCTGGGGCTGGGCGGGCTGACGCCCTCGGCCGGGCTGATGGCGCTGGCGGCGCAGGCGGGTCTGCCAGCCATGGCGATGATCCGCCCGCGCGCCGGGGATTTCGTCTGGTCCAAGGATGAGGTCGAGGCGATGAAGGCCGAGATCGATGCCATCCGCGCCGCCGGGCTGGCCGGCGTGGTCATCGGTGCCTCGCGTCCCGACGGTCGGCTGGACGGCGCGCAACTGGCCGAACTGGTTGGGGCCGCAGAGGGGCTGGATATCACCCTGCACCGCGCCATCGACCTGACCCCCGATCCGGTTGCGGCGATGGAACTGTTGCGCGATCTGGGCATTCGGCGGGTGCTCTCCTCGGGGGGCGCGCGCAGCGCCGCCGAGGGGATCGAGCGGCTGGCGGCGATGGCCGAGGCCGCGCCCGAGGTGATTGTCATGCCGGGGGGCGGGGTGTCCGAGGCGAATGCGGCGCTCTTTGCCAGCCGCCTGCCGCTGGCCGAGATCCATGCCTCCTGCTCGGTGTCCAGCCCCTTGCCGGAGCTGCCGCAGGTCGCGGAATTCGGCTTCCAGCCCGCTGGCGCACGAGCGACCGATGCCGCCCGCGTGCGTGCCCTGCGCGCCGCGCTGGATCAGATCACCGCGTCGCGCCCGGAGGGGTGAACCTCCTGATAATAGTCCCGCAGCGCCAGCTTGGCGGCCGCCGCCTGGTCCAGCACCACCGTCGCCTTGCGGTGCATCTGCAGCGCCGAGGCGGGGCAGGCGGCGGATAGCGGGCCTTCGATCATCGCTGCCGCCGCATCGGCCTTGCCCGCGCCGTAAGCCAGAAGCAGCACCTCGTCCGCGCGCAGGATGGTGCCGATGCCCATGGTGATCGCCAGCCGCGGCACCTGCGCCGGATCGTCGAAATAGCGCGCATTGGCCTCGCGCGTGCCGCGCGTCAGGGTCTTGATCCGCGTCAGCGAGGCGAGGCTTGAGGTCGGTTCGTTGAAGCCGATATGCCCGTTCGCCCCAAGACCCAGCAATTGCAGCCCGATATCCCCCGCCGCCGCGATGGCCTGTTCATAGCCCGCCGCCTCTGCCTCGGGATCCCTCGCATCGCCGCGCGGCAGAGCCGCCGCACCGGGCGCAATGTCCACATGGTCGAAGAGATGGTGGCGCATATAGGCCCAGTAGGACATGGGGTGATCGGGCGGCAGGCCGACATATTCATCCAGATTGAACGAGCGGGCCCTGGCAAAGCTGACCTCACCGGCGCGATGGGCAGCGATCAGCCTTGCATAGACGGCCTCCATCGTGCCGCCGGTGGCCAGCCCCAGCACGGCATTGGGCTGGCGCCGCAGCCGCGCCGCGATCAGCTGCGCGGTGTGCTCGATCGCGCTTTCGTCGTCGTCGTGGATGAGGACCTTCACAGCGGTTTCCAGGCGATGGCGTCGATTTCCACCTTGGCATCGACCATCAGCCGCGACTGCACGGTCGAGCGCGCCGGCGGGTGGTCGATGAAATGCTTTTCGAAGACCGCGTTGAAGCTGGAGAAATCGCGCGGATCATCCAGCCAGCAGGTGACCTTGATGACATCCTCGAGCCCGCAGCCGGCCATGGCCAGCACCGCCTTGATGTTTTCGATCACCTGTTCGGTCTGGGCGACGATGCCGCCCAGCACGACCTCGCCCCCGACGGTTGGCACCTGGCCCGAGACATGGACGTAATCCCCGGCGCGCACGGCCTTGGCGAAGGGGCGTTTCTGGCCGCCGGCCTGCGGGTCGGCCGTGTCATAGCGGATCAGGCGGGAATCGGTCATTCTAGGTCATCCTGATGAAATTTGTTTTCATGAATACTCTCGTGATGCCAATTTCGCAATCCTAAATGCGGATTTCGCGTCGCGTCATGTAAACAATTTTCTCTCTCCGGTGATCATCGCCTGACCCGCCGCGCTGCCGGCCTCGGCTCGTGTTTCCCGCAAAGCTTCTGTAAGACCGGGGCGAGGTAAGTGGTTTCGCAGGAGTGGTTGCATGGGATGGTCGTGGTTGGTCGTGGTGCTGGTTCTGGTCGTCGGGGCGGGGCTTTATGTCATCCTCGCCTATAACGGTCTGGTCGCCGCCCGGCAGCGGACCGGCGAGGCCTGGAGCGGCATCGATGTGCAGCTGAAGCGGCGCAGCAACCTGGTGCCCAACCTGGTCGAGGTGGTGAAGGGCTATGCCGCGCATGAGACCGAGGTCTTGCAGCAGGTGACGCAGACCCGCGCGCGCGTCGAGGGCAAGGGTGACTCGGTGGGCGAACGCGCCGCCGCCGAGGCGCGGCTTGGGGGCGCGCTGGCCGGGCTGGTTGCCTTGGCCGAGAACTATCCCGATCTGAAGGCCAGCCAGAATTTCCGCGACCTGCACGCCTCGCTGGACGAGATCGAGCGCGATATCCAGCACGCCCGACGCTACTACAACGGCGCGGTCAGGGTGCTGAACACCAAGGTCCAAAGCTTTCCCTCGAAACTTGTCGCCGCGCGTTTCGGCTTTGGTCTGGCCGAGTATTTCGAGCTTGACTCGCCGGCCGAGCGGCAGGTGCCCGGCGTTTCCTTCTGACCATGCTGCGGGTTTTCCTCGCGGGGTGTGTGGCGCTGCTCATGATCGCCGCGCAGCCGGCGCTGGCCGAGGAGCGCATCCTGTCCTTCGACAGTCTGGTCGAGGTTCAGCCCGATGGCGATTTCCTCGTCACCGAGACGATCCGCCTGCGCGCCGAGGGCGACCAGATCAGCCGCGGGATCTATCGCGATTTCCCCATCGTCGCCCGCGACGGGCTGCGCAATCTGCGGCTGGGGTTCACCCTGATCGCGGCCGAGCGGGATGGGCAGCCCGAGATGAGCCGGATCATCGAGGGCGCGCGCGCGATTCGGATCTATCTGGGCGATCCCAAACAGCTGATCTCGACCGGCGAACATGTCTATCGCCTGACCTATCGCACCGACCGCCAGCTGCGCCGCTTTCCGGGTCATGACGAGGTCTATTGGAGCGCGACCGGAACCGAATGGCTCTTCCCGATCGATCAGGCAAGCGCGACGGTCCGCCTGCCCGAAGGCGCGCGGATCGACGATCTCGCCGCCTATACCGGCGCTTTTGGTGAGACGGGAACGGACGCGGACTGGCAGCAGATCGACGCCCGCAGCGCGACGTTTCGCACCACCCGCCCGCTGGAGCCGCGCGAGGGGCTGACCGTCGCGCTGCGGTTCCAGGCCGGGCTGATCCCGCCGCCCGACCGCGCGCGCCGGATCGACTGGCTCTGGCGCGATCATGGTCCGGCGCTCTGGGGGCTGGCCGGGCTGCTGGGGCTGGGCCTTGCCTATCTCGCGCTCTGGTGGGGCTTTGGCCGCGATCCGCGCGCCGATATCACTGTCCCGCGATGGGAGCCGCCGGCGGGCCTTTCGGCCGCGCTGACCCGGGCCACATGGCGCGAGATGCGCCCCGAGGGCGATGAGGCGCTGTCGCTGACGCTGGTCGAGATGGCGTCGCGCGGGTTCATCTCGGTCACGCGCGAGGGCAAGGCGATGGTGCTGGCGCGGCTGGGGCAGGAGTTGTCGAGTGACCTTCCGCCGGAACAGCGGCTGGTCATCGCGGCTCTGGACCGCGCCGGTGGGGTGCTGCGCCTCGACCGGAAAAACGGGCGCGAAATCGTCAGCCTGCGCGACGGGGTGCGGGACAGCCTGCGGGCGCAATACAAGGCGCTTGGCAGCTATCGCCGCGCCGGGTTTGCGGTCTTTCTCGGTCTCTCGCTGACCCTTGTCCTGATGATCCTGATCCCTCTGCAACTACCGCCACGGCTCGATGGGCTGATGATCGCCTTCGGCCTGCTCGCCCTGCTGGCGGCGGTGCTGCTGCGGCTGGTGGTGGCGCGGCGAAAGGGCCGGGAGACGGCGCGGACGGTCGGGTTCTTCGGGCTGTTCATGCTGTCGCCTTTCCTCGGGCTGGTGGTCCTTGGCTATTTCAAGCAGGGGGGCGATCTGCTGATGCCGCTGGCGCTGGCCGGGATGGTGCTGGTGAGCATGGTCTTCCTGCCGATCCTTGGCGGCCCTACGCCCGCCGGTCGCAAGCGGCTGGACGAGATCGCGGGTCTGCGGGACTACATCGCCATTGCCGAGGAGGACCGGCTGCGGCTCGCCGATGCGCCGCCCCCGTCGCGGCTGCATTTCGAGCGGATCCTGCCCTTCGCCATGGCGCTGGATCAGGAACAGCTCTGGGTGGATCGGTTCCGCGACTGGCTGGCCGTCGGTGATGCGCCGGTGGCCGGTTCGACCCTCGGGCGGGTGCGGATGGAGGATGAGATCGGGTCGCTGTCGCGGCTCTACGAGGGCGGCGCTTCCTCCGGCGGAGTCCCGAGCGTCGAGCGCCAGCTTGCCGACAGCCTCACCTCGTCCCTGCCGGTCAGCAGTTCCAGATCCTCGGGCTTTTCCTCCGGCTCCTCCTCTTCTTCCAGCCGGTCCTCGGGCGGATCGTCCGGCGGGGGCGGTGGCGGCGGCGGTGGGGGCGGCTGGTAGGGCGTCAGTGGAAATCCCGGCTGGGGAACAGCTTCTTGGCCTGATCCCGGGGGTGATGCGCGCGCGGGCGGTGACGCGGCGGGCGCGGCGTGTCATCGGCGCGGGGCGCGGTGATGCCGATCAGGTGGTCCAGCGGATGGCCCAGATCGGCCAGACGGTGCGACAGGTCCTCGATCCGCTCGGCGATCAGATGGGTGACGATGCCGCTGCGCTCGATCTTGCCGGTGATGCGCAGCAGGCGGCCATCCATGACCTCGCGGCGGTGGCGGTCGAAGACCCGTCGCCAGACGACGATGTTCGACACCCCGGTCTCGTCCTCGAGCGTCAGGAAGACCACGCCCGAGGCGGTGCCGGGGCGCTGGCGGGTGATGACGAGGCCGCAGACCGAGATCCGCCCGGTCGCGGTCATCAGATCGGCATGGGGCGTCAGGCCGGGGATCGAGGCGCGCAGCAGTTCCATCGGATGGGCGCGCAGCGTCAGGCGGGTGGCGACGTAATCCTCGACCACCTCCTCGCCCAGATGCATGGTGGGCAGCGCCACCTGCGGTTCGCTCAGCCCCTCGCCATCGATCGGATCGGCGAACAGCGGCAGCGGCGCCGGCGCCCGGATCGCCTGCACCGCCCAAAGCGCATCGCGCCGGCTGAGACCCATGCCCGAGAAGGCATCGGCCTCGGCCAGTCGTTTCAGCGCGGCGGGCTGCAGGCCGGTTCTCAGCCACAGGGTTTCCGGGTCGGGATAGCCATTGCCGCGCATGGCCACGATGCGCTCGGCATCGGCTTCGCGAAAACCCTTGATCTGGCGGAACCCCAGCCGCAGCGACAATTGCCCGTCGGCGCGGCGTTCCAGCATATTGTCCCAATGGCTGTGATCGACGCAGGCGGGGCGGACCTCGACATCATGCTCGCGCGCGTCGCGCACGATCTGGGCCGGGGCATAGAAGCCCATCGGCTGGCTGTTCAGAAGCGCGCAGGCAAAGATCGCCGGGTGATGGCATTTCAGCCATGAGGACACATAGGTCAGCATGGCGAAGGCGGCGGCATGGCTTTCGGGAAAGCCGTAATCGGCAAAGCCCTCGATCTGGCCGAAACAGCGTTCCGCCACCTCGGGGCTGTAGCCATTGGCGATCATGCCGGTGATGAACTTGTCGCGATGCTCGCCGATGGTGCCCATGCGCCGGAACGAGGCGAGCGAGCGGCGCAGCTTGTCGGCCTCCTCTGCGGTATAGCCGGCACCGACCTCGGCGATGCGCATGGCCTGTTCCTGGAACAGCGGCACGCCCAAGGTGCGGCGGGTGATCTCCTCCAGCGCCGGGCCGAAGGGCTCGGCCACCTCCAGCCCCTGACGGCGGCGGATATAGGGCTTGACCATGCCGCCCTGGATCGGGCCGGGGCGGACGATGGCGACCTCGATCACCAGATCATAGAATTCGCGCGGCAGCATCCGCGGCAGGAAGTTCATCTGCGCCCGGCTTTCGACCTGAAACACCCCCACCGCATCGGCCCGGCACAGCATGTCATAGGTCGGCTTGTCGCCCTGCGGCACGCTGGCCAGGTTGTGTTCGATCCCCTCGTGCTGGCCCAGCAGGCCAAAGGCCTTGCGGATGCAGGTCAGCATGCCAAGGCTCAGCACATCGACCTTGAGGATGTGCAGCGCGTCGATGTCGTCCTTGTCCCATTCGATGCAGGTGCGGTCGGCCATGGCCGCATTCTCGATCGGGCACAGCTCGTCCAGCCGGCCGCGGGTGATGACGAAGCCGCCGACATGCTGGCTGAGATGGCGGGGAAAGCCGATGATCTCGCGGATCAGGGTGACGGTCTGGGCCAGCCGGCGGTCGCCGGGGTTCAGGCCAAGGGCGCGGATCTGTTCGGGATCGGCGCCGCTGTTCGAGATGCCCCAGATCAGACCCGACAGGCTGGCGGTCACGTCCTGCGACAGGCCCATGACCTTGCCCACCTCGCGGATCGCCGCGCGCGAGCGGAAATGGATCACCGTGGCGCAAAGCCCGGCGCGGTCGCGGCTGTATTTCTGATAGATCCACTGGATCACCTCCTCGCGGCGCTCGTGCTCGAAATCGACGTCGATATCGGGCGGCTCGCCGCGATGGCGCGAGATGAAGCGTTCGAAGACCATGTGGATCAGGTCGGGGCTGACATCGGTGATACCAAGCGCCCAGCAGATGATCGAATTGGCCGCCGAGCCGCGCCCCTGGCACAGGATGCCCTGCGACCGGGCATGGGTCACGATGTCATGGACGGTCAGGAAATAGGGGGCATAGGCCATCTCGCCCACCAGCGTCAGTTCCTTCTCGGCCAGTTGCCGGTGACGCTCGGGCACCACGCCGCCGGGATTGCGGCGGTTGAGCCCCTCGTGGACAAGCCGTTCCAGCCGCGCCTGCGGCGGCTCGTCCCCGGCCGCCTCGTCGGGATAGTCATAGCTGAGTTCGCCGAGATCAAAGCTGCAGCGGGCAGCGATCTCCAGCGTGCGGCGGATCGCGGCCGGGTGGCGGTGATAGAGCCGCGCCATCTCGGCCGGGGTTTTCAGCCGGCGCTCGGCATTCATCAGCGCGCGGGTGCCGATCTGGTCGATGGTGATGTGATGGCGCATGCAGGTCAGCACATCGGCCAGCGGGCGGCGGGCGGCGCGGTGCATCAGCACATCGCCGACCGCCACCATCGGCGTTGCCGCGCCAAGCGCCAGCCGGGCGCAGGCATCGAACCAGTCCTGATCCGAGCCGTCATAGCGGGGTGCCGCGCCCAGGAAGACATTGCGGGGATAGCGCCGGCCAAGCCGCTGCAGTGGCGCCAGCCCCTCGGCCAGATCGGCAAGGGGCAGATCGGCGGGCGGCAGGGCGATCAGGATCATCCCCTGGCAGCCCTGTTCCAGATCGGCCAGCGTCAGGTGGCAATCGGCCTTGCCGGCCCGGCGCTTGCCAAGCGTCAGCAGCCGCGACAGCCGGGCATAGGCCGGGCGGTCCATCGGCAGGGCGAGCCAGTCGAGCAGGCCATCCTGCAACACCAGCCGCGCGCCGACGATCAGCCGTGGCAGCTTGGTCTCGGCCGGAACCGGCAGATCCCGCGCCGCGCCGATCTCTTGCCGGGCGCTGGGGTCATAGCTGGTGGTCGAGCGGATGCGCAGCGCCTCGCCCATCTTCTCGCGCAGATTGCGCAATGCCGACCAGGCCCGGACCACGCCGGCCAGCGAGTTCCGATCGGTGATGGCGATGGCTTTCAGCCCCAGTTCCGCCGCGCGCAAAACCAGTTCCTCGGGATGCGAGGCGCCGGTCAGGAAGGTGAAATTCGAGGTGACGCCAAGCTCGGCATAAGCCGGCTCGGGCTGGCCGGCGGGCGGTGCATCAGGAGGGGTCACGGAAACTCCCCCTGCACGAACCAGCCGGGGCGCTGCGGGGTGTGGAACATCCACAGCCGCCGTCCCTGTTTCGTCTCGACCCGCCAGTAATCGCGGATGCCCGAACGCCAGTCCTGATCCTCGCCCCACCATTCCGGCGCGATCCGTTCCGGGCCGGTGGCGCGGCCCGTGGTCAGGCTCATACGCCGCCAGCGGAAGCGTTCGGGCGGGGTGGTGCCACGGGCGGTGACGGGTTCGGGCGGGAACAGGTGCAAGGGGCGCGGGCGCGGCGCGGACCAGTCGCTGCAAGGGGCCGCCTCGGTCGCCGGGACCAATTGGAAGCTGCGTTCGGGAATATGGCTGTCCAGCGGCTGGAAGCGGCGGATCTGGTCCAGCCCGATGCGGGTGCCGATGCGGGTCAGGAGGTTGTCCAGCTGCTCGGGCTGGGCCGCCCGGCTGTCGCCGATCTGCTGCAGCGGCAGGGGTTCGACCAGCGTGGCCGCCAGCCGCAGCTGATCGATGCCGAATCCCGCATCGACGCCCTCGACCATGCGGGCAAACAACGGCAGGATGCGGGCCGGGTCGCGCATCGCCACCGCCAGCCGCAGGGACAGGACCTGGCTGTTCTGGTCAACCCGGCGCAGGGTCAGGCTCAGCGCCCGCGCCCCGGCCTCCTGCGCCTTCAGCTTGGCACACAGCGCCTGCAACAGCCGCTCGAGCCCCGCCATCACATCGGCGGTCAGCCCGATCGGTTCGGGCAGGGTCAGGCGGGTGGCGAAATGGGGCGGGTCGGTCCATGGGGTGATCGCCTCGGGCCGATGGCCCATGGCCTGATCCAGCCGGGTCAGCAGAGCCTGGCCAAAACGCCGGGCCAGGGGCGCGCGGGATGCGCGGACCAGCGCGCCGATGGTCGGCAGGCCAAGGCGCTGCAGGGCGGTGGTGGTCTCGGGATCGATCCGCAGGGCGGCGACCGGCAGGCTGTCCAGCGCCGCCGCCGTGCCGCCGGGTGCGGCGATGGTTTGCCCATGGCGGGGACCATAATGCGCCAGCGCCCAGGCCGCGCCGCGGCTGTCGGCCAGCCCCAGCCGGGTCTCGAGCCCCGCGCGCAGCAAGCGGGCGCGCATGTCGTTCAGCAGCGGCTCCTCGCCGCCGAACAGGTGCGCCGCGCCGGTGATGTCCAGCACCAGCCCGTCCTCGCCCTCCAGCCCGACCCAGGGGCAATAGCGCAGCGCCCATCGACGAAGCCCGGCCAGAAAGCGCAGATCGCCCGACGGATCGGCCGGCCGGGTCTGCAGCGCCGGACAGAAGGCGCGGGCCTCGGCAAAGGGCATCAAGCGGCTCAGCCCCTGCGCCTCCGCCTGCCGGTTCAGGTCATAAAGACGCTCGGTATTGGCCTGTCGCAGGGTCAGCGCGAAGGGGGCATCAACCGCGCAAAGCCGCAGCGCCCGGTCGGAGGCCAACCGGGGAAACCACATCGAGACGATGCGCCGTTGCGTCCCATCGAACATGCCAGGCCCCTAATGTTCCCTTTTTGTTCTTGATAATCTCCCATTGCATCAGAGTCGAGTCGGCGCTGCGTCCGGGATCGAAAACCGGGCTGCACTGCCAGCGCGTCTCGGCCGCATTGCTGCCCATGCCCTCGGGGATCAGGCACAACCCGGTGGCGCCCCCCGTCTTGGCAGCCAGTTGCAGCCGCCGCCCCTCGCGCAGGTTCAGGGGCCGGGTCATCTCGGCCACGACCAGCGCGACCGCGCCATCCTTCAGCGCCTCCTCGGCAATGGCCAGCGTGTCGGTCTGGTTCGCCGTGTCGGCCAAGAGCAGCCGGCCCGGATCGGTGAAGCTCGCCAGCCCGGCGGGATCCAGCCGCGCCGTCTGCCAGTCCTCGCTGATCCAGAGCAGCGGACCCGGCACCTGCGCACAGGCGAGAATGGCAAAGCTGGCTGCACCCGGCCCGCTGGCTTCGTGCACGCGGCCGGCAAGCAGGGGAAAGGGCAAGGAGGCGGGCAGCGGCGCGGACATGGGCGGCGGGTTCTGACAGGGCAAATAAGAACAATAGCAGAACATTCTGATCCGGCAACGAGTCGTTCCGGTCGCGGCGATGACGCTTGCGCGATCCGCTTCAGTCCTGCGAGCGCAGCCCGTTCAGGAAGCCTTCGAGGCAATCTCCGATGACCGAAACCTGGTAGCCGCCCTCCTGCACCACGAGGATCGGCATGTCCAAGCCGCCGATGATCTCGCCCGCCGCGCGGAAGGCGGGGGTGGTGACATGGACCATGCTCAGCGGGTCCTCGACATGGGTGTCATAGCCAAGCGCGACGACCAGCGCCTCCGCGCCAAAGCGCCGGACAGCCTCGACGCCCTGCGCCGTGGCGGCGAGGAAGGCGTCATCGCCACTGGCGGGCGGCAGCGGAATGTTCAGGTTGGAGCCCGCGCCCGCACCATGGCCGGTCTCGTCCATCCGCCCGGTGAAATAGGGGTAATACTGGTCGGGATCGACATGGGTCGAGACGGTCAGCACGTCGCTGCGGCGATAGAAGATTTCCTGCGTGCCGTCGCCGTGATGGGCATCGATGTCCAGAACCGCGACCTTGCCGAAGCGCCCGCGCAGCCGCTCGGCGGCGATCGCCGCATTGTTCAGATAGCAGAAGCCCGAGGCCCGGTCGGCGCGGCAATGATGCCCGGACGGACGGCAGAGCGCATAGGCCAGCCGCTCGCCCCCGACCAGCGCATCCGCACCCGCCGTGACGCTATGCGCGGATCGCAGCGCCGAGGTCCAGGTCTGCGGACCGACCGGCACCGCCAGATCGCCCAGATAATAGCCTGTCTGGGCCAGCAGGTGATCCGACGGACAGGGCGGCCGCGCCGCGCGCGCCGGATCGCCGCTCCAATAGGGGAAGGTGTTGGGCAGCACCTCCGGCCCGTGATCGGGCAGCTCGGTCCAGCGCGCATAGGCGGATTGCAGGTAATCCAGGTAATGCGGCGCATGGACCGTCTCGAGGGGCGCGCGTCCGTAATCCTGCGGTGCCTCCGCCACCACCCCCAGCCGGTCCAGCGCCGACAAGAGCTCGCTGGTCCGCGCCGGCACATCGGTCGCCTTGGAGATGCGGCCAAAGCGCATGAACTGCTGCGGATCATGCAGCGCCTGATCGGGGTGGTAGAATGCGCGCATCGGCGGCCTTTCCCTGTTCGCGGCGTCAGACCGCCGCTTCGACCTCGCGCAGCGACTTGGCGGTGATCTCGAAGATCTCGTCGGCCTGCGCCTTGGTGAGGATCAGCGGCGGGCAGAAGGCCACCGTATCGCCCATGTTGCGCGAGATCAGCCCGTTCCGCTGCATCGCCACGTTCATCATGCCGCCCAGTTGGCCGACCGTCGTGACCGATTTCGTGGCTTTGTCATTCACCAGTTCCATTGCCGCGATCAGCCCGACGCCGCGCACCTCGCCCACCAGCGGGCTGTCGGCCAGCGTCGCCAGCCGGGCGCGCAGATGCGCACCGACCTCGCGGGCATTCTCGACAAGCCCGCGCTCGCGGATGACGGCGAGGTTCTCCAGCGCCACCGCCGCGCCAAGGGGATGGCCGCCGCCGGTATAGCCATGGCCGAAGGTGCCGATGCTGTTGCTTTCATCGGCGATGGGATCGAAGAAGCGGTCGTTCATCACGATGGCCGAGAAGGGCACGTAGCTCGAGGTGATCTGCTTGGACAGCACCATCACGTCGGGGCGGATGTCATAGGTGGTCGAGCCGAACATCTCGCCGGTCCGGCCGAAGCCGCAGATGACCTCGTCGGCGACGAAAAGGATGTCGTGCTTCGCCAGCACCGCCTGGATCTTCTCGAAATAGGTTTTTGGCGGCACCACCACGCCGCCCGCGCCCATCACCGGCTCGGCCCAGAAGGCGGCGATGGTGTCGGCGCCTTCGCGCTGGATCAGCGCCTCGAGTTCATCGGCGCAGCGGGTGGCGAACTGTTCCTCGCTCTCGCCGTCGCGGCCTTCCTTCCAATAATGCGGTGCCATGGTGTGGAAGATGCTCGGCAGCGGCAGATCGAAGGAGCGGTGGTTATAGGGCAGGCCGGTAAGGCTGGCGGCGGCAATGGTGACGCCGTGGTAGCCGCGATGGCGCGAGATGACCTTGCGCTTGCCGGGCTTGCCAAGCGCATTGGCGCGATACCAGACCATCTTCAAGACGGTGTCATTGGCCTCGGAACCCGAGTTGGTGAAGAACACCTTGCTCATCGGCACCGGCGCGATCTCGACCAGCTGATCGGCCAGATCGATCGCGGGGCCGTGGCTCTTGTGGCCGAAATTGTGGTAATAGGGCAGCTTCGCCGCCTGATCGCTGAGCGCCTTCAACAGGCGCGGCTCGTTGAAGCCGACGCCGACGCTCCACAGCCCGGACATGCCCTCGATGTAACGCTTGCCGGCATTGTCGAAGACATGGACGCCCTCGCCGCGCTCGATGATCATCGGGCCGATTTCCTGATGCCGGCGGGCATTGGTGTAGCCGTGGAAATGGTGGGCGATGTCACGGGCTTCGGGGGTGTCGCCGAAATTGTTCATCTCGTTCATCTCAAGCATCCTCAGCATGTCTCGGGGGATAGACCTGTTTCCGGCGTGCCATTCTGTCGCAGTCCGGTAAAGCCCCTGCTTGCGCGGGTGGGTATCTCTGTGCTTGACCAAAGTTTGACGATTTTCAAACCAAAGGGCAAGGAAACCGCAGATGCAGCCGCTTGGCCGGGCCTTTCGGGGCAATCTGTCAAACACCGACATCGCCAGCCTGCGCGAATTCGTCGAGATCGTCGAGGCGGGCGGGCTGACCGCGGCGCAGGCGCGCCTCGGCAAGGGCAAGTCGGCGATCAGCCTGACGCTGGGGCGGCTGGAGGAACGGCTGGCAATGCGGCTCTGCGAGCGCGGACGCTCGGGCTTCCGGCTGACCGAGCAGGGGCAGATGGTCCACTCCGCCGCCCTGCAGCTTCTGGACGAGATCGGGCGCTTCAACGATTTCATCGGCGCGGCCACCCGGAAGCTGGAGGACGAGATCTCGTTCTTCTGCGACGACAGCTTTCTCTACGAATTCGGCGATCCCTTGGCCCGCGCCATCGCCCGGATCAGCGACCGCTTTCCCGGGGTGAAGCTGAACCTTCGCACCACCTCGCCCGATCATGTCTGTGCCGCCGTGCTGGAAGGCTCGGCCGACCTGGGGCTGACCGCGCTGAGCCGGCACAGCGATGCGCTGGCCGCCGCCCCGGTCTTTGACGAGCGCATGGGCATCTTCTGCGGCAGGGATCATCCGCTGTTTGCCCGCGCCGGCGAGATCCTGTCGCCTGATGATCTGCGTGGACACGGCTTTGTCGCCGCCGAAGTGACGCAGGAGGCGGGCTATTCGGATTTTGTCAGTGGCCTGTCGATCACCGCGCGCGCGCCGACCATCCTGGCACGGATGTTCCTGGTCCTGTCCTCGCGTTACCTGGGACTGATGCCCATCGCCTTCGCCCGGACATGGGTGGCGAATGGCGATATCCGCGAACTGACGGTCGATGGCGCCCGGATGGTGAACAGCTGTTCGCTGATCCACCGCAAGGCGCGGCCTCTGGGCATCGGGGCCGGCATCCTGCACGGCATGATCCTGGCCGAGTTTCGCGGCACCGGCGGCTGAGGCCCGTCAGATCGCCACGGCCGAGGCGACGAAGATCATGTGCCGGCGCACCGCATCGCCTGCCGCCTCGGGGTCGTTGCTGGCAATCGCCTCGAAGATCGTCTGGTGCTGCGCGCCCAGTTCGCCGATCATCTCGGGCACGTTGGTCTTGACCCGGCGTTCGCGCCAGCCGGCCTCGCGGCGCATCCCCCGCACGAGGTCATAGATTTCCAGGAACAGCGGGTTCTGCGACAGTTCGGCGATGCGATAGTGGAACACCTCGTCGGCGCGGTCATACTCCGCCGGGTCGCGCGCCTCGCGGGTGCGGCGCATCAGCGCCTCGAGCTGCACCAGGTCGTCACGGTCGGCATGGATCGCGGCCAGCTGCGCCAGACGCGGTTCAAGCTGCAGGCGCACGTCCATCAGCTGATCAAGGCTGACCCGCCCGGCCAGCAGCCGGTGACGGTCCTTGTCGGGATGGGGAGCCGGGGTGACGAAGGTGCCCTGACCGTGGCGGCGGAAGACCGCGCCCTGATGCTGCAATTCATCCAGCGCCAGCCGCAGCCGGCGGCGCGGCACGTCCAGCAGTTCGGCCATGCTGCGCTCGGGCGGCAGGCGGCCGCCATCCTTCTCGGCAGCCTTCCTCAGCAGCGGGCGCAGGGTTTCGATCAGGTCCGAGATGTCGTCACGAAGTGCAGGCATGGGGTGATGGCTAAACAGGTCGTTGGATCTACCGCAGAGGATAACAACAGAAATTCATCAAAGGCCAGCGGCTGCGCTTGGGCAGGGCGCAGCCGCTGCGTTCGGACCGGCCCGGACCGGCCATCAGGCGCTGACGAAATCGCGCACGAAGGCGGAGGCGGGGCGGGCGCGGATGTCCTGCGGCTTGCCGATCTGCTCGATCCGGCCCATCGACATGACCACCACCAGATCGGCCAGTTCCATCGCCTCTTCCTGATCGTGGGTGACGAAAACCGTGGTCAGGCCGGTCTCGTCATGGATGTCGCGCAGCCCCTGCCGCAACTCCTTCCGGACCTTCGCATCCAGCGCGCCGAAGGGCTCGTCCAGTAGCAGCATCCGTGGTTCGATCGCCAGCGCGCGGGCCAGCGCGACGCGCTGGCGCTGACCGCCGGAGAGTTGGCTGGGATAGCGGTGGCCGATCTCGGGCAGCTGGATCAGGTCCAGAAGCTTCGTCACGCGCCGGGTGATCTCGGCCTTGGGCGGGCGGCTGGCGCGGGGGCGGGCGTTAAGGCCATAGGCGATGTTCTCGAACACCGTCATGTGCCGGAAGAGGGCATAGGACTGGAACACGAAGCCCGCGCGGCGGTCCTGCACGGTCAGGCCGGTGGCATCCTGCCCGTTGAACAGGACCCGCCCCGAGGTCGGAAATTCCAGCCCGCCAAGGATGCGCAAGAGCGTGGTCTTGCCCGAGCCCGAAGGTCCCAAGAGCGCCACCAGCGCCCCCGAAGGGATCGCCAGCGAGACCGGGGACAGCGCGGTGGCGCTGCCGAAGGCCTTCGAGATTTCGTCGATTTCGATATCCATGATCGCGTCCCTGGTGGCGTCCTTAGTGACGGCGGGTTGAGGCAAGCTGATCGGCATGGCGGATCTCCAGCGCGGTTTTCAGCAAGAGGGTGACAAGGGCGAGAAGGGTCAGCACGGCGGCCATGCTGAAGGCCGCGACCGAGAGATATTCGTTGTAAAGCATCTCGATGGTGATCGGCATGGTCGCGGTCTGGCCGCGGATCTTGCCCGAGACGACGGCGACCGCGCCGAACTCGCCCATGGCGCGGGCGTTACACAGAAGTACCCCGTAAAGAAGTGCCCACCGGATATTCGGCAGGGTGACGGTCCAGAAGGTCCGCCAGCCCGTGGCACCAAGGGTCAGTGCCGCTTCCTCTTCGGCGCGGCCCTGTTCGATCATCACCGGGATCAGCTCGCGCGCGACGAAGGGAAAGGTGATGAACATCGTGGCGAGCACGATGCCGGGCAGCGCGAAGACGATCGGATAGCCATGCGCCACCAGCCAGCCGCCGACCAGGCTGTTGGTCCCGAACATCAGCACGATGCAGAGGCCAGCGACCACCGGAGAGACCGAAAAGGGTAGATCGATCAGGGTGATGAGGAAGGCTTTTCCACGGAAATCGAACTTGGTGATGAACCAGGCAGCGGCGATGCCGAAGGCCGCGTTCAGCGGTACGGCGATGGCGGCGATCATCAGCGTCAGCCGGATCGCCGATTGCGCATCGCGATTGCCAAGACTTGCGACGGCGGCCTTCCATCCTTGCGCCAGCGCCTCGGCGAAGACCGCGATCAGCGGCGCAGCGACCAGGATGCCGAGGCCCAGCACGGCAAGGCCGATCAGGGCCCAACGGGCCAGCGGGGCTTCCTCGGTGGCAGAACGGAACTTGCCCGTGGTTGCATCAGACATAGCCAATCCTCCGGCGGCTCCAGACCTGGATGAGATTGATGACCAGAAGGATCGCAAAGCTGATCAGCAGCATGGCGATGCCGATGGCGGCGGCGGCGTCATAGTTGAATTCCTCCAACTGGATGACGATCAGCAGCGGCGCGATCTCGGTCTTCAGCGGGATGTTCCCGGCGATGAAGATGACGCTGCCATATTCGCCGACGGCTCGGGCCAAGGACAGCGCAAAGCCGGTCAGGGCGGCGGGCATCAGCATCGGCAGGATCACCCGGCGCAGCGTGTGGAACCGGCTGGCGCCAAGCGTGGCCGAGGCTTCTTCCACCTCGCGCTCGATCTCTTCGACCACCGGCTGGACGGTGCGGGTGACGAAGGGCAGGCCGACGAAGATCAGGGCGATGAAAATGCCCCATTGCGTATAGGCGATCTTCCAGCCGACCGCCGCCGCCAGCGAACCGAAAGGCCCGTTCGGGGCGTAAAGCGCCGTCAGGGCAATGCCGGCGACGGCGGTCGGCAGGGCAAAGGGCAGGTCAACGGCGGCGTCAAGGATGCGGCGACCGGGAAAGCGGTATCGCACCAGCACCCAGGCCAGCAGCGTGCCGAAGACCAGATTGAACAGCGCCGCGAAGAAGGACAGCCGGAAGGACAGGAACAGCGCCGCCCAGATACGCTCGCGGTTCACCGTTTCCCAGATATTGCCGGCGCCGAAGCTGGCGCCCTTCAGCAGAAGGGCGCCGATGGGCAGAAGCACGACCAGCGACAGCATGGTCAGGGTGATCCCCATGCTGAGGCCAAGGCCGGGCATGGGGGAGCGGTGGATGAGGGGGCTGCGCATCCCGGATCTCACTTCGGCACATAGATCTGGTCGAAGATGCCGCCGTCACCGAAATGCTCGGGCTGCGCCTTGGACCAGCCGCCGAAATGATCGATGCCGACCAGTTCCAGCTCGGGGAAACGCGCCACGTCTTCGGGGTTGGCGGCCGAATCGTCCCAGGCCCGGTAGAAATGCTTGTAGGCCAGCGCCTGACCCTCGGGCGAATAGAGGAAGTTCAGATAGCCATCGGCCAGCTTGCGCTGCTCGTCGTTCTTGATGTTGCCTTCCACCAGCGCCACCGGCGGCTCTGCCAGCACGCTGACCGAGGGCACGACGATGTCGAACTGATCCTCGCCCAGTTCCTTCAGCGCCAGATAGGCCTCGTTCTCCCAGGCCAGCAGAACGTCACCGATGCCGCGCTGCGCGAAGGTCGTGGTCGCGCCGCGGGCGCCGCTGTCCAGCACCGGCACGTTCTTGAAAAGTTTGCCCACGAACTCCTGCGGGTCCTGCCCGTTCTTCTCGGCCCAGGCCCAGGCCGCGAGATAGTTCCAGCGCGCCCCGCCCGAGGTTTTCGGGTTGGGGGTGATCACCTCGACGCCCTCGTTGACCAGATCGCCCCAGTCCTTGAGGCCCTTCGGATTGCCCTCACGCACCAGAAACACGATGGTCGAGGTATAGGGCGAGGAGTTGTGCGGCAGCTTCGACTGCCAATCGGCCGGCAGCTTGCCCGCCTCGGCGATCTTGTCGATGTCCGAGGCAAGCGCCAGCGTCACGACCTGCGCCTCGAGCCCGTCGATCACCGCGCGGGCCTGCGCGCCAGAGCCGCCATGGCTGGCCTCGATGGTCGGGGCCTCGTTGCCCTGATCGGTCCACCACTTGGCAAAGACCTCGTTGAACTCGCGGTAGAGCTCGCGGGTCGGGTCATAGCTGACATTCAGCAGGGTCTCGGCATGGACCGGGGCGGGGGCAGCGCCGAGGCCGATCAGGGCGAGGGCCAGCGCCGACAGCGTGCCGCGCAGGGTGCTGTGGCCCGACAGGAAGGTCAGCCGGCGGGCTGCGGCAATCGGCTGTTGCGCGGTAGGCGTGCCTGCAAGCGGGGTCGTGACGAACATGAACTTCTCCTTGGGTGACTGCGAGACGTGCAGCCGGGTGTTGGGGGCGGGGCAGGTCTGCCGACTTCCGCCTCTATTCACCGTAATAACGACAGGGTAAGTCGAGTATTGCAACGGAAAATTCACGGCTATTTTGGTCGTGAAAAGAGAAGATTTTTCTCCAGCGAGGTTGCGCACGGTCCACGAGAGGGCAGGGCCGGTTCCCAAAATATCACGTCGAAACAAAGTCGAGCTTAGATCGCCCCAAGATAGACGATTAATCTGGTAGACATTTATCCAGTTTGGTGCATCCTCGGCGTCGCAACCAAATGCCCCGGAAAGGCTGCGACCGCGATGACGGACCTCGACCTGATCGACCGCAAGATCGTCACCGAGCTGATGAACGATGCCACCCTGCCGATCGCGCAGATCGCCGATAAGGCCGGGCTTTCGCAGACGCCTTGCTGGAAGCGCATCCAGAAGCTGGAAAGCGCCGGCATCCTGACCGGGCGGGTGGCACTGGCCGATCCGGCCAAGCTGGGTTTCGGGCTGACGGTCTTCGTCGGCATCGAGGCGGCGGACCATTCGGCCGAATGGCGCGAGGCTTTCGGGCGTGCGGTGGCGGCGATCCCCGAGATCATGGAGGTTTATCGCATGGCCGGCGAGATGGACTATCTGCTGCGCGTCGCGATCTCGGACATGTCGGCCTTTGACGGGCTCTACAAGCGGCTGACCGATGCGGTGCCGCTGAAGAACGTCACCTCGCATTTCGCCATGGAGCGGATGAAGTTCACCACCGCCTACCCGGTCGACACGCTGAACCGCTGAGGCGCGGGGGCGACCTGCGCGGCGGTGACTGCCGTGGCGGCGATGATGTCATCGACCGAGGCGCCGCGCGACAGGTCGTTGGCGGGGCGGGCGAGGCCCTGCAGGATCGGGCCGATGGCGGTCAGGCCGCCGAGGCGTTGGGCGATCTTGTAGCCGATATTGCCCGAGGCGAGATCGGGGAAGATGAACACGTTCGGCCGGCCCGAGAGCCGGCTGCCCGGGGCCTTTTTCGCCCGGATGGCATCGTCCAGCGCGGCGTCGAACTGCAACTCGCCATCGACCTCGAGATCGGGATCGGCGGCGCGGATCAGCGCCAGCGCCTCGCGGATCTTCCCAAGGCTGTGGTGGTCGGCCGATCCCGCCGTCGAGAAGCTGAGCAGCGCGACCCGTGGCGTTTCGCCCAGCAATTGCTGGCAGGACGCTGCTGCCGAACGGGCGATGCCGGCGAGTTCTTTCGCATCCGGATCGATGATCAGCCCGCAATCGGCGAAGATCATGCCGCCCTTGATCGGGGCCGAGGGGCCGCAGGAGAGCATCAGGAAAAAGCTTGAGACCAGCGCCGCATCGGGGGCGCGGCCGATCACCTGCAGGGCGGCGCGGACGGTATCGGCGGTGGTGGCCACCGCGCCGCCGACCGTGCCATCCGCCTGACCCAGATGCACCCGCATCGCCGCTTGCCGGATCGGGTTGCGCATTTCGGCCAGCGCCCGCTCGGCGGTCATGCCCTTGGCGGCGCGCTGCTGGTGCCAGTGCTCGGACAATTCCACCAGATCCGGGGCCTCGGACGGGCTCAGCGGGGTGACACCGGGCAGGTCGGGGCCGTTCATCAGCGTGATCTGCGCCAGCCCTTCAGAGACCAGCCGGGCGGCGGCTTCGGCCACGCGGGGGTCATCGCCCTCGGGCAGGATGATGTGTCGCGGCGCGCTGCGGGCGGTCTCGAAGATGCGATCGAGCGGTTTCATGGCTGGGGGCCTTTCGGGGGAGGGACCAATCTGGGGGCGGCGGCGTCAGCCGAGGAAATGCAGGCCGGTGACAACGAAGCCGCCGAGGAAGACGGTTTCGGCGACCAGCAGCAGGATCGCGCCGGTTCCGACCTCGAGCATCCGCGCCAGCGAGGTCTTGATGCCGACGGCGGCGATGGCAATGAGCAGCGCCCAACGGCTGAGCGCACCGGCGGCATCGGCCACCACCTGCGGGATCAGGCCAAAGGAATTGGCCCCCGCCAGCACCAGAAAGCCGATGACGAAGCCCGGCAGCAGCGGCGGTTTCCTGCCCTGGCTGAGATCGGCCAGCCCCATCTGACGCATCGCCAGCGAGAAGCACAGCACCACCGGTGCCAGCATCGACACCCGGATCAGCTTGACCAGCGTAGCGGTCTCGCCGGCCTCGGGGCTGATCGAGAAGCCCGCGCCCACCACCTGCGCCACGTCATGGATGGTACCGCCGAGGAACACCCCGGCGTCGCGGTCATCGAGGTGAAACACCTGCGCGATCATCGGGTAAAGCACCATGGCCACGGTCGAGAGGACTGTGACCGACAGCACGGTGAAGACCAGATCGCGTTCGGATTTCTCGTGCTTGGGCAGGACGGCGGCGATGGCCATGGCGGCCGAGGCACCGCAGATCGCCACCGAGCCGCCGGTCAGCAGCGCGAACCTCCAGCTGCGCCCGACGAAGCGCGTGACCAGAAGCGCGAAGCCGATGGTCAGCACCACCCCGGCGATGACCAGCGCGATGGCCGGGCCACCAAGCTCGGCCAGCATCTCGACGCTGATCCGCGCCCCCAGCAGCGCCACGCCAAGGCGAAGGACGGTGCGGGCGGTGAACCCGATCCCCGGCGCGGTGCGGGTGCCCTCTTCGGCGAGGAAGTTCAGCGCCAGCCCCAAGAGCAGCGCCAGCAGCATCGCCGGGGCGCCGTAGTGATCGGACAGGAATTGCGCGCTGACGGCGACGAGCACCGAGATGGCAAAGCCGGGGAAGTAGGGTTTGAGTGTCTCGATCTTGGGCAGACGCATGTCGATGCTGGCCATGGAACTCTCCTGCAGGATCATTGCCCGGCGACGGCTGCGCCGCCGGGCAGAGGCTTGGTCAGGCCGCGCCTTTTTGCGGGCGCATGTCGCTGGCGCTGATCCCGGCGACACTGACGGGCTTCTTCATCGCATCGCGGCGGAAGGGCTCGCCCAGCTCCTGGTTCAGAAGAACCTCGATGAAGGTGGTTTCGCCCGACTTCATCTGCCGATCAACCGCCTCGTGCAGCGCATGGGTCAGTTCCTCGGTCGAGCTGACCTGAACCCCGTGGACGCCGCAGGCCCGGGCAATGCCGGCATAGGAGGTGTCGCGGTCCAGTTCGGTGCCGACGAAGTTGTTCGAATACCACAGCGTCGTGTTCCGCTTTTCCGCGCCCCACTGGTAGTTGCGGAAGATCACCATGGTGATCGCCGGCCAGTCGTCGCGGCCACAGGCGGTCATCTCGTTCATCGAGATGCCGAAGGCGCCGTCACCGGCAAAGCCGATCACCGGGGTCTCCGGGTTGCCGATCTTGGCGCCGAGGATCGAGGGGAAACCATAGCCGCAGGGACCGAAGAGGCCCGGCGCGAGGTATTTCCGGCCCTTCTCGAAGCTGGGATAGGCGTTGCCGATGGCGCAGTTGTTGCCGATATCCGAGGAGACGATGGCCTCGGCCGGAACCGCCTGCATGATCGCGCGCCAGGCCTGACGCGGCGACATCAGCCCGGCATCGCGGGTGCGGGCCTCGGCATTCCACTCGGTGCCGGGATCGTCCTGTTCGTGGTCGAGGCTCGACAGTTCCTGCGCCCAACGCGATTTGGTCTGCGCGACCAGTGCCTTGCGCTCGGCCCGGCCGGCATCGCCGGCACCCGGCGAAAGCTGCGCCAGAATCCCGCGCGCGACCTTGGCCGCATCGCCCTGGATGCCCACTGTGACCTTCTTGGTCAGACCGATCCGGTCGGCATTGATATCGACCTGGATGATCCTGGCCTCTTTCGGCCAGTAGTCGATGCCATAGCCCGGCAGGGTCGAGAACGGGTTCAACCGTGTGCCAAGCGCCAGAACCACATCGGCCTTGGCGATCAACTCCATCGCGGCCTTCGAGCCGTTATACCCCAGCGGGCCCACCGCCAGCGGATGCGAGCCGGGGAAACTGTCATTGTGCTGGTAGTTCGAGGCGACCGGGGCATCCAGACGCTCGGCCAGTTTCGCCAGATCCGGGATCGCGCCCGACAGGACCACGCCCGCGCCCGAGAGGATCACCGGGAATTTCGCCTCGCTCAACAGCCTGGCGGCCTCGGCCACCGCGTCCTCGCCGCCCGAGGGGCGTTCGAAGGCCACGACCTGCGGCAGGTCCACGTCGATGACTTGCGTCCACATGTCGCGCGGAATGTTCATCTGCGCCGGGGCCGAGTTGCGCCAGGCCTGCATGATGACGCGGTTCAGCACCTCGGGGATGCGGCTCGCGTCGCGCACTTCTTCCTGGTAGCAGACGCTGTCGGCAAACAGGCGCATCTGCTCCATCTCCTGGAAACCGCCCTGGCCGATGGTCTTGTTGGCCGCCTGCGGTGTCACCAGCAGCAGCGGCGTGTGATTCCAGTAGGCGGTCTTGATCGGGGTGACGAAGCCGGTGACGCCGGGGCCGTTCTGCGCGATCGCCATGGACATCTTGCCGGTCGAGCGGGTGAAGCCATCGGCCATCAGCCCGGCATTGGTCTCGTGTGCGCAGTCCCAGAAGGTGATCCCGGCCTTGGGGAACAGGTCCGAGACGGGCATCATCGCCGACCCGATGATGCCGAAGGCATGTTCGATGCCATGCATCTGCAGGACTTTGACGAAGGCTTCTTCAGTGGTCATTTTCATCGGTGTCGCTCCTTATTTGCGTTCGTCGCGATAATGGTAGAGGTGGTAGAGGCCCCATTGGCCGAGCCGTCGGAAGGGCGTTTTCCAGCCCTCATGCGGCAATTCGGAATTGAAGATCGGCAGGTTTGGCACGGCTTCCCCGGCGACCAGCTGGGCCATGCGGCGACCGGCCATGGCGGAATACATGACGCCATTGCCGCCATAGCCGAGCGCGTAGAAGGCGCCGGGAAGATCGGGCAGGCCGGTGATCCGGGGCATCATGTCATGGCTGACATCGACCCAGCCCCACCAGCTGTAATCCAGCTCGATCCCGCGCAGGGCGGGGAACTTGCGGGCCATGCCCTCGCGCAGGGCCGCGAGATGCGCCGGGTTGGCGGCGTCGCGGCCGGTGATGGCGGCGCGCGAACCGATCTGTAGGCGGTTGTCGGGCAGAAGCCTGTAGTAGTGGCGGAGCGTGCGCGTATCGGTCAGCGGCGAGAGCTTCCGGATACCGACCGAGTCAAGCTCGGCGGGGGTCAGCACGCGGGTCACGACGCTGTTCGACATGATCGGCATGAGCCGGTCCCTGAGCCGCGGATGCAGGCTGCGGGGGGCATAGGCAGCGGTGGCCACCGCCACGCGGCGGGCGCGGACCGTGCCGCCCGGGGTGCGCAGGTGGTGGATGCCGTTCTTCAGCTGCCACCCCGTCACCGGGCTGTCGGTATGAACCTTGGCGCCCAACTCGCGGGCGATGCGCAGGTAGCCGAAGGCCAGTTTCGCCGCATGGATGCCGGTACCGTCAGGCTCCCACATGGCGCCATGCGCCTCCATGTCGCGGGCGACGGTCTGGTGCAGCTCGTCGCGGGACAGCATCCGGGCGCCATAGCCGAAGGTGTCGTTCAGAAGGCGGGTTTCGCTGTCCAGCGCCGGCATGGCCGAGGCCTTGTGGGCGATGTAGTAATGCCCGCCGTCCTGCGGCTCGCAGTCGATGGCGTGGTCGCGGATGAGGCCACGGAACAGGTCGAACGCCTCGGTGATCTCGGCATGGAGACCCTGCGCCACGTCGAGGCCCCAGCGGGCGATCCACTGGCTGCGCTTCAGCCGGCCGGAACTGATCTGCGCCTGGCCGCCATTGCGGGTCGAGCAGCCGAAGGCGACGCCATTGGCCTCGAGCACGGTGGCCTTGATGCCGTGCATCTTGGCCAGGTGGATCGCGGTCGAGAGGCCGGTATAGCCCGAGCCGATCACCGCCACGTCCACGTCCATGTCGCCACTGACCGGGCCATCGGCCTCGGGGGAAGGACCGGCGGTGCCGATCCAGTAGGTCGGGCAATAGTCGCTGCGTGGCCCCAGAGCCGGCGCGGTCATCGGGTCATAGAGGGGATCGTAGGGGGATGATCCGGGGCGTCTGTTCATCGCGTTCATGGCGGGCTCACTTGGCAGGAACGGCAGGACGCTGCTTGCGGATCGCCTGTTTCTCGACGATCTGTCCGTCCCTGATGCGGAACAGGTCCACGCCCTGGACCTCGGTGCGGGTGCCATCGGGGTTGGTGGCGCGGAAGGTCCACTGGCTGACGCCGCGGCTGCCATCCTCGCTGAGGAAGTGGCTGTGATCGGCCCATTGCACGTCCGGCATGGTCGTCCAGACGCCCTCGAAGGCCTTGGCGATGGCGGGTTTCCCCTCGATCCGGTTGCCGTATTCATGCTCGCCGGCGACGGTGAAGAAGACGCAATCATCGGCGAAATGGGTCATCACGCCGTCGATGTCGTGGCGGTTGAAGGCGTCGAAGGTGGCCTTCAGATCGGCGGCGGTCAGGGCGCGGCGCGTGGTGGTGGTGGTCATGGGAAAAGGTCCTTTCGATTAATAGCCCAGCATCCGCGGCAGCCAGAGGGCGATGTCGGGGAAGCAGGCGATGAGGAAGATGGCTGTGACCGAGGCGGCGGCGAAGGGCAGGGCGCGCAGGCTGATCCGCTCGATCGAGATGCCCGAGATGCCCGATGCAATGAACAGGTTCTCGCCCAGTGGCGGGGTCTGGAAGCCCACCGACAGCGTGCAGATCATCACGATGCCGAAGTGGATCGGGTCGATGCCCATCATGTAGGCCACCGGCAGCATCACCGGCACGAGGATCATGATGGCGGCCAGCGTCTCCATGAACATGCCGACGATCAGCAAGAGGCCGATGACCATGGCCCAGATGATGTAGAGGTTGTCGGTCAGCGACAGGATGCCGCCGGCGATGACCCCGGGGATGTTGTTCTCGACCAGAACCCGGCCGAAGATGGTGGCGGCGAAAAGGACCAGCAGCACGCGGCCGGCAAGCCAGGTGGTGGTGTCCAGCGACTTGACCACTTCGGTCAGATCCAGTTCGCGATAGATCACCACGCCGACGAAGAGGGTGTAGAAGATGGCGACGATGGCGGCCTCGGTCGGGGTGAAGAAGCCGGAATAAATGCCGCCCAGGATCACCACCGGGGCCATCAGCGCCCAGAAGCCCTTGTAGCAGGCGCAGGCCACCTTGCGCAGCGACAGCGGCTCGGCCGAGCCATGGAAACCGCGCATCCGGCAGCGGATGTAGTTCATGATCAGCAGGCCGCCCGCCATCACCACGCCGGGCAGGAAGCCGGCGATGAACAGTTTCGAGATCGAGACCGACTGGAATTGCCCATGGGCCTCGATTGCGGCCGGGTCGGGCTGCAGGCCCATGGCCGAGATGCCGTAGATGACCATCGGGATCGAGGGCGGGATGATGATGCCAAGCCCGCCGGCCGAGGCCGTGACCGCAGCTGCATAGCCGCCGCCATAGCCCTGGCGCACCATGGCCGGGATCATCAGCATGCCGACGGCGGCGGTGGTGGCGGGGCCCGAACCCGAGATGGCCCCGAAGAACAGGCAGGCGATGACGGTCGCGGCAGAAAGACCGCCGGTGAACGGACCGGCCAGGCTTTCGGCCACCGCGATCAGCCGGCGCGACAGGCCCGCGGCCTCCATCAGCGCCCCGGCGAGGATGAAGGAGGGCAGCGCCATCAGCGGGAAGGACCCCACCGAGGACCAGGCCATCTGCACCATCTTGATCGGGTTGTCACCGAGATAGAGCATCGCAGCCAGCGCCGAGACCCCCAGCGCCACGGTGATCGGCGCGCCCAGGACCATCAGCAGGAAGAACGACCCGAAGAGAATTTCGATCAGCAGGTTGTCCATCAGTGGTTCCTCCGGTCGAAGGCGCGCTGTTCGTCCTCGGCCAGTTCCAGAACGGCCTCGACAGTCACCTTGTCGGGATCGGCCGGGTCGATGCCGCGGACCAGTTTCAGATAGTTCACCTGCAGGATGCGCAGCGTCATCAGGGTGAAGGCGATGGGCAGCGCGAGGTAGACATAGCGCATTTCCCAACCAAGGGTCTGGGCCTTCACGAAGGGCTTCAGCCGGCTGATGAAGGCGATCGACTGCCAGATGAAGACGACATTGAAGGCGATCCAGAAGGCATCGCCGATCGCCTCGATGATCCGGGCGCGGGTGCGCGGCATCATGTTCAGGTGAAACGAGACGCGGTTATGCGCGGCCATGCGGGCGGCATAGGAGGCGCCGAAATAGGCGAACCAGACAAACAGGATGACCGACAGTTCCTCGATCCAGGTGATCGAGAAGCCGAAGATCTGGCGGGCGACGATCTGCACGAACAGAAGCGTCACGAACACCGCCAGAAGAACTCGGCAGAGGTGGCTTTCGAACTTGTCAAGGAACGACCAGAGCATAGACATGCAGGGCCTCCGGGAAGGGGCGCGTTGAGGGGAAGGACAGCGGGCGAAAAGTGGCGCGCAGGACCAGCCCGCGCGCCAGTCGGGGAGGAAAGCTATTCCGCGGCGGCGGGGCGCCCCAGCGAGGTCAGGACATTGTCGAGAACCTCCTTGCCGCCGATCTGGTCATAGAATTTCGGCCAGACAGCGGCCTCGGCCAGCGCCATGAATTCCTTCTCGCCATCGGCAGGTTCGGTGATCTCCATGCCGCGGGCGACCAGCTCTTCGCGGATCTTGGCCTCTTCGGCGCGCAGGAATTCGGCCGAGGCCTTGGTCGCGGCTTCGCCGGCGGCCAGCACCTGCGCCTGTTCTTCCTCGCTGAGGCCCTCGAACAGGGCTTCCGAGACGATCAGCGGCTCGATCGAGAAGATGTAGCGGATATTGGTGATGTATTTCTGAACTTCGTCGAACTTCATCGCGTAGACGGTCATGTAGGGGTTGTCCTGTCCGTCCACGACCTTCTGCTGAAGCGCGGCGAAGGTCTCGCCCCAGGCCATCGGCGTCGGGTTGATGCCCCAGCTTTTATAGGTCTCGATCATGATCTCGTTCTTCGGCACGCGCACCACCAGACCCTGCAGGTCGGCCACGGTCGAGACCGGCTTTTTCGAATTGGTCAGCACCCGGAAGCCGGAATAGCCCCAGCCGATGATGCGCACGCCGGCATCCTCGATGGTCTGTTCGATCATCTGCTGGCCGATTTCGCCCTGCGTCACCTTCTCGGCATCCTCCTGGCTGAGGATCACATAGGGCAGGGTCAGCGTGCCGACCGAGGGCGAGAAGGGGGTGATGTTGTTGATGGCGAGGATCGAGAAATCCAGCGTGCCGGTGGCGGCGGCGGTCACGGTGTCCTGTTCGTCGCCAAGCTGGCCGTTCAGGAACAGTTTCGCGGTCATGTTGCCGCCGGATTGTTCCTCCAGCGCGGCGACGAAGGCCTTGCCCAAGGCCTCTTGCGTGCCGCCGGCGCCATCGCCCACGGCGACGCGGTATTCGGTGGCAGAAGCGGGCAGCACCAGCGCGAGGGCGGTGGCGGCTCCGGTCAGAATGCGGGTCATTGCAGACATTGTTTTTCTCTCCCTGTGTATGGCCGCTGGTTGGGGGTGCGGCGACATGACAGGGGCAAGATTGCAGAGCGGGCGGGGCGATGATATGTCCAGTTTGATCCGAAGATAGGTCCAGATGCCGGCGCGACTTCCCGTTGACACGATCTTCCTGCGCGAGGGCGAGGCGCCGACGCTGCAGGGACGGCTGGCGGCTGCCATCGTGCGGGCGGTACTGGAAAGCCGGGCACGACCGGGGACGCGTCTGCCCTCGAGCCGGCAACTGGCCGAGGTACTGGGCATCTCGCGGATGACGGTGACGCTGGTCTATCAGGATCTGGTCAGCCAGGGCTATCTGGAGACGGCGCCACGATCCGGCATTGCGGTGGCCGAGACGGTGCCGCACAGCCGTTTGCGCCCGGCACGACCCGAGCAGCTTGCCGCCCGACCGCATGGGCAGCAGCCGGACTGGGGCGACTGGCTCTCGAGCCATCACATGCCGCGCCGGGTGATCCGCAAGCCGGCGGACTGGCGCGACTATCGCTTTCCCTTCATCTACGGTCAGGCCGATCCGGCGCTGTTCGACCACAACGCCTGGCGCGACTGCGCCCGCCGCGCACTTGGCACCCGCGACTTCGCCGATCTGGCCGCCGACCGCTATGGCGCCGATGATCCGCTGTTGATCGATTACATCTGTTCGAACACCCTGCCGCGGCGCGGGATCCATGCCCGGCCCGACGAGGTGCTGGTGACGCTGGGGGCGCAGAACGGGCTGTTCCTGGCGGTGGAACTGCTGTCGCGGGTCGACCGGCTGGCGGTGTCCGAGGAGCCCGGCTATCCCGATTTCGCCGAGACCCTGCGCCGGGCGCAAAGCCCCACCACCTTCCTGCCGGTGGATGAGGGTGGGCTGAATCCGGCGGACCTGCCCGAGCAGACGCGGCTGGTCTTTGTCACCCCCAGCCATCATATCCCGACCGGCGTGACCATGCCGCTGGACCGCCGCCGCGAGCTGATGGCGCGCGCCTCTGCGCAGGATTTCCTGATCATCGAGGATGATTACGATTTCGAGATGTCCTATCTCGCTCCGCCCGCCCCGGCGCTGAAATCCATGGATGAGGACGGTCGGGTGATCTACCTCGGCAGCTTCTCGAAGTCGCTGTTTCCGGGCTTGCGCATCGGCTACATGGTGGGTCCGGCGGAGCTGATCGCGCAGGCCCGCGCTCTGCGCTCGATCATGCTGCGCCACCCGCCCAGTCACCTGCAGCGCATCACCGCATATTTCCTCGCGCTCGGTCACTATGACGCCCATATCGCCCGGCTCAGGGAGGCGCTGAAAGGCCGGCGCGAGGTGCTGGAGGCGGCGCTTTGCGCCCATGGTCTCAGGATCGCCGGGGCACCGGTCGCGGGCGGGTCGAGCGTCTGGATCGAAGGCCGCGAGGGCATCGACGCCACCGCGCTGGCCATGGCGCTGCGCGAGGACAGCGTGCTGATCGAACCGGGGGCAGTCTTTTTCGAGATCCGGCCCGAGCCCTGTCCCTTCTTCCGCCTGGGCTATGGCTCGATCGCCGAAGAGGCGATCGCCTCGGGGATCGAGCTGATCGCCCGGCGGATGGCGCGGATCTAGCGCCTATTTCCCCTGCCAGACCGGATCGCGCCGCTCGGCAAAGGCGCGCGCGCCCTCGTGCAGATCCTTGGAGCCATAGAGCCGGTCGATGGTCGGTAGTTGCCGGTTCATCATCGCCTGCCAGTCAGGTCCGGTCATCTTGGCTCAAATTTCGCGCCCGATCAGGCGGTCGAGCGACAAGGCGCCGCTGCCGCGCAGCGTCAGGTAGGTGAAGGCACCAAGCCAGACCACGGACAGTTCGTATCCGGCGCCGCGCGGCAGCAGGACCAGCGCGAGGATGACCAGCATCATGCCGACGAACATGGCCGAAAACACCCGCGTCAAAAGGCCGGCCGCAATCGCCAGACCGCCGACCAGTTCCAGCGTGATCACCAGATAGGCCCAGAAGATCGCCGGGGTGAAGCCGATCTGCGCCATGATGTCGATATCGGGCTGCGCGCCGCCCGGGGTAAGCAGTTTGCGCGCCCCGAAGCCGGCCATGACGATCCCGGTGGCAAAGCGCAGGAAGGCATAGCCATAGGGTTCAAGCGTATCATAGATCTTTGACAGAAAAGGAAAATACAGATTTGTGCCGGGTGGGTAAGCCATCGGTCGCTCTCAATGCGTGAATGAAGCGTCGCAAGAAAGGCGCCGTCGCCGCCATGGTCAACCAACAGACGCGTGAGCGCAGCGTGTGGTCGGGCAGGGCTAATCCGCCCCGCCCGCGTCGCGGCGGTCAGACGATCCCGCGCTGCAGCACCTCGGCGCGCTGGCCGTCGGCCAGTTCGGCAAAGGCGATGCGCAACCCCGGTCCTGCCTCGCGCGGGCCGGTCAGGATGCGGCCGCCCTCGGCGATGATAGCAGCCAGATCGCTGTCCAGATCGTCGCTGGCCATCGCCAGATGATCGATGCCGGTGCTGCCGTCGGGGCTTTGCTCGACAAACAGATTGAGGCCGGCGAGGTCGAGGACGATGCGCAGGCCGTTCACGGTTGTCACCTCCCTGACGCGCCGCGCGCCGAGGCGCAGATAGCCCGCCGCGCCGGCTTCGGGATCGGTGGCATAGATGTGCAGGTGGTCGAGGCGCAGCGGCATGGCAGGTCCTTTCTTGGTCAGGGCCAGCTATGCACGGATTGGCCGCAGAGGCCAGTTTCCACGCCGCGACGCCCCTAGCGGCCCGTGATCGCCCGGACCAGTCCCGCGATCGGCGCGGTGGCCTGTGACCAGAGGCTGGTAAAGCCCTGATCGGTCTCGATCCCGGCGCAGAGATTGCCGAAATCGGGGTCCTTGGGCGGCTGCGGCAGGGCGGGCTGGGCGATTCTGTCGGCGCAGACCATCAGCTCGGTCGGATCGAGGTGATAGTCGAACAGTTCATTGGCGCGGATCGCCAGCACCTGCGGACCGTCGCTGCTGAAGGCGATGCCGGTGGCATTGCCGTCGAAATCGGAGATGGTGCGCGGCTGCGCCTGCGCCTCGGGGTCCAGCACCCGCACCTCGCCATTCTGGATCATCGCGATCCAGCGGGCCTGGTCGCTGCCCCCGGTGGCCGGGCTGAGGTCGAGACTGCTGCGCCAGAGATATTGCCCCTCGTCTTCGAACAGCCGGGTGATCTTGATCGTCTCGTCATCGCTGGCGCTGGCGAGGAACCGGCCATCGCCGGTGAAGCTGAGGTCATTCACCGGCTCGAGATGCTGGGCGACGATGCGCGAGGAAACCGGGGCGCCGGGGCCAAGCTCGACGTTCCAGGCCGACACGCGGCCATCCCAATCGCCGGTGGCGATCAGCGGACCGCCGGTCAGGTGCCCCAGCCGCGAGCGCGCCTCGGGCGTGATCGCCAAGGACACGACCGGCGCGCCATGTTCCAGCGTCTTCAGCAATTGTCCGTTGGTCACGTCCCAGATCCTGACCGTGCGGTCCCAGCTGGCGCTGGCGAGGTTGGCGGCCTCGCCTTCGCCGGGCAGGAAGCGCAGGGCCGAGACCCGGCCCTCATGCGGCAGGACCTGCAACAGACGCCCCGTCCGCCAGTTCCACAGCCGCACCACCTGGTCCCATCCGGCGGTCGCCAGCAGATCGCCGTTGAAGGCCAGCTCTGTCACCGCCTCGGCATGGCCGTCGAGGCGGCGCAGCATCATGCCGCTGCCGCTGTCCCACAGCGTCACCGAGCCGTCCCAACCGCCCGCCGCCAGCACCGCGCCATCGCCGCTGAACCCCAGGACATCGATACGGGCGGCCCGGTCGGGCAGGGCCAGCGGCTGCGTTGCCGCGCCCGATTCCATCAGCCCCCCGATCCGCAGCGACCCGTCCTCGCCTGCCGCCGCGACGCGCCTGCCGCCGGGCGCGATGGCAAGGGCCGAGACCTCGGCGCCCAGTTGCAGAACCGCGACGGGCGCCGGGGGCGGGCCAGAGTCCGGGATGGCCTGCAGCGTGACGCCTCCGCCCGGCAGGCCGGCGGCGATCAGGCGGCTGCCGGGATCGCCGGCGATCTGGCTGGCGCGGGGCAAGAGCGGCTGTTCCGGCAGCACGCCCGAGCATTTCGGCGCGCCGCTGCCCGGCAGTGTCCAGAGCAGCGCGGCATGATCGAGCCCCAGCGAGACCAGCCGCTCGGTCGTGGCCGGTTGGCCGTCCCCTGTCTCGGGCAGGAAGATCAGGCGCGAGACCGCGCGGCTATGGCCGGTCAGGCTGCGCTGCTTTTCCAGCGCATTGACGGCGCGGTTCAACGCGCCTTCGGCCTCGGGCAACACCTGCCCGTCATGGATCTGGGTCATGCAGATGGCGGACTCGGCGGTGCGGATGCTGGCCAGCGGCTCGGTCGCCAGCGTGCCGATCGCCCGCAGCGCCTGTTCCCGCGCCCAGGAGGCGCGCTCGGCCGACTTGGCCTCGTCCTCGTTCTTCAGCGCATAGCCGAGAATGCCCAGCAGCAGCGCCGCGACCATCAGGACCAGGTTGCGGCGGCGGCGGCCCTGCCGCTTGCGCATCGACTCGCTGGCCAGCACGAAGGCCTTGCAACGGCGTTCCTCCTTGGAATTGCCCTCCAGCCCACCGCGCCCGACCAGTTCCACCGCCTCGGACAGCCGCGCGCCGCGCCACAGGTAGTCGGGCTGGTGCCGGTGTTCCTCCCAGGCCGTGGCCGAATGGCGGATCTGCTGCTTCAGCTGCAATTCGCTGCGGTGATCCTCAAGCCATTGCGCCAGCGGTGCCCAGGCCCGGAACAGCGCCTCATGCGCCACCTCGACCACGCGCTGATCGCCCTCGGAGCGCGAGATCAGCAGGCGGCGCTCGACAAAGCGGTCGACCAGGTCCTGCACCGGCACCAGTTCCGGCTCGTCCAGCGCCAACGGCTGGCGGGTGAACTGGCCGTCCTCGGCCAGCCGCACCATCTCGAGGAAGGCTGTGCGCAATTCGGCTTCCTGGCCCCGCTGGCGGGCGGTGGCGAGGATGGCATCGGCCTCGTTCGCCACCGCGCCTTCCAGCCCGCCCAAGCGGTCGTAATCGGCCAGCGTCAACCGCCCCGCCCCATGCCCGTCGCGCCAGAGAAGGTAGAGCGTGAACGACAGAAGCGGCAGGGCGTCGGCGCTGCTCGCATCCGCCAGCAGACGGTCGGCGAGGCCCGCTTCCAGCTCGATCGCACCAAGCTTCGCCGGCGCCTCGATCACCCGCCGCATCCCCTCGACCGGCATCGGGCCGAGCGACAGCGTGGCGAAATCCATGCCGTGATGGGCGTTGACGGTCTGGAAGCTTTCCAGAAAATCCGACCGCATCGTCGCCACCACGGTCAGGGGCGAGCCCTCGGCGGCGAGCGACGCCGCGATGAGACCGAGGAAGCGTGCAGCCTCGCCCTCGGGGCTGTCGGTGCCCAGCAGTTCTTCGAACTGGTCGATGACCAGCAGGACGCGGGCGGTGCTGTGGCCGGCGCTGCGGCGCAGATCCGCGATCAGGTCCAGCAGCGGGGTGGCGGCGCTGCCGCCATGGCCCGGGCCCGGATGGCGACCGAAGATGCGGCGCAGGTCGGTCAGGCTCCAGTCCAGAAATTCCAGCAGCGAGGCCTCGCGCGAGGCGGGCTCCTGCCGTTTCAGCGCCTCCAGCTCGCTGATCAGCCGGCCAAGCCGCGACGGATCGACGGGCGTGACACCGACCTGCCCCGGCTCGGCGCTGCGCCGCTGTTTCGAGACCTCCTGCCAGTCGCGCAGCCGGTCGCCAAGCGCTGCGGCCTCGTGCAGCGCCGGGGGCGCATCGGGGGCATAGCGGCGGAAGCCCTGGCCGATGACCTGCGCCAGCTCGGCAAAGGGATCGCGGCCGGGGCGGAACGGGTCGAGCACGATCCAGCGTTCCGGCTCGCGGCGCAGGCGCGGGATCAGGCCGGCGCGGGCCAGCGAGGATTTGCCGCTGCCCGACGCGCCGATCACGAGGATCAGCCCCGGCGCCCCGCGGTCGACCAGCTCGATGGCGCCCCGGATCTCGTCCTCGCGCCCGAAATAGACCGGCGCATCCTTTTCCTGATAGGCGTTCAGGCCGAGATAGGGCGAGGCGGTCGGGTCCCAGTCCCCCACCGCGCCCAGCAGGTCCAGCTCCTTCAGCCCGCGCCACAGCCGCTGATAGCCGGTTTCGGGATCGCGGCGCAGGTCGATGAACTGCCGCTCGGTCAGGATCGAGGGCAGGCGGCCAGCATCGCTGATCGGGTCGGCGACCAGCGCGATGATCTGCTTGCCCTCCATCCGCGCCAGCGCAATTTCGGCAAAGCACCAATGCGAGGCCAGGTAGCTGTCGGTGCAGATGGCAATGACCGCCCGGCAGGCGCGCAGCTTGCGATAGAGCGTGCGTTCCCAGCTGATGCCGGCGACGATGCCCTTTTCCGGGTCAAGGTCCAGAAACACGCAAGTGTGCCCCTGCGCCTTCAGCCGCGCGGCAAGGTCCTGCGCCAGCGCATTGTCGGCCGAGCTGTGGCTGAGGAACAGCGTGCTCATCAGCACCCCTCCTCGTAATAATGGTCGGTGGCGCGGGCGAAGGCCTCGTAAAGCGGTGGCAGGGTCAGGCCCCAGCGGGCCAGCGAGGGGGTGCAGACCTGCACGATGAACTGTTTTGACACCACGACCGGCAGGCTGGCTGGGGGCGTGCCGTCCAGCACCTGCAGGGCCAGCGCGGCGGCCACCTCGCCCTGTTCGAAGGGCGAGACCGAGACGGTCAGCATCGCCCCGTCCTCGCTGTTGGTGGCGCCCATGCCGATCACCGGCACGGTCGCATGTTCGGCGGTCCATTGCATCACCTGCGCCGCCGGGCGCAGGAAGGGGCCATCTACCCCGTCGCGGATATTGCGGTAATTGGTGACAAGGATCACATCGGCCTCGCGCTCCGCCCGCTCGACCGCCGCCTGCCAGTCCGCAAATGTGTCGACCTGCACCGGCGGCAGGAATTCCGCCGGGGACCAGTCGAAACCTTCGTAAGTGGGGATCTCGGCGGTGATGGACGAGGAATGATCGCCGATGAACTGGACGCGCGGACGGGCGCGGGGCGGCCGTGTCGCGCTTTCCAAGGCGATGGACAGCGCGGCATCGCGGATCGCCGGCAGGGGTTTGCGTTCAAGGATGCCGGTGACTTCGGCGCCCGGCGGGTAGTAGTCTGCGGGCTCGCCGTTCACCCCGCTGAAGACCACCCGCACCCCTGGCGCGCCCGGTCCCGGCGCGACCACCGCCTTGCCCACCAGCGCCTGCGCCTCGTCATCGACAAGAACCAGCACATCGGGCGCCCAACTGTCGACCGCGTTCAGCGCCAGCGTCGCGGCGCGTTCCTTGAACGCGGCATCGGTGTGGTTCTTCAGGTCCATGTAGTGATAGCGGAAAAGGACATTGCGCCGACCCTCGAAGCCGCGCTTGAGGCCCTCGTTCACCGAGGCGACCCAGGGGTAGGCCGGATCGTTGCTGTGGATGATCAGGATGCGCGCGGTCTGGGATTTCTGCATCACCACCAGCGCGAAGAACAGCCCGGCAAAGACCAGCATCACGGCCAGCCGCAGATGGCGGCGGGTCATGACAGCAGGTCCAGATGCTGCCAGAAGCGCAGGCTGCCATAGATCGCCCCGATCCTCAGCGCGATCATGACGATATTCGCGGCGATGATCCGCCGCTCGTCAAGGACATGGGCAAGGCCAAGTGCCTCGAGATCACTGCGCAGCTTCAGGTAATAGGAGCTTTGGTAGGGAAAGACATAGGTATCGGCCACGGCGAGGATGATGAAGCCGACGAGCCAGAGCGACAGCCCCTGCGCCGCCGCCAGCGGAAAGAGGGCGGTGGTGAACAGGATCACCGTCACCCCGGTCGGCAGGGCCAGCCGCACCGCGAGGATCATCCCCGAGACCAGCAGGATGAAGCGGGGAAAATCCGTCTTCAGATAGTCGCCGAGCCAGTTCAGATGCGCGACGATCACCTGATCGAGGCCGGTGCTGGCCGCGACCGGGACCCAGCCGATGATGGTGCCGAGATAGATCAGGATCGGCCAGTCGATCTGTGCCCGGATGGCGTCGCGGCCAAGCGTGCCGAACAGCATCAGCGTGACGAGGATCGCCAGCGCGATCCAGGCCACGTCGATGCGATGCGACGGCCCGGTCAGGATGCCGCCGATCATGGCCAGCACCGCCAGCGCCGCCGCCCATTCCGGCGCCGAGACCGGGCCAAGCAGCCGGCGCTGTTCCCGGATGGTGGCGCGCGGCAGGCTGAAGCTGCGCGCGCGGCCGAAGACCAGCGCCGAGACCAGCCAGAAGCTTGCCAGCACGATCAGCCCGAAGACCGAGGCGGCGTAAAGCCAGGCGATCCAGCCGAAGGCAAACTGGGTCTGCGCATCAAACAGCCCATAGACCACGAGGTTCGGCACCGCCGCCGTCAGGAAGATCGGCACGAAGATCGAGGCGCCCGAGAGCAGGCTGAAGATCAGCCGGTTGGCAAAGCGATCGCGCGCCTCGGGCTTCGAGATCTCGATCAACTCGATCATCAAGGGCGTGATGATGCTGACCCGCCCGACCACCGAGGGGATGACGGGCGACAGCACGGTGCCGATGCCGAAGAGGCTGAGGTTATAGCCGAAGGGCGTCGCCGGCACCTTGCCCAGGACCCAGAGCGAGAAGCGATAGGTCAGCCCCGAGGATACCATCAGCGCGCCGATGCCGAAGATGCTCAGCGTCATGAAGAAGCTGTCCGAGCGAAAGCCCGACAGCACCTCGGCGGGCGGGGCCACGTCCAGCAGGATCATCGCCAGCGCGGCAAAAAGCGGCGGCACGTATTCCGGCACCAGCCCGAACAGCCACATCACCACGGCAACCATCACGATGGCGAGGAAATCCGTCGCGGCAGGGTCCAGCGGCAGCCGCTCTGCGACAAGGTAGACGGCGAGGGGCAGGGCGATGGTCAGCAGCCAGCCCAGCAGCGGGCCGAGACCCTCGGCGGGTTGGGGTTTGTCGGGCGCTGCTGGGGGCGTGGCCTGAGTCTGTTCGTCATAACGCCCGGCATAGGCGCGAAAGAAAGCCTCGCGCAGGTCGCGGCGGCGTCCGGCGAGATGGGCCAACTGGCCCGCCGGGATGGCCAGCACCGTGGTCTCGGTCTCGGCCAGCGCGCTGGCGCTGTGGCTGGCAAGGCCCAGCAGCGCCTCCTCGCCCGCGCAGCCCTCGACCTGCCGGGCGCTGCGGCCTTGCCCGTTCTCCAGCCGCAGCGCGCCGTTCTGGATCAGGAAGACGGTATCGGCTGGCTCGCCGGCGCGGAACAGGAACTCCCCGGCGGCGATCACCCGGCGAGTCACATGCGGGATCAAGGCCGACAGCGCCATGCCCTCCAGCCGCCCGAGGATCGGGTCGGCCAGCAGCGCATCGGCGGGCATCGGCAGGATGGCCGGTGAGGGGTATGGATCGGCGATCAATTTTCCCTCCCTCTCGTGACGCGGTAGATCGGGCGGGTGACAGGCCCGACATGGGTTGGAAAGTGGCCGATCAACTCGAAGCTTAGCCCCTCGCAGGTGGCAAAGATCGCCAGCTCGTCCCCGGGCAGATGGCGCGCCCAGTCATAGCCGGGGGGCGGGGTTTCGGAGCCGAGCGCCAGTTCGACATAGAGGACCGGGATGCGCGCGGTCAGCGCCTGCATCAGCGCCTGCACATAGGCCAGTCCACGTGCCTCGATCACATGATGCAACATGCTGAAGAGAAAGCCGTAGTCATGGCTGCCCGGTATCATGGCCTCGACCATCTCGCGGGTCAGTTCGCCCTGTGCGAACCGGGCCTCGCCCGGGGTCCAGCGGCTGATCTCGCGGCAGAGCGCGATATTGCGCGGGTCAATGTCGATGCCGGTGCCGGTCATGCCGCGATCGACGAACCAGAACGTGTTGTAGCCAAGCGAACAGCCCATGTCCCACAGCCGCCGCCCGGCGACGGCCCCGCCCATGCTGGCCTCGACCGCGCGGCAGCGGTCGGCGCAGGGGCGCAGCGCCGCGATCGCCTGCGGATAAGGGAAGTTGTAAAGCGGCTGGTAGACGTTCTTGCCCTGCCTCAGCAGCGCATCGACGCGCTGGCGGTGGGCGAGGTCGTCATCGGTTGCCTGATCGGTCATCTCGCCTCACGCGCGGGTTTCGGTTGTGCAAAGCTGCGGTTGCCGGACCGCCGTGACCCGCCGCGCCGCGTCGATGGACAGGACCAGATCGGCCCGCGCGGCATTGGGTGCGACCCACATCTCGATGCTGGGGCCAAGCGCCTCGTCCCAGAAGGCCTGCATGACCTCTTGGGGAAAGCCGACCGTGTCGCCGCTATCCGCGCGCAGCTTGCGTTCCCGCTCGAACCGCCAGCGTTTCAGCAGCGGTGTGGGCAGGTCGAGGAAGAGGAGAAAATCGAGCCGCCGCGCCAGCCGGTCATAGCCGGGCAGCGGCGAGCCGACCATGGCGCCGTCGAAGATGCAGATGTCGGGACTGCCGCTCACCACCTCATCGGCCATCGGCGCATCTCGGCCAAGGTCATAGCGCGGCACGGTCAGGGAACCGGGCCGGTCCAGCGCCGCGAGGACATCCGCCATCCGCTCGGTGTCATGGGTGCCGGGCAGGGTGCGCCATGCGAAGCCACGGCGCAGGCGTTCCTCTTTCGGGCGGTAGAAATCGTCGATGGAGAGGCCGAGGCAGCGGGGCGCAGGTGCGATCATCGCCTGCAGGCAGCAGGAGAGAAGCCGCGACAGCGTGGTCTTGCCGGCGCCCGGACCGCCCGCCAGCCCGATGAGATAGGGCGCCCGGCCGGCAGGGATGCGCTGTCGGAAAAAGCGGGTCAGCGGCAGGATCAGGTCGAAAAGATAGGCATCCTGCGGCTGCCGAATGCCCAGATTGGCCATGGCCGCGCGATAGACCGGCAACAGCGCGCCGAAACCCTGCAGGTGATCGGCGAGCCTCTCGGCATCAGCGCCGAACAGCGCCCGCATCAGCGGATTGCCTGCCAGCCGCTGCGCCAGCAGGTTGCTGGCCTCGGGATCACCCGCCTTTGCGCGCAGGGCTAGTCCGGCAAGGGTTGGATCGCTCATGCCCGCCTCGTCATGGACCGGGCGACGCTGCCGCGCCGTCCTTCAGGCATTCGCGGTATTCGCGGATGCTGTTCTGGAAGAAGGCGTTCAGATCTGACGTCGAGCAGTAGGCATTGGCGATATCCTGATCCTGATACAGCACATCCATGTATTCCGCATGGTTGAAGGCCCGGAAGCTGTCGGAATCGAAGGCCTTGCGGAACACCCATTCAAGGAACTGCCGCCGCTCGGGCGGCACGCCCTCGGGGATGAAGAAGCCGCGATAGCGGTAATAGATGGCGCAATGCTCGCTGCCCTTCTCGGGGAAGGATGCGGTGGCGCCAAGCCTTGCGCGCAGGTCGGCGGCGACCTCGCGGTTCAGGTCCTGTTCGGGCAGGAAGGTGAAGATCGGCTTGATCAGCCCGCCATTGATCAGCCGCGCCACGTCGCCCGGCTGCTCGATCAGCGCATCGACCCGCCGCCCGGTCTCGGCAGAGGCCCCGAAGAGCGAGAAATAGCGCGCCGATCCGCTTTCGAACCCCACCGGCCCCAGGGCCAGTTCCGGGGCGGGGGGCGTGGTCGCGGGGGCTTCCCCTGCCGCATCGGGCGCGGCCTCGGTGACGCTGGTCGCGGTCAACGCGCCGGTGGCGAAATTGTCGGCGAATTTCTCCAGCAGGATGTCCTCGAGCCCGAATTGTTCGCCCTTGGTGCCGAACAGTGCGATCTGCACCGGCGCGGCCTCGTCCCCGGACCCGCGCGACGAGGCATAGCGGATGAAGCCATCGAGATCCGAGAAATTCGGATCGTTCCGGCGGATGTAAAGCTGGCTGAGGGTGATCTGCGCCAGCGCAAGCGGCACCAGCCGGTTATCCGCCGCCCCCGATTCTGCCAGCGTGCTGGCATAGGTGTCGGTCAGCTGGATGACGTTATAGCCGTTCGGCGGCAGGTCGAAGAAATAGTCCAGCGCCGCACGGAGGTCGCCCCCGAACTTGAACAGGGTGTTGACCCGGATATTCAGATCATTGCCGTTTTCATCCTTCAGCCCTCGAATCGCCTTGGCGATTTCCTCGTTCAACCCGAGGGAACCCGAGGCGCTGCTGCGCGGAATGAATATGTTTATGGGCTGGTCCGGAAAGTCGGGCGGCTTCACCGGATCGATAAGATCGCAAATCTGTGCCGACGCAGGAAACACCCCGGAAATGCCAAGAAACGACATAAGCACGATATGTCGAAGTCTATTCATCCTCCGAATTCGACTTTTCTGGACAACAAAACTCTCCGGTTTATTCTAGTTTTCGCGCGTAAGATGTGTTACGTCAAGGCTGAACTTGACCTAGGGTAAGGCGGCTCGGGCACGGTTTCCAATGCGGCAGGTGGACGAAGGAAATGCCACGTCAGCGCGGAAATTCTGCGCCGGGATGCGCCGTGCTTGACGGAGACCTCGATCCTCTGGCCTGGTTGAAAAAGCAAATTGTCATAGGTGGTTAGCGATTCGCATTGCCGATTGCCGCAGGTGCCGGGCGAGGGCGCAGGTGGTGTTTCGCGGGTAGAACCCATCCGCCCGGTCAACCGGCGGACATGGGCGGCGCGGGCAAGGATCGCTGACATGAAACGGCAATGACATACTGAAAGGGCTGCAAGCATGTGTTTCCGTCGTTTTTCCCTCTGCTCGACCGCTATCATCCTTGGGTTGTGTCCTCTGACGGTTTCGGCCAATGGCTATCAAAACCTTCATCAAAGCGCGCAGGGGCTGGGAACGGCCTATGCCGCAAATGGCACATCGATCGACGACATTTCCGCGATTTATTCGAACCCGGCCTCGCTGACGCGTTTTCCGGGCACGCATGGATCCTTCGGGCTGACCTATATCATGCCCCGCGATACATTCGAGAACCTCTCGGCCACCGCGCTTGGTGGCGCGCCAGTGACCGACGGCTCGCCCGCTGTGCCCTCGCAATTTCTCGACAATACCGTTTCGGGCTATTGGTATCTGGGCCGCCAGCTGAGCGACCAGCTGTATTTCGGCCTCTCTTTCAACGCGCCCTGGGCGACGGAATCCGATTACACAGACACGGCCGCCTCGCGCTATACCGCCACGACCACTGCGCTGACCGCCTATAACCTCAGCCCGATGCTGGCCTATAAGGTGAATGACCGACTCAGCGTCGCGGCGGCGCTGAACATCCAGTATTACACCTCGGAATTTGCCACCAACCTGGCCCTGAACCCCGCAGCGCCCTCGGCCGCCACCGATGCCTCGGCCGATTTCGAGGGCAATGATCTGGCTTTCGGTGTGACCCTTGGCGTCGAGTACCAGGCGAATGACCAGTGGCGCTATGGCCTCTCCTACCGCTCGAAGATCGATCACGGCTTTGACGGGGAAGTGGTGCTGTCGGGGCCGGACGCGACCATGGGCGCGCTGGCGCTGGCCGGGATCTCAGCCGAAGGCAGCGCCAGATACGACATCGCCACGCCCTGGATGCTGCAACTGGGCACGCATGGCCAGTTGACCGACAAGCTCGAGGTCTATGGCTCGGCCACGCTGACCGGCTGGAGCGCCTTTAAGGATACCGTCATCGAGACCTCGAATATCGGCACCCTGCGGGTCCGGAATGGCTGGGACGATGCCTGGTATATCGCCGTCGGCATGGGCTACCAGGTCACGCCCGAGACCAAGATCTTCGGCGGCATCGCCTATGACGAGACCCCGACGCCCACCGAGGTGCGCAATCCCCGCGCCCCCAATGCCGACCGCTACTATGTCGCGCTTGGCGTGGCGCATGAGTTTCGCCCCGGGCGGACGATCAAGCTGGGCTGGTCGCATACCTTCTTTGACGATGCGCCGATCCGGCTGACGGATGAGAACAACCCGGGGCGCGGCACGCTGAACGGCGATATCAAGATCGACGCCGATATCATCATGGCGCAATATATCCACGAGTTCTGATCCCGTGGACCGGCAAGGCGGCAGGCGCTCAGAGGCCGGCCGGGTCGATGACGACCCGATGCCGCCAGCCTTCCGTCGCCTCGGCGATCTCGGCGGTGCCGCCCTTGCCGTCGGGATCGCGCCCGTCCCAGAGAATCAGCGCATAGGGGTCATCACCCCCGGCGGCTTTCCGGGCCTCGGCCAGCATCCGCGCGTTATTGGCGACGAAGGGATGGGCGCCGTCATCCGCCTCCGGTCCCTCGGCCGGGCAGTCATCAAGCAGCCCGAAGAACCGCGCCTCCCAATCAGAGTCGAGTTCGTCGGGCAGGCGCACCGAGGCCTCCAGAAAGGCCGCAACCGGCAGCGGCAGGAACAGCGACACCCGCGCGCCGAGCGCAAGGCACTGTTCGGCGAAGATGATATCCCCGCCGCGCGCCGCACCGCAGATGCCGGTATCACCGGGTCCGACCTGCCAGTCTTGCAGCGCGGACCGGATCGCGGTGCGGACCTGCGGCTCGAGCCAGGCCGGAAAGCGCGGTTCGGGCCGGTTCGGCCCGTCGGTCATATGCCCACTAAAAAGAATGATCTTGCCCAATCCGATGACCTTTCCCTGCCGCATCGCCGGGGAGACCCTGTTTCATCGCCCCAGCGGCGTCAACCGCCTTACCCAAGCATCCCTGCCGGGCCGATCATGGCCGGCGTTGAAAGGACCAGAGACATGTCGAATGACCTGAACGCCCATCTGTTCGGCCCCGGCCCCAAGCGGATTCTGGCGTTGGATGGCGGCGGCATTCGCGGCATCCTGACGCTGCAGATGCTGCGCAAGATCGAGGCGCTGGTGCGGGAACGCAGTGGCAATCCCGATGCGGTGCTGGCGGATTATTTCGACCTGATCGGCGGCACCTCGACCGGCGCTATCATCGCCGCCGCGCTGGCGCTTGGCTGGCCGGTCGAGCGGGTCGATGCGATCTACAAGGAATTCGGTCGCGACATCTTCACCTCGAGCATGTTCCGCAAGGGTCTGCTGCGCCCGAAATTCTCGGCCAAGGCCATCCGCGAGGGGCTGGAGCGCGAGTTCAAGGATATCTGCCTTGGCGGACCCGAGCTGAAGACCGGCCTTGCCGTGGTGGTGAAGCGGCTGGATACCGGCAGCCCCTGGGTGATCCACAATTGCCCGAAAGGCACCTATTTCAACCAGCGCGAGGGCACCGGCTCGATCGCGAACAAGGATTTCCTGCTGCGCGAAGTGGTCCGGGCCAGCGCCGCCGCGCCGACCTATTTCGAGCCCGAGCGTATCCGCGTCTCGGCCGATCTTGAGGGGGCTTTCGTCGATGGCGGGGTCAGCCCGCATAACAACCCGGCGCTGCAACTCTTGATGCTGGCGGCGTTGAAACGGCACGGGCTCGACTGGCCGACGGGCAGCGACAAGCTGCTGATCGTCTCGCTGGGGACCGGCACCAAGACCGTCGCGCTGGACCAGGAGAAGGTGATGATGATGCCCGCCGCCGAACTGGGCGTGCGCGGGCTGACCTCGCTGATGGACGATGCGGCGGCGCTGAACGAGCTGTTGCTGCAATGGATGTCCGACAGCCCGACCGCGCGCGAGATCGACAGCGAGATCGGCGACCTGAAAGAGGATCTTCTGGGTGGGGGCAATCCGCTCTTGACCTATCTGCGCTACAATGTGGAATTCGATCAGGACTGGCTGAAACAGCGGCTGGACCTCGATTTCACCAGCGACCAGCTCGACTCGCTGGCGCAGATGGACAAGCCCGAGAACATGGATCAGCTGATCCAGATCGGGAAAGCTGCCACCGCGCTGATCGATCCGGCGCATTTCGACGCCAAGTTCGACATCGCCTGAGCGGGGGCCAAGATGACCGACCCGCAGCTGACCTGCTTCGTCGTTACCGGCTTTGGCCGCAAGACCGACTATCCCACCGGCCGGGTGCTGAACCTTGACCAGACCTTCCGACAACTGGTGCAGCCGGCCTGCGATCTGGCCGGGATCAACGCGTTTCGCGCCATCGATGCCAATCTGACCGGCCAGATCGATGCGGTCATGTATCGCTGGATCTTTCAGGCCGATCTGGTGATTGCGGACCTGTCGACGCTGAATCCGAACGTGTTTTACGAGCTGGGGGTGCGTCATGCGCAACGCCCGAACACCACGGTCATCATCGCGGAAAGCCTGCTGCTGCAGCGCATACCCTTTGATCTCAGCTCCTTCGTGATCCACCAATACGCCCATGGCGGGGATCAGATCGATGCCGAGGAACAGGCGCGCTTCGTGCCCTATCTGGCCGATCTTCTGCGCAAGATCGCCTCGGTCGAGGACCGGCGCCGCGCCGCTGCGCCGGGGCTTCAGGCGGAATCCGACAGCCCGGTCTTCAAGTCGCTGATCGGCATGACCCCGCCCGCCTATGCCGCCGACAGCTTCATCCTGCCGCCCGACTATGTGGACCCCGCCGCGCGCCAGCAGGCCGCGCCGGTCAGCGGTCCGAACCTTGCGGCGATGATGGACCGGGCCGAGGCGGCGATCCGGGCCAAGGATTTCGCGACGGCGATTGAGGAACTGCGGCAGGCGATGGCGATGCAGGCCGGGCCGGATGGCAGCCGGAAACCCGACCTGTTTCTGGTGCAGCGGCTGGCGCTGGCGATCTACAAGGCCGGCGAGGCGAAGGACGCAAACGGTCAGATCGACCGGAACCGCGCGCTGGCGGCGCTGACCGAGGCCGAGGCTTTGCTGGAAGCCCATGCCGCCCCGCGCCTCTCGACCGCGCCGGAGACGCTTGGGCTGTCGGGCGCGATCAGCAAGCGGCTTTATGATCTGACCGGTGACGCGGGCGATCTGGACCGGGCGATCCGCTTTTATGAGCGCGGCTTCCACATCGCGCAGAATTACTACAACGGCATCAATCTGGCCTTTCTCTACACGCTGAAAGCCAGTCTGACCGAGGATGATACCGATGCCATCGTCAGCCATGGTTACGCCAATATCGTCCGCCGTCAGGTGGCCGAGATCTGCGAGGGGCTGATCGGGGATGAGGATGGCTTTGCCAAACGCGGCGACCGGGAATGGGTCTATCTGACGCTGGCCGAGGCCTATCAGGGCATGGGCCGCAGCGGTGACGAGGCGCGGCTGGACCGCAAGATCGAAAGCACCGCCAGCCCCTTCGCCCGTGCCAGCCGAGATGAACAGCGGCAAAAGCTGGCCGCCGCGTTGGATGCCTATGAACAGGCGACGCCCACGGCTGCGCGGCTGCGGGCGGCCTCGGCGGCTGAAATGCCGCCGGTCTCAGCCCATCGCGCGGAAACCGGGCCGGACGGGCTGATCACCATCCGCCCGGTGCTGGAACCGGGCCGGGCGGTTCGCTCGGTCGATCTCAGCCTGCATATCGATTACGACTGAGTTCCGATCAGCGGTCGAACTCGACATGGAAATGTTGCGGATGGGGCGTCGGGCCGGTGTCGATCCGGCCTGCCGCACCCGGCGCGCGGCGCAGGTTCTTCTGTGCCAGCACCGGCTTCAGCACCGCCGGGATCACCGCCTCGTTGATGGCCGCGCCAAAGCAGGTATGCATCCCATAGCCCCAGATGATGTAGGTCTCGAACCGCCGGTCGGTGCGGAACTCGTTCGGCGCCTCGACGGCATAGCGGTCGAACATCGCCGAGGCCGTGGCGGCAAAGACCATCTGGCCCTTCGCCACCTTCACCTCGCGCAGCGTGTCGCGGGCAATGACCGTATCCCGTGCCGCGCGGCGATAGATGACCGGGTTATGCGGGGTGAAGCGCAGCGCCTCCCAGATGTAGTTAGCCAGCAGCGCGTCATCACCCGCAACCGCAGCCTGATGCGCACGGGCCAGCATGTCGGGCCGGTTCAACAGCTCGTCCATTGCATAGCAGGAGGCCTTGGAGATCGTCGGGATCGCGCCGATCAGGAGGCCCAGCAGGTTGTTCCTGATGCCCAGATCGCTCATCCCCGGCGTATCGGCGGATTGCAGCGCAAGGCAGCGGTTCAGGATGTCGGGCGTATCGCTGGGGCTGGCCTTGCGGGCGGCGATGGCACCGTCGAGATAGTCGCGCATCCCCTTGGCCGCCGCCATGGCGCGGCGGTCGAGGTCGGGATCGGCGGGCAAGTCCTCGAAGAGATACCAGAAAAGGATGGTGGTCCATTCCTTCATCGTCGCCGCATCCGGGCCGCCCACGCCGAAATAGCGGTCGGTCATGTCCCAGGGGACCTGCAGCCCCAGCTGCGCCGGCAGGTCCAGCTTGCCATTGCTGGCCGCGACCAGTTCGCCGGCCAGTTCGGTGGCGCGGGGCAAGACGATCTCGGCCACATCGGTCCGCCGCGCGGCAAGGCGCATGGCCGAGGTGTCGCGGGTATAGTCCCAGCCCGGCTGCATCCCGAGAAAGAAGTTCTCGCCATCCGTCAGCTTGCGCATCCGGCTGCCATAGACGACCTCGAAATCCTCGTTGCGGTTCAGCACGTCGAGGCAGTCGTCGCTGCGCGTCACGATCACCGTGCCGCTATTGTCATAGGCTTTCACCAGCTGCTTCTTCAGCGACAGGTTCGGCCAGAAGGCGCGCAACACCTGGAACACCTTGCGCTGGGTGGCCGGTTGTTTGAAGGTTTCGGCCAGCTTGGCCTTGCCGCCCATCGCGGTCTTCGCGCCGAGAGCCAGCACCTGCACCAGCCCCCACAGCCCCTCGAGCCAGACGGTCAGCACCGCGAGGGGCGTCATGACCGCATTGCGAATGGCAGAAATCATGCCCGTCTCCTCTTGGGGGGCTTCAGGTCGGGTCGATGATGCCCATCGCCATCATCCTCAGCGATGTCAGCGAGGGGACGAAGAAGTAATCCCCGCCCCGGCATTCCACGAAGGTCCTGAGCTTGCTCATGATGAAGGGCGGCTTGCCCGAGGCCGGGTCGGACTGGATCGAGAAGCGCTTGTGCTGGTGGTGATTGCCCAGCATCGGGCAGGTGTCATTGCCCTGATGGAAATCCAGCCCGTATTGGATCCATTGCTGCTGCACGAATTCGAACTGCCGCTGCAGGCTGGCGCACATCGAGATCATCGCCACGCCCTGTTCGGTCTCGTCGGTCTTCTCTGCCCCCGGCGGCGGGCCATAGGGCAGGCCGCGGCGCAGGATGCGGCGGCGCTTGTTCAGCCCGTGGGTGGCATTCGGATTGGCGAACTGGCAGCCGGTCGCCGGGTCGATGCCGGTCTGGTTCAGCGGGTCCATGTAGTCGCGGGTGTTCATCCGCCGGATATGCGCACCAAGCGGGGTCTTGTAGCCCAGCATGTCATCGGCATAGCGGAAATTCGACGCCTCGGGCGAGCGGATGTAGTTCAGCTTGTTCCACAGCGCCTGAACCGGGTCGGCGACGTTGAAGCCCAGCTTCTCGCTCATCGCCTGCCATTCGGCATAGGTCGGCGCCTGCGCCAAGGGCACGCCATCCGACCAGCGCCCGCACATCTTGGCGCGCAGGGTCTCGCGTGCCTCGGGCTCGTCGATGGCCTGTAGCTTGGCATAGGTCCGCGCCTCTTCCGCCACCACCGCCTCGAACGAGGCGACGTTCTGGTGCAGCTTGCGATAGGCCATGAAGGTGCCATTGGCCATGAATTCCCAGGGCCGGGCGATGGGCGGCAGCTCCTGGCTTTCATCGGGATGGCCAAGGACGAACTCGCCCGGCTCGATCGGCTGCCAGCCGGTCCTGGCATTCATCCATTTGCCGGTGCCGATGACCGCGTCCTTCGCTTCGGCATCGCTCAACTGCCCGCGAAAGACCGGGTCGCCGATGGCATCGGTAAAGCCGAAATGCTCGTTCGGCGTCGGGATCAGCTTGTCGCCGCGCTGGACGAAAAGAACCGAGCCCTCCTGGTATTCCTGATCGCCCGCCCGGCCGTTATGGGGGATGATGCGGACCCCGCCGGCCAGATGGTCGCAAAGATCGCGCAGCCACTGGCTTTCCTTCTCCAGCTCGTCCACCGGCTCGGCCTTGCCCAACTCCTTCAGCTGGGCGTTGAACGACACCCAGATATGCACATTGTCATTGCCGATATCGCCGTCACCGATGCGGTTCTGCTGCCAGATCGGGTCCCAATGCGCGTCCCAGCCCCGCGCCTCGGCCTCGGTCTTGCCGGGGTCGCGGTCGCCCAAGAGGAAGGCCCGGTCGCGCATCCCCGAGATGAACTCTTCCGGCATGTCGCGCAGGGTGCGCTGCGGCACCAGAAGCTTGTAGAGGCCGAAGAAGGTGAAGCCGATATTCACCGTGCAGCGCGGCTTGGTGGCCTCGGTCCAGGTCGCGCCGGTCGTCACCTTCTTGCGCACGGCATCGACGAATTGCCGGCCCTTGCCGGGGTCCTGGATGTTCAGGAAGAAGGATCGCGAGAAGGGAAAGGCATAGCGCCCATAGGCGCGGGTCACATTGCCCTGTATGTCGTCCAGGTCCAGGCTGCGTTGCATAGGCGAGGTCCAGTCTTAGAGGGTGATGCCGCCCTCGGCCCTGATCGAGATCACGCCGGGGGTCTGGGTCGGGGACATCTTGTTCTCGGGTCGGTGCCGGGCGAGGTAGTCGCCAAAGGCGCGGTGCAGCTCGTCGGGCTCGGACGCCTGATGGTCGATGACGAAATCCGAGAAGGTCTGCTGCACGTAGAGCCCCTTCAGCACCGAGGGCAGGTCGTCATGCTTGGCCGGTGCCAGGGGCTTTGCGCCGTTCCTCAGCGCGTAGCCGATGGCCAGCAGCGCCACGACCGCCGTCACCACGGCGGCAATCACGAAGGTCCAGAAGGTACTGAACCCCAGCATCGGCAGGTGCAGCATCCCGAAGATGCGCAACAGCAGCGACAGGACGGCAATCGCCGCCGGCACCAGGACCGCGCCCAGGAGCAGCTTGGTGTTCAGCTGGTTGAACTTCGGCAGGTCGAGGTAATAGTCGTGGAAGGGCATGGTGGTCTCGACATGGCATTTGTCGAGATAGGCGGCGAAATCATCCGCCGTCTTCACGCCCTCGAAGCCGACGCAGTTCTGGTAGATGTTCTGCAGCTCGTCTCCCATCGTGTCCCACAGCTTGCGCGCATAAGAGGCACGGACTGCCTTTTGCTGCGCCTTGGTCAGGTTGTGGGGCAGGGGGTCGCCGTCATTCACGATGGCATCGACCTCGGCGCAGAAGACGAGGTAGGCGGTGCTCAGCTGGTCGATGGGCAGCGGGTCCACCGGGTCGATGCCCTTGGCCGTGGCCACCAGCGGGTTCTGGGGGTTGCGGCCGTTATAGACGATATCGCTCAGCACGAACATGCGCGCGAGATGGGTGCGCCGGTTGCGCGCCAACGGGCTGTTGATGCCGATGCCCTGCGTCGCCGGAGATTGCAGCGCGGTGGGTAGCTGCGCCAGCGCGATCCGCACCCGCTGTTCGTGCGAGATGCCGGTGCCGCTGTCGGAATTCACGCCCTTGATCGGGGCGAGCGTGGTCAGGAAGATGTGCCCGCTGTCGAGATCCGCCATGTCAAAGCCCCTGCACGTGGTTGCTCATGCGCCGTAGCTATCATCGCTGCGATAGGCGCCGCGGTTGATATCGGCGCGCTCGGTATCGAGGCTGGCCACCGGGCCAAGCCCCGGCTCGCCCAGGGAATGCTGGATCTTGAACATGGCGGCGCGATAGGTCTTGGCGAAGTCCTCGGGTGTCTGGGTCTTGTGAGCCTCGGCCAATTCCAGAACCGCGTCATAAACGCGCAGCCCCGCCTTCACGTCGCGCTGCGCCGAGCCCGGAGTCGCGTTATAGTAGAAATCAGTATTGATCTGATTATAGGTGATATAGCGTTTGAAATCGGTGATCGGAATCGATTGCGGATATTTTGTCGCAGAGTACCAGAACAGGTTCAGCCCCTTGGGGATGCCATCGGAAAACGCGTCGATATATTGATCCCAGGTGCCGTTGAAGTTCGAGCAGAACAGGACATAGTCGTTTTTCAGGTTCTGCTTGCCCTGCCCGAGATCGGGCCAGTCCTTTGGGCGGATGATGACCCACCGGGCGAAGTGGATGATGGAAAGCCCCAGAAGTCCAAGTAAATTTCGTGGCAGGCCGCGCGCCGCCATGAACAGCAGCCGGTTGGTCCAGGTGATTCTGGGGCTGCTCGGCGTGATGACGTTCATGGCATAGGCTTTACCAGCAATGTTCGACATGAACGTCCCCTGCGTGGAATTTACGACCTTTGATCGGGCCGGATTCACCTTTTTGCGGTGATTAAGTCATTGTAATTAACGTAAGGTAAACCGTCAATGGTCTAGCCCGTCAGGATTGTGCAGTCTGTGCAATACTCGCGTTGAATGGGGCGCAGGTCTGATACAACCTATGGTAATTGAACAAATCAATCGGTCCGGCCAGAACAACCGGGACGGCGCTGCGCGCTGCAGTTGTGACCTATCCCGTTAATTCCCTTGACTCGAATCGTCATTTTCTTGACCATCCGCTCGGAATTGCCCCTGATTTTACACCCGCTCGCGCAGTCACGGACCCGGAACCCTTTGCGGAAGCTCCGGCAGTGGCTTCTCGATCTGTGGGATCAGGGTGGTTTGGGTAGACAGCAGTCCCCGGTTGCCGCGTTGATCCGCTTTCGCATCCAGAACTTGTCTCGACAACCGGGCGGGCCGGATCGGCGCTGACGGTGCCTTTGCTTGCACATGCTGCACTTCACAGGACGGGAGTCACGAAGATGGCCGTATCCGTTTCCTATCCCGGGGTTTACATCCAAGAGGTGCCAAGCGGGTCGCGCGCGATTGCCGCGGTGCCGACCTCGATTGCGGCCTTCGTCGGCTATACCGCCCGCGGCCCGGTCGACGAGGCAAGGCAGGTGTTCAGCTTCGCCGATTTCGAGCGCGCTTTCGGCGGCCTCGATCTCGACAGCGACCTGTCCTATGCGGTCAGCCATTTCTTCCTGAACGGCGGCGGCACGGCCTGGATCGTCCGGGTGGCCGAGGGGGCGCAGGCGGCATCGGTCAGCCTCGAGGCGGCGAACGGGTCGGCGACGCTGGTGGCCGAGGCGTCGAGCGAGGGGGTCTGGGGCAAAAACCTGATCCTCTCGGTCGATTACGCCACTGCCGATCCGGTCAACAGCTTCAACCTGACGGTCACGGAACTGGGCGAGCGGAACGGGCGGCTGGTAGCGCTGCGGACCGAGACCCATCGGAACCTGTCGATGAACGACCTCGCACCGACCTATGCCATCGCCGCCGTCAACGCCGCCTCGGACCTGATCCGGCTGACCGATGGCGGGCTGGCGGGCACGATCAATGCCAGTTCCACCAGCGGCGAGACGCTGGCCAATGGCGACGTGACCGGGCTGACCGCCGATACGCGGCGGCTGAATGTCTCGATCGATGGCGGGCCTTCGACCGAGATCCGGCTGTTCGACGGGGCGAATGATCTGGCCGATGTGGCGGCGCTGCGCGCGCGGCTGGAACAGCGGATCAACGCCATCGATGGCGTGGCCGGGGTGACGGTGACGAATACTGCCGGCGTGCTGTCGGTCGTCTCGGGCAGCAGCGGGCGGCAATCCTCGGTCGTCCTGCGCAATGCCGCCAGCCAGAACGCGGCAGCGCTGCTGGGCTTTGGCACGGTCAATCGCGGGCGCGAGATCGCCGGGGCGCGCGAGATCCGGCCGGTGGCCAGCGGCACGACGGGCGACCGCATCCCCGATTTCTCGGCGCTCGGCCTCAGCCTGAATGACCCGGTGAACATCCATCTGGTGAACCTGACGGCAGCGGGCGCGGTTTCGGGCGCGGCGATTGCCACGGTGACGGTGCTGCTCAATCCGGTGCCCGCCTCGCTTGGCGCGGCGCGGGCGCAGATCCAGGCCGGGCTCGCGGCCAGCGGCCAACAGGGATTTTCCGGCGCGCGGGTCGAGATCGTGGACGATACGCTGGTCCTCATCCCGGCTCAGGCCTCGGTGCCGGGGCAGGGCTTCGACTGCGACGGCGCAGGCGCGGCGGAACTGGGCCTGACCGGCGGGGCGGCGGCGCCCGACAATACCTTCATCCGCAACATCGCCGCGTGGCAGCCGGGCATCGGTCTGTCCGCCGGGTCGCAGCAGGCGGGAACGCCCGGCAGCGACGGCGCGCCGCCGGCCGCCGACGCCACCTTCATCGGGAACCGCGCGGCCAAGACCGGCACCTTCGCGCTGGAAGATGCCGATCTCTTCAACATCCTGCTTTACCCCGGCACCCATTCCCTCCCGGTTCTCGCGGCGGGCGTCGCCTACGCCGAGGAACGCCGGTCGATGATCATCGTCGATATCGACCCCAATGTGGACACATTGACCGAGGCGAGGGACTGGGTGAATGATGCGGCGAATACCTCGCTGAAATCGACCAACGCGGTGGCCTATTTCCCCCGCATCCGCCTGTCCGATCCGTTGCAGAACGGGCGGTTGCGGTCCTTCCCGAATTCCGGGCTGATGGCCGGGCTCTGGGCGCGGACCGATGGGGCGCGCGGGATCTGGAAGGCACCCGCCGGGATCGAGGCGGGGCTGCGGGGCGTGCAGGCGCTGGATTATGTGCTGACCGATCAGGAAAACGGTGTGCTGAACCCGTTGGGGCTGAACTGCATCCGCAGCTTCCCGGTCTTCGGCACGGTCAGCTGGGGCGCTCGCACGCTCGTTGGCGCCGACGCGCGGGCGAGCGAGTGGAAATATGTCCCGGTGCGGCGCGTGGCGCTGTTCATCGAGGAAAGCCTCTATCGCGGCACGCAATTCGCGGTGTTCGAACCCAATGACGAACCGCTCTGGGCGCAGATCCGGCTGGCGGTCGGGTCCTTCCTGCAGAACATGTTCCGACAGGGGGCCTTTCAGGGCGCCACCCCGCGCGAGGCCTTCTTCGTGAAATGCGATTCCAGCACCACGACCCAGGCCGATATCGATCTGGGCATCGTCAACATCCATGTCGGCTTCGCGCCGCTGAAGCCGGCGGAGTTTGTCGTCATCTCGATCCAGCAGATTGCTGGGCAAAGCCAAGTCTAGCGCGAAGGAGCAGGTCACATGGCCGAATTCAGCGTCAATACGCAGCGCTTCGACCCCTATAAGAACTTCAAGTTCCGGGTCCGCTGGGATGCCCGCTTCGTCGCCGGCATTTCCAAGGTCAGTGCCTTGAAGCGCACGACCGAGGTGGTGGAACACCGGGTCGGCGGCGATCCCTCGACCGGGCGCAAGTCGCCGGGACGGTCCAAGTTCGAGCCGATCACGCTGGAACGCGGCGTGACCCATGACCCGGAATTCGAGGCCTGGGCGAACAAGGTCTGGTCCTTCGGTGCGGGTCTGGGGGCAGAAAGCTCGCTCAGCAACTTCCGCAAGGACATCATCCTCGAGATGTATAACGAGGCCGGGCAGCTGGCGATCGCCTACAAGATCTATCGCTGCTGGGTGTCGGAATATCAGGCCCTGCCGGAACTGGACAGCAACGCCAATGCCATCGCCATCCAGAGCCTGAAGCTGGAAAACGAGGGCTGGGAACGCGACGTGGACGTGCAGGAACCGGCCGAACCGGCCTTCTGACGCCGCCCGTTGGGGGCGGCGGTTTGATCCAAGCAAGAAGAGGCCATCATGGCGTCGCGCCTGTCCGCATCGGGATGTCTCGCCGCCTGGGAAACCGGCGCCGGGCGCAGCCCGCTGGACCGGGCGCTGGCGATGCTCTGGGCCGCTGAAGGGGATGAGCCTCTAGCAGGCGATCCAGCGGACCTGCCGCTGGCCGAGCGGGATCGGCGGTTGCTGGCGCTCTGGTGCGGCAGTTTCGGCCCCTCCATGGCGGGGCGGGCAAGCTGTCCGGATTGCGGGGCGGAGTTGGAGCTGGAGCTGGAGGCAAGCGCGCTCGCCGCGCTGTTGCCAGACGAGACGGGGCAGGGGCTGCGCCCGATCAGCAGCCGGGATCTGGCGGCGGTGGCGGGGCTTTCCCCCGAGCGGGTCGCGGCGGGCCTGCGCGACCGCATCGCCGGTCTGGGCCTCGACGGCGCTGCCGCTGCCGAGGCCGACCGCGCCATCGCCGAGGCCGCCGAACGCGTCGAACTGGGCATCCGCCTGACCTGCGCCGCCTGCGGCCGCGAATGGGCCGAGGTTCTGGACCTGCCGCACTTCCTCTGGGCGCGGGTCGAGACTTCGGCGCTCTCGCTGATCGATCAGGTCGCCACGCTCGCCGCCGCCTATGGCTGGGCCGAGCGCGACATCCTCGCTCTCAGCCCGGCGCGGCGGCTGGTCTACCTGCAACGGGCGGTCGGGTCATGAGCGGGGTCTTGCAGCGGCTGGTCGCGCGGGCGACCGGGGCCGAAACACCGGGCCTGCGCCCACGCCTTCCGGGGATGTTCGAAGGCGGCGCGGGCGCGTTGGGTTTTCGCGAGATCGCCGACGAGGTGGTCGCGCCGCAGGTTCCTGAGGCAAGGCAGGCTGAGTCCGTCCCGCCGCACACGCAGTTTCGTCCGGCAGCACCCGCAGAGCACGCCAACCCGCCAGCCCGCCCTGCACCGCTTCTACCCCCGACCCAAGCACCATCACAGCCGCCCACCGTCGCCGCACAGTCCGCCGTCATCGAGCCTACGGCCATCGCCGATCGCCCACCCGCCGTGTCTTTCAAGCCCGCAGCGCCCCGCGTTTCGACCGTGACCCCGACCCTCGCACCCGATCCCATGCGCCCCGCGCCACTCCCGCTCCTGCAGGTCCAGCCCCCCGAACGCCTCGAGCACAGCATCACCACCCGTCTTGTCGAGACCATGCCCGCGCGTCCGCATTCCGCCCCGCACCAACCCGCCGACGCCGCCCCCGAACCCGAACCCGAAATCACCATCCATATCGGCCGGCTCGACATCCGCTCGGAACCCCCAGCGCCCCGGTCCGCGCCCCGACCCTCGCCACAGGCCAGCCTGCCCAGCCTTGCCGACTACCTGCGCGGGGTGCGAAGATGAGCAATGTTCTGGCCATCGCCGCAGTCACGCAGCTGTTGAAGGATCTGCTGAACGACACCCTCATCAACGGCGATGTCTCGACCGCGCTTGGTGCCGATTTCACCGTCACCGCCTTGCCGCCCGACCGGGTTGTGACCGAGACCGGCGACCAGCCGACGCAGCTGAACCTGTTCCTCTATGGCGTGGCCCCGAACCCGGCGCTGCGCAATGCCGACCTGCCGACACGGGGGCGCGACGGCACGCTGAAGCGGCGGCCGGCCCTGGCGCTGGACCTGAACTATCTTCTGACCGCTTTGTCGGGCGAGGAGCTTCATGCCGAGATCCTGCTGGGCTATGCGATGCAGCTGTTCCACGAACAGCCGATCCTTGCCCGCGAGACCATCCGCGCGGCGTTGGCCGCCGCCGCCATCGACCAGATCCTGCCGCAGCAGTTCGACCCCATCCGCGCCTCGGAACTGGCTGATCAGATCGAGCTTCTGAAGATCACCCCGCGCCCGCTGTCGCTGGATGACATGTCAAAGCTCTGGACCGCCTTTCAGGCCAACTACCGAACCTCGGTCGCCTATGATGTGAGCCTTGTGCTGATCGAGCGCGAGCTGCCGGTGCGGGTGCCGCTGCCGGTCCTGTCGCGCGGCGGGCTGACCGATCCGCTGACCGGGCGCGATCCCGGCGTGCTGGTGCGGCCAAGCCTGCTGGGATCCGCGCCGTTGATGACGGCCGCCCGCGCAGGTGACGGCCACCCGGTGATGCGCCTTGGCGGGTGGGTCGAGATCACGGGGTTGCAACTGGATGGCGGGCAGGGCGCCGAGGTCACGGTCCGCTTCTCGGAACCGGGCGGCGGGCGGGTGCTGGCCATGGCACCCGAGATGCCGGTGGCGCCCGAGCGCTTGCTCGTTCGGCTGCCTGCCACCACGCCGCTTGGCGCGGGCAATCCTGCGGCGGGCACGGCCACCGATCCGGCAAGCTGGCGCGTCGGTCCCTATCTCATCGATGTGCTGATCCGCCGGCCCGACGGGCGCGAGGTGACATCGAACGCCCTGCCGCTGGCGCTGGCGCCGGCCTCGACGGCCTCGGCCGTCGCCGCCGCGCCGGGGGTGGATCTGACCCTGACCTGCGCCCCCCCGGTCCGCGAAGGCCAGAGCCTTGCGATCCTTGCCGGGCAGGCCATGGCCGTGCTGCCTCCGCCCGCCACGCCGATGGCCAGTGCCAGCGCCCATTTCGACGGTCTGGCATCCGGCAGCGAGGTGCCGGTGCGCCTGCGGGTCGACGGCATCGACAGCCCGGTGATCGACCTATCCACCACGCCGCCCCGCCTGATCACGGTGACCATCCCATGACCGCCGGCATCAAGCAGACGCCCGAGATCCGCCTTGCCCTGCAGCGTCAGGGTCTGGACGAGGCGCTTCACCAGATCGCCGCGCAGCTGGAGGCGCTGGCTTCGGGCGAGCCTCTGGCGTCTAGCCCGCTGCCCGAGGTTTCGGCACTCACCCTGCTGGGCCGGCTCTTCGGCCTCGATGCCGGCGACCAGTACCTGCTGGCGCTGGCAGCGGGACAGGAGCTGTCGCCCCGGATCGGCACGGCGCTGGCCGGGCTGACGGGGACGGGGGTGATCGACACCGAGTTCTGCGCCCGGTTCTTCGGCGCCGGTGCCTGGGACATGCTGTCACCGGGCGCGCCGCTTCGCCGCTGGCGGCTGATCGACAGCCTCGGCAATGGTCCGCTGCGCCAGCGCCCGCTCAGGATCGACGAGCGCGTCCTGCATTTCCTTCTGGGCAGCAGCTATCTCGCCCCTCGGCTCGACGGGCTATTGCGGGTGCTGCCTGCCGCCAACCTGCCCGCCGAAGGGGCAGTGGTCGATCTGGCGGAACGGATCGTGGTGGCTTGGGCTGGCGCGGCGCATCTGCCCGTCCTCTTGCTCGGAGGTCGCGACCGGGTGGGCAAGCGCGTGGCCGTGGCCGAGGCGGCGGCGCGTCTGGGGGTGCTGGCGCTTGTGCTCAGCTGTGATGACCTGGCTGGGCGCGAGGCGCTGGCGACCCTGCTCGACCGGGAACTGGCGCTTTCAGGTGCCGTTCTGCTGATCGAGGCTGGGCCGGATCAGGGTCGCGCCGCCGCGCGCCTGGCCGACCAGATCACCGGCCCGACGCTCATCGCTGCCGATGACCCGTTGCCGCCCGACCGTGCCCCGCGCCTGCGGCTGGACCTCGATCCGCCCGCCGTCCCGGCTCGCGCCGCGCTGTGGCGGCAGGCGCTGGGGGACAATGCCAAGAATGCCGATCTCTCGCGGCTCGCCACGCAATTCGCGCTGGATGCCCAGGGGATCGCCGCCGCCGTCGCCGAGGCCGGGGTGGGCGAGGATTTCGGCTCCAGCCTCTGGCAGGCGGCGCGGCGGCAGGGGCGGCGGGCGCTGGACGGGCTGGCCATGCGCATCGACAGCCGCGCGGTCTGGGCCGATCTGGTGCTGCCCGCCGATCAGATCGAGACGCTGAAGGACCTCGCCCGCCATCTCGGCCAGCAATGGCGGGTCAATCAGGATTGGGGCTGGGCGGCCAAAGGCGCGCGGGGGCTCGGGACGGCGGTCCTTTTCGCCGGGCCATCGGGCACCGGCAAGACGCTGGCCGCCGAGGTGCTGGCGGGCGAATTGCGGCTCGACCTCTATCGCATCGACCTGAGCCAAGTGGTCAGCAAGTATATCGGCGAGACCGAGAAGAACCTCGCCCGCATCTTCGACGCCGCCGAGGCCAGCGGCGCGATCCTGCTGTTCGATGAGGCCGATGCGCTTTTCGGCAAACGCTCCGAGGTCAAGGACAGCCATGACCGTTATGCCAATGTCGAGGTCAGTTACCTGCTGCAGAAGATGGAAGCCTATCGCGGGCTGGCGATCCTGACGACGAACCAGAAATCGGCGCTGGACCCGGCCTTCCTGCGCCGGCTGCGCCATGTGGTCAGCTTTCCCTTCCCCGATGCCGAGGCGCGGACGGCGATCTGGCAGGGCATCTTCCCGCTCGAGACGCCGCGCGAGGGGATCGATCCGGCGGCGCTGGCGCGGCTGAACCTGTCGGGCGGGTCGATCCGCTCGGTCGCGCTGAACGCGGCCTACCTGGCGGCAGGCGAGGATCAGGCGGTCACCATGCGGCATGTCCAGCGCGCGGCGCGGCGGGAATATGCCAAGCTGGAAAAACCCTTCACCGCCGCCGAACAGGGGGTGTTCTGATGACAAGGGTCACGCTGCACATCGACCGGATCGTGGCGGATGGGCCGGGGCTTGACCGGGCCGCGCTGGAACGGGCGATCAGGGCCGAGCTGACACGGATGACGGCGACGGGCGGGGCAGGGGCCTTTGGCGCGGGTCACGCGCGTCCGCTCGTCTCCGCCACCCTGCAGAAAGGCGGCGGCCCGCTGACCAAGCAGGTCGCGGCGGCGATGGCCAAGGCGGTGACGCCATGAGAGCTCATGCCGCCGTTACAGCTGACACCAGCCCCGCCGTGATCCGCCGGTCCTGTGCCTGTCACGCCCAGACCGCGAGCGATGATCTCTGCCCCGACTGCGCCGCCAAGGCCGCCGGGGTGCAGCCCCGGCTGGCGATCGGCCCGGTCGATGATCCCTTTGAGCGCGAGGCCGATGCCATGGCCGAGGCAGTTGTGGCCGGGCGTCCGGCGCCCGCGCTGAACCATGGCGTCGTCCCGGCGCTTCAACCCAAGGCCGTCGCTACACCACATCAGTCCGCAGCCCCCGCCGCTGCCGGGGCGGTGGCGCAGGGCGGCAGGCCGCTGTCGGGGGCGGAGCGCGCCTATTTCGAGCCGCGCTTCGGCAGGGATTTCAGCCATGTCCGGCTGCATGACGATGCGCGGGCCGGGCAGGCGGCGCGGGCCATCGGCGCGCGGGCCTATACGCTGAAAAACCACATTGCCTTCGGTGCCGGCCAGTTCGCCCCCGCCACCCGCGAGGGGCAGCGGTTGATGGCGCATGAGTTGACCCATACGCTGCAGCAATCGGCGCCAAGTCTGCGGCGCCTGCCGATCGACTTGCTGGCCGACCAGCCCTTTGAAGGCTCTGTCGATCAGGGCTTCGGCATGCCGGGGCCGGGCGGCGGCCAGAAACAACCCGGCCGGACGATCATGACCTATGCCGAGGCGCGGGCGCTGATGGAGTGCCAGAAGGTCATGGGCTTTGACGACATCGCCAAGGCCGAATGCGCCGCGACCGTGCTGGGCGTGCCGGTGCCCGAATGGAAGACCGTGCCGGGCATTTCCTCGCCGGTGCCCTTCCGCGCCGGGGTTGCCGCCACCGGCGAGGCGACCACGAAAATCGGCACGGTCAACCTGACCATCCTGCCCGACACCACATCGACCGACGCGGCCCTGACCAATGGCGCCAAGACCGAGATCAACCTCTCGCCCCTGCCAGCGGGCATGAACTTTGCGGACTGGGTGATCTCGCCCGCCGGCAAGATCACCAGCTTCACCTTCAATCAGGATGTCTTCTCGATGAGCATCCAGACCACCTATGGTCCGGGGGCAAGCGCTGGCGGCACCTCGGGCTATGGCCGCGGCACCACCACCGAGGACAAGGCCTCGAGCGGGACCAGCACGCTCGGCTTTCACGAGGGCGAGCATGGTCGGGATTTCATCACCCATCTGCAGAACAATCCCTACCCGGTCTTCGCCGGCAAGACCGGGCAGGCCGCCGCGACCTTCAGCACCCATGTGACCAATTTCAGCGCGGCCATCACCGCCTATATCAAGACGATGGCCCGGATCTCGGAATTGCGCACCGATTGCGCCGGCAAGTCGATCGACACCAGCAATGCCGAGAAGGGCAAGGTCACTACCATGTGCATCCGCAAGCCGGGCGATCCGACGCCATGAGGTCATGATGAGCGGGCTGTCATCCTCTCCCAGACTGATCCGCGCCGGCCTCGTGCTGATGGCGCCGGATACGGGCGCGGTCAGCCGCATCATCGCGCTGCAATATGCGCCCGAGACGCTGACCCGCGAGGTCAAGGCGCAGGCCATCGCTGACGGGCAGAACCGCTCGCAAGCCCTGCGCCTGACCGGGCCGGCCAGCGAGACGATCAGCCTCGACGCGGTGATCGACGCCACCGATCAACTGGAATTTCCCGACCGCAATCCCGATGCCGCGCGGCTGGGCATCTTCCCGGCGCTGGCGGCGCTGGAAACGCTGCTTTACCCCAGCACATCCCAGCTTGAACGACAGAAGGCGCAGGGCGCGGCGGGGTCTTTCGAGATCACCCCGGCCGAGACGCCGCTGGCGTTGTTCGTCTGGTCGGCGCAGCGGATCGTGCCGGTCCGGCTCGACAGCCTGCAGATCACCGAGGAGTTCTTTGACCCGAACCTGAACCCGATCCGCGCCAAGCTGTCCTTGTCGATGAAGGTGCTCTCGGTCGATGACCTGGGCTTTGGCCATCGCGGCGCGGGCCTGTTCATGGCCTATCTGCAGGCCAAGGAGCAACTGGCCGCCAAGGCGCAGGCCGGCAGCCTTGATGCGCTTGGCGCGGGAGGTCTGCGGTGAAGAACCCGATCCAGGCGATGTACGAGGCGGGCGTGGTCGAGGCCACGGATTTTCCCGCCGACAGCCGCTATCACGGTATCCCGACACGGAGCTTTACCGCCCCCGACGGGCGGCAGTTCCCGTATCTCGCCCGCCGCTTCGCCCCGCCGCCCGAGGTCTTTGCCACCATCGGCTGGCGGCAGCTGGCCGAGGGCGAGCGGCTGGACCAGATCGCGGCAGAGGCCATCGGCAACCCGGAAGCCTTCTGGCTCATCTGCGACGCCAACCGCGCGATCTGGCCCGAGGATCTGGCCGCTGCCGGAACCGAACTGCGTCTGACCCTGCCCGCCGGCGTCCCCGCGCCCGAGGAGGAGTGATGATCAAGGGCATCGATCTTTCGGTCCTTTTCGGACCCGGCATCCCGCTTCCCGCGCCCCGCGCGGTGATCGAGGCGCTGCAATCGGTGAAGATCGAGGAGAATTCGGGCGATGTGCAATCGGGCTTCGAACTGGTCTTCGCGCTGGAGAAGAACTCGCCCCTGAACACGCTGTTCCTGCTGGCCGGCGGTGCGGCGCTGCCGATCCTCAGGGTGGCGCTGGTGGCCTCGATGAACGGGCAGGCCATTTCGCTGATGAACGGCGTCGTCACCAAGGCCGATCTCGCCCCCGGATCGGGCGGTGCGCCGGCCACCCTGTCGGTGAAGGGCAAGGATCTGACCGCGACGATGGAGACCTTCGATTTCTCGGGCCTGCCCTATCCGGCGATGCCGCCCTTTGCCCGGGTGGCGCTGGTGCTGGCCAAATACGCCTGGCTCGGGGTGATCCCGCAGGTGATCCCCAGCATGGAAAGCGCGCCTTTGCCGACCGAGAAGATCCCCCGGCATCAGGACAGCGATCTGGCCTATATCCGGGCGCTCGCGGCCGAGGCGGGCTATACCTTCTTCCTGAAGCCCGGACCGGCGCCCGCGACCAGCTTTGCCTATTGGGGCCCCGAGATCCGCATCGGCGAGGTGCAGCCCGCGCTGACCGTCGACAGCGGCTTTGCCACCAACTGCGAGGAACTCTCCTTCTCCTTCGACAAGTCCGAGTTCGAGGTCCCCATCGTCTTCATCCAGAACCCGCAGACCAAGGCGCCGATCCCGATCCCCATTCCCTCGGCCATCCCGTTCCTGCCGCCTTTGGGTCTGGTGCCGCCGCTGCCGCCCAAGATCAACCGGATGAAGGACACCGCGCGGCTGAACCCGTTCGAGGCGGCGGCGCGTGGTTTCGCCCGCGCGGCACAGCGGAGTGACGCGGTGCGCGGGCAAGGTTCCATCGACGTGGTCCGCTATGGCCGCATCCTTCGCGCGCGCAATCTGGTTGGGGTGCGCGGGGCTGGCATGGCCTTTGACGGCATCCATTACATCGACAGCGTGACCCATGACCTGTCGCGCGGCAGCTACACGCAGAAATTCACCCTGAAACGCAGCGGGCTTCTGCCCTCAACCCCCTCGGTGACGGTATGACCGAACAATACTTCGGCAAATTCCGCGGCACGGTCATCAACAACATCGACCCGATGATGATCGGCCGGATTCAGGCGATGGTGCCCGATGTCAGCTCGGTGGCGCTGACCAGCTGGGCCATGCCCTGCTTTCCGATGTCGGGCATCCAGACCGGGGTGCTGGCGGTGCCGCCGATCGGCGCCGGGGTCTGGGTCGAGTTCGAGCGCGGCGATCCCGATTACCCGGTCTGGACCGGTTGCTTCTACGGCACCGCGGCCGAGGTGCCGGCACTGCACCAGCTGACCCCGCCGGGGCTCAGCGCCGTGACCATCCAGACCATGCTGCAGAACGGCATCACCGTCACCGACCTGCCGGGGCCGACCGGCGGCATCGTCATCAAGACCGCGACCGGCGCCTCGCTGATCGTGAACGACACCGGCATCTACATCCAGAACGGCAAGGGCGCCTCGATCATCATGACCGGCCCGACGGTCACGGTGAACAATGGCGCGCTGGTGGTGATCTGAAGGGAAGGGAGAGAGCGATGAGCGGACCCATCCTGCATCTCGGCGCAACCGTCATGTGCTCGCATGGCGGGCAGGCCCTTCCGACCACGCCCTCGGCACGGGTGCTGCTGTCCGGCCAGCCGGCGGTGGCGCAGAGCTCGGTCTGGACCGTGGCCGGCTGTCCCTTCGTGCCTTCGGCGGGCAATGGCCCCTGCGTGACCGCCACTTACGTCGTCGCCGCGACAAGGGTGCTGATCGAGGGTGCGCCCGCCGTGCTGATGTCCTCGACCTCCGTCTGCACCCCCACCGGAACGCCGCTGCTTCCGGTGCAGGCGCAGACCCGCGTGATCGGGACATAGGGCCATGCAACTTGATTTCCCCTATCATTTCGACGGCAGCCAGCGGACCTCGGATACGTCCGAGGCTGATCATATCCGCGACCTGATCGAGCAGATCCTGTTCACCAATCCGGGCGAGCGGGTGAACCGGCCGGATTTCGGCGCCGGCATCCATCGCCTGCTCTTCGCCCCGGCCAGCCCCGAGCAGGCGGCGACCACGGAATTCGTCATCCGCGCCGCGCTGCAACAGCATCTGGGGCGGCGGATCGAGGTGACCGAAATCCGGGCCGAGGCCGTGGATGCCGCCATCCTGATCACCATCACCTATCGCCTTCTGCGGACCGGGGCCGAGGCCTCGGCCAGCTTCAGGTTGGGGGATGGGTCATGATCCATCACAGCTGCGATCCCCGCCGCCGCGAACGGGTGCTGACCCGCATCGGCGAGGGCATGGCGATCAATGGCATAGACTTCCTCGAGGTGCTGGACCGCGAGGCCGCGGCAGACACGCCGGCGCAGCGCACGCTGCTGCTGCGTTTCCTCGATACCGCCCCGGTGCTGAGCCTCGACAATTTCGAACTGTCGGGGGGCGAGCGGATCGCCGATGTGACGCTGCTCTGGCTCACCCGCGCCGATGCGCCGGATGCCACGCTGGCCGAGCCGGGGTTGATCGGCTGGCTGGCAACGCTGCCCGACGCGGAACAGGTGCTGGTGCTGCGCACTTCCTCCTCGGGTGATTTCTCGCCCTATCTCCTGCGGCTCGTCGCCTCGCCCGGCGCGCTGAGTCCGCCGGCAGGGATCGACCGGGTGCTGTCCGAGGTCAATTTCTCGTTCAAGGTCGAATGCCCCGCCGATTTCGACTGCGCCCCGGCCGAGATCTGCCCAGAGGAGGTGCCCGAGGCGCCCGCCCTCAGCTATCTGGCCAAGGATTACCAGTCCTTCCGCCGGCTGATGCTGGGGCGGATGGCGCAGATCATGCCCGACTGGCGCGAACGCTCGCCCGCCGATCTGGGGATCACGCTGGTCGAGGCGCTGGCCTATACGGCCGACCGGCTCTCCTATGCGCAGGATGCGGTGGCGACCGAGGCCTATCTGGCCACGGCAAGGCTGCGCTCCTCGGTGAAGAAGCTGGCGCGGCTGGTCGATTACCGGATGCATGACGGCGCCAATGCGCGGGTCTGGATTCAGGCGACGACCGGCGTTGATGGGGTCGCGGTTCCCGCCGGCACGCGCTTCCTGACCCGGCTGCCGGGTTTCCCGCCGGTGGTGGCGCCGGGCAATGCCGAGCGTGACGCGCTGAACCTGCTGCCCACGGTCTTCGAGGCGATGCATGAGAAGGCGCTGCACCCGTCGCTGAACGCGATGGCCTTCCACGAATGGTCCGATGCCGAATGCTGCCTGCCGAAGGGCGCGACCCGCGCGACGCTGGCTGGCGACTTCCCCGACCTCGCCGCCGGCGATGTGCTGATCTTTGAGGAGCGTCTGGGGCCGCGCACCGGGCGCGCCGCCGATGCCGACCCGGCCATCCGCCACGCGCTGCGGCTGACGGCGGTCGAGGCCGGGCTGACCGACGATCTGGAAGCTGCGCCGATCACCGAAATCCGTTGGGCCGAGGAAGACGCGCTGCCCTTTCCTTTCTGCCTGTCGGCACGGCTGGACGAGGCGGCGGGGGGCGGGCTGCAGCGCGGGATCAGCCATGCGCTTGGCAATATCCTCTTGGCCGATCACGGGCAAAGCGTGACGGGCGAGGATCTGGTCCGCGTGCCCGCGCCGCATCTGCAACTGGTCGCCGCCGGCTCGGGCGCGCCCTGCGATCACCCCGAGCCGGTCGCGGTTCCGGCCCGCTATCGCCCCCGCCTCGCCGAGGGGCCGGTCAGTCAGGTCGCCGCCTTCGATGCCGCTGCGCCCTCCGCCTTTGCCGCCACCAACCTGCCGCTGGCGTCGCGCCGGCCTGCGGTCGGGCTGCTCTCGGGGCAGCCGCCGACGAAGGACAACTGGTTGGCGCAGCCCGACCTGCTGCAATCCCTGCCCGAGGACCGGCATTTCACCGTCGAGACCGAGGCCGATGGCAGCGCCCGGCTGCGTTTTGGCGATGACCAGAACGGCCGCCGGCCGGCGAGCGGCACGGCCTTCACCGCCTCGTATCGCGTCGGCAATGGCCGGCGCGGCAATGTCGGCGCCGATGCCATCGCCCATGTGCTGACCGGCTTCAGCCAGATCATAGCCATCCGCAACCCGCTGCCGGCCACGGGCGGCATCGACCCCGAAGGGGTGGAAGCGGCGCGCCAAGCCGCCCCCTTCGCCTATCGCCGGCAGGAACGCGCAGTGACCGAGGCCGACTATGCGGCGATGGCCGAGCGTCACCGCGACGTTCAGCGCGCCGCCGCGACCTTTCGCTGGAACGGCCATGGGCACACTGTCTTCGTCACCGTCGACCGCTTTGGCAATCGCCCCGTCACGCCGGAATTCGAGGCCGAATTGCGCGAGGATCTGAACGGGCTGCGCATGGCCGGCTATGATCTCGAGATCGACGCCCCGTGCTTTGTCGCGCTGGAGATCGCCCTGTTTGTCTGCACCCATCCCGAGCATTTCCGAACGCAAGTCCGGCAGGACGTATTGCGCGCCCTTTCGGCCACGCGCAACCCGGACGGATCTCCGGGCTTCTTTCATCCCGACGACCTGAGTTTCGGCACTCCGATCCATCTCAGCGCCATTTATGCCCGTGTCATGGCGATCGAAGGCGTCACCTCGGTCAAGGCGTCGCTGTTCCGCCGCCGGGGGACAACCACCACCGTGCCCTTGCAGGATGGCGTCCTGACCTTTGGCCGGCTCGAGATCGCCCGGCTGGAGAATGACCGCAACTTCCCCGAGCGCGGTTCGCTCGAGGTGACGATGGGAGGCGGGAAATGAGCCAGCCCCCGATTCGCATCGGCCATCCCGACCTGCCGCTGGGCGATGTCTGCGGCTGCTGCGATGGCACCGAGCTGTCGACGCTGCGCCCGACCGAAAACCGCCCGAACCTGACCGCCATCGCCTTCCGCGCCGGCGATCATGCCAGCTTCAAGGCCTCGATGCTGACCGGCCTCGCCTCGGCCGCCCATCCGGCGCTGGCGGGGCTGGGCACCCGCGCGGATGATGATTTCTCGATCGCGCTGATCGATGCCTGGGCCTCGGCCTGCGACGTTCTGACCTTCTATCAGGAGCGGCTGGCGAACGAGGCCTATCTGGGCAGCGCGACCGAGCGGCTGTCGGTCGCCGAACTGGCCCGGCTGACCGGCTATCGCCTGCATCCGGGCGCCTCAGCCGAGACCGATCTGGTGATCCTGATGGAGGACCCGCCGGGCGCCCCCCCGGATGTGACCGAGCTTGCCGTGCCCGCCGGAACAAGGGTGCAGTCGCAGCCGGGGCCGGAGGAAATGGCGCAAACCTTCGAGACGATGGACGATCTGGATACCCGCGTAAGCTGGAACCGCCTCACGCCGCGCCCCTCGCGCCCGCGCCTGCCGCGCAACGGCGACAGCGAGACCTGGGTTGCGGGCCTTCCGTCGCTGGTGGTCGGCGATGTGATCCTCTTCGTCTCGCGCGAAAGGGGCGATCCGGGTTTTGCCGGGTTCGACGATGACTCCCCGCTCTGGGACCTGCGCCGGATCACCGGGGTCGAGCCATCCAAGGACGGCAGCCGCACGCGGATCAGCTGGAATGCTGCGCTGGACAGTGTTGACAGCGGGCCGGACGGGCCAACGCCGGGGCTGGTGCTGCACCACCTGCGCGACCGGGCCGCACTCTTCGGTTTCAACGCCCCGCATCCCCTGGTGCTGACCGCCGACCAGCGCGCCGGGTTCGGCTATGCCGATGCGCCCAAGGCCAATTCGCCCTCGACCATCGGCGGCAGCGCGGCGGCGCCGGGGGACTGGGTCTTTGCCTTTCCCGGAACGACCCGCATCCATCTGGACAACCTCTACAAGACCTTCCTGCCGGGCGGCTGGTTGGTGCTCGACAGCCCGAACGGCGTGACCCAAGCCTTCCGCCTCACCACCACCGGCGATGACAGCCGCGCCGCCTTTGCCATTTCGGGCAAGGCGCAGCGGATCGACATGGATACCAACGGCTCGAACCTCGCGCTGATGTTGCCCGGCTATCGCGGCATCGCCGCCTATGGTGGCAGCGCCGGGATCGCGCTGGCCGAGACGCCCGAGACGCGCTGGATCACCGGCGGCGAGATCGAGTTGTCGCGGCGGGTCGATGACCTGCCCGAGGGCCGGCGGCTGATTATCCGGGGCCGGCGTGCCGTGTTGGAACTGGTCCTTCAGACGCTTGCCATCAGCTATGACGACGGCGGGGCAGGGCAGCTTTTGCGGGGCGACCACATCACGCTGATGGACGGACCCTCGCCCGCAAATCTCTGGCCTATCCGCGATCCGGACGGACGACAGGGGCAGGTGATCGCCGAGGAGTCGGCTTTCCGCATCCTTCCCGCCCCCGAGGATGCCGAGATGCTGGCGATCCCGGTGCTGCTGCGCGAGGTGCAGGCGACGGATGCCAGCCATTCAACGCTGATCCTCGAGGACGCGCTGGGTGCCGCGCTCGACCGGGCTTCGGTGGTGATCCATGCCAATGTCGCGCGCGCCGCCCATGGCGAGGGCACGGCAGAGATCCTTGGCGGCGGCGATCCTGCGCGCCCGTTCCAGAGATTCCTGCTGAAACAGGCGCCGGTCAGCCAGCGTCAGGCCCCGACCGAGACCGGCGTGGCCAGCACCCTGACCCTGCGCATCGACGGGGTGGCATGGCAAGAACTGCCCGATCTCTACCAGCGGGGCGCCGCGGCGCGGGTGTTCAGGACCTCGCTGACCGACACGGGCGAAACGGTGGTGGAATTCGGCGATGGGGTGTCGGGCGCGCGTCCTCCGGCTGGCCGCGACAATATTCAGGCCGAATATTCGCGCGGGCTTGGCGCGGCGGGGAACCTGCGCGCCGGGCAGTTGAAGCTGCCGCTGGACCGTCCGCTGGGGCTTAAGGAGACTGACAATCCGCTGCCGGCGACGGGCGGGGTCGATGCGGAAGCGGCCAACGACGCGCGGCGCAATGCGCCCTTGCACACGCTGACCTTGGGCCGCGTGGTGTCGCTGACCGATTACCGCGACTTCGCACTGGGCTTTCCCGGCATCGACAAGGCCGAGGCACGCTGGATCTGGCAGGGCGATCTGAGGCGCATCGTGGTGACGGTGGCGGGCGAGGGCGGCAAGACCATCCCGCCCGGCTCTGCCCCCCATGCGAACCTGCTGGCGGCCTTCCGCGCGCTTGGCGATCCGCTGGTCTCGGTCGATCTGCTCAGTTATGCGCCGGCGAGCTTCCGGTTGGGGCTGAGGGTCAAGATCGATCCGGCCCATGACAGCGATACGGTGCTGGCTGCGACCGAGGCCCATCTGCGTGACGCCTTCGCCTTCGCCGCGCGGGATTTCGCGCAATCCATTCCGCTGAGCGAGGTGGCCGAGGCCGCCCATCAGGTCGCCGGGGTCGCGGCCATTGATGTCGATCTGCTGGCCCGCAACACTGCCCCCCAGACCGCTGCCATCGCCCATGACCGGCTGGTCTCGCTTGGCGGGCGCACGGGGGCGGGCGGCGTGCTGCTGCCAGCCGAGATCCTGACACTTGATCCCGGGCCGCTGGCCAAGCTGGAGGTCATGGCATGAACCGGATCACGCCCGAGGCGCTCTATACCCTGCTGCCCGCCATCCACCGGCTGCGCGATGCCGGCGAAGGTGAACCGCTCAGGGCACTGATGGCGGTGCTGGCCCGCGAGGGGGCAGTGGTCGAGGAAAATATCGAACAGCTGTTCGACAACCTCTTCATCGAGACCTGCGAGGATTGGGCGGCGCCCTATATCGGCGGGACTGTTGGCTACACGGTGCTTTATCCGATCGAGGGCAGTGATGTCGGCACCCGCGCCGAGGTCGCCAATACCATCGCCTATCGCCGCCGGAAGGGCACGGCGGCGGTGCTCGAGGCGCTGGCCCGCGACGTGACCGGCTGGCCCGCCCATGTGGTCGAGTATTTCCAGACCACGGCGACCTGCCAGCACATGAACCATGTCCGGCCCGATCACCCGCTTGCCCCGGACCTGTACGATCCCTTGCCGCTCGAGCCCCTGGAACGGGCGTTTGACCGGGTGACGCATCTTGCGGATATGCGCTCGATCCAGCAGGTGCCGCCGCGTCGCTCCAGCGGCGGCAGGCACAATTTCCCGAATATCGGCGTGTTCCTCTGGCGGCTGATCCCGATGGCGCAAACCCGCGTGCCGGCGACGCGGGTGGACGGGCGGCGCTGGCGCTTCGATCCGCTCGGCGCCGACCGGCAGCTGGTGAACCTGCCCGCGCCCGAGGCCGGGATCGGTTCGATCTCGCGCCCCGAACATGTGCCGGGGGCGATTACCCGGCGGATGCTCGATGCCGACCCTGGCCTCTGGTATCCGCGCGCCTTCCAGATCTTGGTCGATGACGTGGCGGTGCCCGTGTCGCTGATCGAGGCCTGTGACCTCTCGGATGATGGCACGGGCTGGAACCATTCGCCCCATGCGGGCACGCGGGTCCGCGTCGATCCGATGCTGGGCCGGATTGCCTTTCCCGCCGATCAGGCCGGGCGCGTCACCACCTCGTTCCATCTGGGCTTCCCGGCCCGGATCGGCGGGGGCGAATATAACCGCGCCGCGACCCTGACCGATGACCCGGGGCAGGCCGTCCTTCCCTGCCCGACGGCGCAGCACCCGACCGTTCAAAGCGCCATCGATGCCGCCGCGCCCTTGGGCGGCATTGTCGAGATCACCTCATCAGGCATCTTTGCCGAGAATATCACCCTGACGGCCACCGCCGGGACCGAACTGATCCTGCGCGCCGCCAATGGCCAGCGCCCGATCCTGCGGCCCGCGCAGCCGGTGGCGGTGTCGGGCGGCGAGGATGCGCGGATCATCCTTGATGGCGTGGTCATTGACCGCCAGCCGGTCGAGCTCGCGCCGGATGGCGACGGCGCCTCGCCGGCCTCGGTCACGCTGCGCCACCTGACGCTGATCCCGGGCCTGTCCTTCACCGCGACGGGCGACCCGGCCAGCCCCGGCGCGACCAGCCTCATGGTGACGACCACAGGGGTTGAACTGGTGCTGGACAGGGTCATCACCGGCCCGCTGCGTCTGGACCAGACCACCAATGCCACAATCCGCGACAGCATCGTCACCGCCGCCGCATTGCCCGCGCGCGACAGTGCCGAGGGGCTGGCCATTGCCGGGCCGGCGGGCGAGGGCGATCCGGGCGGGGCGCTGACCATCCTCGCCTCGACCGTGCTGGGCCGCATCCTCGCGCGCAGCTTCCCGCTGGTCTCGGACTCGATCGTGCAGGCCCGCAACACCGACGGAAGCCCGCCCATCCGCGCCATTCGGCGGCAGCGGGGCTGCATGCGGTTCTCCTTCGTGCCCGACGGCTCGATCACCCCCCGCCGCTATCGCTGCCAGCCGCAGCTGGCCATCGACAGTGCCATTGCTGTGGCCGAAGAAGCCGCCGGCGGGCCGATCCCGGCGGCGGAACGCGCGCTGATCCGCGCGCGTATCAGTCGCAGCATGCGCCCCGGCTTCGAGGCGCAATCCCCCGCCCATCCCGCCTTCTGCCAGTTGCGCCGTGCCACGCCCGCCGAGATCCGCATGGGCGCCTCGGACGAGGGTGAGATGGGCGCCTGGCACCTGCTTGCCGCCCCGCATCGCGAGGCGAATCTGCGGATCCGGCTTGAGGAATACCTGCGCTTCGGACTGGAAGCCGGGATTTTCTTCGAGACATGACAGTGAAGGAGTGACCCGATGAGTGGCGACTATAGCCGGGACAGTTTCGACGCGCTGCGCAGCTTTGCCGGCGTTTTCCTGCAGCAGGGTCGCGCGGTTCTGGACAGCGACTGGAACGAGATGGTCGCCCTTTTCGAGCGCCGCATCCGGGCCGAGACGGTCGATATTATCGGCCGCGCCGTGGTGCCGCGCGAAACGGAACAAGCCTTCGAAATCTCGCTTGTGCCCGGCGGGATGCAGTTCGGTCGGGGACGGATCTACGTGGACGGGCTCTTGGCCGAGCATTTCGGCCGCGCCGATTTCGATGGCAGCAATCCCGCCCGGCCCGCGCCGGTCTTTGATCGCGGGCGGATCGAAGCGGGCCGGGCCGAGGGTGTGCTGGACGAGATGATCTCGCCCGCCACCGGCGATCTGACCAACTATCTCGAGCAGCCCTTCTGGCCGACGCCCGTGCCTTTGCCACAGGGCGGCGGCCCGCATCTCGTCTACCTCGCGGTCTGGAACCGCGAGGTGACGCCGACCGAGCTTCCGGCGCTCTTGGAACCCGCGCTTGGCGGGTTGGATACCACGACGCGCTGGCAAACCGTCTGGCAGGTGCGCGTGCTGCAGAATGTCGGGGCCAATGCGACCTGCCAGACGCCCGACGACGAACTGCCCGGCTGGACTGCGATCACCGCGCCCTCGACCGCGCGGCTGACCACGGCGACCATCGATATCGACGAGCCGGAGAACCCCTGCCTTGTGCCGCCGACGGATGGCTATACCGGGCTCGAGAACCAGCTTTATCGGGTCGAGATCCACGGGCTGCTGAACGCCAATGCCGATCCGGCGGCCCAGACCAGCTGGGGCTTCAAGTTCAGCCGCGAGAATGCCTCGGTCCGGGCCGCGGTCACGGCAATTGCGGCGGATGGCGAAAGCCTGACGGTCAGCCGGATCGGGCGCGATCAGGTGCTGCGCTTCGCGCCCGGCGACTGGGTCGAGCTGACCGACGACCGCCGCGAGTTCAACCACCTCTCGGGCCAGATGCTGCGCGTGGCCGAGGTCGATGCCGAGACTCGCGAGATCAGCTTTGAAACCGCCATCGCCGCCGATCTGCGGCCAAGCGGAGTGGGCGGCGACACGCTGGCGGCGCGGCATACGCGGCTCATCCGGTGGGATCAGCAGGGCATCATCCGGCGCGCCAATGGCACGCAATGGGTCGATCTGGACGCGGCCGCGTCCAACGGGCTGATCCCGGTGCCGCCCGACGGGACCGTGCTGGTTCTGGAAAGCGGCATCACCGTCAGCTTCTCGACCGCCGCCGGGCCGGGGCGGTTCCGGCCGATGGATCACTGGCGCTTTGCCGCCCGCACCGCCGGCACCCAGATCGAGATCCTGCGCGCCGCCCCGCCAGTGGGCATCCAGCGCCATCACGCGAGGCTGGCGATGATCCGCCCCGCTGCTGCCGGGGCCGGCGGGCAGGTGCTCGACTGCCGCACCCTCTGGCCGCCGCTGATGCAGGGCGGGGATGACTGCTGTGCCTGCACCGTCTGCGTCACCGCCGAGAGCCACAATTCCGGCGCGCTGACCATCCAGCAGGCCATCGATCAGGTCGGCGATGATGGCGGAACCGTCTGCCTCGAGGCCGGGCAATACCGGCTGGCCGAGCCAGTGCGGATCGCAGAGCGCCGAGCGATCACGCTGCAGGGGCAGGGTCTGGGCACACAGCTTCTCTATCAAGGCGCGGGTGGCGCGGTGCAGGTGATCGGTTCGGTGGATATCCAACTGGAACGTTTCACCGTCTTCGCGGTGCCGGCGGATGGCGCGGTTCCGGTGCATGGCATCGCGGCGCAGAACTGCGCGCTGCTGGCGCTGCGCCGGATGGCCGTGCTGGTCGTCGGGCCGAACCCCGAGGACAGCTTTGCCTTCGGCATCGCGCTGGACGGGATGCAGATCGGCAGCAAGATCGAGGAATGTCTGGTCATCGCGCCCCATGCGCTCGGCTCGCGCGTCTCGTTCCCGCGCGAGAATGACGACCCGCCGCCCTTCGCTGCCTTTGCCGAGTTGCGGGTGCTTGACTCGATCCTCTTCGGCGCGCGTGCGGGCGTGCTGATCGATCGCGCCGCGCTGAACCTGGCCAACGCGATCCTGTCGCGCAATCTGGTGCTGTCGCGGGGCGGCGGCGTCCGGGTCAAATGGGTCGAACTTCCGGCGGCAGGACTGTCCATCGACGCCTCGACGGTGATCGCGGATGGAACGGCGATCAGCCTTTCCGCCGGGACCATGCGAATCACCGATTGCGAGATCTCGGGCGGGGATGAGGCGGGGGACGGCATCATCCTGACGCCCAACATCCTGCCGCAGATACGCACCTCCGGGCAGATCATCGGCAATACCATCTTCGATCTGGCCGGGGCGGGCATCCGTATCGCGGGCGCGCATGACACGCTTTTCATCAAGCGCAACATCATCCGCGATATCGGGCAGGCGGGCATCGTCACCGATCCCGCCGCGACCGTGCGCCATCTGGCGGTGGACAATAATTCGATCCAGCGGATCGGGCTGAATACCGGGGCGAGCGCGGTAGGGATCGGCCTCACCTCGGTCGAAACCGCGCAGGTGGTTGGCAATTCGGTCAGAACGGTCGGCAATGCCGGCGGCAATGGCCAGCTCCATCTGGGCATCGGGGTGCAGGGCGTGGGCAGCGTCGATATCGGCTCGAACGTGCTCAGCGAGATCGGCGGCGGGCAGGTGGAAAGCCGGGCGGTCGGCATCCTTGGTATGGCGCCCTATCTGGGGTTGGTGCTGGGGGGGAACCGGATCTTCGGCGATGCCGAACAGGGCGAGGTTCGCTCGGACTGGCGCGCGATCCGCGTAGGCCAGTTGATCGAGGATGCCGATCTGGACCGGGGTGATCCGGGGGCGGCGACCAATGGCTTTCCCGGCGCGCTGCCGCAGGCGGGCGGGGGCGACTATGCCTATGTCAATGTCGCGGGGAACAGCTGGGCGGCGTCCGCCAGCCATTTCGCCGTCTTCCAGCCGGTGCGCGCCGGGCAGGTCTCGGCCAGCGCGAACCAGATCCGCTCTGCGCAGCAGGTGATCGGGGCCATCGTGTCGATGGTCGAGCCGCGCGGGGCGCTGTCCTTCGCCGGCAACCAGTGCGAGTTGCAATCGCAAAGCGGGCTGCGCGAGGTGGTGATGCTGGCCGCGCCCCGCGTCTCGGTGCAGGGGAATACCGTCATCCATGTCTCGGACAAGATCTCGCTGCACATCCTGACCGGACGCACCGGCGGCGCCACCCCGGTCGGCAATATCGTCTCATCCATGGTCGAGCTGCGCCCGAACGGGCTGAAGCCGCCCTTCGACGCGCTGAACATCAAGGTCTGAGGAGGAACGCGCCATGTCGACACGGATCGCAAAGCTGGGCCGCGAGCGCACCATCGCCACGCTGGTCAAGCGGGTCTACGAGATCGCCGAAGGGACCACGCCGGATCTGCTGCGCCGGGCCGAGGCGCAGTTGCTGGCCGCCAATCCGCGGCTGGCGACGGCCGAGGGTTTCGCCTCGGGCGCCAGCATCCTGGTGCCGGCGGTGCAGGGTCTGCGACGGCTTGGCCCCAAGGCCGAGGCCGAGGTTTCGGGCGAGGGTCTCACCGGCGAGACGGCGGCGCGGCTCGAGGCGCTGCAAAGCCGGATCGACGACGCGCTGCACCGCGCAGCCCTGACCCGCCGCGAGACGCAGGAGCGGCTGGGGGACCGCGCCTTCGTGGCCGAGGCGCGCAAGGCGTTGCCGCAGGTGACGGAATTCATGTCCGCCGCCAAGGCGCGGCTGGCGCGCGAGGAGGCCGAGGAGGGCGAGACCGCCGAGCAGTTGAAGGCGGCGGTCTCGGGCGCCCTGGAAGGATTGAAGCAGTTGGACGCGCTGATGCGCCGGGGGTGAGGACCGCGCTCAGATCAGCCCGTCGCGCACCGCCTTGACCACCGCCGTCATGGTGTTGCGGCTGCCCAGTTTCTTCTGCGCGCCGGACAGCCGCAGTTTCAGGGCCGAGACACTTATATCCAGCTTTTCGCTGGCCTCGGAATGGGTCAGCCCGTCGCGCATCAGCCGCAGCGCCTCGATCTCTTTCTCGGACAGGGCGACATGGCTGCGGGCGAAAAGATGCGCCCAGAGGTCCAGCTTGACCCCCAGCATCGCCATTTCGGCATCGTTGAATTCGCGGTCCGGGCGGGCCATGGACATGAAGGACCGCTTGCGGTCGACCTTGGCCACGAAGGTCGCGCCGTAGCGCAGCCCGTATTTCGCCGCCTCGCTCATCACGTCGAAGGGGTCGGGGATGCTGACCTCGGACCAGCGGGTCTTGCCGGTCCGGGCCATGGTCCAGATCGCCAGCGGATCGCGGAAGAAGTAATTGTCCTCTTCGTACTTCTGCGTCCATTTCGGCGGATAGCGGTTGATGATCAGGTCGGGGCGACCGAATCGCAAACCGAAACCCATGAAATAGCCCGATGGTGCGAGCAGGGCGATCTCGGCAAGTTCCTGCTCGTGGTTCGGGATAATCGCTTCCAACATCTTCCAATACCGTTCCTGCGGGCCGCAACCCGTGGTGTCTGGCCAATGAGACTGGCTAATCAGACAGGTGTCTGTCAATTGCAAATTGTATGGGATACGGTCAATTTACCGCAACGAAAGCGCGGACCATTGGGGGTGTTATGGAATCCATATCTGACAGGGTGACCGTTGGCTATTTGCCGCTAGTCGCGAAAGCAGACTTTACCATCGACATGGTCAGGAACCTGCTTTTGATGTTCGAGGTTCGCGAAAGCGATAATCCCGTCACCATAGAGCTTCGAGAATGGGGCGTATGGGCGGTTACGGCAGAGGGTGTGCGGCTTTTTATCGGTGCAACCAAGGAAATGCCCAATCATGCTGCTCGAGAAACACTTCCCAATTGAATGGAAACAGAATCCAGACCTTTCTCCTGAATATAGCGTCAAGATCGTCAGAATCCCGGATGATATATCATCCTGGCATTTGGTTCATGACTATCTGAAATTGCGAAAACAGGTATTTGTCGATCGGCTGGAATGGCCGCTCTTTTATGCCGATGATGTCGAATTCGAGCAATATGATTCGCTCGACACGACTTATGTGATTTGTCTCGAGGGCGACGAGGTCATCGGCGGGGCGCGGTTGCGCCGGACCGACCATTACAGCGGTCATGGCAGCCTGCGCTATTCCTACATGATCCGCGATGCCTGCCTGGGCCATCTGCCGGGGCTGCCGGACGATCTGTGCGACGAGGTGCCGCCATCCGATTCGCGGACCTGGGAGCTGACGCGGATGATCGTGAACGGTCCGAAATCGCTGACCGAGCGGGTGCTGGAAGAGGTCAACCTGTTCCTGCTGAGCGAGGGGGCGACGACCTGCCTGTTCCTCGGCTCGCCCGCTTTCCTGCGCATGGCCCGCAGGCTCAGCTGGCCGGCGCAGCCGCTGGGGCCGGTCTGCGGCAATGCCGATGGCCGCTTCCAGGTGATCGAGGTGCCCGTGCGTCCGCTGGCGACCCCGGTGCACCCGCATCTGGCCGAGACGCGGCTGAGGCCTGTCCCGGTCTCCTGACGGGGAAGGCTGACGGTTTCTCCGCCCATCTGCGGCATGGTGGCGAGGTCAGGCCCGCCCGGGAACGGGCGGGCTATTTCTTGGCGCCGATGCGGGGCTCGGTCCCGTCCAGCAGGCGCGCGATATTGGCCTTGTGGCGGATGAAGATCAGCACCGTCATGAACAGCGCCGCGGCCATCAGCGGGGGTTTCCCCAGCGCCCAGGCATAGACCGGCGCCATCGCTGCCGAGATCAGCGCCGAGAGCGAGCTGATCCGGGCGATCAGCGCCACCAGAAGCCAGGTCGCACAGCACATCAGCCCGACTCGCCAGTCGAGCGCGATCAGCGTGCCAAGGAAGGTGGCCATGCCCTTGCCGCCGTTGAAGCCCAGCCAGACCGGGAAGCAATGGCCCAGAAAGGCCGCCGCGCCCGCGACCAGCGCGGCATCCTCGCCGGCGAAATGGCGCGCCAGCAGCACGGCGATGGCGCCCTTGCCGGCATCCAGCAGCAGTGTCGCCAGCGCCGCCGGCTTGTTGCCGGTGCGCAGCACATTGGTTGCGCCGATATTGCCCGAGCCGATCTGGCGCAGGTCGCCAAGGCCCAAGGCACGGGTGATGACCAGCCCGAAGGGCACGGAACCCAGAAGATAGCCCAGCACCGCCCAGATCAGAATGCTCATCCAAAGACCCTTTCGCCCGCCACCCAGGTGCCCAGCACCTTGCCCTGCAACCGGGCGCCGTCAAAGGGGGTATTCTTCGATTTCGACAGAAGCGCAAAGCGGTCGAGCACGAAGGGCGCATCCGGGTCGAACAGCACCAGGTCGGCGGGCGCGCCGACGGCCAGACGCCCGGATTCGAGCCCCAGCCGCCGCGCCGGGTTCAGCGACATGGCGCGCCACAGTTCCGGCAGCGTCAGCCCGCCCTGATGGTAAAGCCGCATCGCCGCCGGCAGCAGCGTCTGCAGGCCCACCGCGCCGGGGGCCGCGACCTCGAAGGGCAGGCGCTTGCTTTCCTCGTCCTGCGGGGTGTGGAAGCTGGCGATCACATCGATCTCGCCCTCGGCCACGGCCTCGACCATGGCCAGCCGGTCATCCTCGGACCTGAGCGGCGGGGTGAAGCGGAAGAAGGTGCGGTAATCGCCCACGTCGAATTCGTTCAGCGTCAGGTGATGGATCGAGGTGCCGGCGGTCACGTCCAGCCCCGCCGCCCGCGCCCGGCGCAGGGCGGGCAGGGCGGCCGCCGTGGTGATCTGGTCGGCGTGCCAGCGACAGCCGGTCATGGCGACCAGCGCCAGATCGCGGTCCAGCCCCATCACCTCGGCCATGGGCGAGACGGCGGGGATGCCATAGAGCGAGGCGAACTTGCCGCTGGTCGCCGCCGCGCCCTTGGACAGGCTCGGGTCCTGCGGATGGCCGACGATCAGCGCGCCGACGCCCTTGGCATAGCTCATGCAGCGGCCCAAGAGCTTGCTGTCACCCACCACCCGCACGCCATCGGTAAAGGCCACGGCTCCGGCATCGGTCAGGAAGCCGATCTCGACCATCTCGCGCCCCTCGCGGCCCTTGGTCAGCGCGGCCATGTGGCGGATGTTCACCGGCGCCGCCGAGGCGCGGCGGGCGACGAATTCCAGGTCCTCGGGCGTGTCGATCGGCGGCAGCGTGTCGGGCCGCACGATCATCGTCGTCACCCCGCCCGCCGCAGCCGCCAGCCCGGCGCTGCGAAAGCTCTCCTTGTGCCGCTCGCCCGGCTCGCCGATCTTGACGCCCCAGTCGACGATCCCCGGCGCCAGCGCCCGGCCATTGCAGTCGATGACGGTGGCACCCGAGGGCGCCTCGCCGTCGCGCGCGACGATCCGGCCCTCCTCGACGGTCAGCGAGCCGCTGCCGTCGGTCTGCGCCTCGGGGTCGATCAGGCGGGCATTCTGGAAGTGGATCATCGGTTCAGCCATTTCTTTTGTTCGGCGTCAGCGCCGCCTGCCGGATCGTCGCGGCCATCCCGCCGATATCCGGCACGCCGCGCACCGTCAGCGACAGCCGGCCCTGCTGGCGCAGGCGCAGGGCGAAGATCAGCGGGCGGACCTTGAGGTCGGGGCCGAGGTCGAGGCTGCGGCCATTCGGGGCGATCACCCGGCGGTCGGTCATCACCCATTCGCGGTTGCGGTCCAGAAGGAAGCCCGAGGCCAGCATGATCGCGGCGAAAATCGCGATCGAGATGAGGAAGCGGCGCGTGTCAAAGCCGCCCTCGGCGTCGCGCGCGATGAAGAGCAGCAGCGCCGTCACCAGCGCGGTGGCGATGCCGACGCTGCGCAGGATGGCGGCGTCACTGCTGCGCCAGACCTGCACCACCTTCTCGCCCGGTTGCAGATCAGCCATCCCACAGCCCCGGTCCGGCCAGCACGCGGCCGCGTTCGCTGCGCAGGTTCCGCGCCAGCAGGTCCATCGCCGCCATGCGCACGGCCACGCCCATCTCGACCTGGTCCTGAATGACGGAACGGTTGATGTCATCGGCGATGGTTCCGTCGATCTCGACGCCGCGATTCATCGGGCCGGGATGCATGACGATGGCATCGGGCTTGGCCAGCGCCAGTTTCTCGGCATCGAGCCCCCAGCGGTGGAAATATTCGCGTTCCGAGGGGATGAAGCCGCCATCCATGCGCTCTTTCTGAAGCCGCAGCATCATCACCACATCGGCGCCTTTCAGCCCCTCGCGCATGTCCTCGTAGACCTCGCAGCCGAGATCAGCGACGCCCGCCGGCATCAGCGTGCGCGGCCCGATCAGGCGCAGACGGTTCTCCATCTTGCCCAGAAGGATCAGGTTCGAGCGCGCCACCCGGCTATGCGCGATGTCGCCGCAGATGGCGACGGTCAGACGCTGGATGCGGCCCTTGGCGCGGCGGATGGTCAGCGCATCCAGAAGTGCCTGCGTCGGATGTTCGTGCCGGCCATCGCCCGCATTGATGACGGCGCAGTTCACCTTTTCCGCCAGAAGGTTCACCGCGCCGGAATTCGGGTGGCGCACGATCAAGAGGTCCGGATGCATGGCGTTCAGCGTCAGCGCCGTGTCGATCAGCGTCTCGCCCTTCTTCACCGAGGAATGGGCGACCGACATGTTCATCACATCCGCCCCCAGTCGCTTGCCGGCCAGTTCGAAGCTCGATTGCGTGCGGGTCGAGTTCTCGAAGAACAGGTTGATCTGGGTCATCCCGGCCAGCGCATCGGCATGTTTCACCGTGCGCTGGTTCAACTCGACATAGGTTTCGGCCAGATCGAGAAGGGTGGTGATCTCCTGCGGGGCAAGGTGATCGATGCCAAGCAGATGGCGGGCGCGAAAGGTCATGTCGGGCTCCGGTGTCGTCGGGGCTGTCTATCGCAGATGGCGGCGGATGCGGCAAGCACTTGCCCAAGCATGTCATGCCGCTTGCTGCCTGCAGATTGTGCAGATATGGGCGAGGAATGGATATCGCCCGCCTTCGCCCCGAACTGACCGCCACGTTGGCGCTTGGCTTGCCGATGATCGGCAGCCATGTCGCGCGCATGGCCATCGGCGTGGCCGATACGGTCATGGTCGGCTGGTACGGGGTCGAGGCGCTGGCGGCGCTGGTTCTGGCCAGCTCGCTTTACATGCTGCTGTTCCTCCTGGGCGGCGGCTATTCCATCGGCGGCTCGGGGCTGATCGCCGGGGCCCGCGCACGCGGCGATGATGTCGAGGTGCGGCGCGTCACCCGCATGGCGATCTGGTTGTCGATGCTGCACGGTTTGCTGATGGCGCCGCTGATGTGGTGGTCGGGTCCGATCCTGACCTTTCTGGGGCAGCAGCCGCAGATCGCTGCGCTGGCGCAGGATTACCTGCGCATCATGATGCCCGCCATGCCGCTGGTGTTGGGCGGGATGGTCATCAATTCCTATCTCTCGGCCCTTGGCCGGCCCAATGCGGTGATGTGGATCACGCTGGCGGGGCTGCCGCTGAACGTGTTGCTGAACTGGCTGCTGATCTTCGGCAACTGGGGCTTTCCGGAACTGGGCGTGGCCGGCTCGGCCATTGCCAGCCTGATCGTGAACGGGCTGCAACTGGTCGGCCTCCTGGCCTATGCGCTGTGGCTGCCCGAGGCGCGGCGCTATCGGCTGATGCAGCGATTCTGGCGTCCCGACTGGCCCTTCTTCTTCAGCGTCTTCCGCCTTGGCCTGCCCATCGGTCTGGCGATCGTGGCCGAGGTGGCGCTGTTTGCCGGCAGCAACGTGATGATGGGCTGGATCGGCACCACCGAACTGGCCGCCCATGGCATCGCACTGCAGATCACCTCGATCGCCTTCATGGTGCATCTGGGCCTGTCCAATGCCGCGACCATCCGCGCCGGCGACGCCTTTGGCCGCCGCGATTTCGCTGGCCTGCGCGACGTGGCGGCGGCGGTGATCCTGATGTCGCTGGGTTTCGCGGCGGTGGTGATCGTGATCTTCATCCTCTGGCCCGCACCGCTGGTGCAGCTTTATCTCGATCAGACCGACCCGAGCAGCGGGGCGATCCTGGTGGTCGCGGTGGGGCTGATGATCTGGGCGGCGATGTTCCAGATCGCCGATGCGATGCAGGTGATCCTGCAGGGCCTGCTCAGGGGCGTGCAGGACACGCAGATCCCGCTCTACCTGGCGATCGTCGGCTATTGGGCGGTGGGGATGACCACCAGCTATGTCTGCGCCTTCACCCTTGGCATGGGCGCGCCGGGCCTCTGGGCCGGGCTGCTGGCGGGACTGTCGGTCTCTGCGGTGCTGCTCTATTGGCGCTTCTATCACGGGTTGCGGCGCGGGGGCTGGACCCGGGCGGCGGCGGCGGGCTAACCTGCCGCCATCACCCCAGTCCGAGGTTCCCGATGCGCCCCGTCTTCGTCCAGTTCCGCTGCACCCCCGGCAAGACCTACGAGGTCGCCGATGCCATCTACGACCGCGAGGTCGTCAGCGAACTTTACTCGACCAGCGGTGAATATGACCTGATGGCCAAGGTCTATATCCCCGAGGACGAGGATGTCGGCCGCTATCTGGCCGAACGCCTGTTCGATATCGAGGGCATCAGCCGGACGCTGACGACCATGACGTTCAAGGCGTTCTGAGGCGGGCGGTCGGGGTTCATTGATACCTTCCCCCTGCCTTGCGCCTGATAACCCCCTCTGGCAGCATCCGGCGCAGAGGAGAGCAACAATGCCGAAAAACACCGTGACCGTCGACGGGCGGGATCTGATGATCTCGCGCCGGATCAATGCCACGCCGGAAAAGATCTGGCGCGCCTGGACCACGCCCGACCTGTTGAAGCAATGGTTCGCGCCGAAGCCGGTCGAAGTGACCAAGGCCGAGATCGACCCGCGCCCCGGTGGGGCCTGCAACATCGTCATGCGACTGCCCGACGGGACCGAGATGGAAAACCCCGGCTGCGTGCTGGTGGCCGAACCCCATCACAAGCTGGTCTTTACCGATGGCCTCGGCCCGGATTTCCGCCCGACCGGCGGAGGTTTCATGACCGCGATCATCCTGATGGAGGCGGATGGCGAAGGCACGCGCTATTCCGCGCGGGTGCTGCACAAGGACGAGGCCGACCGCAAGCGGCACGAGGAGATGGGCTTTGCCGAGGGCTGGGGGCAATGTCTCGACCAGCTGGCGGAACTGGTCGAGACCTAAGGCTCAGATCGTCCGGCTTCAGATGGTGCGGCCGCCATCTACTTCCAGCACCACGCCGGTGATGAAATCGGCCTCGTCAGAGGCGAGGTAAAGCGCCGCATTGGCGATGTCGCGGGGCTGGGACAGCCGGCCCATCGGGATGGTGGCGATGAAGCGTTCGCGGTTCTCGGGCGTGTCGGGCACGCCCATGAACTGTTCCAGCAACCCGGTCGCGCCCATGACCGGGGCGATGCAGTTCACCCGGATATTGTCGGGTGCCAGTTCCACCGCCAGCGAGCGGCTCATCAGGTTCACCGCGCCCTTCGAGGAATTGTACCAGGTCAGCCCCGGTCGCGGGCGGATGCCGGCGGTCGAGCCGACATTGATCATCACCCCACCGCCCTGATCGCGCCAGACCGGCACGCAGCTTTTGGTCATGTGAAAGATCGACATGACGTTGATGTCGAGGATCTTGCGATAGGTGGCCTCGTCCGTCTCCATCAGCGGGCGGTTCGGGTTGGTCCAGCCGGCATTGTTGACCACGATGTCCAGCCGGCCAAAGGCGGCGCGAGCGGCCTGCACGGCCGCCTCGACCTGATCGCTCTTGGACACGTCGCAGGCGATGGCGATGGCGTCACCGCCCAGTTCGGCCGCCACGGCCTGCGCGCCCGCCTCGTTCAGATCGACCACCGCGACCTTCGCGCCCTCGCGGGCAAAGGTTTCCGCGATGCCCTTGCCAAAGCCCGAGGCCGCGCCCGTCACCAGCGCCGTTTTTCCCTGCAATCTCATATCCCTGCCTGCCTTTCTTACCCGTGATTGTTCACGATGGTCTTGATCTGCGAAAATTCATACAGCGCCGCAAAACCCTTCTCCCGCCCATGCCCGGATTTGCGCACCCCGCCGAAGGGCAGTTCAACGCCCCCGCCGGCGCCGAACCCGTTGATATAGACCTGCCCGCAGCGCATCGCCTTGGCGACCCGCTGCTGTCGCCCGCCATCGCGGGTCCAGACGGCGGCGACCAGCCCGTATTCGGTGCCATTGGCGATGCGGATCGCCTCGGCCTCGTCGTCGAAGGGGATGACGGCGAGGACCGGTCCGAAAACCTCTTCCTGCGCCAGCCGCGACCCCGGATCGACCGGGCCAAAGACCGCCGGCGCGACATAGAAGCCGCCCGGTGGCGCATCGGCGCGGATCCGGCCTCGCGCGATCAGCGGCGCGCCGGCCTCGGCGATATAGGTTTCGACCCGCGCTTTCTGACGGGCCGAGATCAGCGGCCCGAGCAGCGCCTCTTCACCCGAGGCCGAGGCCTCGATCTCGGCAAATCGTTTTGCAAGCAGCCCCGACAGCTGGTCCAGAATACCGCGCTGGACCAGAACACGGCTGCCCGCCGAGCAGGTCTGGCCGCCATTCTGGACGATGGCATTCACCAGATAGGGCAGGGCGGCGTCCAGATCGGCATCGTCGAAGACGATCTGCGGCGACTTGCCGCCCAGTTCCAGCGTGCAGGGAATGAAATTCCGAGCCGCCGCGATCTGGATCATCACGCCAACCTCGGGCGAGCCGGTGAAGGTCAGGAAATCCAGCCCGCGATGTTCCGACAGTGCCTTGCCCGCGACCTCGCCCCGACCAGTGACGATGTTCAGCGCGCCAGGCGGAAAGCCCGCCTCGACCGCCAGTTCGCCAAGCCGCAGCGCCGAGAGGCAGGCGTCCTCGGCGGGTTTCAGCACCACGGTATTTCCCATCGCCAGCGCCGCCGCGACCACCCGGCCATAGATCTGCGCCGGGTAGTTCCACGGGATGATCGCGCCGACGACGCCGTAAGGCTCGCGATGCACCGCCACGTCATAGCCGTTGAGGAAGGGGATGATCTCGCCATGCACCTTGTCGGCGGCCCCGCCATAGAATTCGAAATAGCGCGCGGTGGCCACCATGTCGGCGCGCGCCTGCTTGATCGGCTTGCCGTTGTCGCGGGTTTCCAGCTGTGCCAGCGCCTCGGTATGCTCGGCGATCAGCCGGGCATAGGTCATCAACAGCCGCCCGCGTTCCGTCGCCGTCAGGCGCGACCAGTCGCCACCGTCGAAGGCAGCGCGGGCGGCGGCAACGGCGGCATCGACATCGCTGGCATCGCTTTCCGCGATCTCGGTGAAGACCGCGCCATCGATGGGCGACAGCACCGGCATCGACCGGCCCGAAGCGGCGGGAACCCAGTCATTGCCGATCAGGTTCAGCGGCTGCGGCAGGGTCAGATTGTCGGGCTTCCTGTTCATCGCGGGATCCTTCTCCTCGGCAGCGGCGGGACCATGGTTCGACGTTCTGCGGGGAATTGCAATCCGCCCGGGCGGCTTTCGCCTAGTCCTAAGGGTGGACCTTTCCCGCCTGACGGCTGGCCCGCCGCGAAATCCCCCCTAAGGTGGGGGAAACGGCAGGAGGAGCCGCATGGAGGATGCCCGCACCGAATGGGATGCCGTCGCCAGCTTGCGCGAGCAGGTGGGGGCGGGGCTGATCGGCCATGCGCGAATGGTCGAGCGTCTGCTGATCGCGCTGCTGGCCGGCGGCCATGTGCTGATCGAGGGGCCGCCCGGCGTGGCCAAGACCCGCGCCGTCACGCTGCTGGCGGCGCATCTGCCGGGCGATCACGCCCGCATCCAGTGCACGCCCGACCTGCTGCCCTCGGACCTGACCGGGACGCAGGTGTTTCGCCCCGAGACAGGGGCCTTCGATTTCGTCCCCGGCCCGGTCTTTCACAGCCTCGTGCTGGTGGATGAGATCAACCGCGCGCCGCCGAAGGTGCAGTCGGCGCTGCTCGAGGCGATGGCCGAGCGGCAGGTGACGGTGGGCGGCGTGACGCGGCCCTTGCCTGATCCCTTCATGGTGGTGGCGACGCAGAACCCGATCGAGCACGAGGGCACCTTCCCGCTGCCCGAGGCGCAGCTGGATCGTTTCCTGCTGCATCTGTCGCTGGACCTGCCCGATGCCGAGATCGAGCGGCAGATCCTCGATCTGGTCGAGGCCGAGGCGGTGGCCCCGCCGGTGCTGACAGGTGCGCCGCTGACGGGCGCGCAGATCCGGGCGGCGCGGGCCGAGGTAGCGCGGGTGCATCTGGCGCCGGTCTTGAAGGATTACATCATCCGGCTGGTCATGGCGACACGGGCCGGGGGCGCGGTGGCTGCTGATGTGGAACATGCGGTCTCGCCGCGCGGCACGCTGGCGCTGGCCGCCGCCGTGCGGGCACGGGCCTGGCTGAATGGCCGCGATCACGGGCTGCCCGAGGATGCCGAGGAACTGGCTGGCGACGCGCTGTCGCACCGTCTGGTGCCCAGCTGGGCCGCCGCCAGCGAGGGCCGCAGCGGCCGCGACCTGATCGCGGCGGCGCAAGCCGGGATCAAGCCGTGGTAGCCCTGCCGGCGGCGCTGGACCGGCCCGGGTTGCGGCTTCTGGCCGCCGAGATGCTGGCCCTGCGCAGCGAGGCGCAATCGACCGCGCGCCACCGTCCGGCCACCCGCCGCCCCGGCGCGCTGCCGGCCCGGCCACCGGGCGCGGGCATGGATCTGCGCGAACTCAGGGCCTATGTCGAGGGTGATGATCCGCGCCGCATCGATCCCTCGGCCACTGCCCGCACCGGCATTCCCCATATCCGCAGCTTTCACGAGGATCGCGACGACACCACCCTGCTGATCGCGGATTTCCGTGCGCCGATGCTGTGGGGCACGGGGGAGGCGTTTCGCTCGGTCCGGGCCGGGCTGCACCTGGCGCGGATCGGCTGGCAGGCGATGATGCGCGGCGGCAATGTCGGCGCGCTGGCGCTGACCGAGGCCGGGATCGGCGCGATCGCAGCGGGGCAGGGCGACCGGCAGATGGCGGCGATCGCCCGGATGTTTCAGGGCGAGCATGATCTTGCGCTGACCCGGCCCGAGCCGCAGGGCCTTGGGCTGGCGGCGCTGTCGGGACGGGCCGCGCGGATGGTGCCGCCGGGCAGCCGGCTGCATCTTGCGACCGAGGCGCAGGCGATCACCGAGGCCGACGCCCCGGCGCTGGCACGATTGGCGCGGGGGCGGCGGCTGGTCATCTCGCTGATCGTCGATCCGGCCGAATCCGCCCCGCCCGCGCGTGCGCTGGCCGTCACCGATGGTGCGGCCTTCCGGCTGGGGCGGCTCCGGCCGCTGGACCTTGCAGGCGATCTGGCGCGCCTGCGTGCGCTTGGCGCGACGGTCGAACAGGTGCTGCCATGACCCGCGAGGAGTTGCTGGAGGCGCTGGCCCCGATCCGCCTGCCCGCCGCAATGCGGGTGCTCGAGGGGCGCGAGATGCTGGCGCTGGTCGGGCTGGGGCTTCTGGCGGCGGCGCTGATCGCACTGCTCCTCGGCCCGCTGCTGACCCGCCGGGCCACGACCCGCCAGCGCCTCAGCGCCACCCGCGACCTGCCGGCGGGCGAGCGGTTGCTGGCCATTGCCCGGATCACCGGTCGCCTGCCGCCCGATCTGCGCGAAGCCGCCTATCTCGCGACCCCGCCAAACGCCGACGAGATCGAGCGCGCCAGCCGCAGGCGGTTTCACCGATGAACCTTGCCGCGCCGCTGATGCTGATCCTGCTGCCGCTGCCGCTGATCCTGCGCTGGCTCTGGCCCGCGCCGGAACGCCCGCGCCCGGCCTTGCATGTGCCGGGGCCGGTCTTTCAGGGAGCCGAGCCGGGGCAGGGGCGGCAGGCCGACCGCGCCGGGCTGCTGATCGCGGCGCTCGCGTGGGTCGCGCTGGTGATCGCACTGGCGGGGCCACGGATCAGCGAGGTTTCGGACATGCTGCCGGTCTCGGGGCGCGAGATCGTGCTTGCGCTGGATCTCTCGGGCAGCATGGTGAAGGAGGATTTCCGGCTGGACGGCCAGCCGATCTCGCGGCTCGAGGCGGTAAAACGCACGGCCAGCGCCTTCGTCGAGGCACGGAGGGGCGACCGGATCGGGCTGGTGATCTTCGGCGACCGCGCCTATTTCGCAGCCCCCCTGACCTTTGACGTGGGCACGGTGTCGCGGGCCATCGACGAGGCGCAGATCGGCATCTCGGGGCGCTCGACGGCGATTTCCGACGGGCTGGGGCTGGCGCTGAAGCGGCTCTCGGACAGCGAGGCGCCAAGCCGGGTGGTGGTGCTGCTGTCCGACGGGGTGAACACTTCGGGCGAGGTCCCGGCGGTTTCGGTGGCGCGGCTGGCGGCGGAGAAGGGCATCCGGGTCCACACAATCGCGCTGGGGCCGGATGATCTGGAAAGCCAGCCCCGGTCACGCGATGCCGTCGATGCCAAGACCCTGCGCGAGGTGGCCGAAGCCAGCGGCGGTGCCAGCTTCCGGGTTCGCGACATGGCCGATCTTCTCGCCATGGCCCGCACGCTGGACCGGCTGGAACCAGGGCAATCCGAACGCCCGCCGCTGCGCTTCTGGCGCAGCCTCTGGGTCTGGCCCGCCGGTCTTGCCGCTTTGTGCCTGCTGGTCCTCGGCCTCAGGCGGCCGCGATGAGCGGGCCGCTGATCCTGCTGCGCCCATGGTGGCTGGTCTTGATCCTGCCGCTGATCACGCTGGCGCTGTGGCAATGGCAGCGGCGGCCCGATGCCGGGGGCTGGCAGGCGGTGATGCCGCCCGCGATGCTGGAGGGGATGCGCCAGCTGGGTCATCTGACCATCGGCGGCAGCGGCTGGCGGCGCTTCCTGCCGCTGATGGGCGGGGCGGCGCTGATGCTGGGGCTGGCGGGACCGGCCTTGCCGCGCGGCGATGCGCCGGTGCTCGCACAGGTCGATGCGGTGATCCTTGCGGTGGACCTGTCGCCCTCGGTGGCTGAGGGGCCGGCCTTGGCCGATGCCCAGATCGCCACGGCCGGTCTGGTGCAGGCGCTGGCCGGTCGGCCGGTCGGGCTGATCCTCTATGACGGCGAGGCCTTTGCCGTCTCGGCGCCCACCATGGACGGGCGGGTGCTGGAAACCCAGATCGCCGCCATGGCGCCGGGGCTGATGCCCGGCGATGGCAGCCGTCCTTCGGCGGCTCTCGGGCTGGGGGGCGAGATGCTGGCGGGGATGAAGCGCGCCGATCTGGTGCTGATCTCGGATGGCGGCGGCATCGATGCCACTACGCGCGGCGCTGCCGACCGTCTGGCCGAGCGCGGCATCCGCCTGTCGACGCTGGCGCTGCACCGGGGCGCCCCCGACGCGCCGCCGCCCGCGCCCGAGGCGCTGGCCGAACTGGCCCGGCTTGGCGGCGGCGCCTCGGCCAGCGCCGCCGATCCGGCGGCGGTCGAGCACCTGCTGACCCGCCCCGGTCTCAGCGCCCGCGACCCGGCGCTGGCCGCCACGCAATACCGCGATCTCGGGCCTTTCCTTGCCGCGCTGGCCCTGCTTCCGCTGCTGTCGCTGCTTCGGAGGGCGAAATGAACCGGCTGCTGCTCATCGCCTCGGCAGGCCTCGCCTGTCTCGCCCTTGCCGGTCCCGATGCCTGGGGTCGGCTGGCGCTGCGCGCAGGGGCCGAACGGCTGGCCATGCCCTTTCTCAGCGATCCGGCGGCCGAGGGCATGGCACTTTATCGGCTTGGCGACTGGCGGGCGGCGGATGACGCCTTTGCCCGCGCCGGGCGGTCCGAGACCTATAATCGCGGTCTGTCATTGGCCGCCACCGGCGATTACCCGCTGTCGGTGGCCTATTTCGATGCGGTGCTGTTCTCGAACCCCGCCGATGCCGAGGCGCGGCGGAACCGCGATCTTGTCGCGGCGATGTATCCGCCCGAGCAGGGCGACAGCGTTGCGCCGGGGCGGCTGCTAGGCGCAGGCGGGAAACAGGGCGACGGCACGCCGCCGCTGCCGGGCCTCGCCAATCCCATCGGGCGCAGCAATCCCGACTGGCGGAGGATGATGCAGGCGCGCGGCGTGGCAGCCAGCGAGGACTGGCTGGCGACGATCTCGGATGACCCGGGCGAATTTCTGGCGCTGCGATTGCAGGCCGAGTATCGGCGGCGCGAGACCCTTGGCCTGATCCGCCCGCGCGAGGGTCAGCCATGGTGAAATGGCTGATCGCCCCGCTGCTGGCTGTGCTGTTGCTGCTGGTCTGGTCGCTGCGTCCCGCCCCGGCGCAGGAGATGCGGCTGGACATCCTGCATCCGCATGGCAATCCGGTGGCGGGCGAGATGATCCCGCTGACGCTGAGGGCCGAATATGATGCGACGGTGAACCTGTCCGAGCTGATCTTTCCCGACAGTCCCGGCTATGACTGGATGCAGCTCGACACCGACAAGTGGTATCGCGAGCGGATCAAGGGCCGGATGTGGCAGATTTTCGAGCGCAAGCTGGCCGTCTTTCCACGCGAGGCCGGGCCGCTGACCATTGGGCCGCTGACCCATGACCTGACCATCACCGGCGCGGATGGACGGCAGCGCAAGATCCAGGTCATCTCGCCCGCCATCACCATCGATGTGAAGCCCTTCCCGGCGGACGCGCCGCCGCTTTCGGCCCATCGCCTGACGCTGACGGACGAGTTGTCCACCGATCCGGCCAAGCTGCAGGACGGCGAATTGCTGATCCGCCGCGTCACCATCCGGGCCGAGGGCGCGCTGTCTCATCAATTGCCGCCGCGCCCCGATCTGCGCGAACGCTGGCTGAAAAGCTTTACCCAGCCCGAACAGCGCAGCACCGAGCCGACGCCCGAGGGGCCGGTCTCGACCGTGGTCTGGGAATGGACCATGCAGCCGATCACCGGTGAGCCGGCAGTGCTGAAGGCCTTTGCCTTCCCCTGGCTCGATACGGAAACCCGGCAGATCGAGGTGGCGGCGATGAAGCCCATCCCCTTCGGCTTCGCCAGCTTTGCCGCCAATATCGCCGATGCCGGGCAGGCGCGGATGCGGCTTGCGCTGACCGCCACGGCGATGCTGCTGCTGGGCGGGGCTGCCGGTCTGGTCCTGCTCTTCTGGGGACGCGGTTTCCGACCACCGGCGGCGATGCGGCGCGCGATCCTGCGTTGGCGGCCGAGCCCGCATGTCGGGGCCATGCGCAAGGCGGCGGGCGAGGGGAGGCTGATGGAGTTGCTGCACGCGGCGGGGGCGCATCTGCGGCTGCGCGGGCATGATCCGCAACAGGCGCCGGCGATCCGGGCGCTGGAGCGGCAGATCTATTCCACCGATCCCGACCGGAACTTCGATGCCGCAGAGACGGTGCGCGCGGTCATCCGGCAGGGGCGCAAGCGCCCGCGAGATCAGGCCGAGGGATCGCAGACCCTCTGGTCGATCAACAGCACGCCGCCAAAGCGCACGGCCAGCAAAACCACGACCGGCTGATCCGGCTGGCCGCTGATCGCCGCCAGATCGCTGGCACGGCGGATGTCTATGGTCTGAACCTCGCCCCTCGGCTCGCCCGCCAGCACCTTCGCCACCTCGCGCCGGATGGCGGCGATGGTGCCGCCGCTGGCCGCGACTTCTTGCGCGCGGTCGAGCGATCGGCTGAGCACCGGTGCCGCCGCACGATCCTCGGGCGTCAGGCGCTGGTTGCGCGAGGACATGGCCAGCCCGTCCGCCTCGCGCACGGTCGGCACCGGGATGATCTCGACCCGCGTGTTCAGGTCGCGCACCATCTGCCGCACCAGCGTCAACTGCTGGTAATCCTTCTCGCCAAAGGTCGCCGCATTGCAGCCGGTGATGTTGAAGAGTTTCGTCACCACCGTCGCCACGCCGCGGAAATGGCCGGGGCGCAGCTTGCCCATCAGCACGCGCGACAGGCCGGTCACATCGACGATGGTCTGCACGCCGGGCAGGTAGATATCGGCGACCCCCGGCAGGAAGATCGCATCCACCCCGGCGCCAGCGAGAAGCGCGGTATCGGCTTCCTCGGTGCGGGGATATTTCGCCAGATCCTCGGCCTCGCCGAATTGCGTCGGGTTCACGAAGATCGAGGTGACGACCCGCCCGCCGCCGCGTTCCGCAAGCCAGTCCTGCGCGCGACTGACCAGCGTCAGATGCCCCTCGTGCAGCGCGCCCATGGTGGCGACCAGAACGATGGGCTTGCCCTCGGCCCGCCAGCGGTCGGAGAGCGCGATCATCGAGCCCGTGTCGCGACAGATTTCCATGGCTGCACCTCCCCCGCGCAATTCCGGGAAAGATAAGGGAAATTAACGGATTCGTGCAAGTGCTGCATTGCAGCATCAGGGCGGGTGACGGTGGGTATGTCGTTTTCGCGCGGGGATGTGTCGGGCCATGCTATGCGCCTGCGGACTTGTCTGGCACTACGGTTTGCAAGATCTGAGCAGGGGATTCGCGCAATGAAGACGCAGGTTAAGGTTCTGGTGGTCGGTGGCGGCGCCGTCGGATGTGGCATCGCCTATCATCTGGCCAAGGCCGGCTGGGACACGCTGCTGGTCGAGCGCGACGAGCTGACGGCAGGTTCCACCTGGCACGCGGCGGGTCTGCTGCCCTTGTTCAACATGGGTTACGCCACCAGCCATATCCACGATTACTCGGTCAAGCTCTATGCCAGCCTCGAGGCCGAGACCGGGCTGAATGCCGGCTTCACCCGTTGCGGCAACCTGCGCATGGCGCAGACCGATGCGCGGATGGATGAATACATGCTCTATTCCGCCACTGCCGAGACGGTTGGGGTCGAGCATGAATTCCTGACGCCCGCGCAGATGAAAGACCGCTGGCCGCTGCTGCGCACCGACGATCTGAAGGGCGCGCTGTTCCATCCGACCGATGGCTATATCAACCCGGCCGATGTGACGCAGGCGCTGGCCAAGGGCGCGCGCATGGCGGGGGCCGCGATCGAGCGCAAGGTGCAGGTCAACGGCTATCGCTGGAGCGGTGACGAGTGGGTCGTGACCTGCGAGCGCATGATCGAGAAGGGGGGCCGGCTGGTGCCGTCGGGCGAGGTCTTCGAGATCCGGGCCGAGCATGTGGTGACTGCGACCGGCAACCACGCGCAGCGCACCGCGCGACTTCTGGGCATCAAGATCCCGGCCATCCCGGTCGAGCACCAGTATATCGTCACCGAGCCCGACCCGGCGCTGGCCGCCTGGCGCGCGGCGGGCAACCCGGAGCATCCGGTGCTGCGCGATGCCGATGCGAAATGGTATGTGCGCGAGGAGCGCGGCGGCTGGATCCTTGGCCCCTATGAGGAGGGCGCGCCGGCACGTTTCCCCTATGACGTGCCCGAGACCTTCCGCGCCGACCTGTTCCCGCTGGATCTCGAGCGGATCGAAGAAGAATACATGTCGATGATTCATCGGCTGCCCTCGTCGGAAACCGTGGGCCTGAAGGACGATTTCAACGGCCCGATCTGCTATACCCCGGACGGCAACCCGCTGGTCGGCCCGGCGCCGGGCCTGCGCAACATGTGGCTGGCCGAGGGCTTCAGCTTTGGCATCACCGCAGCCGGCGGGGTGGGGCATTACCTGACGCAGATGATGACCCAGGGCGAGGCCGAGATCGACATGGCCAGCCTCGATCCGCGCCGCTATGGCAAGTGGATGACCACGGAATATGCGGTGACGAAGAACGAGGAATGCTATTCCCACGTCTTCATCCTGCACCATCCCGATGAAGAGCGTGAGGCCGCCCGGCCGCTGCGCACCGCGCCCGCCTATGACCGCCAGATCGCGGCGGGCGCGCAGATGGGGCAGGTGAATGGCTGGGAGCGTCCGAACTATTACGGCCCGAAGGACGCGCCCGCCGATTTCGACCACAAGGCCCGCAGCTTCCGCCGCGGCGGCTGGTGGCAATATGCGCGCGACGAGGCGCAGGCGATCCGCGACACCGCCGGGCTGATCGACGCCTCGGCCTTTGCCAAGCATTCGGTCTCGGGTCCCGGCGCGACGGCGTTCCTCGACTGGTTCACCACCAACAAGCTGCCCAAGGTCGGCCGCATCAACCTGACCTATGCGCTGACCGAGGCCGGCACCACGCGCACCGAATACACCATCGTCCGGCGCGGCGAGAACGAATACTACCTCGTCTCGGCCGGGGCCTGGGCGGATTACGATTCCGACAACCTGCGCAAGCTGGCCGAAGAGATGGGCGGCGAATTCGGGCCGGTGCATATCCATGACGTGACCAACCAATATGGCGTCTTCGCACTGGCCGGGCCGAACAGCCGCGCGATCCTGGCCGAGCTGATCCGCGATGCCGACCCGGCAACCGCGCTGTCGAACAAGCGTTTCCCCTGGCTCTCGGCCAAGGATATCGAGCTGGGCATGTGCCCGACCATGGCGATCCGCGTGGCCTATACCGGCGAGCTGGGCTGGGAATTGCACCACCCGGTCGAATTCGGCCGCTATCTCTGGGACCAGCTGGTGAAGGCGGGCGAGAAACACGGGCTGAAGCTGGTCGGCGCGCGGGCGCAGAACTGGCTGCGTCAGGAGAAATCCTATCGCGCCTTCGGCACCGAGCTGGGCCGCGACGCGACGCCGCTGGAGGCCGGGCTGGATCGTTTCGTCGATCTGGACAAGGAGTTCAACGGCAAGGCGAAGATGCTGGCCAAGGGCATTCGTTCGAAATGCGTCACCCTGCTGATCGACGGGCCGGCGGATGCCGATCCCTGGGGCCGCGAGGGGCTGTTCCTTGACGGGCAGCGGGTCGGGCGGCTGACCTCGGGCGGCTGGTCGGTGGCCTTCGGCAAGCAGATCGGCATGGGCTATGTCCGCCCCGAACTGGCCGCGCCGGGCACCAAGCTGAAGGTCCGCATGTTCCGCGAGCTCTATGACGCCGAAGTGGCCGAGGACAGCCCCTTCGACCCGTCGAACGCCCGCATCCGCCAGGACGGCTGATCAGCGCGCTGGTTCGCCCTCGGGGCGGACCAGCATCCGCAGCAGGGTCTCGTAGGACGGCACCTGGGCCGGGGCGTTGGGCCTCGGCTCGGCCATGCCAAGCGCGACATAGCCATGGGTCAGCGCCCAGACCGCGCTTTCGAAGGCCGCCGGGTCGCGGTCGCCGCAGAGCGGCCGGCATTTTTCCTGCAGCACGCCATAGCAGCGCACTGCCGCCAGCCGCAGCGGCGGGGTGGAATGCTCGACCTCGACGAACATCAGCTGGAACAGCGCGCGATGGCAACGGGCGAATTCGACATAGGCGCTGTTCGCCGCCATCAGCTGCGCGAAGGGGTCGTCCGAGGTCTCGGCCCGGCAACGCTGGTCCAGATGGGCATGGAACATCTCGAAGCCGCGCAGGGCGATCTCGGCCAGCAGACCGGGCAGCCCGTCGAAATGATGCGCCGGGGCGGCATGTGACACGCCCGCCCGCGCCGCCGCCTTGCGCAGCGTCAGGGCGCCGGGCCCGCCCTCGGACAGCAGCGCGATTCCCGCCTCGACCAGCGCCTCGCGCAGGTTGCCATGGTGATGTGTTTTTGCCGCAGCCATCACCGGGTCCTGCAGTCCGTGTAATTGACAGTGTAAAGTTCGGTGCTAGAAGGACCGCGCCCTGACGTTTCCCGAGTCAGCAGCCTGCTGTGGCAAGTAGGTCCTGCGATCAGTGTACGGGTTGTGGGCAACTTGCCGCTCGCCTCGGTTTGGTTTGGTTCACGCTCGCATCGGTAAAAGGTCACCAGACCGGGGCGAGTTCCCTGTCTTGTCCCAGCATAGGCCGGAACCTGCCACCACACCTTGCTGCAAATCAAAAAAGCCGGCCTTGCGGCCGGCTTTTTGAATTGGAGCGGGCGATGAGATTCGAACTCACGACCCTAACCTTGGCAAGGTTATGCTCTACCCCTGAGCTACGCCCGCACTCCGTCCCGGTGGTCTTTCATCCGCCGGTGGAGGGTCATCTATAAGGGCGCGCGGGGGGCTGCAAGAGGAAAATCCGACCATCGGCGAATTTTTTGCAGGTTGACTTGGCCTGCCCCTGCGGCATCGTTCCCCGGACGCGAGAGAACGTCATCGGGAGGCGTGATGAAGGCAGCCGAGGCCTTGTCGGAATTCGTCCATGCGGGGCTGGCCGGTGGTGCTGACCGACCGGCGATCGTGCAGGCGCTGAAGGGGGCCGGATGGGCCGAGGCCGAGATCGATGCGGCGCTGGCGCAATGGGCCGATGCGCCCGGCCTGCCGCCGGTGCCGCGCCCCAGCGCCTATGTCTCGGCCCGCGAGGCGCTGCTCTATGGCCTCCTGTTCATCGCGCTCGGCGTGGTCAGCTCGCATATCGTCATGCTGGGATTCGGCATCATCGAATATCTGCTGCCCGATCCCTACGAGACCTATCCGGGCGATGGCGGTTGGCTGCGCTGGCCCATCGCCACGCTGATCGCCTTCCTGCCGCTGTTTCTCTACCTCAACCGGCAGGCCAACCGTCACGCCGCCGACGAGACCCGGCGGCAGCACTCGCTGGTCAGGCGATGGGTCGCCTCGGTCACCATGCTGATCGCGCTTCTGGCCCTGCTCTGCGACGTGGTGACAGTGGTCTATGTGTTTCTCGGCGGTGACCTGTCGGCGCGCTTTCTGGCCAAGGCGCTGCTGGTCGCGGTCATGGGCGGGCTGGTGCTGGCCTATTACAGGGACGAGATGGAATGAGAGGGCTGAGCAAGGGCTGGGCAACCCATGCCATCACCGCACTCGGGCTGGCGGCGATCGTCGGCGGCTTCCTGATCGCCGGCGGGCCGGGGCAGGGCCGGGCGGAACGGCGCGACGACATGCGGCGCAGCGATCTGTGGTCGCTTCAGGCGCAACTGGATTGCCTCGCGCGCGAGCGCAGGGTGCTGTCGCCGCTGGTCGAGTCCACCGCCGCCTGTCCGTCCACCCCGCGCCTGTCGGACCCGGCAACCGGGCAGGCCTATGTGGTCGAGCAGATCGATGACGAGAATCTGCGGCTTTGCGCCAGTTTCGAACTTCCGCCGAGCGATCCGAACCGCCCGCGCTATGCCGGGCAGGCCGGGTTCGACGAGCGGGGCTGCATGGTGATGAACCTGCCGAAGGCGCAATACCAGCCCGGCGGCTAACCCTCGCCGCGACCGATCCGGCCAAGATGGGTGAGGCGGAAGCCCTCGGGTGATTTCAGCCCATAGCCAAGCGCCCGGTCGAGGCCGATATGCGCCAGCCACAGCCCGCCGATGGCAATCAGGATCGGCAGGCCCGAGACCACGCCCAGCACTGCCAGCAGCAGGGCAAGCCCGTAGAGATGCGCGGCGTTATACAGCGCCGCACCCACGCGCGGCCCGGCCACGTAGCCGACCATCGCAAGATCGGGCGCAAGCAGGATCAGCGGCCAGAGCCACCAGGGCCAGCCGGGCTGCACCGCGAGGGCAATGCCCAGACCGGCCAGCGCGACCAGCGCGCCCTCGGCCTTCTGCCAGCCAACAGCGATCACTCGGCGGCCTTGATCCGCGGCCTGACACGCGCCGGGCGCAGCATAGGGCCGAGATAGCGTCCGGTGTGGCTGGCCTCGATCCCGGCCACGTCTTCGGGCGTGCCGGTGGCCACGATCTGCCCGCCGCCATCGCCGCCCTCGGGGCCGATATCGATGATCCAGTCGGCGGTCTTGATGACGTCGAGATTATGCTCGATCACGATCACCGTGTTGCCCTCGTCGACAAGGTGATGCAGCACCTCGAGCAGTTTGCGCACATCCTCGAAATGCAAGCCGGTGGTCGGCTCGTCGAGGATATAGAGCGTCTTGCCGGTCGAGCGTCGGCTGAGTTCCTTCGACAGCTTCACCCGCTGCGCCTCGCCGCCTGACAGCGTCGTCGCCTGCTGACCGACCTTCACATAGCCAAGCCCGACCTGCATCAAAGCGTCCATCTTTTCACGGATCGAGGGGACAGCGGCGAAGAACTGTTGGGCATCCTCAACCGTCATGTCAAGAACATCGGCGATGCTCTTGCCCTTGAAGCGGATTTCAAGCGTCTCGCGGTTGTAGCGCTTGCCCTTGCAGGTCTCGCAGGTGACATAGACATCGGGCAGGAAATGCATCTCGATCTTGATGACGCCATCACCCTGACAGGCCTCGCAACGCCCACCCTTGACGTTGAAGCTGAAGCGGCCGGGCTTGTAGCCACGGGCCTTGGCCTCGGGCAGACCGGCGAACCAGTCGCGGATGGGCGTGAAGGCGCCGGTATAGGTCGCGGGGTTCGAGCGTGGCGTGCGGCCGATCGGGCGCTGGTCGATGTCGATGACCTTGTCCAACTGCTCCAGCCCCTTGATCGTCTCGCAGGGGGCCGGGGTCTGGCGCGCGCCATTGAGGCGCATCGAGGCGGTCTTGAACAGCGTCTCGATGGTCAGCGTCGACTTGCCGCCGCCCGAGACGCCGGTGACGGCCACGAATTTCCCCAGCGGGAATTCGGCGGTCACGTCCTTGAGGTTGTTGCCGGTTGCACCAACCACGGTCACGGACTTGCCCTTGCCCTTGCGGCGTTCCGAGGGCACGGCGATCTCGCGTGTGCCCGACAGATATTGCCCGGTCAGGCTGGCTGGATCGGCGGCGATCTCCTCGGGCGTGCCCTTGGCGACCACGGTGCCGCCATGCACGCCCGCGCCGGGGCCCATGTCGAAGACGTAATCGGCATGGCGGATCGCATCCTCGTCATGTTCCACCACCAGCACCGAATTGCCCTGATCGCGCAGGTTCATCAGCGTTTTGAGCAGCCGGTCATTGTCGCGCTGGTGCAAGCCGATCGAAGGTTCGTCCAGCACATAGAGCACCCCGGTCAGGCCCGAGCCGATCTGGCTGGCCAGGCGAATCCGCTGGCTTTCGCCGCCCGAGAGGGTGCCGGCGGCGCGCGACATGGTCAGGTAGTCGAGGCCTACATTCACAAGGAAACCAAGCCGTTCGCGAATTTCCTTCAGGATCGCACGGGCGATCTCGTTCTTCTGATTGCTGAGGCTGGCGGGCGCGGCCTCGACCCAGGCCAGCGCCTCGCGGATCGACAGCTGCACCACCTCGCCGATATGAGTGCCGGCGATCTTCACCGCCAGCGCCTCGGGCTTCAGGCGATAGCCGTGGCACGAGCCGCAGGGGCGGTTGTTCTGGTAGCGTTCGAATTCCTCGCGCACCCAGGCGCTGTCGGATTCACGCAAGCGGCGCTGCATGTTCGGGATCACGCCTTCGAAGACGCGAGTGACCTCATAGACGCGGCCGGCATCATCGAAGCGGAACTTGATCTGTTCCTCGCCCGAGCCATAGAGGAACATCTTCTGCGCCGTCTCGGGCAGGTCCTTCCAGGCGGTCTTCTTGTCAAAGCCGTAATGACTGGCCAGTGCGTTGATGGTCTGGGTCAGATAGGCCGATTTCGACTTGGCCCAGGGTGCGATGGCACCCTTGGCGACCGACAGGGCACTGTCGGGCACGATCAGTCGCTCGTCAAAGAACAGCTCGACGCCCAGGCCGTCACAGACCGGGCAGGCACCGAAAGGGGCGTTGAACGAGAACAGCCGGGGCTCGATCTCGGGGATGGTGAAGCCCGAGACCGGGCAGGCGAAATTCTCGCTGAAGGTGATGCGCTCGGGATCGCCTTCGGTCGGCGCGGTTTCCAGCACGGCGATGCCGTCGGCCAGATCCAGCGCGGTGCGCAGACTGTCGGCCAGCCGCGTCTCCAACCCCTCGCGCACGACGATGCGGTCAACGACAACGTCGATGTCATGGCGGAATTTCTTGTCCAGCACCGGCGGCTCGTCCAATTCATAGAACTGGCCATCGACCTTCACCCGCTGGAAGCCCTGCTTCCTGAGTTCGAGGAACTCTTTCTTATACTCGCCCTTGCGGTCGCGGACGATCGGGGCGAGCAGATAGGCCCGGCTGCCTTCCTCCATCCCCATGATCCGGTCGACCATGTCCTGCACCTGCTGCGCCTCGATCGGCAGGCCAGTTGCGGGCGAATAGGGTGTGCCGGCGCGGGCGAAGAGCAGCCGCAGGTAGTCATAGATCTCGGTGACGGTGCCGACGGTCGAGCGGGGGTTCTTGGACGTCGTCTTCTGCTCGATGGAAATGGCCGGGGAAAGACCGCTGATATGGTCCACATCCGGCTTGCCCATCATGTCGAGGAACTGCCGCGCATAGGCCGACAGGCTTTCGACATAGCGGCGCTGACCCTCGGCATAGACCGTGTCAAAGGCGAGGCTGGACTTGCCCGAACCCGACAGGCCGGTAATGACCACCAGCTGATCGCGCGGAATGTCCATATCCACGCCCTTCAGGTTGTGCTCGCGCGCGCCGCGCACTTCGATGAACTTCTGTTCCATAGGCGTGCCCCAATCGACCAAGCGCATCACATAGTCACCCCGGACCAAAAGGCAACATGAAACGCGGAACATAGCAAGAACAAAAGATCAATTGCGGCGAGAACGCGCCCGGTATCAAGCGCGGGCAGCGCGCCGCCGCAGGGTGGCTGGCGTGCTCGGGAGGCGTTGACCCGGTTCACTGAACCGGGCAGCCTCTGCCCAACAGGAGGAACGACAATGGCGAAACAGCACTATTCCGGCAGCTGCCAATGCGGCGCGGTGGCGTTTGAGGCCGATCTGGATCTTGACCGCACGGTCACCTGCAACTGCTCGCGCTGTCGCAGGCTGGGCTCGGTCCTGACCTTCACCCCGGCGGGTGATTTCAAGCTGACCAGCGACGGGGCGACCACCGAATACCGCTTCAACAGAGAGGCGATCTCGCATCGCTTCTGCCCGGTCTGCGGCATCCAGCCCTTTGCCTTCGGCGAGAAGGACGGCGCGAAGATGGTGGCGGTGAATGTCAACTGCCTCGACGGCGTGGATGCGCGCGCCCTCGACTCGCAGCATGTGAACGGGGCGGCGAACTAGCCGGCGACGGGCCTTTGCGAGCGTTGGGAAACAATCTTCCGCCGCCGAACCACACGGTTTTCTTTTCTTGCGCCGCACTGCCGTCGGCGGGTATCTGCGTTGCGATTATCCGTCGCGGATGCCCGGTGAAAGCTTGCGCTGCGTTGCAGCATCGCTAGGATGCCGCGAACTTCAGAAGGGGGACCGGCATGTTCAACAAGATCCTTGTCGCCAACCGTGGCGAGATCGCCATCCGCGTGATGCGCGCCGCGAACGAGCTGGGCAAGAAGACCGTCGCCGTCTTCGCCGAAGAGGACAAGCTGGGCCTGCACCGCTTCAAGGCGGACGAGGCTTACCGCATCGGTGAGGGGCTGGGCCCGGTCGCGGCCTACCTTTCCATCCCCGAGATCATCCGGGTCGCAAAGGAAAGCGGCGCCGACGCGATCCATCCGGGCTATGGCCTTCTGTCCGAGAACCCCGATTTCGTCGATGCGTGCGCCAAGGCCGGCATCACCTTCATCGGTCCCAAATCCGAGACCATGCGCGCCCTTGGCGACAAGGCCAGCGCCCGGCGCGTGGCCATTGCCGCCGGTGTGCCGGTGATCCCGGCGACCGAGGTGCTGGGCGATGATTTCGACGCCATCAAGGCCGAGGCCGCCGAGATCGGCTATCCGCTGATGCTGAAGGCCAGCTGGGGCGGCGGCGGTCGCGGGATGCGCCCGATCAACGGCCCCGAGGAACTGGTCGAGAAGGTCCGCGAGGGCCGGCGCGAGGCCGAGGCGGCCTTTGGCAATGGCGAGGGCTATCTGGAAAAGATGATCCTGCGCGCGCGCCATGTCGAGGTGCAGCTGCTGGGCGATACCCATGGCGGACTCTATCACCTCTATGAACGCGACTGCACCGTCCAGCGCCGCAACCAGAAGGTCGTCGAGCGCGCGCCCGCGCCCTATCTGACCGCCGAACAGCGGGCCGAGGTCTGCGAGCTGGCGCTGAAGATCGGCCGCGCCGTCGGCTATCAGAACGCCGGCACGGTCGAATTCCTGATGGATATGGACAGCCAGCAGTTCTACTTCATCGAGGTGAACCCGCGCGTCCAGGTCGAGCATACGGTGACTGAGGAAGTTACCGGCATCGATATCGTGCAATCCCAGATCATGATCGCCGAAGGTGCCACGCTGGCCGAGGCCACCGGCGTTCCCTCGCAGGACGAGGTGCGGCTGAACGGCCATGCGCTGCAATGCCGGGTGACGACCGAAGATCCGCTGAACAATTTCATCCCGGACTATGGCCGTATCACAGCCTATCGCAGCGCCACCGGCAATGGCATCCGGCTGGATGGCGGCACCGCCTATTCGGGCGGCGTCATCACCCGCTTCTACGATTCGCTGCTGGTCAAGGTGACTGCCCATGCACAGACGCCGGAAAAGGCCATCGCGCGGATGGACCGGGCCTTGCGCGAATTCCGCGTGCGCGGGGTCGCGACGAATATCGAGTTCGTCATCAACCTCTTGAAGCATCCGACCTTCCTCGATGACAGCTATACCACAAAGTTCATCGACACGACGCAGGACCTGTTCACCTTCCGCAAGCGCCGCGACCGGGCGACCAAGATCCTGACCTATATCGCCGATATCTCGGTCAACGGTCATCCCGAGACGGCGGGCCGCCCGCTGCCCCCGGCCGAGGCGCGCATCCCCGTGCCGCCCGCCGCAAAGGCCGATCCGGCACCCGGCACCCGGCAGCTGCTGGAGGAGAAGGGCGCGCAGGCGGTGGCCGACTGGATGGCCGCGCAGCAGCGCCTGCTGATCACCGACACCGCCATGCGCGACGGGCACCAGTCGCTTCTGGCGACGCGGATGCGCTCGATCGACATGATCCGTGTGGCGCCCAGCTATGCCGCGAACCTGCCGCAGCTTTTCAGCGTCGAATGTTGGGGCGGGGCGACCTTCGATGTGGCCTATCGATTCCTGCAGGAATGCCCGTGGCAGCGGTTGCGCGACATCCGCAAGGCGATGCCCAACCTGATGACCCAGATGCTGCTGCGCGCCAGCAATGGCGTGGGCTACACCAACTATCCCGACAACGTGGTGCAGGCCTTCGTGAAGCAGGCGGCGACGACCGGGATCGACGTGTTCCGCGTCTTCGACAGCCTGAACTGGGTCGAGAACATGCGCGTGGCCATGGATGCCGTGGTCGAGAGCGGAAAAATCTGCGAGGGCACGGTCTGCTATACCGGCGATATCAACGATCCCGACCGCGCCAAGTATGATCTGAAATACTACGTCGAGACGGCGAAATCGCTGCGCGAGGCCGGGGCGCATGTGCTGGGCCTGAAGGACATGGCGGGGCTGTTGAAGCCCACCGCCGCCGCGAAACTGGTGCGCACGCTGAAGGAAGAGGTTGGCCTTCCGATCCATTTCCATACCCATGACACCTCGGGCATGGGCGGTGCGGCCATCCTTGCCGCTGCCGAAGCCGGGGTGGATGCGGTCGATTGCGCCATGGATGCGCTGTCCGGCAATACCAGCCAGCCGACGCTGGGGTCCGTGGTCGAGGCGCTGGCGCGCACGCCGCGCGATACCGGCCTCGACATCGCCGCCATCCGCGAGATCAGCAATTACTGGGAACGCGTGCGCGAGAATTACGCCGCCTTCGAATCCGGTCTGCAGGCACCGGCCTCCGAGGTCTATCTGCACGAGATGCCGGGCGGCCAGTTCACCAACCTCAAGGCGCAGGCGCGCAGCATGGGGCTGGAGGATCGCTGGCACGAAGTGGCGCAGACCTATGCCGACGTGAACCAGATGTTCGGCGATATCGTCAAGGTCACGCCCTCGTCCAAGGTCGTGGGCGACATGGCGCTGATGATGGTGGCGCAGAACCTGACGCCTGCGGATGTCATGGACCCGCAGAAGGACGTGGCCTTCCCCGACAGCGTGGTCGACATGCTGCGCGGCAATCTGGGGCAGCCGCCGGGCGGCTGGCCCGAGGCGCTGCAGAAGAAGGTGCTGAAGGGCGAGGCCCCGATTACCGACCGCCCCGGCGCGCATCTGCCGCCCGTCGACTTGGAACAGACCCGCGCCCGCGTCCGCGACGAGTTGGAGGGCAAGGAGGTCGATGACGAGGACCTGAACGGCTACCTGATGTATCCCAAGGTGTTCATGGATTACATGGGCCGTCACCGGGTCTATGGCCCGGTCCGCACCCTGCCGACGCGCACCTTCTTCTATGGCATGGAGCCGGGCGAAGAGATCACCGCCGAGATCGATCCGGGCAAGATCCTCGAGATCCGGTTGCAGGCGCTGAGCGAGACGGACGAGAAGGGCGAGGTGAAGGTCTTCTTCGAGCTGAACGGCCAGCCGCGCAACATCCGCGTGCCGAACCGTCTGGTGAAGGCCGAGACCGTCGCCCGCCCCAAGGCCGACCCGGCCAACCCCTCGCATATCGGCGCGCCGATGCCGGGCGTCGTCGCCTCGGTCGCGATCACGGCGGGGCAGGCGGTGAAGCAGGGCGATCTGCTTCTGACCATCGAGGCGATGAAGATGGAAACCGGCCTGTCCGCCGAGCGCGACGGCGTGGTCAAGGCCGTCCATGTCAGCGCCGGACAGGGGATCGACGCCAAGGACCTGCTGATCGAGCTGGAGTGAGGTCGCGACCCCGTCCCGGAACAAGGCACGCAGTGCCGCCGGGCCAGCGCCTGCCCGTCCCGGCGGGTAGGCGCTTTGGTGCCGCTGGTCCCGAGTTCAGAGAGGCGAGGGGCCTGGCGCCATAAAGCGCCCGGCGATTTGGTCCTGCGCCCACCCACGGGCCGGCGCTTGCCCTCCGCTGCGCTTGGATGAATCCGCCTTTTCCTTTGCCCGAATCGTACCGCGCGTGGCACTATTTCCCTTGCAAACCCAAGGGGTTCCCGCCATGCGCCTTGCCGCCGCCCTGACTGCCCTGTTCCTGCTGGCCGCACCCGCACTTGCGCAGGATCGCGCCATCATCGTGCTGGATGCCTCGGGCTCGATGTGGGGCCAGATTGACGGGCGTTCCAAGATCGAGATTGCCCGCGAGACGCTGGCCGGTGTGCTGGGAACGCTGCCGCCGGAACGGGAGCTTGGCCTCATCGCCTATGGCCATCGCAGCAAGGGAGATTGCGCAGATATCGAGCTGGTGGTGCCGCCTGCTGCCGGCAACGGGCCGGCCATTGCCGAGGCCGCCAATCGGCTGAACCCGCTTGGCAAGACGCCGCTGACCGATGCGGTGCGGCAGGCAGCCGAAGCGCTGCAGTCCACCGAGGACAAGGCCACGGTGATTCTCGTCACCGATGGGCTCGAGACCTGCGAGGCCGATCCCTGCGCGCTGGCTGCCAAACTGGAGACATCCGGCGTCGATTTCACCGCCCATGTGGTGGGCTTTGGCCTGACCGCCGAGGTGGGGGCGCAGGTGGCCTGTCTGGCCGAGGCGACCGGCGGCCGCTACCTGCAGGCCAGCGATGCCGGTGCACTGGCCGAGGCGCTGCGCGAGACGGTGGTGGCGGCGCCGGAACCTGAACCAGTGCCGGAACCTCAACCCGAACCCGAGCCGGCCCCGCCGGCGATGAACCTGCAGGTCACTTCGGCACTCTGCGAGGCCTGCGACGCGTTGCCCGGCGAGGACAGCCGGGTGCGGTGGGATGTCTTCCACGCCGCGCCCGAGGCGCAGGACGGGCTGGGCGCGCCGGTCGAGGGTGGTTATGCCGCGAGCTTCGGGATGGCGCTCGATCCCGGCGATTATGTTCTGGTTGCCAGCGCCAATGACATCCAGCGCCAGATGCCCTTCGCCATCGCTGAGAGTGAACAAACCGATTTGCATATCGATTGGGACGCCGCGCCGGTGAAGATCCGTATCACCTCGACCCCCGGCGCGACCGAATTGCTGGAAGGCGCGCGGCTCGATCTGGTGAACGGCGATTGGACCAGCGGCGGCTATACGAGCTATGACCAGCTCGTTCCTGCCGGCACCGTGCGACTGACCGGCAGCATGGGCGCGGCGCGGGCCGAGGCCACGCTGACCGTGGTGGCCGGACAGACGCTTGAGCATGAGCTGGTGATCGGCTCGGGCTGGATCACCCCGGTCGTTCTCTATGCCGAGGGTGGGCCGCCCGTCGAGGATTCGGGGATGCGCTTCGATATCCGACCGGCATCGGGGGGCGAGCCGGTGCAGGGCGGCTATGGTCAGGGCACGGTCGACGTGCCGGCGGGCGAGATGATCGTCGAGGTCAGTCTCGGGCAGGCTCGCGCCGCCTCGCAGCCGGTGACGGTGGCGGCGGGCCAGACGGTCGAGGCGCCGATCCTCTTGAATGCCGGGGTGCTGGCCATCGCCGCACCGGGGGCGGACCGGATCGATCTGCTGGCGGCCAAGGCCAAGATCAACGGCGATCGCGACAGCTTCGGCGGCGGCTATGGCGAGGCCTACCAGGACACGCTGCATCTGGGCGACTACCTGATCCGCGTCACCTATGCCGGCGATCTGCCGCCGAAAGAGGCGACGGCGACGGTCACGGCGGGCGAGCGGACAGAAATCACGGTGGAATAGCGGACCCGGCCGCGCCGCTTCCCGAAGATCGGAGCGGGCTTCCGTCGGGGCTGTTTTGGCGCTATCAGCCGTGCCGGACGGGTCGAAAACGCCGCGCCACCGCCCGTTGACCCCGCCTTTCACCGGGTCTAAACCGGGCTAAGCCAACCCGTCGCGGGCAGCCACAGTCCCCGCGGCAAAACAGGGGACAAATCCCGTGGAATATCTGCTGCAGGAATATCTGCCGATTCTCGTCTTTGCCGGCATGGCCAGCGCCCTGGCGATCATCCTGATCCTCGCCGCCGCGCTGATCGCCGTCCGCAATCCCGACCCGGAAAAGGTCAGCGCCTATGAATGCGGCTTTAACGCCTTCGACGACGCGCGGATGAAATTCGACGTGCGCTTCTATCTGGTGTCGATCCTGTTCATCATCTTCGACCTCGAAGTGGCCTTCCTCTTCCCCTGGGCGGTGGCTTTCGGCGGGCTGTCGACGGTGGCCTTCTGGTCGATGATGGTCTTCCTCGGCGTGCTGACGGTTGGCTTTGCCTATGAATGGAAGAAAGGGGCGCTGGAATGGGCGTGATGATCGGAACCAATACGGCCGGCCCCGACCGCGACGTTGCCACGGCGGAACTGAACCGCGAGCTGCAGGACAAGGGTTTCCTGCTGACCTCGACCGAGGACATTATCAACTGGGCCCGCAACGGCAGCCTGCACTGGATGACCTTCGGCCTGGCCTGCTGCGCCGTCGAGATGATCCAGATGTCGATGCCGCGCTATGACGTCGAACGCTTCGGCACCGCGCCGCGCGCCTCTCCGCGCCAGTCCGACCTGATGATCGTCGCCGGCACCCTGACCAACAAGATGGCCCCGGCTTTGCGCAAGGTCTATGACCAGATGCCCGAGCCGCGCTATGTCATCAGCATGGGCAGCTGCGCCAATGGCGGTGGCTATTACCATTACAGCTATTCCGTGGTGCGCGGCTGCGATCGCGTGGTGCCGGTCGACATCTATGTCCCGGGCTGCCCGCCGACCGCCGAGGCGCTGCTTTACGGCATCCTGCAACTTCAGCGCCGTATCCGGCGCACCGGCACGCTGGTGAGGTAACGATGGCCTATCCCGATCTGGACGCGCTCGCCGAACTGGCCGAGCACATCACGATGCGCCGCCCCAATGCGGTCGTCGAAACCGAAGTTGCCTTTGGCGAGCTGACGGTCACCACCACCGTCGCCGGCATCGTCGATCTGGTCGAGTTCCTGCGCACCGACACCAATTGCCGCTTTTCGACGCTGGTCGACATCACCGCCGTCGATCACCCGGCGCGCGGCCAGCGTTTCGACATGGTCTGGCACCTGCTGTCGATGTATCGCAACCAGCGTATCCGGCTGAAGGCCAATGTCCGCGAGGACGAGCTGGTGCCCTCGCTGATCGGCATCTTCCCCTGCGCCAACTGGTTCGAGCGCGAGGTCTTCGACATGTTCGGCATCATGTTCTCGGGCCATCCCGACCTGCGCCGCATCCTGACCGATTACGGCTTCCGCGGCCATCCGCTGCGCAAGGACTTCCCGACCACCGGCTATGTCGAGGTCCGCTATGACGAGGTCGAGAAGCGCGTGGTCTATGAGCCGGTGAAGCTGGTTCAGGAATACCGCCAGTATGATTTCCTCTCGCCCTGGGAGGGTGCGAAATACGTGTTGCCCGGCGATGAGAAGGGGGCCGCGAAATGATGGACGGCGATATCCGCATCAACCAGTATGACGACGGCAGCCGGGACATGCTGACCGGCGAGCAGCGCATCCGCAACTTCAACATCAACTTCGGTCCCCAGCACCCCGCCGCCCACGGCGTGCTGCGCATGGTGCTGGAGCTGGACGGCGAGATCGTCGAACGCGCCGATCCGCATATCGGGCTGCTGCATCGCGGCACCGAGAAGCTGATGGAAAGCCGCACCTATCTGCAGAACCTGCCCTATTTCGACCGGCTCGACTATGTGGCGCCGATGAATCAGGAGCACGCCTGGTGTCTGGCGATCGAGCGGCTGACCGGCACCACCGTGCCGCGCCGCGCCAGCCTGATCCGGGTGCTTTACAGCGAAATCGGCCGAATCCTGAACCACCTGCTGAACATCACCACCGGCGCGCTGGACGTGGGCGCGCTGACCCCGCCGCTCTGGGCCTTTGAAGAGCGCGAGAAGCTGATGGTCTTCTACGAACGCGCCTGCGGCGCGCGTCTGCACTCGGCCTACTTCCGGCCCGGCGGCGTCCACCAGGACCTGCCGCCCGAGCTGATCGACGATATCGAGGCCTGGTGCGACCCGTTCCTGAAGGTCGTGGACGATCTGGACGTGCTGCTGACCGAGAACCGGATCTTCAAGCAGCGCATGGTCGATATCGGCATCATCAGCGAGCAGGACGTGCTGGACTGGGGCTTCTCGGGCGTGATGGCGCGCGGGTCGGGCCTGGCCTGGGACCTGCGGCGCAGCCAGCCCTATGAATGCTATGACGAGTTCGCCTTCCAGGTGCCGGTCGGCAAAAGCGGCGACTGCTATGATCGCTACCTGATCCGCATGGAAGAGATGCGCCAGTCGGTCAGCATCATGAAGCAGGCCGTGGCCAAGCTGCGCGAGCCGGCGGGGCAGGGCGATGTGCTGGCCCGCGGCAAGCTGACACCGCCCAAGCGCGCCGAGATGAAGACCAACATGGAAAGCCTGATCCACCACTTCAAACTCTATACCGAGGGTTTCAAGGTTCCGGCAGGCGAGGTCTATGCGGCGGTCGAGGCGCCCAAGGGCGAATTCGGCGTCTACCTGGTCAGCGACGGCACCAACAAGCCCTATCGCAGCAAGATCCGCGCCCCCGGCTTCCTGCATCTTCAGGCGATGGATTACATGGCCAAGGGCCATATGCTGGCCGATGTCTGCGCCCTGATCGGGACGATGGACATCGTGTTCGGCGAGGTCGACCGGTGATGAAGGGCGCGGTGCTGATGCTGCTGGCCACCGCGACGTTGGCCGTCACGGCGGCCATCGCCGCCATCGGCAGCGAACCCGTCCGCAAGCCGGCGGGTCGCAAGACGCCGGCATCGCGGAAATAGGGGGCGCCGATGATCGATGCCTTCCTGAACTACATCGCCTGGGGTCTGGTCATCATCCTGGCCGGGATCACCGTGCTGCTGGCGCTGAACAAGCAGACCGGGCTGGCGCTGATCCAGCACCGGCCCGAGATGCTGCCGCAGGCCATGCTGGTGCGCTATGCCGGGATGACCGTGCTGGCGCTGATCACCGCCTGGATCGGCGCGCCGCGCGTGCTGTTCGGCGTGTTGCTGGCCGTCTCGGTCATCGGATTCGGAGACGCTTTCATTTACCGCCGGGCGGATCATCCGTTCTGGCTTCACCTGATCGTTGGAGGCGCGGCCCTGTTCTGCGCGTTCCTGTCGCTCATTGCGATGAACTGAGGATCTCATGCTTCGCCGCCTTTCAAAAGAACAACCCGCCAGCTTCGAATTCACCCCGGCCAATCTGGACTGGGCCCGGGCGCAGATGACCAAGTACCCCGAGGGCCGTCAGGCCTCGGCGGTCATCCCGATCCTGTGGCGGGCGCAGGAGCAGGAAGGCTGGCTTAGCCGGCCGGCCATCGAATATGTCGGCAACCTGCTGGACATGCCCTATATCCGGGTGCTCGAGGTGGCGACATTCTACTTCATGTTCCAGCTGCAACCGGTTGGTAAAGTTGCGCATATCCAGATTTGCGGCACCACGACCTGCATGATCTGCGGGGCCGAGGACCTGATCCGTGTCTGCCGCGAGAAGATATCGCCCGAGGCGCATGGCATCTCGGCTGATGGCCGCTTCTCGTGGGAAGAGGTCGAGTGCCTTGGCGCCTGCGCCAATGCGCCGATGATCCAGATCGGCAAGGATTTCTATGAGGACCTGACCGCCGAGAAGCTGTCGGCGCTGATCGACGGCCTGGCCGATGGCTCGGTGCCGGTGCCCGGCTCGCAGACCGGCCGCTTCTCGTCCGAGCCGGTGACGGGGCTGACCAGCCTCGTCGAGGCCAAGGGCGGGTCCGAGCGCAATGCCTCGGTCGCCGAGGCGCTGCGCGTGGGCGACACGATCAAACGCATCGACGGTACCGAAGTGCCGATCCTGACCAAATGGAAGCAGGGGGCGAACCAGACGACCGCGCCCGACGCCGCGAAACCGGCGGAACAGCCCGCCGAGAAGCCGGCTAAGGCTGCGGCGCCTGCTGTGGCACCGGCGCCCGTCGCATCCGAAGGCACCCGTCCGGCGGGTCTCGAGGGCGCGCGCGACGGCAAGGCGGATGACCTGAAGCTGATCAAGGGCGTCGGGCCGAAGCTCGAGGCGCTGCTGAACAGCCTCGGCTTCTGGCATTTCGACCAGATCGCGGCATGGACCGCCGACGAGCTGGCCTGGGTCGATAGCAACCTCGAGGGCTTCCACGGTCGCGCCAGCCGCGATGAATGGGTCAAACAGGCCGATCTGCTGGCCAAAGGCGGCGAGACGGAATTTTCGCGCCGTGCCGAAAAGGATGGTATCTACGACTAAGGATAAACGCGGAACGGCCCGAAGGCCGACAGGACAGGGAAGGACGACATGCAACAGAACGAGTGCACGCGAAACTGCTGGATCGCCGCTGGCGTGGTTGGCCTGCTGGTGTGGATTTTCGCCTCTTTCATCGGTTCCACCCCGGCCTTTGGCGGCCTGTTCCTCGGCCTCATTGCCGCCGTCCTGATGGGCCTGTTGCTGGTCTGGGCCTTGTGCCGCGGCAGCGGCTCGGCCGAGGATGACCGCCATCACGGCCTGACCCGCGCCAATCCCAGCTCGACCATCATGCCGCTGCAAGGCGCCGCGCCTGTCGCCACTACTGCGGCACCGGCTCCGGCCCCTGCGCCGAAACCCGCACCGGCTCCGGCCGCTTCCGCCCCGGCGGCCGTGACCGAGGCCAAGGCCGAGCCTGCGCCTGCACCGGCCCCCAAACCGGCCCCGAAACCCGCCTCCGAAAAGCCGGCGGAACCGAAGGCCCAGAAGAAGGCCGAACCCAAGGCCGTTGAAAAGCCGGTGGCGAAGAAGGATGCCAAGCCGGCGGCGAAATCCGCAAAGGCCAAGCCTGACGACCTGAAGCAGATCAAGGGCGTCGGGCCGAAGCTTGAGCAATTGCTGCACGAGAACGGCATCACCCAGTTCGCGCAGATTGCGGCATGGGGCGAGGCCGAGATCGACGAATTTGCCGAGAAGATCGGCAGCATGGGCGGGCGCATCCGCAGCGATGACTGGATCGCGCAGGCCAGGACGCTGGCCGAAGGCGGCTCGACCGAATTCGCGTCGCGCGTGAAGAAGGGCGACGTGTATTGATGGCCGGGCGCGACGATCCCCGGGACGCGGCCCAGCTGCGGCTGGCCGCCGTGGTGATCGCGGTCGCCATGGTCGGATGGATCGTCCTGCAATGGGCGGCGAAACAATATGGCTGGGAGCCCCGCTGGGTGTTTCTGGTCGACCTTGCGGCGATCGGCGCTTTCGTCTGGTCGCTGCTGGTAACCTGGCGTATCTGGCGCCGCAGGAATGGCTGAAGGCGCCAAGACAAGGAACGGACGAGAATGCTGAAAGACCAGGACCGTATCTTTACCAACCTCTACGGGATGGGTGATCGCAGCCTTGCCGGCGCGAAGAAGCGCGGCTGCTGGGATGGCACGGCCGAGATCATCGGCCGCGGCCGCGACAAGATCGTCGAAGAGGTCAAGGCCTCGGGCCTGCGCGGGCGCGGGGGGGCGGGTTTTCCGACCGGCCTCAAATGGTCCTTCATGCCGAAGGAAAGCAGCGACGGCCGCCCGTCCTATCTGGTCATCAATGCGGACGAATCGGAGCCCGCGACCTGCAAGGACCGCGAGATCATGCGCCACGATCCGCACACGCTGATTGAAGGCGCGCTGATCGCCAGCTTCGCCATGGGCGCGCATGCCTGCTATATCTACATCCGCGGCGAGTTCATCCGCGAGAAAGAGGCGCTGCAGGCCGCCATCGACGAATGCTATGACGCGGGCCTCCTGGGCCGCAACGCCGCCGGCTCGGGCTGGGATTTCGATCTCTACCTGCATCACGGCGCCGGCGCCTATATCTGCGGCGAGGAAACCGCGCTTCTGGAAAGCCTCGAAGGCCGCAAGGGGATGCCCCGGATGAAGCCGCCCTTCCCGGCGGGGGCGGGCCTCTATGGCTGCCCGACCACGGTGAACAACGTCGAATCCATCGCCGTGGTGCCGACCATCCTGCGCCGTGGCCCTGAATGGTTCGCAAGCTTTGGCCGCCCGAACAATGCGGGCGTCAAGCTTTTCGGTCTGACCGGCCATATCAACGCGCCCTGCGTGGTCGAAGAGGCCATGTCGATCCCGATGAAGGAATTGATCGAGAAGCATGGCGGCGGCGTGCGCGGCGGCTGGAAGAACCTCAAGGCGGTGATCCCCGGTGGTGCCTCCTGCCCGGTGCTGACGGCGGAACAGTGCGAAAACGCCATCATGGACTATGACGGGATGCGCGAGCTGAAATCCAGCTTCGGCACCGCCTGCATGATCGTGATGGATCAGCAGACCGACATCATCAAGGCGATCTGGCGGCTCTCGGCCTTCTTCAAGCATGAAAGCTGCGGCCAGTGCACGCCCTGCCGCGAAGGCACCGGCTGGATGATGCGGGTCATGGACCGCCTGGTGCGCGGCGAGGCCGAGGTCGAGGAAATCGACATGCTGCTGGATGTGACCAAGCAGGTCGAAGGCCACACCATCTGCGCCCTTGGCGACGCGGCTGCCTGGCCCATTCAGGGGTTGATCCGCAACTTCCGCGAGGAGATCGAGGACCGCATCAAGGCCAAACGCACCGGGCGCATGGGCGCCATGGCGGCGGAGTAAACGGATGCAGCCGGTCGGGCATCATCTGGCGGAATTCAACCTGGGGGTGCTCAAGCATGATTGGGCCGATCCCCGGGTCAAGGATTTCGTCGATGGCCTCGACCGGGTGAACGGCATCGCCCAACGCAGCCCCGGCTTTGTCTGGATGCTGAGTGAAGACGAGATGGACGCGGCGCAGCGCGATCCGGACGGTGCCCTTGGCGGCAATCCCCGCACAGCCTCGACCCTGTCGGTCTGGCAGGATGGCGCCAGCCTTGAACGGTTCGTCTGGAACACCGTTCACAAGCAGTTCTATGACCGCAAGGCCGAGTGGTATGACGCCGTAGACACCCCGCGTCTGGTGATGTGGTGGGTGCCGGTCGGACACCGCCCGACGATTGCCGAGGCGATGCAGCGCCTCAGCCAGCTCGCGGCGCAGGGCGACACCCCCGAAGCCTTCGGCTGGTCCGGCCTGCGCAATGCGGATCTGTGGAAAACCCGGCAATGCGGAGAGGCGGCATGACCGAGGCCCTGCACCTTGCCGAGCTGAACGTGGGCCGCCTTGTCGCCCCCACCGACGATCCGCGCGTGGCCGACTTCATGAACGCGCTCGACCGGATCAACGGCATGGGCAAGCGGATGCCGGGCTTCGTCTGGATGATGGAGGGCTCGGGCGAGCCGGGGACCGGCAATACCGAGGCCAAGATCGGTGGCGATCCGCAATATGTCTCGAATCTGACGGTCTGGGAGGATGTCGAAAGCCTCGAAAAATTCGTCTGGCAGACGGTGCACCGGCAATTCTACGAACGCCGGGCCGAGTGGTTCGAATTGCTGGGCCAGATGCATTTCGTGATGTGGTGGGTGCCCGCCGGGCATCAGCCGACGCTGGACGAGGCGCTGGAGCGGCTGGATCACCTGCGCGAACATGGCGACAGCGATCACGCCTTTGGCTGGTCCTGGCTGGAACAGGCGCGGCTTTACCGCACGCGCGGCTGCAGCGGGGCGGTGGCATGATGCGCGGTTCCATTCTGATCGGATTGGCCATGCTGTCTCTGGCCGGATGCGACGCAGCGCAGGACGTGGCGGCGCCGGTTGTGCCGGTGCCGGGCGGCGAGGTGTCCGTGCCCTATGAGGTCCGCCGTGCGGCCTATGAGGGGATGATTGCCCCGCATCGGATCACCGTCGAGGGCGCAACCTATCTGGTCGAGTTCCGTCAGGTGCGGGCGCCTCGTGTGCCACGACCGGTCGATCTGCCGGATGACGTGATCGACGTTGAGCCGGCGATCTGGGACGAGGCCCATGACATCGCCGTCAGCAGGCAGGCGACGCCTTTCACGCAAGCCGACCGGGCCGAGGCCGAACGGGTTGCGATTGCCGATTGCAGCAGGCTGAGCAGCCTGATCTCGGCCTCGGCGCGGGGCAACCCGCGCTTCGTTGCCATTGATCGTCCGGGCGACAGCAACGAGTGGGTTTTCCCCTCGTGGTGTTCGCTTGATCTTTCGGATGCGGTGAATTGATCGCCGGGCGCGCATATGCCGCGGCGGCTCTTGCCGTCATCGCGCTGGCAGCCTGCGAGCCGACCACGACCGGCAGCGGCGTGACCGGCGGCACCGTCATCGAGGCGGGCGAGGCGAAGATGCGGGTCAGCACCGGCGAAACGGTCGAGGGCATTGCCGGGGGGCCGCTGACGCTGCTGCTCGTCACCCGTGCCGACAGCAAGCCCACGACGACGAAGGACGAGGCTGCTGCACGCGCCGTCTATGCCGCCTATTGCCAAGACAAGGGCGGGCCGGGACTGGGCGGCGAGGGCTATTTCTCGCAGTTCGGCGGCCGTTCGGCGTGGAAATTCGGGGCCTGTGGCGCATGAGCAAGCGGGCTGCGGCATATCATCTCACGGCGGACCTCACAGACGCCTCACCCCAGCGTGTCGGGCAGGCCGGGCGCTTCCGTGTTATGGGCAAGGCCCATAACGGAACGGAGCAGACCCGAATGAAACCGAGCACCCTTCTGGGCACCGCCCTGATCGCCGCCACGCTGGCCACCGCCGCCCCGGCCTTCGCGCAGGGAAACATGGCGCAAGACAAGTACCTTAACGACCGGCTGGTCGCGGCCCGCGTGGCCGACCGCATCCGCCGGGAATGCCCCTCGATCGATCTGCGCGTCGTGGCCGCATGGTCGCAGGCCCGCGCGCTGCAGCGCTATGCCCGCGAGCAGGGCAACAGCGATGCGGCGATCGACGAATATCTGGACAGCCGCCCCGTCAAGGATCGCATCTATGGCATCGCCGACGCTTATCTGGCACAGCAGGGCGCGACGCGCGGCGATGCCGAGAGCTTCTGCCGTGTCGGGCGGGACGAAATAGCAAAAAAGACCGTCAGCGGATCGCTGCTGGCTGCAAAATGAAGGTGAAGTGATGGCGGATCTGCGCAAAATCATCATTGATGGCAAGGAAATCGAGGTCGATCCCAACCTGACCCTGATTCAGGCCTGCGAACAGGCGGGCATCGAGGTTCCGCGCTTCTGCTATCACGAGCGGCTGTCGATTGCCGGCAACTGCCGCATGTGTCTGGTCGAAGTGGTGGGCGGCCCGCCCAAGCCCGCCGCCTCCTGCGCCATGCAGGTCAAGGACCTGCGCCCCGGACCCGAGGGCGCGCCGTCCGAGATCAAGACCAATTCGCCCATGGTCAAGAAGGCCCGCGAGGGGGTGATGGAGTTCCTGCTGATCAACCATCCGCTCGACTGCCCGATTTGCGATCAGGGCGGCGAGTGCGACCTGCAGGATCAGGCCATGGCCTATGGCATCGACTTCTCGCGCTACCGCGAGCCGAAGCGGGCCAGCGACGATTTGGATCTGGGCCCGCTGGTCGAGACCCACATGACCCGCTGCATCTCCTGCACCCGCTGCGTGCGTTTCACCAGCGAGGTCGCCGGCATCACCCAGATGGGCCAGACCGGCCGGGGCGAGGATGCCGAGATCACCAGCTATCTGAACGAGACGCTGAACTCGAACCTGCAGGGCAATATCATCGATCTCTGCCCCGTGGGCGCGCTGGTTTCCAAGCCCTATGCCTTCACCGCCCGCCCGTGGGAACTGTCGAAGACCGAGACCATCGACGTGATGGACGCGCTTGGCAGCAATATCCGCGTCGATACCAAGGGCCGCGAAGTCATGCGCATCCTGCCGCGCAACAATGACGGCGTGAACGAAGAGTGGATTTCCGACAAGACCCGCTTTGTCTGGGACGGCCTGCGTCGCCAGCGGCTGGACAAGCCCTATATCCGCGAGAACGGCAAGCTGCGCCCGGCAACATGGCCCGAGGCGCTGGCGGCTGCGGCATCGGCGATGAAGGGCAAGCGCGTTGCCGGGATCGTCGGTGATCTGGCCTCGACCGAAGCCGCCTTCAGCCTGAAATCGCTGATCGTCGACGGGCTGGAAGGCCGGGTCGAATGTCGCACCGATGGCGCGAAACTGCCCATCGGCAATCGCGCAGGCTATGCCGGCACGGCGCGGATCAGCGATATCGACAACGCCAAGATGATCCAGCTGATCGGCACCAACCCGCGCGAGGAAGCGCCGGTGCTGAACGCCCGCATCCGCGCGGCCTGGGCGCGCGGCGCGCAGGTCGGGCTGGTCGGCGAGGCTGCCGATCTGACCTATGATTACGCCCATGTCGGCACCGACCGCGCCGCGCTGGAAAGCCTGTCGAGCCGCGAGATTTCGCAGGAGACGAAGGACAAGCCGTCCATCGTGATCGTCGGGCAGGGCGCCATCACCGGCGCCGATGGCGAGGCGGTTCTGGCCCATGCGATGGCGCTGGCCGAGAACAGCAATTCGAAACTCTTGATCCTGCACACCGCCGCCAGCCGCGTCGGCGCGATGGATGTGGGGGCCGCGACCCATGGCGGCATGGAAGCCGCGCTGGACGGGGCCGAGGTGGTCTATAACCTTGGTGCCGACGAGGTCGATATCGCCCCGGGTGCCTTCGTGATCTACCAGGGCAGCCATGGCGACCGCGGCGCGCATCGGGCAGACGTGATCCTGCCGGGCGCCTGCTATACCGAGGAAACCGGGCTGTTCGTGAATACCGAAGGCCGGCCGCAGCTGGCTTTGCGCGCCAATTTCGCACCGGGCGAGGCCAAGGAGAACTGGGCGATCCTGCGGGCGCTGTCGGCCGAACTGGACGCCAAGCTGCCCTGGGACAGCCTTGCGGCGCTGCGTCGCGCGCTGGTCGAGGCGGTGCCGCATCTGGCCGGTCTCGACCAAGTGCCGGAAAACGCCTGGCAGGCGCTGCCGGTCAAGGCGATGGGCAAGGGCGATTTCGCCCCGGCGATCCACAGCTTCTACCTGACCAACCCGATCGCGCGGGCCTCGACCCTGATGGGCGAACTGGCGGCGATGGCCGCCGCGCGGCGGGCGCAACCGATGGCTGCCGAGTAAGCCGATGATGCCAGCCCTTCGCCAGCATCTGCCCCTTCCCGCCGCGCTGATCGCGCTGCTTGCGGGCTGCGGCAGCACGGCTGGCGACGGGACGGCCGGGCGTCCCCCGGCCAAGCCCGACCGCGTGTCGGTGGCCGTGGCGGCCAGTGATCGCGCCAAGGGTGGCGCGCCGATGATGCAGGCGCAGGTCTCGACCAAATCCGGCGAGATCCTGATTCTCGAGCCCGATGGCCGGGTCAGCACCATGCAGCTTGACTCGCCGCAGGGGCGCGACGTGTTCCGCGTGACCGAGGCGCAGATGGTGGCGTTGCGCAATGGCAACGATCCGATCTGGGACGGGGTGGTGGCCAAGGGCGTGACGCGCAAGGGACCGACGGCGCAGGAACTGGCGCTGCAGGAATTCGCCGCCCAGACCGGCCCGGCGCTGCCCGAGGTGAAAGAGGGCGCAGCGCCCATCGACCCGGCGGATTTCATCGGCGTGAAGATCACCACGATCTCGCCCGACCGCTCCAGCGATCTGGTTGAAGTTTCGGCCAATCTGCGGGAAGGGGTGGACGCCGATATCGCCTTTTCGTATGCGACCTGCGCGCTTGCCCGTTGGGCCAAGGAACAGGGCACGCCCTATGCGCGCCACATCCGCACGCTGCAGGACCAGCGCAACGGCAAGCTGTTGATCGGCGCCGCCTACATGCTGTCGAAAGACCGACCGATGGGGCTGCGGGTGATGGAAACGAATGACACCCTGCGCGAATGCAGGAACCGCGGCATCCCCGCGGCATAAAGGAAGGGACAGAGGGTCATGGCAGGGTTCTGGGCATCCCCCCTTGGATTTTCACTGATCATGCTGGCGCAGGGGCTGGCGGTGATCGCCTTTGTCATGCTGTCGCTGATCTTCATGGTCTATGGCGACCGCAAGATCTGGGCGGCCGTGCAGATGCGCCGCGGCCCGAACGTGGTCGGACCCTGGGGCCTGCTGCAGACCTTTGCCGATGCGCTGAAATACGTGCTGAAGGAAATTGTCGTGCCGGCGGGCGCCGACAAGTTCGTCTATTTCCTCGCGCCCTTCCTGTCGATGACCCTGGCACTGACCGCCTTCGTGGCGATCCCCTTTGCCGATGGCTGGGTTGTGTCGAACCTGAACGTGGGTATCCTGTTCATCTTCGCCGTCTCCTCGCTCGAGGTCTACGGCGTCATCATGGGTGGCTGGGCCTCGAACTCGAAATACCCGTTCCTCGGCTCGCTGCGCTCTGCCGCGCAGATGATCTCCTACGAGGTCAGCATGGGCCTGATCATCATCGGCGTCATCATCTCGACCGGCTCGATGAACATGTCGGCCATCGTCGAGGCGCAGCGCGGAGACTGGGGCCTGTTGAACTGGTACTGGCTGCCGCACCTGCCGATGGTGGTGCTGTTCTTCGTCTCGGCCTTGGCCGAGACCAACCGCCCGCCCTTCGACCTGCCGGAAGCGGAATCCGAACTGGTCGCGGGCTTCATGGTCGAATATTCCTCGACGCCGTATCTGCTGTTCATGGCCGGTGAATACATCGCCATGTTCCTGATGTGCGCGCTGACCAGCATTCTCTTCTTCGGCGGCTGGCTGTCGCCCATCCCGGGCATCCCCGACGGGGCCATGTGGATGGTGCTGAAGATGTGGTTCTTCTTCTTCATGTTCGCCATGGTGAAGGCCATCGTGCCGCGCTATCGTTACGACCAGCTGATGCGGATCGGCTGGAAGGTGTTCCTGCCGCTGTCACTCGCCTGGGTGGTGATCGTGGCGTTCCTTGCAAAATTCGAAGTGCTGGGCGGGGCCTGGGCCCGTTGGGCGGGGGTGTAATCCGATGGCTTATTCCAACAAGATCGCTGAAATGCTGGCTCTCGCCTCCGAGACCGACAAGGCCGAGCTGGCGCATTTCCTCGCCAACAACATCGACCAGGGCGAACACGCCCATGACAGCGCCTTCGTGCGCCAGATCGTCGCGGCCTTCGACCGCTTCGCGGCGCCCAAGGGCAGGGAGCATTTCTGATGGCCTTCGACGTCGCCCGCGCTACGAAATATTTCCTGATGTGGGATTTCATCAAAGGCTTCGGCCTCGGGATGAAATACTTCTTCGCCCCCAAGGCGACGCTGAACTATCCCCACGAGAAAGGCCCGCTGTCGCCGCGCTTCCGGGGTGAACACGCGCTGCGCCGCTATCCCAATGGCGAGGAACGCTGCATCGCCTGCAAGCTCTGCGAGGCGATCTGCCCCGCGCAGGCCATCACCATCGATGCCGAACCGCGCGAGGACGGTTCGCGCCGGACCACGCGCTATGACATCGACATGACCAAGTGCATCTATTGCGGCTTCTGCCAGGAAGCCTGTCCGGTCGATGCCATCGTCGAGGGGCCGAATTTCGAATTCGCCACCGAGACGCGCGAGGAACTGTTCTACGACAAGGCCAAGCTGCTGGACAACGGCGCCCGTTGGGAAGCCGAGATCGCCCGCAACCTTGCCATCGACGCGCCCTATCGATGACCGGACGCGCCGCATATCACGAGGGCCACGCATGAACGACGCCTTCCAGAAACTGTTCCAGCAGATGCTCGAATCCGGGCAGGAGATGGCGCGCGCCTTCAATCCGGCGCTGGAGAAGGTCGATACCAAGGCCTTCGAGAAGCTGATCCCGACCATGTCCTCGGACATGCTGGAAATGTGGTTCGGCAAGACCTTCAACCGAGACGGGCTGGATGCGCGGACGCGGCTGCTGGTGACGGTGGCGGCGATGACCGTGCAGGGCGCCCACGCCGAGCCGCAATTGCGCCTGACCATCCGTCACGCGCTCGAGGCCGGCGCAACCCGGCGCGAGATCGCCGAGGTGATCTATCAGATGGGCATGTTCGGCGGCATCCCGGCGATGCAGAAGGCCCTGGACGTGGCGCAAAGCGTGTTCGCGGAAACGGACAAGGGCGCAGAGGACGACAAGCTATGATGACATTCGCATTCTACCTGTTCGCGGTCAGCGCCTGCATTGCCGGCCTGATGGTCGTGACCGCCCGCAACCCGGTGCATTCGGTCTTGTGGCTGATCCTCGCCTTCCTCTCGGCCTCGGGTCTCTTCGTGCTGCAGGGGGCCGAGTTCGTCGCCATGCTGCTGATCATCGTCTATGTCGGCGCCGTGGCGGTGCTGTTCCTCTTCGTCGTCATGATGCTGGACGTGGATTTCGCGGAACTGCGCGGCGAGTTCGCCCGCTACCTGCCGCTTGGCGGGCTGATCGCGCTGATCCTGCTGGCACAGCTTGCCATCGGCTTCGGCGCCTGGCAATCGGCCGATCAGGCCGAGGCGCTGCGCACCGCCCCGATCGTGGCCGAGACGCTGAACACCCATGCCATCGGTGCCATCCTCTATGACCGCTACCTCCTGCCGTTCCAGCTGGCGGGGCTGATCCTCTTGGTCGCCATGATTGGCGCCATCGTGCTGACCCTGCGCCACCGCCGCGACATCAAGCGCCAGGACGTGCTGGAACAGATGTGGCGCGACCCGGCCAAGACGCTGGAACTGCGCGACGTGAAACCGGGGCAGGGGCTGTAACCACAGCCCGCCCGCCCGTTCGAAAAGACAAGACTTACCGGCAATAGCCCGGAGGGACATGAGACGATGATAAGCTTGACACATTACCTTGTCGTGGGGGCGATCCTGTTCGTCACCGGCGTGTTCGGTATCTTCGTGAACCGAAAGAACGTCATCGTCATCCTGATGTCGATCGAGTTGATGCTTCTGGCGGTGAACGTGAACTTCGTCGCGTTCTCCTCGCATCTGGGCGATCTGGCGGGGCAGGTCTTCACCATGTTCATCCTGACCGTGGCCGCGGCCGAGGCCGCCATCGGCCTCGCGATCCTGGTGGTGTTCTTCCGCAACCGCGGCACCATCGAGGTCGAAGACGTCAACGTGATGAAGGGCTGAGATCATGACGAGCATCATCCTCTTTGCCCCGCTGCTGGCCGCGATCATCGCCGGCTTTGGCTGGCGCATCATCGGCGAGACCGCCGCGCAATACCTGACCACGGGCGTGTTGTTCCTCGCCTGCCTGCTCAGCTGGATCGTCTTTCTGACCTTCGACGGCACCACCTACATGGTGCCGGTGATGGACTGGGTCGTCTCGGGCGATTTCGTCAGCCAATGGGCGATCCGCGTCGACCGGCTGACTGCGATCATGCTGATCGTCGTCACCACCGTCTCGGCGCTCGTGCACATGTATTCGATCGGCTACATGGCCCATGACGACAACTGGACCCATCACGAGCATTACAAGGCGCGCTTCTTCGCCTACCTGTCGTTCTTCACCTTCGCCATGCTGATGCTGGTGACGGCCGACAACCTGTTGCAGATGTTCTTTGGCTGGGAGGGCGTGGGCGTCGCCTCCTACCTGCTGATCGGCTTCTACTATCGCAAGCCCTCGGCCAATGCCGCCGCCATGAAGGCCTTCATCGTCAACCGCGTCGGTGACTTCGGCTTCCTGCTGGGCATCTTCGGCATCTACTGGCTGACCGGCTCGATCCAGTTCGACGCCATCTTTGCCGCCGTGCCGGAGCTGGCGCAGATGGACATGCATTTCCTCTGGCGCGACTGGAATGCCGCGAACCTGCTGGCCGTGCTGCTGTTCATCGGCGCGATGGGCAAATCGGCGCAGCTGTTCCTGCACACCTGGCTGCCGGACGCGATGGAAGGCCCGACGCCTGTCTCCGCGCTGATCCACGCCGCGACCATGGTGACGGCCGGGGTGTTCCTCGTCTGCCGCATGTCGCCGCTGTTCGAGTTTGCCCCGGAAGCGAAGATGTTCGTGACCGTGGTGGGTGCGACCACCGCCTTCTTCGCCGCGACCGTGGGTCTGGTGCAGAACGACATCAAGCGCGTCATCGCCTATTCGACCTGCTCGCAGTTGGGCTACATGTTCGTGGCCGCCGGCGTCGGTGTCTATTCGGTGGCGATGTTCCACCTGTTCACGCATGCCTTCTTCAAGGCCATGCTGTTCCTCGGCGCCGGCTCGGTCATCCATGCGATGCATCACGAGCAGGACATGCGGAACTATGGCGGCTTGCGCAAAAAGATCCCGCTGACCTTCTACGCCATGCTGATCGGGACGCTGGCCATCACCGGCGTCGGCATCCCGCTGACCACCATCGGCTTTGCCGGTTTCCTGTCCAAGGATGCGGTGATCGAAAGCGCCTTTGCCGGCAACAGCTATGCCTTCTGGCTGCTGGTTGCGGCGGCCGCGATGACCAGCTTCTACAGCTGGCGGCTGATGTTCATGACCTTCTGGGGCGAGCCGCGCGGCGATCACCATGCGCATGAGCACGCCCATGAATCGCCCCCGGTGATGACCATTCCGCTTGGTGTCCTTGCCGCCGGCGCGATCTTTGCCGGGATGATCTGGTATCAGCCCTTCTTCGGCAGCCATGACCGCGTGAACCAGTTCTTCGGCATCCACTATGCCGAGGCAGCCGTCGAAGCCGCGCCGGCCGAGACCGGTGCCGAAGCCGGGCATGGTGAAGCCGCACCCGCCGAGGGCGAGGGCGAAGCCCAGGCCGCCGCCGGCACCGCCGCTTCGCCCGCCGAGGGCGAGCACGCTGCCGCCGAGCCTGCCGCTGCGGCAGAAGGCGAGGGCGATCATGGCGGCGTCGTGACCGTTGCCGCCGATGAAACTCCGGCAGCCATGGGAGGGGCGATCTACATGGCACCCTATAACCATGTGATGACCGAAGCGCATGAATCGCCCAAATGGGTGAAGGTCTCGCCCTTCATCGCCATGCTGGGCGGACTTCTGCTGGCCTGGATCTTCTATATCCGCCAGCCGAGCCTGCCGGGCCGTCTGGCCGCTGCGCAACCGGCGCTGTACCAGTTCCTGCTGAACAAGTGGTATTTCGACGAGATCTACGAGGTGATCTTCGTGCGGCCGGCGAAATGGCTGGGCCAGCAGCTGTGGACGGGCGGCGACGGGCGGGTTATCGACGGCGCGATCAACGGGGTGGCGATGGGTCTGATCCCGCGGCTGACCCGTTTCGCCGGCCGGCTGCAATCCGGCTATCTGTTCCACTATGCCTTCGCGATGGTTCTGGGCATCGTTGGGCTTCTGATCTGGGTGATGATGCGGGGCGCGCACTGATATGACGAACCTTCTTTCCATCATCACCTTCCTGCCGATCGTGGCCGCCGCCATCATGGCGATGTTCCTGCGCGGCGACGACGCGGCGGCGCAGACCAATGCCAAATGGCTGGCGCTGATCGCGACCACGGCGACCTTCCTGATCTCGCTCTTCGTGCTGGCGGGCTTCGACCCGGCCGATACCGGCTTCCAGTTCGTCGAGGATCACCCCTGGATCATGGGGCTGCGCTACAAGATGGGCGTGGACGGGATCTCGATCCTGTTTGTCCTGCTGACCACCTTCCTGATGCCGCTGACCATCCTGTCGACCTGGGACGTGAAGACCCGGGTCAAGGAATACATGATCGCCTTCCTCGTGCTGGAAGGTCTGATGATCGGCGTCTTCACCGCGCTGGACCTGATCCTGTTCTACCTCTTCTTCGAGGCCGGGCTGATCCCGATGTTCCTGATCATCGGCATTTGGGGCGGGGCGAACCGCATCTACGCGGCGTTCAAGTTCTTCCTCTATACCTTCCTCGGCTCGGTCTTGATGCTGGTTGCGATGATCGTGATGTATCGCGCCGCCGGAACCACCGACATCGAGCAGCTGCTGAAGTTCAACTTTGCCTCGGAGCCGCTGCATTTCCTCGGCTGGACCATCATTGGCGGCACCCAGACCCTGCTGTTCCTCGCCTTCTTCGCCAGCTTCGCGGTGAAGATGCCGATGTGGCCGGTGCACACCTGGTTGCCGGATGCCCACGTTCAGGCGCCCACGGCGGGCTCGGTCGTGCTGGCGGCGGTGCTGTTGAAGATGGGCGGCTATGGCTTCCTGCGCTTCTCGCTGCCGATGTTCCCGGTCGCCTCGGACATCTTCCAGCCGGTGGTCTTCTGGATGTCGGCCATTGCCATCGTCTATACCTCGCTGGTGGCGCTGGCGCAGACCGACATGAAGAAGCTGATCGCCTATAGCTCGGTCGCCCATATGGGTTATGTGACCATGGGGGTCTTTGCCGCGAACCAGCCGGGCATCGACGGCGCGATCTTCCAGATGCTGAGCCACGGCTTCATCTCGGGCGCGCTTTTCCTCTGCGTCGGCGTCATCTATGACCGGATGCACACGCGCGAGATCGACGCCTATGGCGGCCTGGTGAACCGGATGCCGGTCTATGCGCTGGTCTTCATGTTCTTCACCCTCGCCAATGTCGGCCTGCCCGGCACCTCGGGCTTCGTCGGTGAATTCCTGACGCTGCTGGGCACCTTCCGCGCGAATACCGTCGTGGCCGTCGTCGCCGCGACCGGGGTGATCCTGTCGGCGGCCTATGCGCTCTGGCTCTATCGCCGGGTGACGCTGGGGGCGCTCATCAAGGAAAGCCTCAAGACCATCACCGACATGACCCCGCGCGAGAAGTGGATCTTTGCCCCGCTGATCGCCATGACCCTGCTGCTGGGTGTCTATCCGCGGCTGGTGACTGACATCACCGGACCCTCCGTCGCAGCCTTGCTGCAGGACGTGCACCAGTCCGTCCCCGAAAAGAACGACCTTGCCCCGCGCAACGTGGTCGCCGATGCCGGCGCCGCGGAAGCCGGCCACTGAGGAGAGCCAGATGACCGCGCTCGATTTCTCGACCATCCTGCCCGAGTTCCTGCTGGCAACCTATGCCATGCTGGCGCTGCTGGCCGGGGCCTATTTCGGCAAGGACGCCATTGCCCGCCCGATCCTGTGGATCACCGTGGCGGCGCTGCTGCTGACCGGGCTTTACATCGGCGTCGCCGACCGCCCGGAGCAAAGCGCCTTCCACGCCATGTTCATCGATGACGGCTTTGCCCGCTTCGCCAAGGTGACGGTGCTTCTGTCGGCCGCCATCGTGCTGGCGATGAGCGCGGATTACCTGACCCGCCACGGGCTGATGCGTTTTGAGTTCCCGATCCTTATCGTGCTGGCCGCTGTCGGCATGTGCATCATGGTCTCGGCCGGCGACCTGCTGTCGCTCTATATGGGTCTCGAGCTGCAGTCGCTGTCGCTCTATGTCGTGGCCGCCATGCGCCGCGAAAGCGCGAAATCCTCGGAAGCCGGTCTGAAATATTTCGTCCTCGGCGCGCTCAGCTCGGGCCTGCTGCTTTATGGCGCCTCGCTGGTCTATGGCTTTGCTGGCACCACCAGCTTCGAGGGCATCATCACCACCGTCCATGCGGGCGAGTTGAGCATTGGCTTGCTGTTCGGTCTCGTGTTCCTGCTGGTCGGTCTGGCCTTCAAGGTTTCGGCCGTGCCCTTCCACATGTGGACGCCCGATGTCTACGAGGGCTCGCCCACGCCAGTGACCGCCTTCTTCGCCACCGCACCCAAGGTCGCGGCCATGGCGCTGATCGCGCGGCTGCTGTTCGGCGCCTTCGGCACCGTGCCCGATGACTGGGGCCAGATCCTTGCCGCGCTGGCGATCCTGTCGATGTTCCTCGGCTCCATCGCCGGCATCGGCCAGACCAACATCAAGCGCCTGATGGCCTATTCCTCGATCGCGCATATGGGCTTTGCCCTCGTTGGCCTTGCCGCGGGCACCGATCTGGGCGTCAGCGCCATGCTGCAATACATGGCGATCTATGCGGTGATGAACGTCGGTGCCTTCGCCTTCATCCTGTCGATGGAGCGCGATGGCCGCCCGGTCACTGACCTGCAAAGCCTGAACCGCTTTGCCAGCGCCGAGCCGCTGAAGGCCTTTGCCATGCTGATCCTGATGTTCAGCCTGGCCGGCGTGCCGCCGCTGCTGGGCTTCTTCGCCAAGTTCGGCGTGCTGAATGCCGCCGTGCAGGCGGGCATGGGCTGGCTGGCGGTGGCGGGCGTCGTCGCCTCGGTGATCGGCGCCTTCTATTACCTGCGCATCGTTTACTACATGTATTTCGGCGCCGAGACCGATGGCATCGAAAGCCGGATGAGCCTGGTGCAGAACGCGGCGCTGATCATCTCGGCCGGGATCGTGCTGGTCGGTGCGGCCAACATGTTCGGCGTGGACGAGGCCGCCGCGCAGGCCGCGCGCGGATTGATCGAGCCGGAGGCCGCGCAAGCTGCCGCCGAGCCCGCCGCCGCCGAGCCCGCCGCCGTTGACTGATCGCGCGGGCGCAGCCTGGCCCGAGGGCGTGGCGCGGCATGTGCTGGGCCGCGTCGACAGCACCAATGCCGAGGCGCAGCGCCTGGCCGGGCAGCTTTCTGGCCCGACCTGGATCATGGCCCGGCAACAGACCGCCGGGCGTGGACGGCGCGGGCGCGACTGGTCGACCGGCGCCGGCAATTTCGCCGCCTCGCTGCTGATGCGCCCCCAAGGCGGACCGGCGCAGGTGGCGAAACTGTCCTTCGTCGCCGCGCTGGCGCTGGACGAGGCGCTGACCGCCGTCTGCGGACCCTTCGCCCGGATCGCCATCAAATGGCCGAATGACGTGCTGCTGAACGGTGGCAAGGTCGCCGGCATCCTTCTGGAAAGCATCGGCAGCGGGCAGGGCGTGGACGCGCTGGCCGTCGGCATCGGCGTCAATCTGGCCGAGGCCCCGCATCCGGGCAGCGTCGAGCCGGGGGCGATGGCCCCGGTTTCGGTTCTGGCCGAGACCGGCCATGCGGTGACGCAGGACGATTTCCTCGACCTTCTGGCCCCGTCCTTCGACCACTGGCTGCGGCAGATGCAGACCTATGGCTTCGATCCGATCCGCACCGCATGGCTCGCCCGCGCGGCCAAGCTGGGCGAGACCATCACCGCCCGCACCGGCCGCGACAGCTGGACCGGGCGCTTTGACGGCATCGACGAGACCGGGGCGCTGATCCTGCAGACCGCCGAGGGCTCGAGGATCATTCCCGCCGCCGATGTGTTTTTCGAGGGAGGCTGAGGGACCATGCTGCTCTGCATCGACACCGGTAACACCAACAGCGTCTTCTCGATCTGGGATGGCAAGGAGTTCCTGTCGCATTGGCGCATCTCGACCGATCACCGGCGCACGGCGGATGAGTATTTCGTCTGGCTGCAGACGATGATCTCGCTCAGGCATTTCGATCTGGATATCGACGCCTGCATCATCTCGACCACCGCGCCGCGGGTGCTGTTCAACCTGCGCGTCCTCTGCAACCGCTATTTCAACACCCGCCCGCTGGTCGTCGGCCGCCCGGAATGCCTGCTGCCCGTCGCCCCGCGCGTCGATCCGGGCACCAAGGTCGGCCCCGACCGGCTGGCCAACGTGGTCGCGGCCTTTGACCGGCATGGCGGCAATTCGGTCGTGGTGGATTTCGGCACCGCAACCAATTTCGACGTGGTCGATGTGGATGGGGCCTATGTCGGCGGCGTCATCGCGCCGGGTGTCAACCTGTCGCTCGAGGCGCTGCACATGGCGGCGGCGGCGCTGCCGCATGTCGATGTCACCATGCCCGAGAAGGTGATCGGCACGAATACGGTTGCCTGCATCCAGTCGGGCATCTACTGGGGCTATATCGGCCTGATCGAGGGCCTGATCAAACGCATCCGGGCCGAACGCGACATGGCGATGAAGGTCATCGGCACAGGCGGATTGGCGCCGTTGTTCGATCAGGGCTTTGACCTCTTCGATGCCATCGAAGAGGATCTGACGGTTCACGGGCTGCGGCTCATCTATGATTATAACAAGGAGGCGGGAAATGTCTGATCGCCTGATCTATCTGCCGCTCGGCGGCGCGGGCGAAATCGGCATGAACGCCTATGTCTATGGCTATGGCGCGCCCGGCAAGGAACGGCTGATCCTCGTCGACCTTGGCGTGACCTTCGGCGACATGGACACCTCGCCCGGCATCGACCTGATCATGCCGGACATGCGCTGGCTGGTCGAGAACAAGCACCGGCTGGACGCCATCTTCATCACCCACGGGCACGAGGACCATATCGGCGCCGTGGGTTATCTGTGGGAGCGTCTTGGCGTGCCGATCTATGCCCGCCAGTTCACCGGAACGCTCTGCCGGCTGAAGCTCGAAGAGGCCGGGCAGCCCGCCGACACCGTGCGCATCACCGGCGCCCGGCCCGAGGTGACACAGGTCGGGCCCTTCACCGTGCAATTCGTGCCGATCAGCCATTCGATCCCGGAAAGCGCCGCGCTGATCATCGACACCCCGGCGGGGCGGATCGTGCATACCGGCGATTTCAAGCTGGATGGCACCCCGGTCGTGGGCGATGCCTTCGACCCGGTCCTCTGGCACCAGATCGCCAATGAGGGGCAGGGGGTCAAGGTGCTGACCTGCGACTCGACCAATATCTTCTCGCCCCATCCCGGCCGCTCGGAAGCCCTGCTGGCAAACCCGATCCTCGACTGGGTAATGGCGCAGAAGGGCATGGTCGTTGCCACCACATTCGCCAGCAACATCGCCCGGCTGAAGACGCTGGCCGAGGCCGGCACCGCCGCCGGCCGCAAGGTCTGTCTCTTGGGTCGGGCCATGCGCCGCATGGTTTCCGTCGGCATGGAGACCGGCATCCTGACCGATTTCCCCGACACGATCGGCCCGGAAGAGGCCACGAACCTGCCGCGCAACAAGGTTATGCTGATCGTCACCGGCAGCCAGGGCGAACGCCGTGCGGCCTCGGCGCAGCTGTCGCGGGGCCGCTATCTCGGCCTGTCGCTTTCCGATGGCGACAGCTTCCTGTTCAGCTCGAAGACCATTCCCGGCAACAATCGCAGCGTCATCCGCATCATGAACCAGTTGAGCGAGCTGGGCGTCGATGTCTATGACGACAGCGACGGCACCTATCACGTCTCGGGCCATGCCAACCGCCCGGACATCGAGGCGGTGCATGACCTGTTGAAGCCGCAGATCGTGGTGCCGATGCATGGCGAGCACATGCATCTGCGCGAACATATGCTGATCGCGCAAGGCAAGGGCTCGGCCTCGATCATCGCCACCGATGGCACCATGCTGGACCTGACCGGCGACCGCCCGAAGATCGTCGACCAGATCGAGACCGGTCGCGTCTATCTGGACGGCACCCAGCTGATCGGCGCGATGGACGGCGTTGTCCGCGACCGCATCCGCATGGCGCTGAACGGTCATGCGCTGGTCAGCGTCATTGTCGACGAAGAGGACAATGTCCTGCCGGATGCCTGGGTCGAGCTGATGGGCCTCTCGGAACGCACCCGCAATGGCGAGGATCTGTCCAGCCATATCGAGGGCGAGCTGGCCGAGTTCCTCGAAGGCGCCGATGACCGCACGGTCCGCGACGATGGCAAGATGGACGAGGCGATCCGCAAGATCACCCGTCAGGTCGCCATGGAAGAGATCGGCAAGAAGCCCGAAGTGACCGTTATCATCAGCCGGCTGATGGCCGACTGACCGGCGGGGGCGGGGGGTGAACGCGCTCTTTGCCCTCGGCCTTGTTCTGGTGATGATCGCGCAGGGCGCGGCGCTGCAGCCGCGTGACCTGAAAGAGTGGAACGGCGATGCGCGCGCCGTCCTTCTGTCGCTGCTGCTGCGGCTGATCCTGCTGCCGGTTCTGGCAATGCTGCTGGGCAAGGCCTTGGTGGTCGCTCTTGACATCGACCGTTTTGCCGGCACCGGACTGATATTGGCCTTTGCCGCGCCGGCTGCCGCCGCAGGTCTGCCGCTGGCCGCCATCGCTGGCAGGGCGGTGCCGCTTTACGGGCGGCTGGCCGCCGTGAGCACCGTCGCCTCGGCCTTCGTTGGTTCGTTCTTCCTCGCCACGCTCGTCATGCAGGCGCCGGTCGAGGCAGCCTTCGTGATGCTGCTGGCGCTGGTCATCCTGCCCTTCGGCATCGGTCTGGCGCTGCGTGAACGGCTGGCGCGGCTTGGCCGCTTGCCTGCCGTGCTGGCCTCGCTGGTCACTGCCCTGTTGCTGCTGGCGGTCCTGCTGCTGGGCTGGACAGTGGATGCGCTGTTGATCCTGCTGGCCATGGCTGTTGATTTTCACTCAGAAGTGAGCCGGCATTTCCATCGAGAAGTGAGCCACCTCTGACTATGGATTTCCGTTCATT
>NZ_CANKWH010000008.1 GCF_947487305.1 uncultured Paracoccus sp. | reverse complement strand
CCGTCCGTCCCGTCTGCGTTCCCGCCTTCGGTGAAGCGGTATTTAGGGTCAGCGAGAGGGGCCTGCAAGCGGAAAAATGCGGATTCGTCACAGAAACTTCACAAGAGACTGATATGGAATGAAAAATTCGTCACCCATCTTGCGCTGCTCTTCGCGGATCGAGCGGGGCGAACGCCCTGAACCGACCATTTCAGCCGGAAGAACCCGGATTCCAGCAGACTCGGCAGCGCGATTCTCGGCGGAAATAGTCGAGATTCGGCGAGTCGCTCCGATTCTGCGGCTCGAATCGTCGAAGCAGCCCGCCCTGCCCCCTGCGTCCGGTGATTCTGACCCACGAATTTTCCGGGGCGGTGACTCGATCATGCGCGGCTTCCTCAACGAGACGCCGTCGGGATTCTCACCGACGAGACCAGGCGCTCGATCGGCGAGGCCCTTCGAGTAAAGCCATTGTCGGAGGGTGTTGTTGAGAGCTGTGCCGACACCTGATCCGCCACATGGTAGATGGGAGCCGTCGGGGCGCGGTGAGGCTGAACCCAAAGTGGGGGCACCCTGCGCCGGAAGGGCAGGCGCGCGGCAATCCACTCGCACCCCTGCCCTACGGAAACGAAAAAAGCACCCGGAGATCCGCGTGCTTTCCAAGAGTTTCGATGCGGGCCGGTTCGACCGGCCGCAGGATTCAGCGCTTCGAGAACTGGAAGCTGCGGCGGGCTTTGGCCTTGCCGTATTTCTTCCGTTCGACGACGCGGCTGTCGCGGGTCAGGAAGCCGGCGGCTTTCAGCGCGGCGCGCAGGCTGGGTTCATAGAGTTGCAGCGCCTGGCTGATGCCATGCTTCACGGCACCGGCTTGCCCCGACAGACCGCCGCCCTTGACGGTGGCCTGCACGTCGAACTGACCGGCCACGCCGGCCACGTCGAAGGGCTGGCGCAGGATCATCTGCAGTACCGGACGGGCGAAGTAGACGGCGATGTCCTTGCCGTTCACCACGACCTTGCCCGAACCCGGCTTGACCCAGACGCGGGCGACAGCGTCTTTGCGCTTGCCGGTCGCGTAGCTGCGGCCCAGATCGTCGCGCTTGGCTTCACGGTCGGCCGGAGCGGTCGCCACGGCGGCGGCGCTGCCCGAAACGGCCGATTTCAGGTCGTCGAGAGATTTGATGTCTTCAGCCATAATCACGCGCTCCGGGTGTTCTTGGCGTTCAGGACCTTGACGTCCAGAACTTCGGGCTGCTGTGCCTCATGCGGGTGCTCGGCCCCGGCATAGACGCGCAGATTGGTCATCTGCTGCTTGCCCAGCTTGTTGCGGCTGATCATGCGCTCGACCGCCTTGGTCACGACGCGCTCGGGATGAGCGCCTTCCAACACTTGGCGCGCGGTGCGGTGCTTGATGCCGCCCGGGTGGCCGGTGTGCCAGTAGTATTTCTTGTCATCGCGCTTGTTGCCGGTCATCTGCACCTTGTCGGCGTTGATGATGATCACGTTGTCGCCCATATCCATGTGCGGCGTGAAGGTCGGCTTGTGCTTGCCGCGCAGGCGGTTGGCGACGATCGTGGCAAGACGGCCCAGAACAACGCCCTCGGCGTCGATCAGGATCCACTTCTTCTCGATCTCCGCCGGTTTAGCGGTATAGGTTTTCATCTTGCGTCCCTTTGGTGGGGGTAAATCCGAGATGCGGCTATATCAGGGATCGCGCGCGGCAGGTCAAGCGTCGCGCATCTAGATTTATCACGTAATTTCAAAGCATTGCAAAATAGGTAATATGATACCCCGCCACAGAGGCCCGAAAAACTAGCGTTTCGGCGGAATCGAATAGGTCATCGAGCTGCGCGCGACCGGCGCCTCCTGCCCGTCCGAATAGATTAGCGCATCGCCCACGGCCAGCACCCGGCCCAGCTTCAACAGCCGGCACCGCGCCAAAAGATCGCGCCCGGATTCGGGCTTTCGCATGAAGTCGATGCTGGCATTGGTGGTGACCGAAAGCCCCACCGGTCCGATCTTCGACAGGATGGCGCAATAGATCGCCAGATCGACCAGCCCGAACATCGACGGCCCGCTGACCGTGCCGCCCGGGCGCAGATGGGCGTCATTTACCTTCAGGCGCATGACCAGCAGATCCTCCGTTGCCGACTCGACCGTGAAATCCGACGCGACCTGCTCGAACTCGCGCGCCAGAAAATTGTTCAGCGCCGCCGCATCCATCTTCAAGGTCATGCTTTCCTCCCTGCTTCGACGGACCTACAGTTTCTGCACCGATGGAGGAAGACAAGATGAGCCAGCGCGTCTTACGCAACGATACCGGGCATGTCGCCCATCTGGTGCTGAACAGCCCCGAGAATTTCAACGCTCTTTCTGTCGAAATGATCGCCGATCTGTCGGCGGCACTTGGGGCCATCGGCGAGGACGAAAGCATCCGCGCCGTGATCCTGTCGGGCGTCGGAAAGGCCTTCTCAGCCGGCCATGACCTGCGGCAGATGCAGGCGGCTCGGGGCGAAGCCGATGGCGGCGCAGCGGCCTATCAGGCCCTGTTCGACGCCTGTGCCCGGATGATGCAACTGATCCCTGCCCTGCCCCAGCCGGTCATCGCCCAGGTTCAGGGCATCGCCACCGCCGCCGGCTGCCAGCTTGTCGCCAGCTGCGATCTGGCAGTCGCGGCCGAAGGTACGCGCTTTGGGGTGAACGGGGTGAATATCGGCCTCTTCTGCTCGACCCCCATGGTTGCGCTAAGCCGCACCGTGCCACCGAAAGCGGCTTTCGAGATGCTGACCACCGGCGAATTCATCGACGCCGCCCGCGCCCGCGAGCTGGGCCTGATCAATCGCGTGGTCCCCACCGACCAGCTGGCCGATGCGGCCATGGAGATGGCGCAACTGATTGCCTCGAAACTGCCCGCCGCCGTGCGCATGGGAAAGCAGGCCTTTTACCGGCAGCTGCAGCTTGGCCTTGGCGATGCCTATGGCAGCGCGGGCGGGACGATGTGCGAGAACATGATGCTGCCCGACACGGACGAGGGCATCACCGCGTTCCTGGAAAAGCGCAAGCCGAGTTGGGGTTAAGCCCTCAGCCCAAAGTGGCAAGAACCGGGAAAGTCTCCAGCAGCCAATAGGCAAAGGCCGCGAAGGCGCCGGTCAGCAGCATGACGCCGACGACCACCAGCAGCACACCCATGACCCGCTCGATCGCACGCAGATAGGGCTTGATCCGGTTCATCAGACCGATCGAGCGGCTGATGAAGATGGCTGACAGCAGGAACGGGATGCCCAGACCCAGCGCGTAGATGGCCAAGAGCGCCGTGCCGCGCCCGACCTCGCCGCCGGTTGCCGCCAGCGACAGGATCATGCCCAGCTGCGGACCGATGCAGGGGGTCCAGCCAAAGGCGAAGGCCAGTCCCAAGACGAAGGCTCCAAAGGCCGAGCCGCCCTGCTCGCCGGCCTCCAGTCGCGCTTCCTGATCGAGGAAGGGAATGCGGATGACATGCAGGAAATGCAGGCCCATGACGATGACCATGACGCCCGCAGCCTTGGTCAACCAGTCCTGATATTGCAGGAAGGCCCGGCCAAAGGCCGAAGCCGCAAAGCCCATGACCAGAAACACCACCGACAGGCCGAGGACGAACATCAGCGCCGGTCCGACCGCGCTGCGCTCGCCCGATTTCAACCCGCCGACATTCACCCCGGTCATATAGGCCAGATAGGGCGGCACGATGGGCAGCACGCAGGGCGAGAGAAAGGACAGCAGTCCGGCCAGCAGCGCCACGAAGGCGGCGGGCAGGAAGGCAGCTTCGGCGAGTTCGATTCCCAACATGGCCGGCACTCTAACGCCTTAGGGAAAAACGAAAAGGGCGCGACCTGTCACGCTTGCGTGGGTCAGGTCGCGCCCGGCCCCGGCGGCGGGTCCCGCCGGGAGGTTTCACAGTCGGATCAGCGGCCCAAGGACCACCAGCCACGGCGCTTCGGACGCGCCGGTTTTTCCGGCTCGGCCTCGACGGGCTCGGCATCAGCCAGTTCCGGCTCGGGCTCGGGCTCGGCGGCAGGCGCCTGCTGCAGCACAAGCTCGGCCACGGGCGCGGCTTCGGGCTGAGCTTCAGCTTCGACCTCGGCTTCGGGCGCAGTCTCGACAGCGACTTCGGCCACCAGCAAAGACTCTTCCGCGAGAACGGCCTCAGCAACAGGTTCGGCCGCAGGCTCGGGCTGGCTTTCGCCCTCGGCTTCGGCAACCGCGTCACCCTCTGCAACAGCCACGGCCTCTTCCACCTTGTCCTTCGCATCGCCCTTGCGGCGCGAGCGCGAGCGCGACTTGCGCGGCTTCTTCGCCGGTTCGGCCTCCGCCTCGTCAGCGGCTTCCGCCTCGCCATCCTCGGCGACCGCGATCACGGCTTCAGCGGCCTCTTCGCCTTCGTGGCCCTCGGCTACGGCTTCCGACCCGTTCTCCTGCTCGGCCCGATCACCCGGCTTCCGCCGGCGACGGCGGCGGCGGCGTTTGCCGCGGCCCTGATCATCGTCCAAGCCGTTCTCGTCTCGCGGCTCGTTGGCCGAGGCCTCGACGACCTCGTCCTCGTCTTCGTCCTCGACCTGGTCGGCATCGTCATCGATCTGCGCCATCAGCTGTGCATTGACCGAAACCGCCTGCGATTCGACCTCGGGCACGAAGCGGGTCGCGGTCTTGAACTTCTCCAGCGTGTAATCGGGCGAGATCAGCGAAGGATCGGCCTCGACCCGCACCGACATGCCATAGCGCGTCTCGATCATGCCGATATGTTCGCGCTTGCCATTCATGAGGAAGTTGGCAACCGCGATCGGCGCCTTGATCAGCACCTCGCGCGACCGCTTGCGCGTGCCCTCCTCCTCGACCGCGCGCAGGATGGTCAGCGCCAGGCTGTCATCGCTGCGGATCAGGCCGGTGCCGTGGCAGTGGGCACAGGGCTGGGTGGTCGATTCGAGCATCCCCGGACGCAGCCGCTGCCGGCTCATCTCGAGGAGGCCAAAGCCCGAGATCTTGCCTACCTGGATGCGGGCGCGGTCGGATTTCAGCTTGTCCTTCAGGCGCTTCTCGACGGCGGCGTTGTTCTTGCGCTCTTCCATGTCGATGAAGTCGATGACGATCAGGCCGGCAAGGTCGCGCAGGCGCAATTGCCGGGCGATCTCGTCCGCTGCCTCGAGGTTGGTCTTGGTCGCCGTATCCTCGATCGAGCCTTCCTTGGTCGCGCGGCCCGAGTTCACGTCGATCGCGACCAGCGCCTCGGTCACGCCGATGACGATATAACCACCGGATTTCAGCTGCACGGTCGGGTTGAACATGCCGCCCAGGTAGCTCTCCACCTGGAAACGCGCGAACAGCGGCATCTGGTCGGTGTAATGCTTCACGTTCTTGGCGTGGGACGGCATGATCATCTTCATGAAGTCCTTGGCGGTGCGATAGCCGCGCTCGCCCTCGACCAGAACCTCGTCGATGTCCTTGCTGTAGAGATCGCGGATCGTCCGCTTGATCAGGTCGCCTTCCTCATAGACCGGCGCCGGGGCGATCGACTTGAAGGTCAGTTCGCGGATCTGCTCCCAGAGCCGCATCAGATATTCATAGTCGCGGCGGATCTCGGTCTTGGTGCGCTGGCTGCCGGCGGTGCGGATGATCAGCCCGGCGCCCTGCGGCACCGACAGTTCCGAGGCGATTTCCTTCAGCTTCTTGCGGTCGGCAGCCACGGTGATCTTGCGCGAGATGCCGCCCCCGCGCGCGGTGTTGGGCATCAGCACGCAGTAACGGCCGGCGAGGCTCAGATAGGTGGTCAGCGCCGCACCCTTGTTGCCGCGCTCTTCCTTGACGACCTGGACCAGCATGATCTGCCGGACCTTGATGACTTCCTGGATCTTGTAGCGACGCTGGCGCGGCTTGCGGGGCGCGCGAATCTCTTCGGTCACGTCCTCTTCGGCGATCGATTCGATCTCGCTGTCTTTGTCGCTGGCGCTGGCAGGGGCGTCCTCGCCCTCCTCGCGCGCAGGCTCGCCGTGGATCTCGTCACCCTCGGCGCGGTCCAGTTCGACGGCGGCATGGACCTCGGCGGCATCGTCGTCGGAATCGGTCGCGGTCTCGCCTTCCAGCAGCGTGTCAGCCTCTTCGACGTCGATCACGTCCATGCCGGCGATCTGCTCCGAGCTGACGCTTTCATCAGTGCTGCGGTTCGACTCGGCCCGGGTCTTGCCCCGGCGGCGCGACTTGGACTTCGCGGCCTTGGCAGTTTCCTCGTCGGCCTGCGCTTCGGCATAGGCCCGCTCCTCGGCCAGCAGCGCCTGACGGTCTGCGGCCGGGATCTGGTAATAGTCCGGGTGAATCTCGGCGAAGGCCAGGAAACCGTGGCGGTTGCCGCCATAATCGACGAAGGCCGCCTGCAGCGAGGGTTCCACCCGCGTGACCTTTGCCAGATAGATGTTCCCGGCCAGTTGCCGCTTGTTTATGGTCTCGAAGTCAAATTCTTCGACCTTGGTTCCGTCGCTGACCACAACCCGAGTTTCCTCGGCATGGGTCGCGTCGATCAGCATCTTCTTTGCCATAGTGTTGTCTTTCGCGCAGGCGCAATCCCCCGGCACCGGGGGGTCCAGAGGGCGTGCGGCTGCGATATGATGGGGACGCGGGCGCGCCGGGTGGGCCGGATGACGTGACCGGCGCTGACGCCTGCCTTGTCATCTTCGTCCTGTCCAAAGCGCGTTCCATCGCGTTCGTTACCTGTGTTGGCCGCCCCGCCCTGACGGGCAAGGGAAGCTTGCGAATACCGCCCCGGCGCGGCTGAACCACACATCGGGGCGAGGGTTTTCCGCGCGACACATGCCATCCGTCCAAGGATGGGCCAGAGCTGCCGCGCTGCGAAACTTTTGGCATGGCGCAACCAATAGTTGCGGACCGCGTCATGCGTAGGTTCAACATAGTGGCTCAGGCGGGGAGAATTCAATGCATAATTCTCGACCGGCGCGGTTCAGGCGGCTGCACGGAGAGGGACGGCCAGCTTTTGCCGTCACGCCCCGCCGAACCTTTGTCGCCGGATCACGAGAGGCGCGGGCTGGCAATCTCGGTTCGAATGCGGCTGATCACCGTTCCGTCAGCGGCACAGGTCAGCCGCAGCTTCCATTGCGAGGACGTGAAGGTGACACGGAAGCGGCCGGCATCCTCGCCCTGCCCCTCCTCGGTTCCGGTGGCGATCTGCCCGCTGCGCATCTGGCTCTGGAACTCGGCCAGGTCCAGCCCCAGCAAGGGGGCCAGCTCGGCCGCCTCGACGATGATGCGGCCATCCGCGCGACGTTCGACTTTCATGGCGTTTGGCCTTCCTGCGACCAGAATTCTCCGGTCTGCATCCAGCACGGCAAGAGTCGGCTTGTCCAGAAGCCAGCGCTATTCGGGAATATCGCCGATCTCATGCCCAAGCGCGGCGATCCCGGCGCGAACCCGGGCAAAGCGCTCAAGCCGCCGCGCGGCGCGTCCGGAATCGGTCATCTGCCGCTCAACCGGCTCGGGGGACCTTCTGGCCTGGTCGTCCTGCCCCTCCGCCGCCAACGCCATCTGAACCAGCCCAAGCGAGGTGGTCTCGACCTCGGCGGCACGGTGCAGGGGGTGAGGAACAAGCCCGGCCAGAAAGCCCAGCAGGTAATCATTCCGCGCCATGCCACCATCGACCGACAGCGCCGTGACGGGCTGCAACACCCCGATTGCCTGCACCGCCTCGGCCACCCGCAGCGCCACGCCCTCGATCAGCGCCTGCATCAGATCCTGCGGTCCGGCCTCGAGCGACAGCCCGACCCAGGCGCCCCGCGCCCGCCGGTCCCAATGCGGGCAGGCCAGGCCCGCGAGCGCTGGCAGGAAGACCAGCCCACGGTCGATGGCCGGCGGGCGGTCAAAGCGGCTGATCGCGGCGAAATCGTCGAAGAGGCCCAGACCGCGCGCCCAGTTCACCGCCGCTGCGGCAGTATAGACCGCGCCATCGAGCGCATGAACGACCGCCTGCCCCGGCAAGTGCCACGCCACGGTAGGCAGCGGCCCGGGCTGATCGGGCCGGATCAGGCCGTCGGTCAGGCATTGCACGAAAGCGCCGGTGCCAAAGGTCACTTTGGCATCGCCCGGTGCGCGGCAACCATGGCCATAGAGCGCCGCCTGCTGATCGACGATGCTCGCCGCCAGCCGCGCGCCGCCTGGCAGCACGCCCAGATCGCCCGCGGTCGGCGTGATCGCCGGCAGGGCCGCGATCGGCACGCCGAAGATCTCGCACAGCGCCGGGTCCCACTCTCCCGTCGCAAGGTTCATCAGCGAGGTCCGCGAGGCGGTGGCAATATCCGTCTCGAAGCGCCCGGTCAGGCGGTCGCGGAAAAAGGCATCGGTGGTGCCCAACCGCAGATGCCCCTGCCGCGCCAGATCGGCGGCAGCGGGCAGATGGCGCAGGATCCAGCCCAGCTTGCTGGCCGAGAAATACGGGTCCAGCGGCAGGCCCGCCCGCGCCATCACCTCGGGCCCGACGCCCTCGGCCTCGAGCGTGCGCGCGACATCGGCGGTCCGGTCATCCTGCCAGACGATCACCGGGCTAACCGGGCGACCATCGCGCGCGTCCCAGGCAAGGCAGCTTTCGCCCTGATTGGCCAAAACCACCAGATCGGCCTCGGCCGCCTTGGCGCAGGCGGCGACATGGGCCAGCAATTCCTCGGGATCATGCTCGACATGGCCGGAACGGGGCAGGATCTGTCGATGCGCCATCTGCTTCAGCAGTTGCAACGCCCCGTCGGGCCCACGCATCAGCGCCCGGGTCGAGCTGGTGCCCTGGTCGATGGCCAGAACCCTCACGCGTCTTCCTCGATATCAAGCGACAGCGGACCCTCGCCCAGTTTTCGCGGGATGGGCAGGGTGATCCGCCGCTCGGGCAGGGCGCGGATGGGCTGCCGGGCGATCAGGCCCCCCCCCTGGCTCAGCCGCAATTCGCCGCTTACCGGGCGGCTGACCCGCAACTGGATGGACTTGTGAAAACCCGGACCGGCAGGAAACAGGATCTGCGGCAGGGCATATCGTATGGCGGGCGCATCGATCCGCAGGGACAGGCCCTGCGCGGGACAGGGCAGCCCGCCGGTCAGATGAACGGCGATGGCATCGGCAACACGCCGACCCGAGGCCCAGCACATGCCCGCCGTCTCTACCGGGCGCAGCAGATTGCCGGCGGCGAAATAGCCCGGCTCGGCCAGACGACCGAACACGTCGATCTCGGGGCCAGTGGTGCGTGGATCCAGCGTCATGCCCGCCGCCGCCATCAGCGTCGCCTCGGACCGGAAGGCCCCGGTCAGCAGAACGCCATCCGCCGCGATCTCGCGCGGCCCGCCGGGGCCGTCGATCACGACACCCTCGACCCGGTCCCGCCCAAGGATCTCGGTGATCCGGGTCTCGCGCATGACCGGCACGCCAAGAAGCAAGGGCAAGACCGCCGCACCCGCACGGGCCACCACCCTCGCGCCCGGCTCGATCATGGCAACCGGCCGGATGCCGGCCTGCCGGCAGGTCAGCAGGGCCGAGAACGAGACCAGTTCGGTCCCGAGGATCACCGGCCGCCGAAACGGACGCTGGTGGTTCAGATGCACCATCCCCTGCAGCGCGCCGGTGGTCAGGATGCCGCCGGGCTTCTGCCCGCCGATCATCCGCTGCACCCGGCTCGATTCGCGGGTGCCCGTGGCCAGCAGCACGACCCGTGCCGACAGGCGCTCGGCACCGCCTGGCCCCGTCAGATCCAGTTCCGGCCCCGGATGCAACGCGATCACCGTAGTATTGCAGTGGATCCGCGCGCCTGCCGCTTCGGCCCGCGTCGCCAGGCGGCGGGCATAGGCTGCGCCGCCGAGGACCCGCCGAAACTCCCTCATGCCAAAGGGAGAATGGCCGCAATGGCGCGGAATGCCGCCCGGCTCGGGCTCGCGCTCCAGCACGACGATGTTCTTCACCCCCATCAGGCCCAGATGGGCGGCGGCGGCCAATCCCGCCGGGCCGGCGCCGATGATGGCCACGTCAGCCTGCATGATCCACCGCCCCCGCCAGAATCGGCTGGGTGAATCGTCCCTCGGTCAGCCGCGCCAGTTCGGCCGAGCAATAAAAGCCCTGGCAGCGCCCCATCGTCACCCGTGTCCGGCGCTTCAGCCCGGCCAGCGACTGCGCAGGCGCCGGACCCTCCAGCGCCGCCGCGATCTCTCGCCTTGTGACCAGCTCGCAATGACAGACGATCCCGCCATTGCCGGGCGCCTGCCAGTCGCGCGCGCCGTCCTGCGCCAGCACCGGCATCTCGGGCCAGTCCCGCGCCACACCCGGCGCGCGGCCCGCCAGCCGCGCAACATGCTGCGCAATGCCCAAGGCCGCCGACAGCCCGGTCGAGCGAATGCCGCCCACCGTCACCAGACCGCGTTCCAGGTCGGCGCGGATGCGATAGGCCTTCTCCTCGGAGGCGGGACGCAGACCGGCATAGAAGGCCGTCACCTCCTGCCCGGCGAGCGCCGGCAGGATCGTCTCGCCGGTCTGGCGCAGCGCCTCCAGCGTGGCCGGAACGACCGAGGCGTCCTCGCGGTCCTCCTGCTCCTCGGCGGTCGGGCCGACCAGCAGGTTGCCGAATATGGTGCGGCAGACCACGACACCCTTGGTCAACTTGGTTGGCACCGGCAGCAGGATATGCCCAGCCAGCGCGGCGGCGGGCTTGTCATAGAGGATGAACTGGCCCTTGCGCGGACGGATCTGGAACCAGCTCTCGCCGGTCAGGATCCGCTCGACATGATCGCCCCAGAGACCGGCGGCATTGACCACAAGCCCGGCCTCGATCGACCCCGCAGATGTATGCAGCCGCCATCGGTCCGCCTGCCGTTCGGCAGTCAGCAGTTCCGCCCGCAGCAGCAGCTCGGCGCCGTGCTGGATTGCCTGATAAAGATAGGCATGGGCCGCCGACCAGGGATCGATAAGCGCTTCGCCCGGCACCCGGAAACCGGCGCGGACGTCGGGCGCAAGCTGCGGCTCGAGGGCCAGCAGCGCCGCGCGGTCCAGCATCTCGACATCGCCAACCCCGTTCGCCGCGGCCTGCACCATCAGCCCGGGTAGCGCCGCCTGCTGCTCCTCGGCCCAGGCCAGAACCAGCGCGCCGCAAGGGTCCAGCGGCAGGTTCATCCGCGCGTGAATCTCGCGATACTCGGCATACCCCGCCCGGATGCAGTCCAGTTCCAGGCTGCCCTCGGGCGCGTCGAAGCCGGTATGCAGGATGGCGCTGTTGCCCTTGGAGGCCCCGTCCAGCACGTCATGCGCGCGCTCGAGGATCAGCACACGCGCGCCATCGATGGCAAATCGGCGCGCGATGGCGCAGCCGACCACACCGGCCCCGACCACTGCCACGTCGAACACGCCCTGTGCCATCAAAGCCGCCTTTGCATATTCCGCAAGGGTAACGTCAAGATGCCCGAATGGGCAAGCGATTTGCCTCGATTGTGGATACGGAACGAATATTCCGCCAATCGAGATGAAATTTTGTTGACACGGGCGACGCCGCCAGCGTTCGATTTCGTCATTGGGGGTCGGGCAATGCGATGAAGCCACGCGAGAGACGATTGCAGATCGAGGGACTCATCTGGGAAGAAGGCTCTGTCAGCGTCGAGCTTCTGGCCGAGCGCTTCACCGTCTCGACCGAAACCATCCGCCGCGACCTGTCGCGTCTGGCCGAGGCCGGGCGGATCATGAAGGTGCATGGCGGTGCCCGCAGCACCCGCTTGCTCAGCGAACCCAGCATGCCGGTGCGCACGGCTCTTGCCAGCAGCGAAAAGGCGCGAATCGGCCGGCGGCTGGTCGATGCGCTGGAACCCGGCGATACCATCTTCATCGATACCGGCTCGACCACGCTGGCGGCGGCGCCGGCGCTGGCGACGATGACCGGGCTGACCATCATCACCAATTCCTGCCAGCTGGCCGAGGCGCTGGCACAGGCGGGATCGGATGCCGACATCTACCTGCTGGGCGGGCGCTATGTCTCGGGCAATGCGCAGACCGTGGGCGCGGCTGTGCTGGGGCAGATCGGCGAATTCCAGGCCGATCATTGCGTGCTGACCGTGGCCGCGCTCTCGCCCGAGATCGGGGCGATGGATGCCAGCCATGACGAGGCGCAGGTGGGCCGGGCCATGGCCACAAATGCCCGCAATCTGATCATCCTTGCCGACAGCAGCAAGCTGGGCCGCCGCGCAGCCTTCTCGGTCTGCCGCAGCGACGCGATCGGCCTCTTGATCACCGATGACCGGATCAGCGGCCATGACCGGGCCGCCTTCACTGCGCACGGCGTCAAGGTCTGGATCTAGGGGAGGCGAGGACAGCGATCATGCCGGGAATCATCCGCCACTATGTGCGTATCGTCGACCGGCTCAGTGACTGGTCGGGCTGGCTTGCCGCCTCGCTGATCTTCGTCATGGTCGCGACCCTGCTGCTGGACGCGGTCACTCGCAACGTGCTGAACATCCCGGTCCATTGGGCGATCGAGCTGACCCAGTTCACGTTGGCAGCCTATTACTTCCTCGGCGGCCCCTTCACGCTCAAGAATGACGAACATGTGCGGATGGACCTGATCTATTCGCATCTCTCGGAACGCGGCAAGGCGCGGCTGGACTTGATCACCGTCTGGTGCCTGATCTTCTATCTCGGGGTCATGCTGGCCGGCTCCATATCCAGCCTGCAATATGCCATCGCCACGGACGAGCGGCGGTTCTCGATGTGGAACCCCTCGGTCATTCCGATCAAGGCGCTGATGGTGGCCTGCCTTGTCCTGATGCTGCTGCAGGCCTTCTCGCTGGTCTTCAAGCATATCGCCACCCTGCGCGGAGAGCCCATCGCATGAGCTACGAGGCGATTGCCCTGCTGATGTTCGCCTCGATGGTGCTGCTGCTCGTCAGCGGCCAGAGGGTCTTTGCCGCCATCGGCTTCGTCGCGGCAGGGGCGGCGCTGCTGCTCTACGGCCAGGGTGCGATCGAGCTGCCCTTCAACCAGGTGTTCAAGCTGTTCAACTGGTACGCGATGCTGACCCTGCCGATGTTCATCTACATGGGCTACATCCTGTCGGAATCGGGCATCGCGGAAGACCTCTACAAGATGCTGCATGTCTGGTTCGGGCGCCTGCCCGGCGGGCTGGCCGTGGGCACGATCCTGTTGATGGTGATCATCTCGGCGATGAACGGGCTGTCGGTCGCAGGCATGGCCATCGGCGCGACCATCGCCCTGCCCGAGATGCTGCGACGCGGTTACGACAAGGTGCTGATCTCGGGCGTGGTGCAGGGCGGATCGTCGCTTGGCATCCTGATCCCGCCCTCAGTGGTCATGGTGCTCTACGGCATGATCGCCCGCCAGCCGGTGTCGAAACTGTGGTTCGCCGGGTTGATCCCGGGCCTGCTGATGGCGACCATGTTCGTGGTCTACATCCTGATCCGGGCCAAGCTGAACCCGAAGCTGGCGCCGACGGTGGACGAGGCCGAGTTGAACATGCCCATGTCGGAAAAGCTGGCGCTGGCGCGGGCGGGCATCATCCCCTTCCTGATCTTCTTCACCATGACCGGGCTGTTCGTCATGGGCTATACCTCGCTGGTGGAAAGCTCGGCTGTCGGTGCGACGGCGGCGACGCTGGCCGCGCTGGTCAAGGGCCGGGTGACATGGGCGCTGATCAAGTCGACCTCGATCAAGACGCTGTCGGTCAGTTGCATGTTCCTGTGGCTGATCCTCGCGGCGCTGGCCTTTGGCGCGGTCTTTGACGGGTTGGGCGCGGTCAGGGCGATCGAGAACCTGTTCCTGAACACCTGGGATCTGGGTCCCTGGCAGATCATCATCATGATGCAGCTGAGCTTCATCCTGATGGGCATCTTTCTGGATGACACCGCCATGCTGGTCATCGTCGCGCCGCTTTACGTGCCGCTGGTCGGGTCGCTGGACCTGGGGATCGACAACCAGCTGATCTGGTTCGGCGTGCTCTACACCATCACCTGCCAGATTGCCTATATCACACCACCCTTCGGCTATAACCTGTTCCTGATGCGCTCGCTCGCGCCCAAGGAAATCACGCTGGTCGATATCTATCGCTCGATCTGGCCCTTCGCGCTGATGATGATGCTGACCATCATCCTGGTGATGATCTGGCCCGGCATCGCGCTGTGGCTGCCCGAGCAGATGAACGTCCGGGGATAGTCCCCCAAGATCCAAGACCCCGCGAAGAGGGCCCCATAAACCCAACAACGGAGGATAACATGACCGAGACCCCGATGACCCCGTCCGAGCGGATCCTGTCCAGCCGTCGGACCTTCCTGAAACGCGCCAGCCTCGGCGCCGCCGCCTCGACGCTGGCCGCCCCCGCCGTGCTGGCACAGGGCGCGCCGATCAAATGGCGGCTGCAGACCTATTCCGGCGCCCCGCTTGGCGCCCATGTCATCAAGCCGCAGATCGAAGCCTTCAACGCCGCCGCCAATGGCGAGATGGAGATCGAGCTCTACTATGCCGACCAGTTGGTGCCGACGGCCGACCTGTTCCGGGCGCTGCAGAACGGCACGCTGGACGCGGTGCAATCGGACGAGGCGACCATGGCCTCGCCGGTCGACATCTCGGTCTTCGGCGGCTATTTCCCCTTTGCCACCCGCTACAGCCTCGATGTGGCGGCGCTGTTTCAATATTACGGCCTGAACGAGATCTGGGCCGAGGCCTATAACGAGGTCGACAATGTCACCTGGCTGTCGACCGGGGCCTGGGACCCGCTGCATATCTTCACCGTGGACAAGCCGATCCGCAGCCTTGCCGACATGAAGGGGTTGCGAGTCTTCGGTGTTCCGACAGCCGGCAAGTTCCTGTCGCGCTATGGCCTGATCCCGGTGACGATCCCCTGGGACAACGTCGAGGTCGCCATGCAGACCGGCGAGTTGGACGGCGTCGCCTGGTGCGGCTTTACCGAGGCCTACGAGGTGGGTTGGGCCGATGTCTGCAAATATGCGCTGACGAACTCGGTCACAGGCGCATGGTTCGGCAGCTATTTCGCCAATACCGCCAGCTGGGAAAAGGTGCCGCCGCATCTGCAGGAACTGTTCCGCATCACCATCGACCAGTCCCATTACTATCGCAATGTCTGGTACTGGGGTGGCGAGGCCAAGCTGCGCGTCGAGGGCGAGAAGATGGAACTCACCAGCCTGCCCGACGAGGAATGGGCACAGGTGAACAAGGATGCCGAAGGCTTCTGGGACGAGGTCGCCGCCAGCAGCGAGCGCGCCGGAAAGGTGGTGCAGGCCTTCAAGACCTATGCCGCCAACATGGAAAAGGCCGGCTATCCCTATCGCTGAACCTGACTGCCCGACCCTCATCTGCCGGGCGCGGCCTGCTGCGCCCGGTTCATCCGACCGGAGGACGTGATGCCCGCCAACCTGACGCTCAGCAGTCTCAAGTCCGCCGTGAAAAGCGGCGAGATCGACACCGTGGCCGTGGCGCTGGTCGACATGCAGGGCCGGCTGATGGGCAAGCGCTTCCACGCCCAGCATTTCCTCGACAGCCACGAGGAAACCCACAGCTGCAACTACCTGCTGGCCACCGATTACGAGATGTCCACCGTTCCCGGCTATGTCTCGGCCAGCTGGGACAAGGGCTATGGCGATTACACCATGCGCCCCGATCTCGCCACCCTGCGCCGCCTGCCCTGGGCCCCCGGCACCGCGCTTTGCATGGTCGATCTCCTGGACCATCACACTCATCAGCCCGTCCCCCACGCGCCGCGCAGCATCCTCGCCCGCCAGGTCGGTCGCGCCCGCGAGATGGGGTTCGAACCACAGATGGCGACCGAGCTTGAGTTTTTTCTCTTCGAAGAAAGTTACAAGCAGCTGTTCGACACGGGCTATCGCCCGCTGACGCCCTCGCCACGCTACAATGTGGATTATGCCATCACCGAGACATCCGAGGCCGAGACCGTCCTGCGCGCCCTGCGCAACGGGCTTTACGGCGCCGGCGTGCCGGTCGAATGCTCGAAAGGCGAGGCCGAGCGCGGCCAGCACGAGATCAACGCCCGCTATTCCGATGCGCTGGACACGGCGGACATGCATGTGCTCATCAAGATGGCGACCAAGGAGATCGCCCGCCAAGCCGGCCACGCCGCCACCTTCATGGCGAAATACAACCACGACAAGGTCGGCAGCTCGTCCCATGTCCACCAGTCGCTTTTCAAGGGCGGCAAGAACGCCTTCGCCGACAAGAAAGACCCGCTCGGCATGTCGGCGCTGATGAAATCCTATGTCGCCGGGCAACTGGCCCATGCCGGCGCGATCACCGTGTTCCTCGCGCCGAACATCAACAGCTACAAGCGCTTCGTCACCGGCACCTTCGCCCCCACCCGCACGGTCTGGAGCGTGGACAACCGCACCGCCGGTTTCCGCCTCTGCGGCGAGGGCACGAATGCCGTCCGCATCGAATGCCGCATCGGGGGCGCCGACCTGAACCCCTACCTGGCCTGTGCCGCCCTGCTGGCAGCCGGGCTGGACGGCGTGGAAAAGCAGATGGAGTTGGGCCCGCCGCTGACCGGCGACATCTACCAATCCGCCAATGCCCCGCAGATCCCCCGCACGCTAGGCGACGCGGCAGAGGCGGCGCTGGAGTCACCGATGCTGCGCGACGCCTTCGGCGAGGATGTGGTCCGCCACTACCACCGCGCCGCGTTGTGGGAGATAGAGGAACAGAACCGCGTGGTCAGTGACTGGGAAGTCGCCCGCGGATTCGAACGCGCGTAAAGCGCAGAAATGGACGCTGACACATGGCTGACACGATCAAGCTGATCTCTCCCGTCGATGGCACGGTCTGTGCCGAGCGCGCGGTTCTGACGCCCGAGGCCGCCCGCGCCGCCGTCGCCCGCGCCAAGGCCGCGCAACCGGCATGGGCTGCCCTGCCGCTTGCTGACCGCATCGCCAAGGTGATGGCCGGGGTCGAGGCGCTGATCGCCATGAACGACCGGATCGTGCCGGAGCTGGCACGGATGATGGGCCGCCCGGTGCGCTATGGCGGCGAGATGGGCGGCGTGCGCGAGCGCGCCGATTACATGGCCCGGATCGCGCCCGAAGTGCTGGCGCCCGAGGTGGTCGAGGACAGCGATCGCTTCCGCCGCGAATTGCACCGCGCCCCTGTGGGCGTGGTCTTCATCATCGCGCCCTGGAACTATCCCTTCCTGACCGCGATCAACGGCATCGTGCCGGCGCTGATCGCCGGCAATGCCGTGGTGCTGAAACATGCCAGCCAGACCCTGCTGGCGGGCGAACGGCTGGCCGACGCAATGCAGGCCGGCGGCGTGCCGGCCGATGTGTTCCAGAATCTCGTCCTTGACCATGCCACCACCGAGGCGCTGATTTCCGAACGCCTGTTCGGTTTCGTGAACTTCACCGGCTCGGTCGCAGGTGGGCAGGCAATCGAGCGCGCGGCGGCGGGTGGTTTCACCGGCACCGGGCTGGAACTGGGCGGTAAGGATCCGGGCTATGTCGCCGCCGATGCCGATCTCGATGCGGCGGTGAACGGGCTGATGGACGGGGCGATGTTCAATTCCGGGCAATGCTGCTGCGGGATCGAGCGGATCTATGTCCATGAAAGCCTTTATGACAATTTCGTCGCCAAGGCCGCCGACTGGACCCGCGCCCTGAAACTGGGCGACCCGACCGATCCCGAGACCACGATGGGGCCGATGGCGCATCAGCGCTTTGCCCGCGTGGTCCGCGATCAGGTGGCCGAGGCGGTGGCGCAGGGCGCGCGCCCGCTGATCGCACCGGGCGATGTGCCGGGCGATGATGGTGGGGCCTATCTGGCGCCGCAGGTTCTGGTCGATGTGACCCATGACATGCGGGTGATGCGCGAGGAAAGCTTTGGCCCGGTCGTCGGCATCATGAAGGTCTCGGGCGATGACGAGGCCATCGCGCTGATGAATGACAGCGATTACGGGCTGACCGCCTCGATCTGGACCGCCGACCCGGACCGCGCCGCCCTGATCGGCAACCGGCTCGAGACAGGCACCGTCTTCATGAACCGCTGCGACTATCTGGACCCGGCTTTGTGCTGGACCGGGGTCAAGGATACCGGGCGCGGCGCCAGCCTGTCGGCACTTGGTTTTCACGCCGTCACCCGGCCCAAATCCTTCCATCTGAAAAAGGTCACACAATGAGTCCGCGCGCCAACTGGTCCTACCCCACCGCCATCAAGTTCGGCGCCGGCCGCATCTCGGAACTGCCCGATCTCTGCAAGGGCGCCGGCATCACCCGCCCGCTGCTGGTGACGGACCGCGCGCTGGCCGGACTGCCGATCACCGCTGCCGCGCTGGACAGCCTCGAAGCCGCCGGGCTTGGCCGCGCGGTCTTCAGCGAGGTTGATCCGAACCCGAACGAGGGCAACATGGAAGCCGGGCTGGCCGTCTATCGCGCCGGCGGGCATGACGGGGTGATCTGCTTTGGCGGCGGCTCGGCGCTGGATCTGGGCAAGATGATCGCGCTGATGGTCGATCAGCCGGTTTCGGTCTGGGATCTGGAAGATATCGGCGACTGGTATACGCGCGCAAATGCCGCCACCATCGCGCCGATCATCGCCGTCCCGACCACCGCCGGCACCGGCTCGGAGGTTGGCCGGGCCGGGGTGCTGACCAACAGCGCCACGCATAAAAAGAAGATCATCTTCCACCCGAAGCTCTTGCCCACGGTGACTATCTGCGATCCGGAACTGACCGTCGGCATGCCCCGCGCCATCACCGCCGGCACCGGGATGGATGCTTTTGCGCATTGTCTGGAAGCCTATTCCAGCCCCTTCTATCACCCGATGTCGCAGGGCATCGCATTGGAAGGGATGCGGCTGGTGCTTGAAAACCTGCCCCGCGCCTATGCTGTGCCCGATGACATCGAGGCTCGGTCGCAGATGATGAGCGCCGCCGCCATGGGCGCGGTCGCGTTTCAAAAGGGCCTCGGCGCGATCCATTCGCTCAGCCATCCGGTCGGCGCGGTCTATGGCACCCATCACGGCACCACCAATGCCGTGGTCATGCCGATGGTGCTGGATTTCAACCGCCCCGCCATCGAGGACCGCATCGGCCGCGCCGCCGACTATCTGGGGATTTCCGGCGGCTTCGACGGGTTCCGCGCGCGGGTGATGGAATTGCGGGCCGAGCTGTGCATTCCCGGCAATCTTGCGGTGATGGGTGTGGAGGCAAGCCGGCTGGACGAGCTGACCGAAATGGCCTTGGAAGACCCATCCTGTGGCGGCAACCCGATCGAGATGACGCGCGAGAATACCCGCGCGCTGTTCGACGCCGCCATGCAGGACGCCCGCTAACGCGCGTCGAGGAAGGCACGTGCTGCGGCATGGATGTGCCGCAGCACCGCCGCGCCGCCCTCGGCCATGAGCCTCCGCGTCATCGGCACCTCGAGAGACAGGTCGATGTTCTTCGGCAGGGCGCTGACGAAAGCCTGCAAATCGATTTGCCCCTCTCCCGGCGGCAACCGCTCGGCGCGGGCGGTCATGAGCAGCGTCTCGGTGTCATAGGCCGGCAGACGCGGCGCATCGCAGAGATGGGCGAAGGGCAGCCGGCCCGCCGGGATCTGCCGCAGAAGCGCGAGGTCCGATCCCGAGCGGTCGAAATGCAGGCTGTCTACCAGCATCCCGACGCCCTCGCCCGCCGCCTGCACCACGCGCCAGCAGGCGGCTGGATCGGGCACCACGGTCCAGGGAAAGAACTCCAGCACCACGCCGATCCCGCGCGAGCGCGCGAGGTCGGACAGCGCGGCCAACCGATCCGCCAGCCGCGAAAGGTCATCGTCATAGGGCGCGGTGATCAGCTGACTTGCACCAAGCTCGGCCCCCACATCCAGCAGCGGGGCCAGCGCCGCAATATCGATCTCGGGCGTGATCTTCACGAACTCGATGTCGCGAACCGCAAGCCCGGTCTGGCGCAGCGCCGTAAGGGTCGCCCGCATCAGCGCGGGATCATGCATCAGCGGATAGCTCGGACTGTCCTCGGTCACGCGTTGCAAACGCAGTCCGACGCCGTCGAAACCGGCAGCGGCGGCAGTCTCGATGAACTCGGGCGGCGGCAGGGTGATCGCGGAAAGATGCGCGACGGAAAGCCGGTGGGTCATGGGATCGCCCCTTCTGCCGCATGGCGCGCGGCGATGAAACCGAAGGTTAAGGCCGGGCCGAGATTGATCCCGCCCGCCGGATAGTGCCCGCCAAAGACGCTGAGGCTGTCCGTGCCGGCGGCATAGAGGCCGGGGATCGGCGCGCCCACGCCGTCCAGCACTCGCGCCTCGGCATCGGTGGCAAGGCCGGCAAAGCTGCCGAAACTGCCCGGCACAACTTCGACGGCGTAGAAGGGCGCGCGCTCGATCGGGGCGAGGCAGGGGTTCGGCTTCTGCTCCGCATCGCCCTGCAGCCGCATATAGGCGGTGCTGCCGCGGCCGAAATCGGGGTCCTCGCCCCGCGCCGCGCGCTCATTGAAGCGCGCAACCGTCCGCGCCAGCCCATCGGCATCGATGCCCGTCATGGCGGACAGTTCGGCCAGCGTCGCGCCGCGCTTCAGATAGCCCGAGCGCAGCCAGCCCCCCAGCGGCAGCGGCGCGGGCCGCACAATGCCAAGCCCATAGCGACGGATGAAGCGGTGATCGCAGATCAGCCAGGACCGCGCGGGCTGGCCTGCCGGGATCGCCGCCAGCATGTCGCGGACATAGTCGTGATAGCCCAGCCCCTCGTTGCAAAAGCGCCGTCCATCGGCCAGCACGCCGATCAACCCCGGCTTGCCGCGATCGATGATATGGGGAAAGCCGCCCATCCGACCGCTCGGCCAGACCGCCCGGCTGACCGGGCATAAGGCCATGGGTTGCGCCGCGTCCGCGCGGAAGGCGGCGCCCACGGCCTCGGCCAGCCGCGCGCCATCGCCGGTGGCCGTGGGCACGGCCAGCGTCAGATTCTCGCCGTCGCGCGGCAACAGCGCGGCGCGACGGGCGGTGTCATGGGGGAAGCCGCCGGTGGCCAGAACGACGCCGCGCGTGGCCGTCAGCGGTCCGCCCGAGGTCTCGACCCCGGTGATGCGCCCGCCCTCTCGGATCAACTCGGTGACGGTAACATTGGTCCGCAGCTCAACGCCCGCATCCAGCGCCGAGCGCAGCAGCCTGGCGATCAGCGCGCTGCCATTGCGCAGCTGAATGGCGCGGCGATGGATCGACAGATCCACGATATGCCGCCCGACACGGCTGGCGACATAGGCGAAGGAGCGAACCGAGCGGGTGGCCGACAGAAAGGCCTTCAGATCCGCCCCCGACTGGATGGTCAGTCCGCGCAGCGTGGTCTCGGGCAAGGGCTCGCGCAGCAAGCGGATTGCGCGGCCCAGCTTGCGCCCGTCATAGGGTTTGGCGATGACCGAGCGGCCACCTGTGCCAGCGCCGGGCTGGTCGGAATAGGTGTCGGGAATGTGCAGCCCGCCGTCGAATTGCAGTGCGGTCCGGGTCTCGAAAAAATCGACCATCTCGGGCGCGGCGGCGAGGAAGGCATCCACGCGCGCCGGATCGAACTGCGCACCCAGCACGGCCTGGAGATAGCGGCGGGGCGCACCCTCCTCCTCGCGAATCCCCGCACGACGGGCGACGGAATTGCCCGGCGCCCAGATCCAGCCGCCCGACCAGGCCGAGGTGCCGCCCATGACCGGGGCCTTTTCCAGCAGCGTGACCCGCAGCCCCAGATGCGCCGCCGTCACCGCCGCTGCGAGGCCCCCCGCGCCCGAGCCCAGAACGATCAGATCAACCTCTTCGGCCATGTTCCCCCCTTGTCGATGCTCAGGGTCGGGCGATGGCCCCCTAACGTCAAATATCCATTTGGCAGGCAGATTAACCTGATGTTACCCTGAACGCCCGGGAGGCGGGATTCCATGCGTGAAATCACCCTGCGCCAAGTCGAGGTCATCCGTGCCGTGATGATGCGCGGCACCATCAGCGGTGCCGCCGAGCAACTGAACGTCTCGGCCCCCGGCATCAGCCGTCTGGTCAAGCATACCGAGGACTCGCTTGGCATCCGCCTGTTCGAACGTCGGGCCGGGCGCTTCATCCCCTCGGTCGAGGCGGGCGCGGTCTTCGAGCAGATCAGCAATGTCTACAAGGGCGTCGAGAACCTGCAACTGGCGATCAACTCGCTGGAAAAGGGCGAGGATGTGCGGCTGGCCTTTGCCTCGGCGCCTTCGGTCGCGCAGTTCATCGCCGCCCGCGCCATCCGCTCGATCCGCCGCCGTTATCCCGATCTCTTCATCGACCTGAACATCCTGAAGATCGAGGAGACCGTTGACTACCTGCTGCTTGAACGCGGCGAGTTCGTCATCATGAGTTCTTCGGTCGACAATGCGGGGATCGAGAACGAGAAGCTGGCCGAGGCGCGGCTGGTGGTGATCCTGCCCGAGGATCACCCGCTGGCGACGCAGCAGGTGATTTCGGTGCATGATCTGGCTGGCGAGCAACTGATCGGCGTCGATCCGGGCGATCCTTATGGCGCCAAGCTGAGCGAGCCCTTCCGGAACGCCGGGATCGAACCGGTGCATTCCATGCGCGGGCGCTTTGCGCAGACCGTGGTCAGCCTCGTCCGGCACGGGCTGGGCGTCGCGCTGATCGATGCCTTTTCCGTGGCCGAGGTCTATATGCCCGGCCTCGTCCGCCGCCCGCTGGCCGAGCCTTCGGGCGTGACAGTCTATGTTTCGCACAAGAAAGGCCGGGCGCTGTCGGGCTTTGCCGAATACGCCATCGAGCGCTTTCGGAAAGAGCTGACCGCCGCCGCGCAGGGCACATTTGACACGGCCGCCCTCAAGGGAGATTAACATCAAGTTAACATCGCGATGATCTGGGTATTTGACGTTACGCCACCTTCTCCGCGATGATGGCCAGAACGGGTGGAGGAGCAGCCCGTCTTCACAAGATCCAAGGGAGGAACACCATGAAACATCTCATCCTCGGCGCCGTCTCGGCCCTCGCACTGACCGCAACCGGCGCCATGGCGCAGGATTATCCCAGCAAGGAAATCGCCGGCATCATCCAGTGGGGCGCCGGTGGCTCGACCGATACGGTGATGCGCGCGGTGACGCCCCATGCCGAAGAGGTTCTGGGCGGCACGGTCGTCATGCAGAACATCACCGGCGGCGTCGGCGCCATCGCGCTGAACCAGGTCGCGGCGGGCGATGCCGATGGCTATACCCTGCTGATGGGCGCGGAAAACCCGCTGCTCTACAAGGTCATGGGCCTGGGCCAGAAGGATTACAGCGACTTCGTGCCGGTGAACGTGCTCGCGCGCGGCACGCCGATTCTGGTCGCCGGCAAGGATGCGCCCTTCGACGATTACGCCGGTATGCTGGCCTATATCAAGGAAAACCCCGGCGAGCTGCGCTTTGGTTCGACCGGCCCGGGCGGGTTGCCCTCGGTTGTCACCGCCATGATCAACGCGGTCGAGGGCGAGCAGGACGTGATCTTCGTCCCCTATGACGGCGACGGTCCGGCGCTGACCGCGCTGCAGGGCGGCGCGATCGACGTGATGCCCGCCGTTCTGGGTGCCGCGATCGAGGGGATCAAGGCCGGCGCGATGAAGCCGCTGGTCGTGTTCGAGGAAGAACCCGTCGAGGCCCTGCCCGATGTGCCGACCGCGCTTGCCGCCAATGCGGGCTATGACAAGTATCTGCCCTGGGGTCCGTTCTTCGGCATCTTCGTCAAGGCCGGCACCCCCGATGATGCCGTGGCCAAGCTGACCGCCGCCTACAAGGAAGCCGCCGAACAGCCGGAATTCCTCGACCTGATGAAGAACCGCGGCTTCACCTCGCTGAACCTCAGCGGCGCCGAGGCACAGACCTTCCTCGATGGCTGGCAGTCGACCACCGCCTGGCTGATGCAGGATGCCGGTCTGACCAAATCCTCGCCCGAAGAATTCGGCATCGCGAAACCGGCCGAGTGATCCCAAACGACCAGCGCGCAGGGCCATGCCGGCCCCGCGCGATCCGGCGCGCCAGCAGACGGCCCGCGCCAAGATCCTGAAACCTGTGCGACAAGGAGGGTGCCATGTCCCCGACCGATCACGACACAGAGGCGCTGCAGGACGAAGTCACCGATCTTCATGAACATGCCCGCGACACCCGTCGCCCGGGCGAGGCCGGTTTCACCATCCTGCTGCTTCTGGCAAGCCTGTTCCTGCTCTGGAGCGCCTATGACATCTCGGGCTTCGAAGCGCTGTCGGCGCCCGGCACGCTGCCCATGGTCACAACCCTGATCATGTGCATCACCGGGGGCCTCATCATGCTGCGCACCATCAAGCTGCCGCTGATCTCCGGCGAGACCTTCGGGCAGAACATCCTGCCGCTGGCGCTGGTCATCATGGCGGTGCTGCTGGTCTGCTATGGTCTGCTGCTGAAGCCGCTCGGCTTCCTGCCGACCTCGATGCTGTTCCTGACCATCTCGATCAAGCTTCTCTGGCGGCAGGGCTGGGTCAAGACGCTTGGCGTGTCCTTCCTCGTCCTCGTCATCATCTATGTCGTCTTCCGCATCATCTTCACGGTGCTGATGCCCTCGGGCATCTTCCCCGAGGCCGAGATGCTGCAGTTCTTCCGCAACCTCATCGGCGGAGGTGCCTGAGATGGATGCCCTTTCAGCCTTCTTCACCGTCTTCACCGACCTGAAGCTTCTGTCGCTGGTGGCGCTTGGCACCTTTGCCGGAGTCTATATCGGCGCCATTCCGGGCCTGTCGGTCACAATGGCGGTCTCGATCCTGATCTCCTTCACCTTCTCATGGGACGTGCATCCGGCCATCGCGCTGATGATCGGCATCTTCATGGGCGGGGTCTATGGCGGCTCGCGCACGGCGATCCTTCTGAACATCCCCGGCGCGCCCTCGGCCATTGCCACGGCCATGGACGGCTATCCCATGGCGCAGCGCGGCGAGGCCGGCACCGCCATCGGCATCACCACGGTCATGTCCTTCTTCGGCGGCTTCATCGGCATCATCGTTCTGGCGCTGGCCGCGCCCTCGGTCTCGCAATTCGCCCTGACCTTCCAGCCGCGCGACTACATGCTGCTGGCGATCCTGGGCATCCTGCTGGTCGGCTCGCTGTCGGGCGAAAGCCTGGTCAAGGGCATCTTCTCGGGCGCCTTCGGCATCCTGATCGGCATGGTGGGCATGGACCCGCTGACCTTCACCGGCCGCTTCACCTATGACCTGCCGCTGATGCAGTCGGGGATCTCGTTCATCGCGGTGATGATCGGCATGTTCGGCGTCTCCGAGGCGCTGGCGCAGCTGCACCACCTGGATACCCCGGCGATCAAGCAGAAGATCACCCGCATCGTCCCCAGCTTTGGCACGATCAAGAAATACCTGCCGCTGTCGCTGCAGACCTCGACCATCGGGGTCATCATCGGCGCGCTGCCGGGCACCGGCGGCGATATCGCCGCGCTGATGGCCTATGACCATGCCAAGCGCGTCACCCGCAAGCCCTCGCGGCCCTTCGGCAAGGGCGCCATCGAGGGCCTGGTCGCCCCCGAGACCGCCAACAACGCCGCCGTCGGCGGGGCCTTCATCCCGATGATGACCCTTGGCATTCCGGGCGATGCAGTCACCGCCATCATGATCGGCGCACTGTTCATCCACGGGCTGAACCCCGGCCCGATGCTGATGGTGGAACAGCCGGACATGTTCTGGTTCATCGTCGGCTCGCTGGTGGTCGCGAACTTCTTCATGCTCATCTTCGGCCTGACCGGCATCAAGCTGTTCACCAAGGTCGTGGAAATGCCGCGCGCCGTGCTGATCCCGATGATCATGCTGCTCTCCATCGTCGGCGCCTATGCCACCAACAACTCGATCACCGATGTCTACTGGATGCTGGCCTTCGGGGTGCTGGGCTACTTCATGCGGAGCTATGGCTATCCGCTGGGGCCGGTGATCCTGGGGGTGATCCTGTCGCGGCTTCTGGATGACAACTGGCGACGGGCGATCATTTCCGAACGCGAGGATCTGGGCCGCTTCTTCCACGGCATCGTCACCAGCCCGCTGTCGCTGATCCTGTTCCTCGCCGTGATCTTCATCTTCTTCAGCCAGACCCCGCTCTGGACCCGGCTCAAGGCGCGGCTGCTGCCCGCCCGCAACGAGGAGGCACGGTGATGACCACGACCGACACCAAGACCCTGCAACTGGGCCTGATCGGTGACAACATCGCCCGCTCGCGCTCGCCCCTGCTACATGTGCTGGCGGGGCGGCAGAACGGGGTCGAGGTCAGCTATCGCCGGCTGATCCCGCGCGATCTGGGGCAGGATTTCGACCAGGTCTTTGCCGACTGCGCCAAGGGCGGGTTTCGCGGCATCAACGTGACCTATCCATATAAGGAACGCGGGGCGGCCAAGGTCCGGATCGACGATCCGCTGGTGCGCGCCATCGGGGCCGTCAACACGGTGATCTTCGGGGCAAACGGCCCCGAAGGCCACAACACCGACTATTCGGGCTTCGTCTCGGCCTATCGGCTGGTGCGCGGCGAAACCCCGCCGGGCGCGGTGCTGATGATCGGCACCGGCGGCGTCGGCCGCGCCGTGGCCTTCGGGCTGATCGCCCTTGGCGCCTCGGCGCTGCGGCTGGTCGACCGCGATCAGGCCAAGGCCGAGGCGCTGGCCGAGGATCTGCGTCGCGCCGCGCCCGCGATGACCGTCAGCGTCCATGACAGTGCCGAAGCAGCGGGCAAGGGCGTGCAGGGCGTCATCAACTGCACCCCGGTCGGCATGGTCGGCTACGAGGGCACGCCGATTGCGGGCGAGGCGCTGGCCGGCGCCGAATGGGCCTTTGACGCAGTCTATACCCCGCCCGACACGCAATTCCTGACCGATGCGGCGGCGCATGGGCTGAAGGTCGTCTCGGGCTGGGAACTGTTCTTCTTCCAGGGCGTCCACGCCTGGAAGCTGTTTGCCGGCCTGCCGCTCGACACCGCAGCGCTGCGCCATGAGCTGATGACGACGGAAGAAGTGGTATGAAGACCTCGATCGCCACGGTCTCGATCTCGGGCAGCTTTACCGAGAAACTGGATGCCATCGCCGCTGCCGGCTTTGACGGGATCGAGATCTTCGAGCAGGATTTCATCGCCTCGGACCACGCGCCGCAGGATGTCGGCCGGATGGTCCGCGAGGCCGGGCTGGAGATCACCCTGTTCCAGCCCTTCCGCGATTTCGAGGGCCTGCCCGAACCGCTGCGCGCCCGCTCCTTCGCCCGGGCAGAACGCAAGTTCGAGCTGATGAACCAGCTGGGCACCGACCTGATCCTTGTCTGCTCCTCTGTCCATCCGGCGGCGCTTGGCGGCATCAGCCGCATGGCCGATGATTTCGCCGAACTGGGCGAGTTGGCCCTTAAGCACGGCGTCCGCGTGGGCTTCGAGGCCCTGTGCTGGGGCCGCCATATCAACGATCACCGCGATGCATGGGAGGTGGTGCGCCGCGCCGATCATCCGAATGTCGGGCTGATCCTCGACAGTTTCCACACGCTTGGCCGGGGCGTCGATCCGACCAGCATCCGCAGCATTCCGGGCGACCGCATCTTCTTCGTCCAGCTGGCCGATGCGCCCGCCATCCCGATGGATCTGCTCTACTGGTCGCGGCACTTCCGCAACATGCCGGGCGAAGGCGATCTGGATGTGTCGGGCTTCATGCGCGCGGTCGCCGCCACCGGCTATGACGGGCCCCTGAGCCTCGAGATCTTCAACGACCAGTTCCGCGCGGGCCTGCCCCGTCTGGTGGCTCAGGACGGTCATCGCAGCCTGATCGCCACGATGGACAAGGTGCGGCGCGAGGAGCCGGCCCTGCCGGTCGATCTGCCGCCCTTCCCTGCCCCGGAACAGGCCGAGCGCATCGAGTTCATCGAATTCGCCACCTCGGATGCCGATGCCCCGGCGCTGGAGACCATGCTGACCGCCCTGGGCTTTTCGCGCGCCGGCAAACATGTGTCGAAACCGGTCACGCTTTGGCGGCAGGGCGGCGCGAATGTGCTGGTCAATACCGACAGCGAGGGCTTTGCCGGCAGTTCCTATGTCGCCCATGGCACCACGGTTTCCGAAATCGCGCTGATGATGCCCGATGCCCGCGCGGCGTTCGACCGCGCCACCGCGCTGCTGGCGCGCCCGCATCCGCAGGCCAACCCCGCAGGCGAATTGACGATCCCGGGTATTCGCGGCGTCGGCGGCAGCATGATCCGTTTCCTTGACGCGACCTCGGACCTCGGGCGCATCTGGGACGTGGATTTCACCACCGAAGCCGCCCCGCCCGGTGCCGGCCTGACCGGCATCGACCATATCGCCCAGACCATGGCCTATGACGAGATGCTCAGCTGGTCGCTGTTCTATACCTCGATCTTCGACGCCAAGAAGGCACCGATGGTCGATGTCGCCGACCCGGCCGGTCTGGTGCGCAGCCAGGCGGTGCAATCGGGAGGCTTGCGGGTGACGCTGAACGGGGCGGAAGCGCGGGGCACGCTGGCCGGGCGCTTCATCGCAGACAGTTTTGGCTCATCGGTCCAGCATGTCGCGCTGGCCAGTGATGACATCTTCGCCAGCGCCGAGGCCATGGCCGAGCGCGGCTTTCCGGTGCTTCAGATCGGGGCGAATTACTATGACGATGTGGCGGCGCGGTTCGGCCTCTCCGCCGATCTGGTCGCCCGGATGCAGGCCGCGAACGTGCTTTATGACGAGGACGAGAGGGGCCGGTTCTTCCAGTTCTATTCCGCCACCCAGCCCGGCGGCTTCTTCTTCGAGATCATCCAGCGCGAGAACGGCTATCAGGGTTACGGCGCGCCCAATGCCCCATTCCGCATCGCGGCACAGAAGCGCGGCACCCGCCCCGCCGCCGTGCCCCGGCGCTAGCCATGCGGGGCCGCGCCGTCCTGAGCCAACTGCATCAGCAGATCGAGCCCCGGCACCGGTGCCCCCGACTGGCGATAGGTCAGACCGACCGCCCCAGACAGGAACCGCACCCCGGTCCGGATCTCGACCAGATCGCCGCGATCCAGTTCGGCACCGATCACGCCGCGCGAGATGAACCAGACCGCATCCGAGGCCGCCAGAATCCCCCGGCCAATGGCGAGCGCCGCCGTCTCGAAAGCCGGACGCAACCCGATCAGGTTCAGCGCGGCGAGGTATTCGTTCACCGGGCGGCGGATGATCGCAGTTTCGGGCGGCAGCACCACCGGCACCTGCCGCAGCAAGTCGCGCGGGGGCAGGTCCGCCAGCGGATGGCCGGCGCGGGCGACCAGCACCACCTCTTCTTCGTAGAGATGCTGGAAGGCCAGCCCGGCCATCTCGCCGGCATCGGGCATCCGTCCGACCATCAGGTCGATCTGCCCGTCGCGCAAGAGGCGCACCAGATAGGTATGCGGCCCGGTCTCGATCTTCAGAAGCAGTTCGGGTGCGATCTCGCGCAGGCGCAGCGCCACCAGCGGGAAAAGCCGTGTCGCCGCCGTGGGCAGGATGCCAACGCGGATCACCCCGCCCGCATTGCCGGGCCGCAGCGCCGCCGCGCCCGCATCCAGCGCCTGCAGTGCCAGATGGACATGCCGGCGAAACACCGCGCCCTGCTGGGTCAGCACCAGCCGGCGGTTCTCGCGGCTGAAAAGCGGCAGGCCGATCAGATCCTCCAGCTCGGCCAGCGTGCGGCTCAGCGCCGGTTGGGTGATGCCCTGCGCACGGGCGACAGCCGACAGGCTGCCTTCATCCGCAATGGCGGCGAAGGCGCGCAGATGCCGCAATTTGACGCCGGGATGCATAATCATTTGGTTATGAAAATTGCCCCATTTTGCATTATCTCGGCTGGATCATGGCGGTTAAGTTATGGACAGGAGGATTTCTGATGCAAGACAATTCGCAATCCCGTCATGAGGCCGGCATGGCTGTCCGCCGCCGCGTTCTGGGCGATGCCCATGTGAACCGGGCCGAGGCCGCCAAGTCCGATCTGGACTCGCCCTTTCAGACCATGATCACCGAGGGCGCCTGGGGCACGGTCTGGGCCAGCGAGGCGATCAGCTTGCGCGAGCGATCCATGCTGACGCTGGCGCTGCTGGCCGCGACCGGGAATTTCGAGGAAATTCCGATGCATATCCGCGCCACCGCCCGCACCGGCGCCAGCCGCCGCGACGTGGCCGAGGCCTTCCAGCATGTCGCCATCTATGCCGGCGTGCCGCGCGCCAATCACGCGCTGAAGCTGGCCAAGCAGACCTATGCCGAAATGGACGCCGCCGAGGAGGAGCAGAAATGAGAGAATATTACCAACGCGACCGGCGCCTGCACCCGCCTGCGCTGACCCCGGATTACAAGACCTCGGTGGCGCGCAGCCCGCGCTATTCGATGATCTCGCTGCAGCAATCGGCATCCGAGATCACCGGCCCGACCTTCGGCCACAATGACATCGACCCGGTCGATAACGACCTGATCCGCAACTATGCCAAATCCGGCGATCCGGTGGGCGAGCGGATCATCGTCCATGGCCGGGTGCTGGACGAGAACGCCCGGCCGGTGCCGCATACGCTGGTCGAGATCTGGCAGGCCAATGCATCGGGCCGCTATCGCCACAAGAAGGATACCTATCTGGGCGCGCTCGACCCCAATTTCGGCGGCTGCGGGCGGACCATCACCGATGCCGAGGGGCGCTATGTCTTCCGCACCATCAAGCCCGGCGCCTATCCCTGGCGCAACTGGGTGAACAACTGGCGGCCAGCGCATATCCATGTCTCGGTCTTCGGCCATTCCTTCAGCCAGCGGCTGATCACCCAGCTGTATTTCGAGGGCGACCCGCTGATCGCCAAATGCCCGATCGTGGCGACGATCCCCGATCAGGACGCGATCGAGCAGCTGACGGCAAAGCTCGACCTGAACGCGACCGTGCCCTTGGACAGCATCGCCTACAAGTTCGACATCGTGTTGCGCGGGCGGCGGTCGACCTATTTCGAGAACCGGCCGGAGGGGAACTGAGCATGTTCAGGAAAAGTGGGAACCGGTTTTCCGCCCGGAACATGCGGAAAGGGAGGAACTGAGCATGGCACAGAAGCTTGATTATCTTCGTGAAAGCGCCTCGCAAACCGCCGGCCCTTATGTCCATATCGGCCTTGCGCCGGGGGCTGCGGGCTTTGACATCTACCGCGAGGAACTGGGCTGGGACATTGCCGGGCCGAACGCCAGGGGCGAGCGCATCCGGGTCGAGGGTCTGGTGATCGACGGCATCGGCAGCCCGGTCAAGGATGTGCTGATCGAGGTCTGGCAGGCCAATGCCGACGGCCATTACGCCCATCCCGAAGGCGGCGGCGAGGTCGAGGACGGCTTTCGCGGCTGGGGCCGGGTCATCACCGATTTCGACACCGGCGAATGGGGCTTCGATACGGTGAAGCCCGGCGCCGTCATGGGCCGCAATGGCCGGCTTATGGCGCCGCATCTGAACCTGTGGATCGTCGCGCGCGGCATCAATATCGGGCTGAACACCCGGATGTATTTCGGCGACGAGACCGAGGCCAATGCCAAGGATCCGGTCATCAACCTGATCGAATGGGAAAAGCGCCGCGCCACGCTGATCGCCACGCGCGAGGATCGCGACGGCACCCCCGTCTATCGCTTCGACATCCGCCTTCAGGGCGATGACGAAACCGTCTTCTTCGATATCTGAGGCCCCCCATGACCAAACCCTGCATCATCTGCGTGGCCATCACCGGCTCGCTTCCGACCAAAGAGAACAACCCGGCGGTACCGATCACCATCTCGGAGCAGATCGAAAGCACGCAAGAGGCCTTCGAGGCCGGGGCAACCATCGCCCATTGCCATGTTCGCGACGACGAGGGCAAAGCCAGCAGCGACCCCGCTCGCTTCGCTGCACTGAAGGAGGGGTTGGAAAAGCACTGCCCCGGCATGATCGTGCAGCTCTCGACCGGTGGGCGCTCGGGCGCGGGTCAGGCGCGGGGCGGAATGCTGCCCTTGTCGCCCGACATGGCCTCGCTGTCGGTCGGGTCGAACAATTTCCCGACGCGGGTCTACGAGAACCCGCCCGACCTGGTGGACTGGCTGGCCAGCGAGATGCTGGCCCATGGCGTGAAGCCCGAGATCGAGGCCTTCGACCTGTCGCACATCCTGCAGGCGGCCAAGATGCACGCCGACGGTCGGATCAAGGACACACCTTATGTGCAGTTCGTCATGGGGGTGAAGAACGCCATGCCGGTCGATCGCGATGTGTTCGACTACTACATCCACACGGTCAAGCGGCTGTTCGGTGAAGATGCGCCCTGGTGCGCGGCGGGGATTGGGTCGAACCAGCTGACCATCAATGACTGGGCGATTTCCTCGGGCGGCCATGCCCGCACCGGGCTCGAGGATAACGTGCGGCTGAACCGCGATACCCTTGCCCCGTCCAATGCCGCGCTGGTCGCGCGCACGGTCGAGCTTTGCGGCAAATACGACCGGCCGGTGGCCAGCTGGCAGCAGGCGCGTCAGATCCTTGGGCTGGCGATGCCGGCCTGACGGCTACGCGCAGGCATGAAAAAGGGCGCGTCAGCAGTTGCTGGCGCGCCTTTCTGCTTGTCCGTCAGAGGCCTGCGGCTCAGGCGTCGTCACGACCATGGTGGACATATTCGACGGTCAAGGATTTGACCCCCGAAGTCGAGACGGTCGCACCCGATTTCTCGTCGAGGATTTTCTCGATGCGCTCGACCTTGGCCTGGTCGCTGGTCTCGGCGTCGATCCGGGCCAGTTCATTGGTGGTGAAGTTGGCCGGGTCGAGGTTCAGGATCGCGGCCTGCATGTCGCGACCGGCATTGGTGACGCCGGGGACTTCGGCTTTTTGCGCCAGAATCCGGTCGGCGCGGTCGGCCTTGTTCTGGTCGCCACGCTCGGCAGCGATCTGGGCCAGCTCGTTAGTGGTGAAGGCCGAGGCGTCCACGTTCAGGGTCGCGGCCTGCATCGCCTGCCCGTCATTGGCATTGGCGGCAAAGGGAAGCGCCACGGCAAGGGCGGCGGCGGTAAGGATCGATTTCGTGAACATATCACATCTCCTGTTTCTGGCGGGGGGACGGCGACCTTTCCTCGGTGCCTGGTCCCTTCGCATAGGAGTGGATTAGGGGTCTGGCGGCCCCGCGTTAAACGCACAGGGCCACACAGGTTCTGTGCGGAAATGCATTGTCACTTCCGCGTCAGCGGCGGTCAGAACAACCCTTCGATCTGCCCCGCCTCGTTCAGCCGGATCGACTCGGCCGAGGGGTGGCGCGGCAGGCCCGGCATGGTCATGATCTCGCCGCAGATCACCACCACGAAGCCCGCCCCTGCCGACAGCCGCACCTCGCGTACCGGGACGGAATGGCCGGTCGGCGCGCCGCGCAGGTTCGGATCGGTCGAGAAGCTGTACTGGGTCTTGGCCATGCAGACCGGCAGATGGCCATAGCCCTGATCCTCCCAGGCGTGCAGCTGGTCGCGGATGCGCTTGTCGGCCAGCACCTCGTCGGCGCGATAGATGCGCGTGGCGATGGTGCGGATCTTCTCGAACAGCGGCATCTCGTCCTCATAGAGCGGCGCGAATTGCGACCGTCCGCTATCGGCGATCTCGGCCACGCGCATCGCCAGGTTGACCGCGCCCTTGCCGCCCTGTTCCCAGTGCCGGCTGACGATCGCCTCGGCGCCCCGGCCCGAGACATAGCTTTGCACCGCCTCGATCTCGGCCTCGGTATCGCCGCTGAAATGGTTGATCGCCACCACCACCGGCACGCCGAAACCGTGCAGGTTCTCGATATGCCGCCCCAGGTTGGCGCAGCCCTTCTTGACCGCCGCGACGTTCTCGGGGCCGAGATCGGCCTTGGCGACGCCGCCATTCATCTTCATCGCACGCACGGTCGCCACCAGCACCACGCAATCCGGCTTCAGCCCGGCCTTGCGGCATTTGATGTTCATGAATTTCTCGGCCCCCAGATCGGCGCCGAAGCCGGCCTCGGTCACGACGTAATCGGCCAGTTTCAGCGCCGTGGTGGTGGCGATGACCGAGTTGCAGCCATGGGCGATATTGGCGAAGGGGCCGCCATGGACGAAGGCCGGGTTATGCTCCAGCGTCTGCACCAGATTGGGCTGCATGGCGTCCTTCAACAGGACCGTCATCGCCCCCTCGGCCTTCAGGTCGCGGCAATAGACCGGGCTGTGATCGCGGCGATAGGCGACGATCATGTCGCCCAACCGCTTCTCGAGGTCCTTCAGGTCGCGCGAGAGGCAGAGGATCGCCATCACCTCGGACGCGACGGTGATGTCATAGCCGGTCTCGCGCGGGAAACCGTTGGCCACGCCCCCCAGCGCGGCGGTGATCTGCCGCAGCGCCCGGTCGTTCATGTCCACCACCCGGCGCCAGACCACGCGGCGCATGTCGATCGCCAGCTCGTTGCCCCAGTAGATATGGTTGTCGATCATCGCCGACAGCAGCGAATGGGCGCTGGTGATGGCGTGGAAATCGCCGGTGAAATGCAGGTTCATGTCCTCCATCGGCACGATCTGGGCATAGCCGCCGCCGGCCGCGCCCCCCTTCATGCCGAAATTCGGACCCAGCGAAGCCTCGCGGATGCAGATCGCCGCCTTCTTGCCGATGGCATTGAGCCCGTCGCCAAGGCCCACAGTGGTCGTGGTCTTGCCCTCGCCCGCGGGCGTCGGGTTGATCGCGGTGACAAGGATCAGCTTGCCATTCGGGCGATCCTGGATCGATTCGATGAAGCGCTGGCTGACCTTGGCCTTGTCATGGCCATGGGGCACCAGGTCATCGGCGCCGATCCCCAGCCTTTCGCCGATCTGCTGGATCGGCAGTTTCTTCGCCGCCCGCGCGATCTCGATATCGGATTTGAAAGCCATCCCGTTCCTCCCGTACCGGTCTGTCCCGGGCAGGTTAGCCGCGATTGCGCCGGCGCGACACCATTTCCGCACCATCGCCTAACCGCCTGCAGTTGAGGTGTATTCGCAGCCGTTGCGCGCGTTGGCTTCACGCAGCTTTAACGCCGCATTCACGCCACTGTCGCATGATGAAGGCATGGAAACCTCGTGACTGGTAAACGGATGACCGATTCATGGCTGTGCTGCATGTCAACTCCGACGCGCCGGTTTCGACCGGCCAGTTCCGCGATCCGGCGACGACGCTGGCCGCTGATGCGCCAGTCGTCGTCATGGTGCACGGCTATCGCTTCTCTCCCCATCATCCGGGACATGACCCCCACCGCCACATCCTGGCGCTGGACCCCGAAAGCACGGCGGGACAAGTCCTGTCCTGGCCCCGCGCCCTCGGCTTCCAAGGCAGGCGCGCCGGCGAGGGTCTGGCCGTCGGATTTGGCTGGGAAGCACGCGGCACATTGCGCGGCGCCTATTGCAGGGCCGAGCAGGCTGGCCGATCTCTGGCACGGCTGATCGACCGGCTGGCCGAGGACGCGAACCGTCCAGTGGCGCTGATCGGCCATTCGCTTGGCGCGCGGGTGATGCTGCAGGCCCTGCGGCATGTCCAGCCGGGCGCGGTCAATCGGCTGTTGCTGCTGGCCGGTGCCGAATTCCGCTGTGCCGCCGCCGCGGCGCTGGATAGCCCGGCAGGCCAGCGGGCCGAGGTGCTGAACATCACCTCGCGCGAGAACGACCTGTTTGATTTCGGGCTGGAGCTGTTCGTCTCGGGCCACCGGCGGCAGGCGCTCGGCTTTGGACTGGAAGACCCGCGACCGAACTGGATCGACATCCAGATCGATGACCGGGACACGCTGGCGATGCTGTCGGCACTTGGCTTTCCGATGGATGGCCGCCCGCGCCGCCTGTCGCACTGGACGCCATATCTGCGGGCCGGTGTCTTCGACTTCTACCGCACCGCGCTGTGCCAGCCCTGGGCACTGCCACTGAACCTTCTGCGCCGGCAACTGCCCGCGCAGGTCGAGCCGCGCTGGTCGCGGCTGCTGGCCCCGCCGTCCACGCTCGGTAGCTTGCGCGCCTGAGACCCTGTTAGCCTTCCTGCGGCGGGTTTTCCCGCGCGTCGCGCCCTGCCGTCCCTGCGGCGGCGCGATCGAACAGCTTGGCCCTGAGCAACCGTCCGCCGCGCCAGATCACCCGGTTCAGCTCCAGCCAGAAGCGATAGGGCAGCACGGTGAAATAGCGCCAGCGCGGCAGCTTGTAGATGCTCAGACCCCGCTGCACCTGCGATTCCTCGTCCGAGATCTGGCTGGCCACCGGCGGCTCGATGAAGCTGGCTTTGAGCCCGGCGAAATATTCCAGGTCATAGGCGATGTCCCAGGCCAGCCGCATCGGCACCAGCTTCTGGACGAACCAGCGCGCCGCCGCCCGGTCGATGACATAGGCGCCTGACCCCTTCTCGCGGGTCAGCGCGATGGCGATGCTGTGACCGTTGCCCAGATCGCGGACGGGATATTTGCGCCCCTTGCTGACCGTGGTCAGGCGCAGCAGGTTCCACTCTTGCCGCTGCGCCGCCGCCCGGTCCAGCGTGTCGAGGAATTCGGGCTGGAACGAGGCGTCATCCTCGAGGATCAGCGCCAGATCGGCATCGCTGTCCAGAAAGGCCCGGGTGCAGTCGATATGGCTCAGGTAGCAGCCGACCTCGGTGGGCGTGCGGCGGCGGCCATGCAGATAGCGATAGGACCATTCGCTGAATTCCGGGATCGGGAACTCGATGGCCTTGCCGTTCACGCCGGGGATGCGCTGGAAGCCGATGCCCACTTGCTCCAGCTTGGCCCGCATCGCCGCCAGCCGGTCGACTGCCCCGTCCATGTTGATCAGGTAGACGGCCAGCTTCTGGCCGCTTTGGGGCAGACGGATCACGCCCTCGGCCAGCTCAGTCCTTCCGTTCAATTCCGTACTCCTTGAACAGGCCGGCATTGCCCATCAGGAAGATGAACAGCAAAAGCGGCAGGCCGAAGGTCTTGAAATAGACCCAGCTGGTCTCGGACATGGTCCGCCAGACCACCTCGTTGGCAATGGCGAGGCCCAGAAAAGCCAGCGCCATCCGCGCGGTCAGCTTGCGCCAGCCCTCGGGCCGCATCGGCAGCGCCTCGGACAGCACGGCTTCCAGCCAGTTCTTGCGCCGCCACAGCGCATAGCCAAGGATGCCGGCGAAGAGGAGATAGATGATCGTCGGCTTCATCTTGAAGAAGCGCGGATCGTTCAGCCAGACCGACAGCCCGCCGAAGACGAGGACCAGAACCAGCGTCGCCACCTGCATCGGCGACAGTTTCCCGGTCAGCCGCCACAGTCCCAGCGTCGACAGGACCAGTGCCGGAATGAAGATCAGCGTGGCGACGATGAAGCCCGAATAATCCTGCCCGAAGAGCTGCACGGTCTTGTCCCGCAGCAGCAGGAAGGCCACGAAAAACACCACCAGCGGGCCATATTCCAGCGCCGCCTTCCATTTGCCCGTCTGCTTCGCGTCCATCACCTCTCGCCCCTCAAGCGGCATATTCCACGATCAGCGCCCCGGCGGCGATCATCGCCATCAGGCCCGCACGTCGCGGCCCCACCTTTTCGCCCAGGATGATCCAGCCGACAAGGGCCGCGAACACCGTCGAGGTTTCACGAAGTACGGCGGCGCGGCCGACCTCGTCGATGCGGGTGGCCAGCATGATGGCGCCGAAGCTGCAAAAGGCCACAAGCGCGCCGATCAGCCCGCGCGCGGCAAGGCCCGGCAATTCCGCCGCAGGCAGCAGCGCAACCCGCCGCCAGGTGATCAGCGGCATGAACAGCGAATCGAGCAGGAAGAACCAGAAGAGGAAGGTAAAGGGATCGGCGGCCTGTCGGATGCCCCAGGCGTCATAGGTGGTATAGGCCGCGACCATGACGCCGGTGATCAGCGCCCAGCCAAGTGCCGGCAGCAGCGTCTCGCGCCCGACGGTCAGCTTGCGCCAATTGTAGAGCGCCAGGCCAAGGATGCCGCTGACCAGCAGAAGGACGCCCGACCATTGCGCCAGATTGTAACGCTCGTGAAAGAACAGCCCGGCGGCGATGATGGTGATCAGCGGCGCGGTGCCGCGCACCACCGGATAGACGACGGTATAGGCGCCGCGTTGGTAGGTCGAGGCCTGGGCCAGCTTGTAGAGGATATGGATCGCCATCGCGCCGCCGAGGATCGGCCACAGATGCGGCTGAGGGAAAGGCACAACGAGCAGCACGACGGGCAGCGCGATCAGCCCGTAACAGGCATCGATCGCCGCGCGGCTGACCCATGGATCATGCCGCCCCTTCTGAAGCGCACCGAAGACCGCGTGGAGGAAGGCCGCCCAGATCGCCATCAGCGAGGCGACGCGCGCCCCTTCGGGCGTCCCGGAAATGCTGAGGATCCAGTCGGTCATGCCCGGGTGATGGCAGCAGCTTGCAGAAACTGCAAGTCAGCACTGTGCCGGCGCGGGGATCAGTCCAACCGCAGCGCGGTCAGGATCGGGCCGGGCATCTGCGCCTTGGCACCGGACATGCGCTGGATCAGGATGGCGTGGCGGGTATCGGGCGGGAAATCCTCGCCGCTCGCCGTCGCCGCGCCGATGGTCAGGCGCAGGGGCGCGCGACCGTTCCAGTTGGCCAGCCGGTCGACGTCGAGCACGACATTGGCATAGGTGATCGACCGGCCGTTGTTCTCGCCGCCGGTGATCTCGACCGTTCGGCGCGGCGCAAAGCGCACCAGCAGCACCGCCACCACACCGCCGAGATCGGACAGCGGCGTCAACTCGACCACCTTGCGGCCATCGACGTCCCGCTCGACCACATTGACCAGGGCCGGCGCGGCGCGTTGCGCGTCGATCATGCCCATCAGATCGGCTGGCTGCATCGACGGCGCGGTATCCTGACCACCCACGATCAGTTGCGGGGTGTAGACCGCGCGCTCACCGACGCTGCGGGCATAGTTCTTTTGCCGGCGGGTGAATTCGGGGCTGGCGAACTTGTCGGTCCAGCCCAGATAGTCCCAGTAATCGACATGATAGGACAGCGGCAGGATATCCGGGTCATCGGCCAACTCGGCCAGCATCGCATCGGCGGGCGGGCAGGAGTTGCAGCCCTGCGAGGTGAAAAGCTCGACCACCACCGGCGCGCCCGGCATGTCCGACAGCCCGATCACAGGGGCCGACATCTCGCTGCCGGCAAAGCTGTTGAAGTCGCTGGCCTCGGGCGCCTCGATCACCGGCGCATCGGCATAGGGATCGGTCAGCGGGCCGGTCTCGGCGCCAAGGTCAGAGCCGGATTCAGGGGCAAAACCATCTGTCCCCGGCATCTCGCCGTCAGCGGCAAATTCAGCCTCCATCCCCTGCGACGCGTCGATCGCACCCATCGATCCGTCCTGTTGCGCCGCCAACGGCAGCGCCGACAGCAGCAGCAAACCGGCAGTCAGGGTCGCCGCGGCAAGGCCATGAAGGCGGAAGTTGGGTCGATCGTTCAGGGGCATCAGGGCGATTCTTGCGGCTCTTCTCTCAGTCTGCATAGGCCCGGCCGGCGGCAAAGGCCAAATCACCCCTGTGTTAACTTGCCGTGCCTGCTGGCATAGTGCCCCTTGCGCAACATCGTCAATGTCAGTATACAATCGCATACCGAAGCCGGCCAAAGCCTTGCGCCTCGCCTGCGCTTCATGCACAGAGCAACTTGAATTCGACGCCACACCCATCCATTCGCAGACAGGGAGGCCCCCATGCCTATCGTTACCGGAACCGACACCGCCAAGACCCGCCGCACGCTGAAGGTCGGCGGCCAGGAGGTCGCCTATTACTCGATCCCCGCCGCCACCGAGGCTGGACTGGGTGATTTTTCCAAACTGCCGGCTTCGCTGAAGGTCGTTCTGGAAAACATGCTGCGTTTCGAGGATGGCGGCCGCACGGTCAGCACCGATGACATCAAGGCCTTTGCCGAATGGGCGGAAAAGGGCGGCCAGAACCCGCGCGAGATCGCCTATCGCCCGGCCCGCGTGCTGATGCAGGACTTCACCGGCGTTCCGGCCGTGGTCGACCTTGCCGCGATGCGCGATGGCATCAAGGCGCTTGGCGGTGACGCCCAGAAGATCAACCCGCTGAACCCGGTGGATCTGGTTATCGACCACTCGGTGATGATCGACGAGTTCGGCACGCCCCGCGCCTTCCAGTTCAACGTCGAGCGCGAATACGAGCGCAACATGGAGCGTTACACCTTCCTGAAATGGGGTCAGAACGCCTTCAACAACTTCCGCGTGGTGCCGCCCGGCACCGGCATCTGCCATCAGGTGAACCTGGAATATCTGGCCCAGACCGTCTGGACCGACAGCGACCAGACCGGCGCGACCGTCGCCTATCCGGACACCCTGGTCGGCACTGACAGCCACACCACCATGGTCAACGGCCTGGCGGTTCTGGGCTGGGGCGTCGGCGGGATCGAGGCCGAGGCGGCGATGCTGGGCCAGCCGATCTCGATGCTGATCCCCGAGGTCGTCGGCTTCAAGATCACCGGCGCGCTGCGTGAGGGCGTGACCGCCACCGACCTGGTGCTGAAGGTCGTGCAGATGCTGCGCAAGCATGGCGTGGTGGGCAAGTTCGTCGAATTCTATGGCGAAGGTCTCGACAACATGCCGCTGGCCGACCGCGCGACCATTGCCAACATGGCCCCGGAATATGGCGCCACCTGCGGCTTCTTCCCGGTCGACAACGAGACCCTGCGCTACCTGCGCCAGACCGGCCGCGACGAGGATCGCATCGCGCTGGTCGAGGCCTATGCCAAGGAGAACGGCTTCTGGCGCGGCGCCGACTATGCGCCGGTCTACAGCTCGACGCTGGAGCTGGATCAGGGCGATGTCGTCCCGGCCATCTCGGGCCCGAAACGCCCGCAGGATCACGTTCCGCTGACCGCCTCGGCCTTCGAGTTCCAGAAATACATCTGCGACACCCGCAAGGTCCCGGCGCCGGAATCCGTCGGCAAGGCCTGGGCGCAGGATGGCGGCGCACCCGCACCGACCGACCTGCCCGGCCATCACGAGGGCTACAAGTCCGGCACCGTCGAGGGCGAGGATTACCAGCTGCATGACGGCTCGGTCGTGATCGCCTCGATCACCAGCTGCACCAACACCTCGAACCCCTATGTGCTGATGGCCGCCGGCCTCGTGGCCCGCAAGGCCCGTGCCCTTGGCCTGACCCGCCGTCCCTGGGTGAAAACCTCGCTGGCCCCCGGCTCGCAGGTTGTCGAGGAATACCTGAAGGCCGCGAACCTGCAGGAGGATCTGGACGCGCTCGGCTTCAACCTCGTCGGCTTCGGCTGCACCACCTGCATCGGGAACTCGGGTCCCTTGCAGCCCGAGATCTCGAAATCGATCAATGACAATGATCTGGTCGCGGTCTCGGTCCTCTCGGGCAACCGCAACTTCGAGGGCCGCATCTCGCCCGACGTGCGCGCCAACTACCTGGCCTCGCCCCCGCTGGTCGTCGCCTATGCCATCGCCGGCGACATGAACATCGATCTTTCGAGCGAACCGCTGGCCTTCGACAAGGACGGCAAGCCGGTCTATCTGAAGGACATCTGGCCGACCTCGAAAGAGGTTGCCGATCTGGTCGACAGCATCGTCACCCGCGAGATGTTCCAGTCGAAATATGCCGACGTGTTCAAGGGCGACGAGCGCTGGCAGGCGGTGGAAGTCACCGATAGCGAGACCTATGACTGGCCGGCGGCCTCGACCTACATCCAGAACCCGCCCTATTTCCAGGGCATGGCGAAGGAACCGGGCACGATCAGCAATGTCACCGGCGCGCGCATCCTCGCGCTTCTGGGCGACATGATCACCACCGACCACATCAGCCCTGCCGGCTCGTTCAAGGCCGACAGCCCGGCCGGGAAATACCTGACCGAGCGTCAGGTGGCCCCGCGCGAATTCAACTCCTACGGGTCGCGTCGCGGCAACCACGAGGTGATGATGCGCGGCACCTTCGCCAATATCCGCATCAAGAACGAGATGCTGGACGGGGTCGAAGGCGGCTATTCGAAGGGACCGGACGGGCAGCAGGCCGCGATCTATGACGCTGCCATGGCCTATGAGGACCAAGGCACGCCGCTGGTTGTCATCGGCGGGGTCGAATACGGCGCCGGTTCGTCGCGTGACTGGGCGGCCAAGGGCACCAACCTCCTGGGCGTAAAGGCGGTCATCGCCGAAAGCTTCGAGCGTATCCACCGCTCGAACCTCGTCGGCATGGGCGTCATTCCCTTCGAGTTCACAGGCGGCGACAACCGCAAGTCGCTGAAGCTGACCGGCGACGAGATCATCTCGATCGACGGGCTGGAAGGCGACTTCAAACCGCTGTCGCTGGTCGATGCCACGATCAAATATGCCGATGGCAGCGAGAAGGTCATCAAGCTCAAGGCCCGTGTCGATACCGAGGTCGAGATCGAATACCTGAAGAACGGCGGCGTGCTGCACTACGTGCTGCGGAATCTGGCTGCGGCGTAATTGCAGCCCTGCAAGACAGAAAACCCCCGGCTCGCGCCGGGGGTTTTCGTTTGTGCGTGGTCAGCGCTATCCGGTGGGTCAGCAATACGGGGCAAAGCTGTCGTTCACCTGAGGAGCTAAAATGGCTATCGACCGCTCGTAACTGGCGGCGATGTCTCTCAGACACACGAAATGCATCCAGGCTTCCATCACCTCTGATTTAAGCTCTTGCGAATTTCTTCTAGTGAAAGTGGCCATTCCTGCCTTGAATGTGCAATTCGATGGCAGTTGGGGCAAAGGCAGACTAAATCATCGATCGAAGTAACTCGAAGCCCATCGCTGCTCCCGAGAGGAGTTAAGTGGTGGACATCAATTACGAAGTTTCCATCTGGTAACTCGTGTCGGAACCCACAAGTTTGGCACTGAAAGTTATCCTTTTTCTTTCGACTTTGTACGATCGACTGATTTCTGAGGCGTCGGAGGTAATTCCTCTCCTTCGCAATACCTTCTAATCCCCACTCATATAGTTTTCCTATTGTGTTTCCGCGCGAGTCGGGTGCCGCAATGTCGTAATCACCTCTCAGCCCCCAGATTCCCTTGTTGCCACCGGCCACAGCGTAGAACAGGTCAGGTGCGTTTGGAGCATTCTTGCGTTTAACGCTTGCCGAGTCAGAAGAGTTGCGCTGTACACGATCACGGATTGTTGCTGGCGACTTTTCGGTCCAATCCAAGCCTCTCTGTCTACGGATTTTTTCTGCAATACGGTACACGTCATCCCAGTGTGCTTCGCCACCTAGCGATCGATAGGTCTCGATTAGGATTTCGGCCCATGAGTCCTTCTTAATATCCTTCAATTCATTTCTCCAAGATCGCCTCAAGCCATAAGGTTCAAATTAAAAATTTCACTTGATAACCATTCAAGAACAGAAGTTTCGAAGAAAACATCCTGAAATCCGTGACGGTGCAATCAAAGCGGCTGCGGGGCAACGCCACTCCATCGCCGCGCCGCGCCAGAAGCCAAGGCACGGTAGAGGATGCGATTTCCGAGGGTCGCTTCCGCCTGCAAAAATCGCAACGATTGTCACAGCGGACTCAAAGCGGCCATGTCATGTCTCCTGAACATATGGCCGCCAGGCGGGCCGAGGCTTTCTACCGCGACCTTTCCCCAACCCTTTCTTAACCCGCAGTCCGAAAGCGGTGTACAGCCTGTGTACATGCCGTGCCTCCCCAGTGCACGCGCTGTGCAGCGGGGAGCACAGCATTTGCTGAAGTTTTCCGACCCGTCCCGGAAACCGGACTCCGGCCGTTGCGCAACAGCCCTGACCCATCAACGCGATCCGTCGCGCCTTCGCCCTACTTCGCCCCCTGCGACGCCTGCAACAAGAGCGTGTCATAGGCATATTCCGAGATCTGCAACCACGGCAGCGTGTCATCGCGGAACTTCATCTGGTGGTCATAGAGCGTCTTGAACGAGGCACTTTTCGCCGAGGTCTCGGCATAGAACTCATGCGCCGCGTCATAGCTCGCCTGCAGCACATCGCCCGGAAAAACCCGTAATTTCGCCCCGCCCGCCACCAGCCGCCGCAGCGCCTCGGCATTCTGCGCGTCGTATTTCGCCAGTTGCAGCGCCCCGGCATAGCCTGCCGCCATGGTCAGGATGCTGCGATAGCGTTCGGGCAGTTCGGTCCACTTCTCCAGCCCGATGAACAGGCTCAGCGTCGCCGCGCCTTCCCAGAAACCGGGGTAATAGTAATAGGGCGCGATCTTCGACAGGCCCAGTTTCTCGTCATCATAGGGGCCGACGAATTCCGCCGCGTCGATGGTGCCGCGTTCGAGCGAGGGATAGACATCCCCCGCCGCGATCTGGCTGGGGACCAGACCCAGCCGCTGCAGGATCATCCCCGACAGCCCGCCGATCCGCATCTTCAACCCCTTCAGATCGGCCAGCGTGTTGATCTCCTTGCGAAACCAGCCGCCCATCTGCGCCCCGGTCCCGCCAAGCGGCAGGTGATGGATGTTATAGCCGGCCAGAAACTCGTTGAAGAGAGCATTCCCGCCCGCCTCGTTGAACCAGGCTTGCTGGAACCGGGTGTTCGGGCCAAAGGGCAGGCTGGTGCCAAAGGCAAAGGCCGGGTCGAGCCCGATATAGAAATAGGAGCCGGTCTGGCCCATCTCGACCGTGCCGCTCTGCACCCCTTCGACGATGGCCAGCGGCGGCACGATCTCGCCAGCCGCAAAGACCTGGATGCGGAAATTCCCGTCGGAGGCCTCGTTCACCGCACGGGCGAAAACCTCGGCCGCGCCATAGATCGTGTCGAGCGACTTCGGATAGCTGGATTGCAGCCGCCATTGCAGCACCGGATTGCTCTGCGCGATGGCCGGGCTGGCCAGCGTCGTCGCAACGCCCCCTACGGCGCCGGTCGTCAGAAAGTCCCGTCGTTTCATTCCCTGTTCCTCCCAGAAAGCTTCCTGCTAGAGCCGCGCCAGCAACCAGTCAGCGCGCGCCCTGATCCCGATTCTCGGCAGCAGCGCCACCCGATAGCCCAGCCTCGGATAGCCCTGCCGCAGCCGCCGATACTCATCCACCGCTGCCCGAAACCCGTGTCGCCGCGCGTGGTCGCGGACATGGATCGCGGGCCAGGGTGGGGTCAGAAAGACCCGCGCGTCATAGCGCAGCTGCCGCGCCAGCCGGGTCGCCTCGGCCCCCTGCCCGACCGATTGCAGGGCCAGCGTGGCATCGACAATGCCGCGATCGAAGAAGACCGGACCGCGCGCGTGTTGCACCGCCCGGTGATCGGCCACTGCCAGCCGCAGGGCTTCGCGGCCGAAACCGGCCAGATCGACCCAGGGCAGATTCGCCCCGTCGCCGGCCAGTTCGGCCTCGACCACCCGGCGGCCCGGCTCGGTAATGGTGGCGTATCCGCGCCGTGCCAGTTCAGAGAGCAGGCTCGACTTGCCGCCACCCGAACAGCCCGAGATCATCACCAGCCGCAATCCGCCTCAGCCCCCCAGCGCGATCCCCTCGCGCCGCGGATCGGCCCCGCCTTCCAGCCCCTCGGGCGTGATGGCGATACCCTGCAGGCCCGAATTCAGCTCGGTCTCGTTCACCTCGAAGCCGAGATCGGTCAGCGCCTGCGACAGCTCGACCGCCGCGGTGCCGGCCTCGACATCCATGGGGCCAAAACGGTTCACCAGATGCGGCAGGCCCACCGCCTGCTGTACGTCCAGCCCCCAGTCCAGATGGCCGATGATCGCCTGCGCGACATAGCCGATGATGCGGCTGCCACCGGGCGAGCCGATGACCAGCACCGGCTTGCCGTCCTTCATCACGATGCTGGGCGCCATGGACGAACGCGGCCGCTTGCCCGGCTCGACCACATTGGCGATGGGATAGCCGGCCTCGTCATGGGTCTCGAAACTGAAATCGGTCAGTTCGTTGTTCAACAGGAACCCGCCCGCCATCACCCGCGACCCGAAACCGTTCTCGATGGTGGTGGTCATGGACAGCGCATTGCCTTCCGCATCGACGATCGAGATATGCGAGGTCGAGGGCAGTTCGAGGGCGGAATCCTGCCCCCAGAGCATGGCGTGGCTCCATCCCGGCGAACCGGCGCTGACCTCGGGCAGGCTGTCATCGCCCTTCAGCAAACCGCCCCGCTCGGCCAGATAGTCCGGCGCGATCAGACCTTCGGTCGGCATCGGCACGAAATCGGCATCGGCCATGTAGCGGCCCCGGTCGGCAAAGGCTAAGCGCGAGGCATCGCCGATCAGCCGCCAGCTTTCCGGGTTCTCATGCCCCAAGGCCGCCAGATCATGGCCGCCGAGCATCCCCAATATCTGCCCCACGGTCAGCCCGCCCGAGGAGGGCGGCCCCATGCCGCAGACGTCATGCGCGCGATATACCACACAGACCGGCTCGCGCTCGACCACGCGATAGCGACCAAGGTCGTTCACGGTCATCAGACCGGGATTGCTTTCATGCCCGCGCACGGCCGCGACGATGCGGTCGGCAAGCGCGCCGCCATAGAAGCCATCCGCCCCCTCGCGCGCCAGCACCCGCAGGGTCTCGGCATAATCGGGATTCTTCAGCAGATCACCCGCCGCGACCGCCGTGCCGCCGGGGAAGAAATAATCGGTCGTCACCGGATCCGATTGCAGCGCCTCGCCCTCGCCCGCGACCAGTTCCGCCAGACGCGGCGAGACGGCAAAGCCCTCTTCCCCCAGACGGATGCCATCGGCGAAAAGGCTCGCCCAATTCGCCTTGCCCCAGCGCCGATGCGCCTCCTCGAGCAATGCCGGGGTGCCCGGCACCCCGACCGAGCGGCCACCGACAACGGCAGCCATGAATTCCAGCGGCTCGCCATTCTCATCCTGAAACAGCGTCGGCGTCGCCGCCGCCGGCGCCATCTCGCGCGCGTCGAGCGTCGTCATCTCGCCGCTCGACGCATCATACCAGACCAGAAACGCCCCGCCGCCCAGACCCGAGCTTTGCGGCTCGACCAGCCCCAGAACGGTCTGCACCGCGACCATGGCATCGGCGGCGCTTCCGCCGGCCTCCAGCACCTTGGCCCCGGCCTCGACCGCCAGCGGATGCGCCGCCGTGACCATCCAGTTCGCTGCGACCACCGGCTGACCGGCCTCCTTGGCCGCCATCGCATCCTTGGCGGGCTGGCTGAGACCCGAAAAGGCATCCACCGTCGCGGCCTCGGTCGCCGCTTCCGGCGCGACCGCATCCGCTGCCTCCTGCGCGCCCGCCGTCCCGGCCAGCAGCACTGCCATCACCAGAGAAAACCCGGTCTTCATCGCTTACCTCCCCCTTGACTGAACAGAGGCAGTCTGGCGGTCACAACCCGAAGTGGCAACCCGGCTTCTCGCTCGCTGAAATATCCGCGGGGGGCCGGCACCGCCGGCGGGGCGGCAGCCCCCTATTCGGCAGCCTGTGCCTTCCGAAGCTCGGGCAGGAAGCGGTTGGTGTAATCCTCGCGCACCAGCGGACCGGCAAAGCGGTAAAGCACCTTGCCCTCGCCATCGAGGATGAAGGTCTCGGGCGGCGCGGTCACGCCCCAGTCGATGGCGCCGCGACCGTTCGGATCGGTGGCGATGGCGTGAAAGGGATCGCCATACTCGTCCAGAAAGCGCACTGCCTGCGGCTCGGGGTCCTTCAGATCGACACCATAGACCGGGATGGTCTTCGACAACTCGGTCAGGGTCGGATGCTCGGCCCGGCAGGGTGGGCACCAGCTGGCCCAGAAATTCACCAGCTTCACCCCCGGCTGGCGCAGCATCTCGTCGGTCAGCTGGGTCTTGCCGGGCAGCGTGGTCACGGGCAGCGCCGGGGCCTCGCGACCGATGAAGCTCGAAGGCAGCTGTTCGGGATTCTCGCGGCCCATGCCCCAAAGGAACATGCCCGCCAGCGCCGCGAAGATCACCGGCGGCGCGATCATCAGGGGAGAAATCTTAGCCATTCTTTTCCTGCGCCTCCAATGCGCGGCGGGCGCGGGCATTGGCCGCAACGCTCTGCCAGATCACGCCCAGCAGCAGCGCCAGCGACACGCCATAGGCGGCCAGCACCGTGCCGGCATACTTTCCCAATTCGATCATGCCCGCGCCTCCCGCGCCTGCAGGGCCGCCAGACGGCGGCGGCGAATCTCGGTTCGCGTGCGGATCAGCAGCAGCGCGAGGAACAGAAGGAAGAAGCCCAGCATCGAGAGGTAAAGCGGATAGCGATAGACCGCGCTCATCCGTTCGCCCTCGGCCACCGACAGCGAGGCCCCCTGATGCAACCCCTGATTCCAGAACAGCACCGCATAGCGCGAGAGCAGCGCAAAGACCGAACCGACAAGGCACAGCCAGCCGGTCAGGTCGGCGGCGCTGTCAGGGTCCTCGACCGCGGACCAGAGCGCGATATAGCCAACGTAGAAAAGGAAGAGGATCAGGAACGAGGTCAGGCGCGGATCCCATTCCCACCATGTCCCCCACATCGGCTGGCCCCAGATCGCCCCGGTGGCCAGCGCGATCAGCGTCATCACCGCTCCAACTGGTGCGGCAGCCTTGGCTGCCAGCGCCGAGACATGATGGCGGCGGATCAGCCAGGTCAGGCTGGCAACCAGCATCATCACCCAAATATTGATCGCCATCATTGCGGCGGGGACATGGATGAAGACGATCTTCACCGTCGATCCCTGCTTGTAATCCTCGGGCGTCAGGAATCCCCAGACCAGCCCGCCGACGGTGCAGAGGGCAGCGCCCGCCACAGCCCAGGGCAGGATCGCGCCCGAGGTGCGCATGAACTTGACGGGGTTGGCGTATTCCCAGATCGACATGTCTTTTCCCTAGCGGCGGCTGGGGCGCGGCTCAAGCCCCGCTCACCGTAGATTGACCCGCAGCGCGGCCGCTGCAGCAAATGGCATCAGCGCCAGCACCGCCGCCGTGATCCCGGCCAGAAAGGCCAGCGGCGTGACCGTACTGCCACCCTCGGCGCCCCGGCGGATCACTTCGGCCCCGAAGATCAGCGTGGGGATGTAGAGCGGCAGAACCAAGAGCGACAAAAGTAGCCCGCCCCGGCGCAGCCCCACGGTGATCGCCGCACCGAAGGCCCCCAGCATCGACAGCGCCGGGGTTCCGATCAGCATCGACAGCACCAGCCACGGGGTTGCGGTCGCCGGAAGATGCAGCAGCAACCCGAACAGCGGCGCGGCCACGACCAGCGGCAGGCCGGTGGTCAGCCAATGCGCGGCGGCCTTGATCGCGACGACGCCCTCCAGCGGGATGGGCGCGGTCGCCAGCAGGTCGAGGCTGCCATCCTCGTGGTCGAGGGCAAAGATCCGGTCCAGCGACAGAAGGCAGGCCAGCAGCGCACCGACCCACAGGATCCCCGGCGCGATCAGCGCCAGCGTGCCACCTTGCGGGCCGACGCCGAACGGAACCAGCGTGCAGAGGATCAGGAAAAAGGCCAGTCCCAGCCCGAAGCCGCCGCCCGCGCGGGTGGCAAGGGTCAGGTCGCGTAGCAGCAGCGCGATCACGCGAAGGCCTCGTTGAAGCCGGCGGGCGTCTCGGCCTTGCCGGGCTTGGCGCGATAGGGCGTCAGGTCCAGAACCCGCGCCTCACCCAGCCCCAGATCGATATGCGTGGCCATCAGCGCCGCCCCGCCCCCGGCCAGATGCGCCCGCAGCACGGCGGCAAAAAGGCCGACCGAATCGGCGTCGAGCGACACCGTCGGCTCGTCCAGCACCCAGACCGGCCGGCCCGTGACCAGAAGCCGGGCGAGACCAAGCCGCCGCTTCTGCCCGGCCGAGAGGCTCGCCGCCGGGCGCTCCAACAGCCCGCCAAGGTTCATCGCGGCGATGGCCGCATCGATATCGGTCCGGCCAAAGACCCGCGCCCAGAAGCGCAGGTTCTCGGTCACGCTCAGCGCCGATTTCAGCCCGTCGGCATGGGCGGCATAGGCAACGCTGTCATCGCCGACCACCACCTCGCCCGCGACCGGCGGCTGCAATCCCGCAACCGTGCGCAACAGCGTGGTCTTGCCGACGCCGTTCGGCCCGCGCAGGATCAGCGCCTCGCCCCTGTCCAAACTGAAGGAAACGCCCTCGACGGCCCGCATCCCGCCGCGCGCGACGGCAAGATCGCGCACCGCGACGAGGCTCATACCGGCAGCAGCGCGCAGGCGACCCGGCGGCCCTCGGAAAGCGTGACGTTATAGGTGCGGGCGGCAGTGGGCGAGGCCATCGCCTCGACCATCACGCCGAGCGATTCGAGCTCCGCCACAAGGTCGGCAGGCGGGCGCGCGATCTCGGCGCCCATGCCGATGAACAGCACATCTACCTGCCCGGCCAGTGCCAGCAGCGCCGCGCGATCCTCGAGACCGCCCCAGCCTTGCGCGCCGCCCTGACGCACCAGAACCCGGCCGTGGTGGATCTTCTCGGCAACCCGGAAAAAACCGGGGCCGTAGCCGTCAACCGGCACGGCCCCGGCGAAATCGGTGGGCTCGATCGCCATCAGGGTTGCTCGGCGCCCTTGAAGGGCGAGGACGGGTCGTCCTTCGGGTCCTTTTTCGACCAGTCGCGCTTGACCCCGATCCACAGCACGATGTTCTTGGCCACGTAGATCGTCGAATAGCAGCCGACGAAGACGCCCCAGAGCATGGCGAAGACAAAGCCCCGGATCACGTCGCCTCCAAGGATCAGCAGCGCGGTCAGCGCGATTGCGGTGGTCACGGCGGTCATGATGGTCCGCGACAGGGTTTCGTTCACCGTCAGGTTCATCACGTCGATCAGCGGCATGGATTTGAACTTGATCAGATTTTCGCGCAATCGGTCGAAGACCACGACAGTGTCGTTGACCGAATAGCCAAGGATCGTCAGCAGCGCGGCGATGGTGCTGAGGTCGAACTTGAACTGGAACAGTGCAAAGACGCCCACGGTCAAGAGCACATCATGGACCAGTGCCACCACGGCGCCGATGGCGAACTGCCATTCGAAGCGGATCCAGATATAGAAGAGGATGCCGATGGTCGCCGCGCCCACCGCCTGCACGGCGGTCCAGATCAACTCGGCCGAAACCTTGGGACCGATCGATTCGACCGCCGGGAACGTCACCTGCGGGTCGACGGCACGCAGCGCGTCCTCGATCCGGGTCAACTCCTCGGGCGTGACCGAACCGGTCTCGTTGGTGGCACCAATTCGGATCATTGCCACATGCTTGTCGGCGCCGAAGGTCGGGTCGAAGACCTCGGTGATCGAGACATCGCCAAGATCCAGCCCGTCCAGCACCTCGCGGTATTCGCCGACCTCGAAGGCGGTCGGGCTTTCGGTGCGGATGGTGGTGCCGCCCTTGAAGTCGACGCCGAAGTTCAGCCCCATCACCAGAACCAGCACGACCGAAGCCGCCATGGCCAGAGCCGAGATGCCGAAGGTCAGCCACTGCCAGCGGAAGAAGTTGTAGTTGGTGTTGTCGGGAACAAGCTTGAGCCGGAATGCCATGATCTTATCCCCTTACAGAACCAGTTCTTTCGGCTTGCGCAGATCGATCCACAGGACGATCAGCAGCCGGGTCAGATAGATGGCCGTAAAGACCGAGGTGACGATGCCGATGGTCAGCGTCACGGCGAAGCCCTTGACCGGGCCGGAACCGAGGAAGAACATCACCAGCGCGGCGATGAAGGTGGTGACGTTGGCGTCGATGATGGCCGACATCGCCTCCTTGAAGCCGTTGTCGATGGCGCGAACCACCCGTTTGCCCGCCCGCAATTCCTCGCGGATGCGTTCATAGATGATGACGTTCGCATCGACGGCGGTGCCCACGGTCAGCACGATCCCGGCAATGCCCGGCAGGGTCAGCGTCGCCCCCATGATCGACATGACCGCAAGGATCAGGATGACGTTCACCACCACGGCGATCGAGGCGAAGACCCCGAACAGGCCATAGCTGGCGACGATGTAGAAGATGACCGCGATGGTGGCGACGACCGAGGCCAGACGCCCGGCATCGATGCTGTCCTGCCCCAGTTCCGGGCCGATGGTCCGTTCCTCGAGGAAGGTCAGCTCCGCCGGCAGCGCGCCGGCGCGCAGCAGAACCGCCAGTCGGTTGGCGCTTTCGAAATCCATCGAGCCCGAGATCTGGCCCGAGCCAGCGGTGATCGCCTGCCGGATCACCGGGGCCGAGATCACCTCGTTATCCAGCACGATAGCGAAGGGCTGGCCGATATTGGCGGTGGTGTACTCGCCGAACTTGCGCGCACCCGAGGGGTTGAAGCGGAAATCGACCGAGGGCTGGCCGTTCTGGTCGGTCGAGGGCACCGCATTGGTCAGCTCCTCGCCGGTCACGACCGGGGTTTCCTCGAGCGTGTAGAACAGGCCCGGCTGCTCCTGCGAGGGCAGGATGACATTGCCGATGCCGGGATTGGCGTTCGGATTGGTGCCGGTGCCAATGACCGGGTTGAAGGTCAGCTTGGCGGTGGTGCCGATCAGCGCCTTCAGCTCGGCGGCCGAACCGATGCCCGGCACCTGGATCAGGATGCGGTCCTGGCCCTGGCGCATGATGGTGGGTTCACGCGTTCCGACCTCGTCCACCCGGCGGCGCACGATCTCGAGGCTCTGCTGGATGGTGCGATCGTCGGTCACGGCCTTTTCGGCATCCGACAGCTGCACAGTCAGGGTCTTGCCGCTGGCGGTCACGGTCAGATCGTCCTGCCCGGCCCCGGTCAGCGTGGTGACGGGAACGGACAGACTGCGCGCGGCCTCGACCGCGACCTGCATCTGGTCGGCATTCTCGATCTCGATGGCCAACGTCCCATCGGGCGAGGACACCCGGCGAATCGAACCGATGGTGGCGCGCTTGTCGGACAGCGCCTGCCGCAGATCCGGCCACATGCCGTCCATCCGGGCCTTGTAGACCTGATCGACCTGCACCTCGGCCAGAAGATGGGCCCCGCCCCGCAGGTCCAGCCCCAGATTGACCAGCGACGACGGCAGCCAGTTCGGCCACTGCGCCATTGCCGCCTCTTGCTCGGCCGTGGCAGCGCCGCCCGACCGTTCGACCGCGATGACGGCGTCGTTATGGGTCTCCACCCGTTTGTAGAACAGGTTGGGCATGGCATAGGCCAGCCCGAGCACGCAAAGCCCGATAATCAGGATGCGTTTCCAGCGGTCGATCTGAAGCATCTTGGGGGTGACCCCTTAGTTTGTCTGGTCTTAGCTATTGGCGGCGACGGGCGCCGTCGGGTTCAGCACCTGGGTGATCGAGGCGCGGACGACCCGCACCTTCACGCCGGTAGCCACCTCGACCTCGACCTCGTCGTCGCGGACGGTGGAAACCTTGCCGATGATCCCGCCCTGGGTGATGACCTGATCGCCCTTTTTCAGCGCGGCGACCATTTCCCGGTGCAGCTTGGCGCGCTTTTGCTGCGGGCGGATCATCAGGAAATACATGATCGCGAAGATCAGGATCAGCGGGATGAACTGCGCGAAAGCTCCGGCGGCGCCGGCCGATCCGGCGGCCTGGGCATAGGCGGGGGTCACGAACATCGGTTATCCTTCATGTCAGCGGGGCCGCTTGAGAGGCGACCGGGCGGGAATTGGCGCGCACCCTATCCGCGGTGGCGGGGCTTGGCAAGAAATCGCGGGCTACCCGGCACACACGGAAACGTGGGTTGTCCGGGGGCCGGCGCGGCGGCGAGGGAACGAGCCTAACCCGCTGCCGTCTTCAGCGGCTGGCCGCGCTCGACCAGGCGGGCAAAGAAGCTGGCGCCGACCGGGGCAATCTCGTCGTTGAAATCATAGCCCGGGTTGTGCACGCCCGGCCCCTCGCCCTGGCCGATGAACAGATAGCAGCCGGGGCGTTTCTCCAGCATGTAGCTGAAATCCTCGGCCCCCATCTCACGACCCGACTCGGCGATGACGCCATTCGCGCCCGACACCTCGCGCGCCACGGCGACGGCAAAATCGGTCTCGCGCGGGTCGTTCACCGTCGCCGGATAGCCGCGCTGATAGTCAAGCTCGGCCGTCACATCATAGGCCGCGCCCTGCCCGGCGCAGATCTCGGCCATGCGGCGCTCGACCATTTCACGGACATGCGGCTCGAAGGTGCGGACGGTGCCGCAGATCCAGGCGGTTTCGGGCACGATATTGTCGGCGCTGCCGGTATGGATCTGTGTGACCGAGACAACCAGCTCGTCCAGCGCGTAATGGTTGCGGCTGACAATGGTCTGGATGGCGTTGACGATGCCCACGGCGGCCACCACCGGATCGGCGGTCAGATGCGGCATGGCGCCATGGCCGCCCCGGCCGCGGATATGAACTTCGAAACGGTCGACCGCAGCCATGATCGGCCCCGGCGTGGTCTGGAAACTGCCCTCGTCCTGACCCGGATTGTTGTGCAGCGCGAAGACGCGGGAAATGCCGAACCGCTCCATTATGCCGTCGCGCACCATGGCATCACCGCCGCCGCCATCCTCTTCCGCCGGCTGAAAGATCAGCGCCACCCGGCCGGCAAAGTTCCGCGTCTCGGCCAGATAGCGGGCAGCACCCAGAAGCATGGTCGTATGCCCGTCATGACCGCAGGCATGCATCCGCCCCGGCACGGTCGAGGCCCAGTCTGCCCCGGTCTCCTCGGCCATCGGCAGCGCGTCCATGTCGGCCCGCAGCCCGATCGTCGGCCCGTCCGCCTGACCGTTGATGATGGCCACCACGCCGGTTTGCCCGACCCCCTCATGGATCTCGTCCACGCCGAATTCACGCAGCCGCTCGGCCACGAAGGCGGCGGTTTCGTGGCAGTCGAAGCCCAGTTCCGGATGCTGGTGCAGGTGGCGCCGCCATTCGGTCATGTCGGAGCCGAATTCGGCGATGCGGTTCAGGACGGGCATGTAGACTCGGCTTTCGGGCTGTGGCAGTGGACGGACATTGGCGCAGGAAAGCCGGGAGAATGCAATGCGAGACACTGCGGAAGCGCGGGCCCAGATCGACCGGCTGATCGGCATCATGGCCGATCTTCGCGACCCGACCAGCGGCTGTCCCTGGGACATCGAGCAGGATTTCGCCAGCATCGCCCCCTATACCATTGAAGAGGCGCATGAAGTCGCAGATGCCATCGACCGCGAGGCGTGGGACGAGTTTCCGGGCGAGCTGGGCGATCTTCTGCTGCAGGTGGTGTTCCATGCGCAGATGGCCGCCGAGAAGGGCATGTTCGACTTCGCCGATGTCGCCCGCCAGATCAGCGACAAGCTCGTTGCCCGGCATCCGCATGTCTATGGCGACGAATCCCGTGACAAGTCGGCCGAGCAGCAGGTGAAGGACTGGGAGGCGATCAAGGCGGTCGAACGCGCCGGCAAGGCGGAAAAGGGCGTGCTCGACGGCGTGGCGCTTGGCCTGCCGGCGCTGACCCGCGCGATCAAGCTGCAGAACCGCGCCGCCCGCGTCGGCTTTGACTGGCCCGGCCCGGGGGATGTGCTGGCCAAGATCAACGAGGAGACCGCCGAACTGGTCGAGGCGCGCGACACGCTGGACCATGCGGCGCTGACCGAGGAATTCGGCGACCTGATGTTCGTGATGGCAAACCTTGCCCGGCATCTGAAGATCGACCCGGAACAGGCCCTGCGCGGAGCGAATGCGAAATTCACCCGCCGCTTCCGCTCGATCGAGACGGCGCTGGCCGCCGATGGCCGCCGCCCCGAGGACAGCGACCTGGCCGAGATGGATGCGCTGTGGGATGCCGCCAAGGCGGCCGAGCGCGCCGTAGGCTAGGGATCAGACCCCGGCCTTCACGCTTTCTTCCAGGTAAATCTCGCGCAGGCGGCGTGCGACCGGGCCGACCGTGCCGTCGCCGATGGCCGCGCCGTCGATCGAGACCACCGGCATGACGAAGGCCGAGGCCGAGGTAATAAAGGCCTCGTCCGCATCCTGTGCCTCGGCCACGGTAAAGCTGCGCTCCTCGACCTTCATCTGCGCCTCGCGGGCAAAGCGCAGCACGGCGGCGCGGGTGATGCCGTGCAGGATGTCGCTGGACAATTCGCGGGTGATGATCGTGCCGCCCTTGACGATATAGGCGTTGTTCGATGTGCCCTCGGTCACTTTGCCCTCTTCGACCAGCCAGGCGTCGTCCGCGCCCTTCGACTTGGCCTCCATCTTGGCGAGGCTGGGGAACAGCAGCTGCACCGTCTTGATGTCGCGCCGCGCCCAACGCAGATCCTCGGTGGTGATGACCTTCCAGCCGGTCTTGGCCGCCGGATTGTCCGCAAGGCCGGGCTTGTTCTGCGTGAACATGACCACGGTCGGCACCGTGTCCTCGGGCGGGAAGGCGAAATCGCGGTCGCCCGGATTGCCGCGCGTCACCTGCAGATAGACCATGCCATCGGTCACGCCATTCTCGGCCACCAGCCGCCGATGCGCGGCGAGATAGTCGTCATCCGACAGAGGATTGCGCATCTGCAGCGCCTCGAGCGAACGTTTCAGCCGCGCCAGATGTCCGCCGAAATCGATCAGCTTGCCGCCGAGCACACTGGTCACTTCATAGACGCCATCCGCCATGACGAAGCCGCGGTCAAAGACCGAAACCTTGGCCTGATCTTCCGGCAGGTAGTCTCCGTTGACATAGACGGTGCGGGTCATGGCGTCCTCCGATGGGTTCTGCAGGTTCTTGTTGTCTGCTAGCGCAAAGGTCAAGCGCCGGGGCGCGACCTCAGCCCCAAAGTTCGGCCTTGGGCGGATGCACCCAGCTGCCGTCATAGGTCAGCCCGTGCGGGCGATCCTCGGCCAGCAGCAGCGGGCCATCGAGATCGACATAGGTGGAATCCTGCGCCGCGAGCACAGCGGGCGCCATCGCCAGCGAGGACGAGATCATGCTGCCGATCATGGTCTTGATCCCGATCTGATGCGCGGCATCGCGCAGCGCGAGAGCATGGGTCAGCCCGCCGGTCTTGTCAAGCTTGATGTTGATCATGTCATAGCGCCCCTGCAACCGAGGCAGGGTGCCGAGGTCATGGCAGCTTTCATCGGCGCAGATCGGGATCGGGTGCTTGATCTCGGCCAGCGCCCGGTCCTGGATCGAGGGCAGCGGCTGTTCGATCAGCACCACCCCCTCGCGCGCGAGGCGCGGTGCCAGCCGGACATAGTCATCCACCGTCCAGCTTTCGCCTGCGTCGAGAATGATCTTAACATGCGGTGCTGCCTGCCGGACGACCGGGATGAGACGAATATCCTCGGCCGAGGCGGCACGGAATTTCATCACCCGGTGATTGCGGAACTTGCGCGCATCCTCGGCCAGTTTGACGGGATCGTCGATCGACAGGGTGACGACGGTTTCCAGCGGCCTCGGCTGGTTCAGCCCGGCCAGTTGCCAGACCCGCACCCCCTTCTGCTTGGCCTCGAGATCCCACAGCGCGCAATCGACGGCATTGCGCGCAGGTCCGGGGCGCAGCAGGGCAGGCAGGCTCTTGCGGTCGAAATCCAGCGGCAGTTGGGTGATCTGGTTGACCACGCTGTCGGGCGATTCGCCGTATCGCGGGTTCGGCACGCATTCGCCGCGTCCGGTGCGCCCGCCCCGGGTCAGCGTCACCTCGATCGCGTCGACATGGGTGCGGGTCAGCTTGCCCAGAGTAAAGGCCCTGCCGAACGCATAGCGCCGCCGGTGAACGTTGATGATGAGCGGGGTCGTGACTGCCATCCAGGAACTTTCGCTATCCGCAAGTCTGATCAATACCGGCTTGATGCAAGCGCAGCAATCCAATAACAACTGCGCGATAAGTTGCATTTGCAGGATCGGCCCATGAGTTTTCGCACGCAGCCACTGCCCGCCGCCCGTCTGAACCGCTGCCAGCTGTTCGGCCCCGGCTCCCGCAGCGAGCTGTTCGAGAAGATGGCCAAATCCGCCGCCGACGTGATCAACCTCGATCTCGAGGATTCGGTCGCCCCCGACGACAAGGACAATGCCCGCCGGCAGATCATCCAGGCGATCGGCGATGTGGACTGGGGCAACAAGACGCTGTCCGTGCGGATCAACGGGCTGGATACGCCCTTCTGGTACCGCGACGTTGTGGACCTGCTGGAAAACGCCTCGGACCGGCTGGACCAGATCATGATCCCCAAGGCCGGCAATGCCAGCGACATCTATGCCGTAGATGCGCTGGTCACTGCCGTCGAGAAGGCCAAGGGCCGCAAGAAACCCATCGCCTTCGAGGCGATCATCGAGACCGCTGCCGGCATCTGCCATGTCGAAGAGATCGCCGCCGCCTCGCCGCGGATGCAGGCGATCAGTCTTGGCGCCGCCGATTTCGCCGCCTCGATGGGCATGGCCACCACCGGCATCGGCGGGACGCAGGAAAACTACTACATGCATCACCAGGGCCAGCAATACTGGTCCGATCCCTGGCACTGGGCCCAGGCCAAGATCGTCGCCGCCTGCCGCACCCATGGCGTGCTGCCGGTCGATGGTCCCTTCGGCGATTTCTCGGACAAGGACGGGTTCCGTGCGCAGGCGCTGCGCTCGGCCACCCTCGGCATGGTCGGCAAATGGGCCATCCATCCCAGCCAGGTTGCCTTGTCAAACGAAATCTTCTCGCCCTCGGAAAAGGCCGTGACCGAGGCGCGCGAGATTCTTGCCGCGATGGACGCCGCCAAGAAGGCCGGTGCCGGTGCCACCGTCTACAAGGGCCGTCTGGTCGATATCGCCTCGATCAAGCAGGCCGAGGTCATCGTGCGCCAGGCCGAGCTGATCGCCAGCAACCAATAGAGATACCTCGGGGCGCGCCACGGGGAGGTGGCACGCCCGTCCGAGGGAGGAGTGCAGGCCCCGTGGGACACCACGGGGCCTGTCGCATTTCGGACCTACCCCCGGCGCAGCAGCCGGAAGGCGGTCGAGGCGCCCCAGCCGGCGATCACCGCCACCGCCAGCGACATCAGCCCGTAGATGAACGGCCAGTCGAAGGCGAGGCGGTAGAGCCAGCGTTCCAGCCCCACCTTCCGCACCTCGATGGGCGCGCGGTAGACATCGACCACCTGCCCGTCGCGCAGCAGGAAGATGCGGGTCTTGTAATCGCCCTCGATCAGGTTGGCCGGAAGCTGGATATTGGCGCGAAACAGGGTCTCCTCGGTCAATGTCACGCTGCCCTGATCCAGCCGGTAAAGCCCACTCTGCTCGCGCAGGCGGATCAGCGCCTGGGTGAAGGGCACCGTGTCGCTGACCTCGACCGGGCCGGCAAAGGCGCGCATCGCCAGCGGGATCGAGATGCGGAAGCGCTCATCCCATTCGGGCAGCAGGATCTGGTCCAAGGGCCCGGTCGTCGCCACGGCATAGAATCCGGGCGCGGCACCGATCCTGACCCGCTCGGCATTGATCCAGATGCCCAGCTTGCGCTCCTTGCGCCAGACGGTCAGCGGCTGCGCCGGCCCCTCGACGGTGACGATGACCTGCAGCGGCGCATCCTTGGGGATCGGCGTCTCGCGTTTGACCGCGCCGTAGATCAGAATGTCCGAGCCGTCGAAATTCGTGGTGATCGACACCGCATCGCTGGAGAGGCCCGCCACCACCTTCTCGGGCGCCTCGGCCTCGTTCTCGGGGACCACCTCGCGGGGGCGGCCCGGGTCGGGATAGAGCGGGAAATCGGCAGGCTCGCTGTCGGGCGTGGCACGGGCCGCTTCGCTTTGCGCCTCGGCCTCGGCCGCCTGCTCCTCGGGCGTCGGTCCGGCCATCTGTGCGGCGGCCAGCGTGACCACCGCCAGAAGCGCCAGCGCCGCGATGCCGAGGCCAAGGGGCTTCCACCGCACCATCACCGCGCCCCCGAAGCGATCGAATAGAGGTCATCCGGGGTCAGGAACAGATCCAGCGCCAGCTTGCCGCAGACCGCCAGCACCAGAAGCGCCAGCAGAATGCGCAGCTGCTCGGCCCGCAGCTTCGCCCCAAGCGTGGTGCCGATCTGCGCGCCGACCACGCCGCCAAGGATCAACAGCAGCGCCAGCATGACATCGACGGTGTTGTAGCTGACCGCGTGCATCAGCGTGGTGAAGGCGGTGACGAAGGTGATCTGGAAAAGCGAGGTGCCGATGACCACCTTGGTCGGCATCCCCAGCAGATAGATCATCGCCGGCACCATGATGAAGCCGCCGCCCACCCCCATGATCGCCGCCAGCACACCGACGGCCAGCCCGACCAGCAGGGGCGGGATGACGCTGATATAGAGGCCCGAACTGCGGAACTTCATCTTCAGCGGCCAGCGATGCACCCACATATGCTCGTGCAGCCGCCGCCGGGGCGCCGAGGCCTGGCGCGAGCGGCTGAGCGCGCGCAGGCTTTCCTGCAGCATCATCAGCCCGATCAGGCCAAGGAACACGACATAACAAAGCTGCACCGCCAGATCGACCTGACCCAGCCGCTGCAGGATGTTGAAGACCATGACCCCCAGCCAGGACCCCACCAGCCCACCGACCAGCAGCACGAGGCCCATGCGGAAATCGACAGTCTTGCGCTTCACATGCGCCAGAACCCCGCTGACGGACGAGGCCACGACCTGATTGGCCCCGGTCGCCACCGCGATCGGGGGCGGAATACCGATGAAGAACAAGAGCGGCGTGATCAGGAAGCCGCCGCCCACGCCAAAGAGGCCGCTCATCAGCCCGACGATCCCGCCCAGGGCGACCAGGGTGAAGGGATTGACCACGACCTCGGCGATGGGAAGGTAGATCTGCATGCGCTGCCCGTAACTTGCCGGCTTATCCTGCCCATATGTCCCGATGCCGTCAAATCGGGAATAGGCTTTTCTCCTGCAGTCAACGCGGGTTGAAGCGCGACGCGTGCGCGGCTAATCAGAAAGGGACGGGATCAGCGGAGCGGGCATGCGCATCCTTATCACCAATGATGACGGGATCAACGCGCCGGGGCTTGAGGTTCTGGCCGAAATCGCGGCCGAGATCGCCGGCCCCGATGGCGAGGTCTGGACGGTCGCACCGGCCTTCGAGCAATCGGGCGTCGGCCATTGCATCAGCTATGCCCACCCGACCATGCTGGCCCAGCTTGGCCCGCGCCGCTTTGCCGCCGAGGGCAGCCCGGCCGACTGCGTGCTGGCGGCGCTGTTCGACGTGATGGTCGACACCCCGCCCGACCTGGTGCTGTCCGGCGTCAACCGCGGCAACAATGCCGGTGAGAACGCGATGTATTCGGGCACCATCGGCGGCGCCATGGAGGCTGCGCTTCAGGGTCTGCCGGCCATCGCCCTGTCGCAATATCTGGGGCGCGGGACGGCCGGGCTGGATGACCCTTTCGACTGCGCCCGGCGTCTCGGCGCAAAGACCGTGCGTCAGTTGTTGCAGCACGGCGACTGGACCGCCGGCGATGACTTCCGCCTCTTCTACAACGTGAACTTCCCGCCGGTCGCGGCATCCGAGGCGCGCGGCCTGCGCGTCGCACCGCAGGGCCGGCGCGGCGGCGAGCGGTTCGGGATGCGGCCCTTCGTGGCGCCGAACGGCCGGCGCTACCTGTGGATCTCGGGCGGGGCGCAGGATGCCGAGGCCACGCCCGGCAGCGATGTTGCCGCCAACCTCGACGGCTTCATCACCGTCACGCCGATGCGACCCGATCTCACCTGCCACGCCTCGCTTGCGGGACTGGCCCAAGCCCTGGACGAGGGATGAGCGACGAACCCGACAGCCCTGCCGAACGGCAGATGCGCTTTCTGTTCCAGCTGCGCTCGCGCGGCGTGACCGACCCGCGGGTGCTGGCCGCGATGGAGCGGATCGACCGGGGGCATTTCGTGCGCGGGCAATTCTCGGACCGATCCTACGAGGATACGCCGCTGCCGATCCCCTGCGGCCAGACCATCAGCCAACCCTCGGTCGTCGGGCTGATGACGCAGGCGCTGAACCCCGGCCCGCGCGACACGGTGCTGGAGATCGGCACCGGCTCGGGCTACCAGGCGGCGATCCTGTCGGGCCTCTGCCGGCGGGTCTATACCGTCGACCGTCACCGCCGGCTGGTGATCGAGGCCGAGGCGATGTTCCAGAGGTTGGGCCTTTACAACATCACCGCGCAGGTGGCCGACGGCTCGCGCGGATTGCCCGATCAGGCGCCCTTTGATCGCATACTGGTGACTGCCGCTGCGGAAGACCCGCCCGGCCCGCTCTTGGCCCAGTTGAAGATCGGCGGTATCATGGTCGTGCCTGTCGGGCAGTCGGACGCGGTGCAGACGCTGATCCGCGTGACGCGGTCGGAAAGCGGTTTCGCCTATGACGAGCTGCGGCAGGTGCGGTTCGTGCCATTGGTCGAGGGGTTGGGTCAGACATGACCCCCGTGCCGGTGGTCGCCTCAAGGCAGGAAGACAGGCAAGATGACAACGAGCAGATTTATTCGACCCACATGCGCCGCAGCGGCCGCGCTGTTCCTGGCCTCCTGCGGGCAGAACGGCAGCTTTGATCCCGACCTTCGCGGGTTGATGCGCGGCTCGCTGGACACGGCGCAGGCGGCCTCGGTGGCGCAGCCGCGCCCGCAGCCGGATTCGCGCGGGCTGATCAGCTATCCGGATTACCAGGTCGCGGTGGCGCGGCAGGGCGACACCGTCACGACCATCGCGGCGCGGCTGGGGCTGAACGCGGGCGAGCTGGCGCGGCACAATGCCATCGACGCCACGGCGCCGCTGACCGCCGGGGCAATTGTCGCCCTGCCCCGCAAGGTGGCACCCGGCACGCCGGTGGCGGGGCGCGGCATCTTCAGCAATACCGGACAGGTCAGCGATCCCTTTGCCGGCCAGGGCACGGCCAAGCCGGAGACACCGGCTGCCGAGGCGACCGCTGCGAAACCTGCAGCACCCGCCGCCGGGCCGCAGCCGAAGCAGCACCAGGTGGCCTCGGGCGAGACGGCCTGGTCGATTGCCCGGAAATACGATGTCTCGGTGGCCGATCTGGCCAAGTGGAACGGCCTGCCCGAGAACATGACCCTGCGCGTTGGTCAGCGCCTGTTGATCCCGGTGGCTGGCCAGAGCCCCGCGACGAAGCAGGCAGCCGTCACGGTGCCGGGCGAGGGCAGCCCGACCCCGCGCCCGCCCTCGTCGGCAGAACCTTTGCCGACCGAGAAGACCGAACCCGCCTCGAAGCCAGTCGAGAAGCCCGCCGCACCGGATCTGGGCGCGACGCGGACGGCAAGCTCGGGCGGCGGAAAGTTCCAGATGCCGGTCTCGGGATCGATCGTACGGACCTATCAGAAAGGCCGCAATGAGGGGATCGACATCTCGGCCCCGGTCGGCACCTCGGTCAAGGCGGCCGGTGGCGGCGCGGTCGCAGCGATCACCCGCGACACCGATGGCGTGCCCATCGTGGTCGTCCGCCATGACGGCAACCTGATGACGGTCTATGCGGGGCTCGACAATCTGGCCGTGTCCAAGGGCGCCAAGGTCAGTGCCGGGCAATCGCTTGGCACCTCGAACAGCTCGGGGATCCTGCATTTCGAGGTCCGGCGCGGCTTCGACAGCGTCGATCCCGAGGACTTCCTGCGCTGATTTCGGGGGTGCTCCGTGCCTGAGGCATTGCCCGCGAATGCGGAACGGCCGCCCATGACCGGGCGGCCGTTCGAAATTTCAACGACACTGAACCTCAGAACCGCTCCAGATGCTCATCGATCGCGGCGGCCACTTCGCGGCGGATCACCGCGCGCAGGTTGCGCGAGAACCGCTGGCCGAGTTCGCCATGCAGCTCTTCCTGGATCATCTCGCGGATCAGGTCGCGCAGCTGGTCGTCATCGGCGGGAAGCGCGGAAGGATCAGAGCCGCGAATGCTATCCGGACCGGTTGCACGAGCGGTCTCGACCTCGTTGGGCGACGTAGCGAGGTGGGTGTGACTGCCATCGGCAGGCTGCGCCGCCTCGCCCTCGGCCTCAGCCTCAACCTCGGCAGGATCGCCGAGACCTTCAGCGAACGGATCCTCGCTGAGGCAGGACGGGATGGCCATTCCGGTCCAGCCGGCTGCAGCCGTCGCGGCATCGTCCCAGTGATCAACCGGGTGAGCGACGTCCTCGGCTTCACGCTGCATCTCGACGTCGTCGCCAATTAGCAGATAGGCCGCCCAGAAATCGGCCGGGCTTGTCCCGGCGCCGATCACCTCGGCATCCTCGCCGGCTTCGACCTCAATCGCTTCGGCCTCCGCCACCGGCGTCGGATCATCGGCAGCAGCCCCGCGAACCGGCATCAGGACCTCGGGCCGCATCCTTGCCTTGGCTTCGAAGGCCTCGGCAAAATCGTCATCCTCGGTCCTGTGTGGAACGGACGCCGGCATTGGGTCGGATGTGAGTGGATCCTGGGTCAAGGTATAGAGATCGGCAAAATTGTCCTGCCAGATTTCGTCGGCCGGATCGCCCCCGTCCTGACCCGCCGCAAGGATGCTGCCCACCCGGTCCGCCCTATCCAGGCGCAGCGGCGGCAGCGCACTGGTGGCAGGACTTTCTCCGCACTCGTGCCGCAAGGGCGGATCACGCCGCGCGACAAGTCCGGCATGGACAGCACGCGCGGGCGGTACCTGCAGATCAGCGATCAGTCGCGGACGCGGTGCGGTCAGCGAGTGCTCGATAAAGGTCGGGCCTGCGGGTGTTGCCGCAGCCCTGTCAGCGGCGGCCTTTCCGTCACGGACCAACTGGCGCGCCAGGGCCGCGTTGCCGCCGAAGCGTTCGGCAAGGTCCTCGCCTGCATCTTTGCCCGGATGTTCGGCTGCCGACTGCTGTCGCAGCAGCCTGTCGCGGGCAAAGTCCTGGGCTTCATCCTCGGCGATCAGCCGGCGAATGGCGCTGAGCACGTCACCGATATCTTCGGACAGGCGTGCGGCTTCCTGCGGGCGGGTCATGTCGTTCATCGGCCCGCCCCCGCAGCGGGGAGGTCAGTTCCCGCGACCGATCGCGCGCAGCACGCGGTCGAGGTTTTCCCCCTGCCGACTGGTATAGGGCGCGTCGCGGACCGCGCTGTAATATTCCGATGGATCATAGGTCGGGATTCCTAGCTTCAGGTTTTCTACCGTCAGCAGACCCATAGCAGCCAGAAGTTGATAATGGGCTAATTGGAGATTGGCCTCGGCCGTGATCTTGTCGGTGCGCGCCTCGAGCAGCGATTGCTCGGCGTCCAGCACGTCCAGCGTGGTGCGGGCGCCAAGCGTCGCTTCCTCGCGCACGCCATCATAGGCTTGCTGCGCCGCCGAGATCTGTTCGTCGATGGCCGCGATCTGCGCACCCGCCACGTCGATATTGGCCCAGGCCTCGCCAACGGCCAGATCCACCTGCCGCGCCACGTTCAGAAGCCCGGCCCGCGCCTGATCGCGCTGCGCCATGGATTTGCGCAGCACCGAGGACAGCCGGCCACCGGAATAGAGCGTCTGCGACATGGTCAGCCCGACCTGTGCGTCGCGGCTGATCTCCTGGTCGCCGCTGAGCACCGAGGGAGAGCGGTTCACGCCGACGCGCGCCTCGGCGCTCAGCGTCGGATTGCGTTCGGCCTTGGCGGCAGCGACGCCGATCTCCGAGGCAGCGGCCTGATGCTGGGCCTGCTTCATCGCCGGATGGTTGCGCTGACCGATGGCCCGCGCCGCATCCAGCGATTCCGGACGTTTCGGCAAGGGCGGCGGGGCGCTGAGCGCGCCCGGAAGCGCGCCGGTGGCGGCGCGGTAACCTTCGCGCGCAACCTCGAGCGAGCCCTCGGCCGAAGCCAGCGCGGCGCGGGTCGCCGCCAGCTGGGCATTGGCCAGCGACACGTCGGTCAGGGTGATCTCACCCACATCGAACCGGTCCTGCGCCGCCTGGCGCTCCTGTCCCAAGAGGCGCACCGAGTTGTTCTGCAGATCCACCTGCTCCAAGGCGCTGCGCACGTTGAAGAAGGCCGAGACGGCATCGAACAGCACGTTCTGTTCGACCTGGACCAGGTTCTCGCGCGAGGCCAGGACCAGTTCCTTTTTCAGGTCGATATCCAGCTGGCTGCGGCCCCAGTCGAACAGCGTCATCTGCGCTGTCAGGCTGAGCGAGGTGACGTTGACGCCACCGCTGCTGAGCGTATGCGAGGCGGCCCAGCCCACGACCGGACGCAGCGTCGACACGGCCTGCGCCACGTCCTCGTCGGCGGCGCGCAACACGGCGCGGTTCTGGTCCATCAGGGGCGATTTGCGATAGGCGGCGACCATGGCATCTGCCAGAGACTCGGCCGCAACCGGCAGGGCGGTCAGCAGGCTCAGCGCGGTCGCGGTGGCCAGCCGGCGCATCCCCCGCCCGATCATAGCGCGAACCCCCGGGTCAGCGCGAAGCCCGACAGAAGCGGCGCATGGGCATTGAAGGCATAGCGCCAGTTGATCCGGCCATTGACCTTCAGCCCGCTGCGCACGACGCCCAGATTGCCCTCGCGGAACAGCGCGACAATGCGGCCGCCCTCTTTCAACTGGTCGGCCAGCATCGCGGGCACCTCCTCGACCGAGCCGCCGCTGACCAGAATGGCGTCATAGGGGCCCTGTTTCTCGTATCCGGCGCTCAGCGGATTGCGCAGCACCACGACATTGTCGATGCCGGCGGCGAGAATGCGCCCCTCGGCCTCGCGGACGAATTCCTCGTCCTCCTCGACGGCAACCACGGCCTCGGCCATCTGCGCCAGAACCGCAGCCGAATAGCCAAAGCCGCAACCCAGATCGAGCACCAGGTCGCTTGGCACGATGTCCAGCGCGTCGATCATCTTGGCCAGCGTCCGCGGCTCCAGCAGCACGCGGTCAGGACCGATGGGCAGGTTCTCGCCCGAATAGGCCACGCTGCGGCGCGCATCAGGCACGAATTCCTCGCGCGGGACCGTCAGCATCGCCTCGATCAGCGGATACTTTGTCACATCGTTCGGCCGAACCTGGGTGTCGACCATCATTGTGCGATGAACAGCGAAATCTGGCATGGCGAAAATTACCTATCGGCCCTCAGTCTGGATACCTTATTGGCATGAAAGGCGCGGGGGGGCAACGCACTCAATCGCGGCTTGCAAGGTGCGCGGCGATCCAGTATCCCCTGCCCGATCGAAGGACGGTGGGTTGGCGGAGAGGTTACGCACCGGATTGCAAATCCGTGAAGACCGGTTCGATTCCGGTACCCACCTCCACCTTCGATGATCTCGGCCTTGCCTCGGGCCAGCGCAACACCGCCTGACCCCGGCCGTTCCATGATCCTGACCCGATGATCTTCTCTGCCACGACCCGCCTTGCCGAGACGGTTCTGCATGGCCGCCTGTTGTTTGGCGGTGCGGCGCGGCTGCGCGCACGTATGATGCCGGACGTGTTACCTGCGCAGGCCGAAATCTGGGTCCATGCGGCTTCGGTGGGCGAGCTGAATTCGGCTTCGGTGCTGATCGAGGCGCTGGCCGCGCGGCATTCGGTGCTGATCACCACGAACAGCGAAACCGGGCTGGAACGCGCGCGCTCGCGCGGCTGGCCGGCGGTGCTGGCGCCGCTGGACCTGCCGGGAACGCTGGGGCGGTTTCTGGATGCGGTGCGGCCAAAGGTGGCGGTGACGGTGGAGGCCGAGCTGTGGCCGACGCGCGCCCGGTTGCTGGCCGAGCGCGGCATTCCGCATGTGATCGTCGGCGCGCGCATGTCGGAGCGTTCCGCCCGGCGCTGGTCGCGCCTGCCGGGGCTGATCGGTCCGGTTCTGAAAAACGTCGCGGCACTCTCGGCGCAGGATGCGGGCAGCGAGGCGCGGTTGCGGACGCTTGGCCTGCCGCTGCAGGCGGTCCAGCCAAGGCTGGATTTAAAGTTGCTGGCGCCCTCGCGGGTTATGCCGCCTGCCCCCTCGACGGATCGCGACCGGACGGTGCTGGCCGCCTCGACCCATCCCGGCGAGGATGAGCCGATCCTAGACGCTTGGCTGGCGGCGCGGGAAGGAATACCCGGTTGCCGGCTCATTTTGGCGCTGCGCCATCCCGACCGGGCTGATCAACTGGCGGCGACGCTGGTCACGCGCGGGCTGGCGTTCAGTCGGCGCAGCGCGGGGGCTGAGGATCACCCGCTGCTGCTGGCCGATACCCTGGGCGAAATGCCGCTCTGGTATGACCGCGCGGGCATCTGCATCACCGGCGGCTCGCTGGTCGATCATGGCGGCCATACGCCTTGGGAACCCGCAGCCCATGCTGCGGTCATCCTGCACGGGCCGCATGTGGCGAATTTTTCCGATGCCTATGCCGCACTGGATCAGGCCGGTGCGGCGCGGCGCATCGATGCATCGAGCCTGCCCGCCGCGCTGGCCGGTCTGCTGGCCGATCCCGCTGCCGCGCGGGACATGGGTCAAGCGGCGCGGCGGGTGCTGGCCGAGCGTGCCGGTGATCCGGCCCCGCTGCTCGATCTCATCGGCAATCTTGTGAAACCCGGCGCGACTTCCGATATATTGCGGGAAAGGTAAGGATTGATCGCATGATCCGCTATGCCCTGCGCTGCAAGGAAGGCCATGACTTCGAGGGCTGGTTTCGCTCGTCCGAGGGGTTCGAGACGCTGCGCGCTGCCGGTCAGGTCAATTGCACCCTCTGTGGCGGCAGCGATGTCAGCAAGGCGCTGATGGCACCCGCCGTCCCGGCAGAGCGCAAGGGCGGCGCGACCGTGCCGAGCCTGAACCAGCCGCAGGGCGAGCGCGAAGCGATGCTGGCCAAGCTGCGCGAGCATGTAGAAACCACTTCGGATTATGTCGGCCTGCGCTTTGCCGACGAGGCCCGCGCCATGCATGAGGGCCGTAGCGAAACCCGTTCGATCCATGGCGAGGCCCGCCCCGAAGAGGCGCGCAAGCTGATCGAGGATGGCGTGCCCATCGCCCCCCTGCCCTTCATCCCGAAACAGAAAGCCAACTGAATGACCGTTCTGATTACCGGCGCCAATCGCGGGATTGGTGCTGCGCTTGTGTCCGCCTATGCCGCCCGTGGCGAAACCGCCATCGGCACCGCCCGCAAGTCCGCAAACGGCCTCTGGCCGCTGGATGTCACCCGGCCCGAGGAGTTCGCGGCATTGACTGACCGGCTGGCGACGACCGACCTGTCGCTGCTCGTCTGCAATGCCGGCATCTACAGCGACAAGGGCCGCACGCTGGAGGATCTGGAGCCCACGATCTGGGCCGAGGCCTATGCCACGAATGTCACCGGCGCTTTCCTGACCATCCGCGCCTGCCTGCCGGCGCTGACGCGCGGCAAGGGCAAGATCGCGCTGATCAGCTCGGCCATGGCCTCGGATGCGCGCGCGCCGGGCGGGGCCTATATCTATCGCTCCAGCAAGGCGGCGCTGCTGAACCTGGGCCGCAACCTTGCCAAGGATCTGGAAATTCCGGTGGGTATCTATCATCCGGGCTGGGTGCAGACCGACATGGGCGGCTCGGGCGCGGATATCACCGTGGATCAGGCGGTCGATGGGCTGGTGGCGCGGTTTGACGAGCTTTCGCCGCAGACCACCGGCATCTTCCAGTCCTATGACGGAACGCCGATCCCGTTCTGAACCACGCGACGGCAGAGGGGCATCGGGCTTATGTCGCACCCTTTGCCCCTTGCCCTTTCCGGCCCCCGCCCATAAAAGCCGCGCGGATGATTTGAACCCTGCGCTGGAGGCATGAAATGCCGCTTCTGGTCATGAAATTCGGCGGCACCTCGGTGGCCGACCTTGCCCGCATCAAGAACGCTGCCGAAAAGGTCAAGCGTGAGGTGGAGCGTGGCTATGACGTGATTGTCATTGTCAGCGCCATGTCGGGCAAGACCAACGAGCTGGTGGGCTGGGTCGAGGCGACCTCGCCCCTGTTCGACGCCCGCGAATATGACGCTGTGGTCAGTTCCGGCGAGAACATCACCGCAGGGCTGATGGCCCTGACCCTGCAGGAAATGGACGTGCCGGCGCGCAGCTGGCAGGGCTGGCAGGTGCCGATCAACACGACGGCCCAGCATTCCTCGGCCCGCTTCGTGGACATTCCGCGCAAGAACATCGACCAGAAATTCGCCGAAGGCTTCAAGGTCGCCGTCGTCGCCGGCTTTCAGGGCATCGGCCCCGATGGCCGCGTGACCACGCTTGGCCGAGGCGGCTCGGATACCACCGCCGTCGCCTTCGCCGCCGCCTTCGGCGCCGAACGCTGCGACATCTACACCGATGTCGACGGCATCTATACCACCGACCCCCGCATCACCTCGAAAGCCCGCAAGCTGGGCAAGATCGCCTTCGAGGAGATGCTGGAACTGGCCAGTCTCGGGGCGAAGGTGCTTCAGACCCGCTCGGTCGAGCTGGCAATGCGCTATAAAGTGCGGCTGAGGGTGCTATCCTCGTTCGAGGATACCGACGAGAACTCTGGCACGCTGGTCTGCGATGAGGATGAGATCATGGAATCGAAAGTCGTCAATGGCGTCGCCTATTCGCGCGACGAAGCCAAGATCACGCTGGTGACGGTCGAGGACCGGCCGGGCATTTCCGCCGCGATCTTCGCGCCGCTGGCCGAGGCCGGCGTGAACGTGGACATGATCGTCCAGAACATCTCGGAAAAGGACTACGAGGACCATCCGGGCTCGGTCACCGATATGACCTTCTCGGTCCCGGTGAACCAGGTCGAGCGTGCCAAGCGCGCGATGGAGCAGGCGCGTCAGTCGGGCATCATCAGCTATGACGAGCTGGTCGTGGATATCGACGTGGCCAAGGTCAGCGTCGTCGGCATCGGGATGCGCAGCCATACCGGCGTCGCCGCCCGCATGTTCAAGGCTCTGGCTGATGAAAATATCAACATCAAGGTCATCTCGACGAGCGAGATCAAGATCTCGGTGCTGATCGATCGCAAATATATGGAACTCGCCGTGCAGGCCCTGCATGATGCGTTCGAGTTGGAGAAAGCCTGACCGAGCGTAACTGAGGCAGGGCCCGCACCTGCCCCCGCGTCAGGCCGGACCGTTCTGGGGGGATGATGCCGCACCGCAAGGACAGTGATTCACGCAAGCTGCTCAGGCGGCTGCGCGATACATTGGGCTCGGCCGGCGGCAGTCAGGACCGCCTGGACAGCATCACCCATGACATCGCCGATTCGATGGGCACGCAGGTCTGCTCGATCTACCTGTTCCGCGACGGTGACACGCTGGAACTGTGCGCGACCGAGGGGCTGAAGCCCGAATCCGTCCACAAGACCCGGCTGCGGCTTGGCGAGGGCCTGGTCGGCCGCGTCGCCCGCACCGGCCGCAACATCAACACCGCCAATGCCCCCGCCGAGCCGGGCTTCCGCTTCATGCCGGAAACCGGCGAGGAGATCTTTCCCAGCTTCCTCGGCGTGCCGATCCAGCGCGTCGGCGAGAAACTGGGCGTGCTGGTGGTGCAGTCGCGCGAGGCGCGTCTGTTTTCGGAAGACGACATCTATGGCCTCGAGGTCGTGGCGATGGTGCTCGCCGAGATGACCGAGCTGGGCGCCTTTCAGGGCAGCCAGACCGATGCCCTGCCGCTGGAACACCGCTTCCCTGTCATGTTCCGGGGTGCCACCGGGCAGGAAGGTGCCGCCGAGGGCCGGGTCTGGCTGCACGAGCCGCGCGTCGTCATCGCCAACCCGGTCGGCGACGATCCCGAGACCGAATCCGCCCGGCTGAATGACGGGATCGAGAAGCTGCGCGAGCGGGTCGACAAGCTGTTGGCAGAGACCGAGGCCGAAGCCGACAGCGACCATGTGCAGGTGCTGGAGGCCTATCGCCTGTTTGCCCATTCGCGCAGCTGGCTGGCGCGGATGGAAGAGGACATCCGTCGCGGCCTGTCCGCCGAAGCCGCTGTCGAGAAGGAACAGTCGCTGGCCCGCGCCCGGCTGGAACGGGCCGCCGATCCCTATCTGCGCGACCGGTTGCACGATCTGGACGACCTGTCGAACCGGCTGCTGCGCATCCTGACCGGACAGGGCAACGATACCGGGGCCGAACTGCCGGAGAACCCGGTGCTGATCGCCCGCAACATCGGTCCGGCGGAGCTGCTGGATTATGGCCGCCGGTTGAAGGGCGTGGTGCTGGAAGAAGGCTCGGTCGGCAGCCATGCCGCCATCGTCGCCCGGGCGCTGGCGATTCCACTGGTGATCCACGCCGCCCGCATCACCAGCGAGGCGCTGAACGGCGATCCGATCCTGGTCGATGGCGATCAGGGCGTGGTGCATCTGCGCCCCGAGGACACCGTGGCCGCCGCCTTCCGCGACAAGATGGCGATGCAGGCCGAGGCACAGGGCCGATATGCCAGCCTGCGCAACTTGCCCGCCACCGGCATCTGCGGCACCACCATTCATCTCTACATGAATGCCGGGCTGATGGCCGACCTGCCTTCGCTGGAAAATTCCGGCGCCGAGGGGGTGGGCCTCTTCCGCACAGAATTGCAGTTCCTCACGCGCAGCAAGGTGCCGCGGCGGGCAGAGCTGGCGGCGATCTATGCCCATGTGTTGGACAGCGCCAAGGGCAAGATCGTCATGTTCCGCACGCTGGATATCGGCTCGGACAAGGTGCTGCCCTATATGAAGCCGCAGGACGAGCCGAACCCGGCCATGGGCTGGCGGGCGATCCGCGTGGGTCTGGACAAGCGTGGCGTGCTGCGGATGCAGCTGCAGGCCCTGATCCGCGCCGCCGTTGGCCGGCCGCTTTACGTGATGTTCCCGTTCATCGCCGACATCACCGAGTACGAGGCCGCCTACAAGATCCTGATGGAGGAGCTGGCGCGCGAGAAACGCCTTGGCCACGCCATGCCAAGCGACATCCGCGTGGGCGCCATGCTGGAAACGCCGTCGATGGTCTATGCGCCCAAGCGCTTCTACGAGATGTGCGATTTCATCTCGATCGGCGGCAATGACCTGAAGCAGTTCTTCTTCGCTGCCGACCGCGAGAACGAGCGGGTGCGCCGGCGATACGACACGATGAACACGTCCTTCCTGAACTTCATCGAGCAGATCGTGCAGCGCTGCGACGATGCGCGGGTCGCCCTGTCCTTCTGCGGCGAGGATGCCGGCCGCCCGGTCGAGGCGCTGACCTTTGCCGCGCTTGGCGTGCGGCGGCTGTCGATGCGCCCGGCCTCGATTGGTCCGGTCAAGCATCTGATCCGGCAGGTCTCCATCGCTGATCTTAAATCGGTGATCGATGAGGCGCGGAACGCCGGCCAGACCAACCTGCGCCGCACCGTGACCGAGTGGCTGGCCCGGCAATAGGGCGGCACCACCCGGTTCAGACCCTATTCAAACACTGCGCGGCTGCCGGTAGGGTGGCGGCATCGCCCTGGGGGAACCATCATGTCGCAACCGCTCGCCTCGTCCGAAACTGGTCCATGGCTGGATGATCCGGCGCACCGCGCCTATCTGGTTGCCGATGCCCGGCGCCAGCTTGATTTCTTCGATGCGAGCCTTGGGCGCGCGGGCGGTCTGGCGGTGCTCGACTATGCCGGCGGCCCCCTGCCCGGTCCGCAGGAACTGCACACGACCACGCGCCTTGTTCACAGCTATGGCCTCGCGCAGATCGCCGGACGACCGGATCACGCGGGCATCATCGACCGTGGCATGTCCGATCTCTGGACCCGGCACCGCGACAGCCAGCATGGCGGCTATGTCTGGTCGGTCGACAGCGAAGGCGTGGCCGATGGGGTGAAGCTCGCCTATGGTCATGTCTTCGTGCTGCTCGCCGCCTCGACCGCCAAGCTGGCCGGGCATCCCGATGCCGACCGGCTGCTGGCCGATGCCTCGGAGGTATTGGACCGCCATTACTGGGACGATCAGATGGGGCTGTTCCGCGACGAGTTCACCCGCGACTGGCAGGCCTTCTCGACCTATCGCGGCATGAACGCCAACATGCACGGGGTCGAGGCGCTGCTGGCCGCGCATGAGGCGACGGGCGAGGCGCTGTATCTGGATCGCGCCCGGCGGATCTTCGACTTCTTCCTTGGCCGCATCGCGCCCGAGAACGGCTGGCGCATCCCCGAGCATTACACCGAGGACTGGCAGATCGACCGCGATTACGAGGGCAACCCGATGTTCCGCCCCGCCGGCTCGACCCCCGGCCATTCCTTCGAGATGGGCCGGCTGCAATTGCAGCTCTGGGATCTGTCGGGCCGCCCCGATGACGGTGCGCCCGCGCGGGCGCGTAAGCTGGTGCAGCAGGCGCTGGACGATGCCTGGGACGAGCTGCGCGGCGGGTTTGTCTATACGCTGGCACCGGATGGCACGGTGGCGCGGCGGGCGCGTTACTGGTGGCCTGTGACCGAGGCCATCGGGGCGCTGGCGGCCTTCCAGAAGCTCGATCCTCAGCCGGGCGACGAGGACTGGTATCGCCGCTGCTGGACCTTCGCCGACCGGCATCTGATCGACCATGCGCGCGGCGGCTGGATTCCCGAACTGGATGATGAGGACCAGCCGGCCAAGGCGCAATTCGCCGGCAAGCCCGACATCTACCACGCCTTGCAGGCCGATCTGCTGCCGCTGGCGGCGGGCCTGTCCCATGCCATCAAGGCTTTGAAGGACAGCCGGCCACTGGCCGGCTGAGCCTCAGTCTTCGCTGACCGGCATCTCTGGCTCCTTGCTCCGGCGCGTCAGCCAAAGCGAGAAACAGAGGAAAGCCGCCGTCACGGCGTAGAGCCCGATGGCAATCGGGCTCTGGAACAGCACCATGAAATCCCCGCCCGAAATCGACAGCGCGCGGCGCAGGTTGTTCTCCATGTCCATGCCCAGCAGCAGGCCCAGGACCACCGGCACCAGCGAGAAATCGAGCTTGCGCAGCACGAAGCCGAGGATGCCGAAGCCAACCATCACCAAGAGGTCGAAGGCCGCATGGGTGATGGCGTAGACGCCCAGATAGCTGATTGCCACCACCAGCGGCATCAGGATCCAGGCAGGCATTCCAAGGACGCGGGTGAAAAGCCCGATCAGCGGCAGGTTCAGGATCAGCAGCACGAAATTCGCCAGATAGAGCGCGGCAACCAGCCCCCAGACCAGGTCCGGGCTGCGCTCGAAGAGAAGCGGCCCGGGCTGGATGTTCAGCGAGATCAGCATCGCCAGCATCACCGCCGTCGTCCCCGATCCCGGCACGCCAAGTGTCAGCATCGGGATCAGCGCACCACCGCTGGCCGCGTTGTTGCCAGCCTCGGGCGCGGCCACACCACGCGGATCGCCGGTGCCGAACGTGCCCTTGTCGCTCAACCTCTTCTCGAAGCTGTAGGACATGACCGCCCCCAGCGAAGCCCCCGCCCCTGGCAGGATGCCGGCGATGAAGCCGATGATCGATCCGCGCAGGCTGGCGCCCAGCCCCTCCTTCACCCGGGTCAGGCGCGGGAACACCCGGCCCGGCGGCACCAGCCCACCGCCATGGGCCTTTTCCTCGAGGAAGAACAGGATCTCGGAAATGGCGAAGAGGCCCACCAGCGCGACGATGGGATCGAAGCCGTCGTAAAGGTTGAAGCTGCCAAAGGTATAGCGCGCCACGCCGGTCGAGGGGTCCAGCCCCACCGTGCCCAGCATCAGCCCCAGCAGCGCCGCCAGCAGCGTCTTCCTCGGGTCGGTGCCGGTGATACCGCCGATGGTGGCGAAGGCCATGACGTAAAGCGCGAAGTAATCCGCCGGCCCGAAATAGATCGCGGCCTTGGCCAGCAGCGGTGCGAAGAGGGTCAGCCCGATGGTCGCCAGCGTCGCGCCGATGAACGAGGCCACGCCCGAGATCGCCAGCGCATCCGCCGCCTGCCCCTTCTTCGCCATCGGATAGCCGTCGAGCGTCGTCATGATCGCCGGCTCGTCACCCGGGATGTTGAGAAGGATCGCGGAGATGCGCCCGCCATACATGCAGCCGTAATAGACGGCGGAGAGCAGGATCATCGAGGACGTGGCATCAAGCCCGAAGGCGAAGGTCAGCGGGATCAGGATCGCCACGCCATTCACCGGGCCAAGCCCCGGCAGCGCGCCGATGAGCGTGCCGGCAAAGCAGCCGGCGACGATCAGCGCCAGGTTGATCGGCAGCGCGGCGACGGCGAACCCGCCCCAGAGTTGCGAAAGAATGTCCATGTCAGCCAAACCATGTGCCCAGAAGCGGCAGGGGCAAGCCCATCAGCCGGTCGAACAGGATGTAGAGCCCGGGCGCCGCGAGCGCCGCCGTGAGGAACCCACCGACCGGCGGTGCACCCATCAGCAGGCCTAGCCCAAGGATCGCGGCAAAGCTGGTCGGCACGAAGCCCAGAGGCTCCAGCAGCAGCGCGTAACCCAGAAGCAGGGCAATGGCTGTCGCCTGACGGATCAGTCCGGCGCTTCCCGCCCAGTCCGCGCTGTGCTGCGGCCAGATCATCAGCGTGAGGCCCAGAAGGATGGCCGGGATGCCGATCACGCGCGGAAAGATCGCAGGCCCCAGCGGGTCGCCGAAGCCTGCGGTATATCCTGCCGACAACCAGACATAGCCGGTTGCCAGCAGAAGGAAGAACAGCCCGGCCAGCCGGTCGGTCACTGGATGACGCCGATCTGGCGCGAGATCTCGGCCATCTGCTGTTCCTGCTCGGTGACATAGGCGGCGAATTCCTCACCACCACGCCAGATCGGCTCCAGCCCGCTGGCCTTCGCCGTCTCCTGCCAGGCGGGGCTGTCATAGAGCGTCTTCAGCTTCTCGACCCAGGCGGCGTAATCCTCATCGCTGACGCCGCCGCCGGTATAGAAGCCGCGCCAGTTATAGCCGGTCACGTCATAACCCTGCGACTTGGCGGTGGGCAGGTCGGGAAAGGCCGAAATCGGCTCGTCCGACAGCGCCGCCAGAACCCGGATGTCGCCCGATTCGACGAAGCCCTTGATCTCGCCCAGATCAGTCGAGACCAGCCCGACCTGTCCGCCCATCATCTGCGTCACCGCCGGGCTGCCGCCGTCGAACTGAACCCAGCGGATCTTGTCCAGCCCCTCGACCCCGCCGGCCTGAGCCAAGAGAAGAAGGCGGATGTGATCCCAGCCGCCCGCACCCGACGAGCCCGAAGTGACCACCGAGGTCGGGTCTTCCTTCAGCCGCGCCATCAGGTCGTCGAGGCTCTGGATCTCGCTGTCCTTGGCCACCGCGATCACCCCCACATCGGCGCCGAGCATGGCGAGCCAGCGCATCGCATCGGTGCCGGCGGGGTATTTGCCCTGCGCGATCTGGGTAATGCCGACGGTCGAGGTGGCGACCAGCAATTCGGGATCATCGGCGCGCTTGCCGGCGACATTGGCATAGGCGACCGCCCCTACGCCGCCCGGCATGTTCGTCACCTGCACATTGCCCTCGACCAGCTTCTCCTCGGACAAAAGCCGGCCCACCTCGCGGCAGGTGAAATCCCAGCCTCCGCCGGGATCAGCCGGCGCAATGCATTCGGCGGCACCTGCGGGGACAGCGACCAGCAAAGCCGCCGCCAGACCTGCCACGCGCAAGCCGTTCAATGTCGAGATCATCCTATCCTCCCTTGATGAATCTTGCGTCCAATTCACACCACGCCGCGGCGACCGATAAAGCGCCTTGCGTTTTCAATGGCTTGCAGAACCTCGCGCCGAACCGCCGCCGAATGGGCCAGCACCGCCCTTGCCGCCCCCTCGGCATCACCGGCCTCGATCAGGTCCAGAATTTCTGTGTGCTCGCGATGCGTCGTCTTCCGCCCCTCCTCCGAGGCGAAGGATAGCCAGCGCGCCCGGAGCGTGCGCAGGGTCACATCCTGCATCGCCGTTACCAGACAGCGGTTGCGCGACAGCTGCGCGCAGCGGACGTGGAAATCCAACCCCATCTCCAGCCAGCGTTCCGGGGTGAACTCGTCATGGCTCAGGTTGATGCTGCTGCGGATGGCAGCGATCTCGTCGGGCCGGGCGAGCTTGGCGGCCAGCCGCACGGCCTCGGGTTCGATGATGTCGCGGAAGGCAAACACCTCGTCGATCTCGGCGATGTCGAAAGGCGCGATGGCATAGCTGCGCCCGTCCCGCACCACCAGCCCGTCGCGCAAGAGATGCAGCAGCGCCTCGCGGATCGGCGTGCGCGAGACCTCGAACTGCTGTTCCAGCGCACGCTCGCTGATCGCCTCGCCGGGCACCAGATCCAGCGACAGGATGGCAAAGCGCAGCCGGGACAGCAGGTCCCGCTCTTCGGTCTGATGCGCTGTCTCTGCGATCATTGACGCCTCCCACCACATCGGTATACCAATCCGGCATCCAATTGCAACGCCGTTTGCCGCCACGAGGGAGGAGGACCAAATGGGCCAGAGGATCGCGGGCTTTCCCAAAACTGCCGTCATCACCGAGGTCGGGCCGCGCGACGGCTTGCAGTCCGAGGCGGAATTCGTCCCGACCGTGCGGAAGATCGCGCTGATCCAGTCGCTGCTGGATGCCGGGCTGCGGCGCTTCGAGATCACCTCTTTCGTCTCTTCCCGCGCCGTGCCGCAGATGCGTGATGCCGCCGAGGTGATGGCCGCCTTTCGCGACCGCGACGACGCCCACCTGACCGCGCTGGTCCCGAACCTGCGCGGCGCGTCGGCGGCGATCGAGGCCGGGGTGGATGCGATGGTGCTGTTCGCCTCGGCCTCGGAAAGCCACAACCGCAAGAACGTGAACCGCAGCCGCGCCGAATCGCTGGCCGGTTTCGCCGAGATTGCCCGGCTGGCCGAGGGCAGCGGCACGGCGCTGCAGGGCGCCATCGCCACCGCCTTCGGCTGCCCGTTCGAAGGCGATGTGGCGCTGTCCGCCGTTCTGGATCAGGCCAAGGCCTATCGCGATCTGGGCATGACCCATATCACTCTTGGCGACACCACCGGCATGGCAACGCCGGCGCTGGTCATCGACTGGGTTCAGGCGCTGGCCGAGGCCGTGCCGGGCGTCGAGATCGCGCTGCATTTCCACAATACCCGCGGCGTCGGGCTGGCCTGCGCCTATGCCGGGCTGAGCCAGGGCGTGCGGCACTACGAATCGAGCATCGCCGGGCTTGGCGGCTGTCCCTTCGTGCCGCGCGCCACCGGCAATGTCCCGACCGAGGATCTGGCCTATCTGCTGCAGGAGAGCGGGGTCGAGACCGGCACCGATCTGGACCGGCTGATCGAGGCCGCCGCGCTGGCCGAACATCTCGTCGGCCGCGAATTGCCGGGGCAGATCATGAAGGCCGGGCCGCGCCTCAAGACCGCATCCATGGACAGCGTGAGGACCGCCAATGGCTGAACCGCTGAAAGGCCCGTTGGACGGGCTGCGCATCATCGACCTGACAAGGGTGCTGTCCGGCCCCTTCTGCACCATGATCCTTGGCGATCTGGGGGCCGATGTCATCAAGATCGAGCCGCCGAAGGGCGATCCTGTGCGCGCGCAGGGCACCATGACCGAAGGCCATTCCGGCTATTTCGCCGGCTTCAACCGCAACAAGCGGTCGGTGGTGCTGGACCTCTACAGCCCGGCGGGCAAGGCGGCGCTGCACCGGCTGCTGGCGGATGCCGATGTGCTGGTCGAGAATTTCCGCCCCGGCACGCTGGAGAAGCTCGGGCTGAGCGCCGAGACGTTGAAGGCGATGAACCCACGGCTGATCGTGGCCAGCGTGAACGGCTATGGCAGTCAGGGCCCCTATGTCGACCGCCCGGCCTTCGACTTCATCGCGCAGGCCATGAGCGGCTTCATGGGCGTGAACGGCGCGGCCGACGGCCCGCCGATGCGCGCGGCCCCGCCGGTCAGCGATCTGGTGGCCGGCATCTATGCGGCGGTCGGCATTCTTGCCGCCGTGCAGGGACGCGAGCGGACCGGCGAGGGGCAGACGGTCGAGGTGGCGATGGTGAACGGGCTGTTGAGCCTGATGGCCTATCTGTCGTCGGAATATTTTGCCACGAACGAGCTGCCGCAGCGCACCGGCAACGATCACCCGCTGGTCTATCCCTATGGCCTCTTCCGCTGTTCGGACGGGCAGATCGCGGTCGCCAATTCCCATGACCAGATCCTGCAGCGCTTTCTGGACCGGCTGGATCTGGGCTGGGTCATGACCGACCCGCGCTATGACTGCAATCCCAAGCGCATGGCCGCACGAGAGGAGCTACGCAGCCTGATCGACAGCCGCATGGCCGGCAATACGCAGGCGCATTGGCTGGGCGTGCTGAACGCCGCCGGCGTGCCCTGCGGGCTGGTGCAGGATCTGGCGCAGGTCTTTGCCGATCCGCAGATCGCGGCGCAACAGATGGTGATCGAGACGCCGGTGCAGGATGGCCCGGCGCTGAAGGTGCTGGGCTTCCCGATCAAGCTGGGCAGCACGCCCTGCGCCGTCCATCGCCCGGTTCCCCGGCTCGGCGGCCATACCGGCGAGGTTCTGGCTGAGGCGGGCTTGAGCGCGGCGGAAATCGCCGGGCTGGGCTGAGAGCTGCGCGCCCCCGGGGCAATTGCACCTTTGGCTTGACCCGGCCCGCCGCCCGCCGCACATGCAGTTTGTGCAAGTCGCAGCAGAGTCGCAGCCGGTGATGCCCATTTCCAAATTCCCGCGCGGCGTCATCTGGGCCGTCGCCACGGCCCTGCTGGCCCTTGCCGGCGGTGCCACAGCCACGGCCATCGGCCTCCCCGCCGCCTGGCTGATGGGGGCGATGATCGCCGTCGGGGTGGCGGCCATTGCCGATCTGCCGGTCGGACTGCCGAACCGGCTGCGCGAGGTGGCCTTCCTGCTGCTGGGGATCTCCATCGGCTCCAGCGTCACGCCCGGGATCATCGGCGAATTGCGGGCCTGGCCCGGCAGCATCCTGCTGCTCTTCATCTCCATCGCGGCAACGGTCCTCGTCTCCAGCACCTATCTGCAGCGGGTCCATGGCTGGGACCGGACGACTGCCCGCTTTGCCTCGATGCCCGGCGCCTTCTCCTCGGTCGCCATCATCGCCGCCGAAAGCGATGCCGACCTGCCACGGGTGATCCTTGCCCAGAGTCTGCGGGTCTTTACCCTTGTTGCGCTGATGCCGCCGATCCTGTCGCTGGCCAATGGCGGCGCGGTGCCCGGCAGCCTTGCAGACCTGCCCGAAGTGAACAGTGCCATCGAGGCGATTGCCGTGTTTCTGGCCAGCGCTGTGCTGGCGCTGGTCCTGAACCGGCTGAAGGTCCCCGCCGGCACCTTCCTTGGGGCCATGGTCACCAGTACCGCGCTGCATGCGACCGGGCTGGTGCATGGCCGCTTTCCGCCGGCGCTGGTGATCCTCGGCTTCGTTGCCACCGGCGCGGTCATCGGCGCGCGCTTTCGCGGCACCACCATGACAACCGTCATGCGCACCCTGCCCGGCGCCTCGGTCAGCATCCTGCTGGCGCTGTTCGTATCAGCCGTTTTCGCCACGCTTGGCGCCTGGCTTCTGGGCCTGCCTTTCGGCCAGTTGTGGCTGGCCCTCGCGCCCGGTGGCGTCGAGGCGATGGCGGCAATGGCGCTGGTCCTCAATCTCGAGCCAGCCTTTGTCGGCGCCCACCACATCCTGCGAATCCTTGCCCTGAACCTCGTCGGCCCGTTCTGGCTGCGCGGCAAAGGGCGGAGTTGAGGCGGCCTGGCGACCGCCTAATTCTCGCGGAAGGCGCGCGACAGGCTGTCCTGGATCGGCTTCACCAGGTACTCGGCAAAGGTCCGGGCGTTGGTCTCGATCATCACCTCGGCCGGCATTCCCGGGGTCGGCTGGAAGCCCTGAACCCGCTGCAACTCGGAAGCCGGCAGGTCGATCCGGGCAATGTAGATTTCCTTCGGAATCCCGTCGGCCTCTGTCTTCAGCGCATCGGCCGAGACATAGACCAGATGCCCCTGCAAGACCGGCGTCGTGCGCTGGTTCAGCGAGGTCAGCCGCACCGAGGCCGGCAGCCCGACCTTGACGGAATCGATGTCGGTGCGCGAGATCTGGGTCTCGATCACCAGCGGCGCATCAACCGGCAGGATCTCGAGGATCGCCTTGCCCGGCTCGATCACCCCGCCTGCGGTGTGATAGTTCAGCCGGACGATGGTGCCCGAAACCGGCGAGGTGATCTCGGACCGTTTCAGCACGTCCTGCGCCTTCATCGATTGCTCGCGCACGCTGTCCAGATCGGCTTCGATGCCCTGGCTTTCATCCATCGCCGTCTGGCGGTGCTGGTTGCGGGTCTGTTCGATCTGGCGCTCGGCCTTGCGCACGGTCTCTTCGGTCTCGGCGATGATGCCCCGCAGGCTCTCGGCCTCACCCTCGGCATCGGCCATGGCACGGGACAGGGCATTGACCTCGCTGCGCCGCACCAGCCCCTTTTCAAGCAACTGGCTGCGGCTGGCATGGTCTTCGCTGAGCAGGGCGAACTGTCGTTCGACGGCGACAAGCTGGCCCTGATAGCCGGCAATGCGCGATTTCCCGGCGGTGATGTTGCTGTCGAGGATGGCAATATCGCCCTCGAGCTTGTCGCGCGCGGCGCGGAAGGCAGCCATCTGTTCGGACATGACCAGCGCGACGCTGGGGTCATTCGCGCTTTCGGTCAGGAAATAGGGGAAGCTCATGGTGTCGGCACCTTCGGATTCGGCGCGCAACCGGGCACTGATCGCCTCGAGCCGGGCGCGGCGCAGGTCAAGTTCGCGCTGGTTGGCTGTGGCGGCGGTGCCATCCAGCTTGATCAGCGGCTGGCCTGCGATTACGGCATCCCCCTCGTTGACGAGAATTTCAGCGATGATGCCGCCCTCCAGATGCTGCACGATCTTGTTGCGCCCGGTGGCAACGAAACTTCCCGGCGCCATCACCGCAGCGGCCAGAGGCGCGCGGAAGGCCCAGGCCCCGAAGCCACCGAAGGCAATGACCAGCAACGCAAGCCCAAAGGTCAGGTGCCACCGAACCGAGCGGGGAACGCGGGCGTAAAGCCCGTCATGATCGGGCATCATGGTCATGCGGGTGCTCCACCTTGAGGGGCCATCGGCGGCTGCGGCGGACGCGGTGTCGGCGTGGCGGGCGGACGCTTGCGCTCGGCCAGCTTGTCCAGCATCTGGTCGCGTGCGCCGAACATGGCGATCTGCCCGTCGGCCAGCATCATGATGTTGTCGACATCCTGCAGCAGCGAGTATTTCTGCGTCACCACCACGACGGTCATGCCGTCCTGCTTGGCCAGAGCCATCGCCCGCGACAGCGCCCGGTCGCCCGCCGTGTCGAGATTCGAGTTCGGCTCGTCCAGCACCACCAGCCGGGGGCTGCCGAAGAAGGCGCGGGCCAGACCGATGCGCTGTTTCTGCCCGCCTGACAGCGGCGCGCCGTCGGCGGCCACGATGGTCTCGTAACCTTCGGGCAGCTTGGCGATCATGTCATGCACATCGGCCAGAACCGCCGCCTGGTAGATGTCGGCATCAGGCGCATCCGCCCGCATCCGGGCGATATTGGCCTTGATGGTGCCGGGGAACAGCTGCACATCTTGCGGCAGATAGCCGAGGCATTGCCCCAGCTGCCGCTGGTCCCAGTTGCGCAGGTCCATCAGGTCCAGCCGCACCGAGCCCGAGGTGGGCAGGATCGAGCCGACCAGCATCTTGCCAAGCGTGGTCTTGCCCGCCCCCGACTTGCCGACGATGGCCAGCGAGGTGCCCGGCATCAGCGAGAAGGTGATCGAGTTCAGCACCACCCGCTTGGTGCCATTGGGGACATAAAGCAGCCGCTCGACATCCAGCCGGCCCTCGGGATGGGGCAGATGCAGCCGCTGCGTGTTCAGCGGCGAGGATTTCAGCAGCGTCGAGATGCGGCCATAGGCGGCGCGGGACAGAAGCACGTTGTTCCAGCCCTCGATGGCGCCCTCGATCGGCGCCAGCGCCCGCCCGGCGATGATCGAGGCGGCGATGACCATGCCGCCGGTGATCTCGCCCTGCAGCGCCAGGTAGGCCCCCCAGCCCAGCAGCCCCACCTGCGTAAGCAGGCGGATGGCGCGCGAGATGCCGGCGAACATGATGTTGCGATCCTGTGCGCGCACCTGCGCCGCCATCGACCCGGCGGCATCGCGGCCCCAGATGGTGACGGCCTCGGGGATCATCGCCAGCGCGTTGATGATCTGCGAGTTCCGCGCCATCGAATCAAGATGCAGGTTCGAGCGGCTGAGATGCCGGTTCGCCTCGGCAAATGGAGCATGGGTGGCGCGCTGGTTGATGAAGGCGACCAGCAGCAAGAGGCCCGCCGTGGTCATCACGATCAGCCCCAGATGCGGGTGGACGAGAAAGATGGCAAGGATGAAGACCGGCGCGAAAGGCAGGTCAAGCAGCGACAGCAGCGTGCCCGAGACCAGAAAGCTGCGCACCGTCTGCAGATCGCCAAGTGTCTGATATTCCTGCCCGTTGCTCTGCAGCGAGGCACGCGCCGCCGCCGACAGGATCGGCGCCCCGAGGCGTGCCGAAAGGTCCACCGAACTGCGCAGCAGCATCCCCCGGCGGATCGCGTCGAAGACCACCTGCAACAGCACCGCGCCGACGATCACCACGGTCAGCATGATCAGCGTATCGGTGGAACGGCTGGTCAGCACCCGGTCCGAAATCTGGAACAGGTAGATCGGGATGGCCAGCACCAGCAGGTTCGTCACCGCACTGAACAGCGTCACCCCCAGCACATTTGCCCAGAGCCGCCGCAGGGTGGCGCGCAGGGTGCCGGCAATGTCGGGCTCGCTGACGCGCTTGTGGAAGGCCAGCCCGCCCGGACCTTTCGGCGCGGGCAGGTCGGGCAGACGGCCGGCCTGCTGATCGATCGTCGGCCCGGCGCCCATCTGGGTCGCTTTCGAGGGCGCGCGTCCACCTTCGGGCGGGTCCACGCGCATATCGGGCTCCAGCCGCAGCTGGTCCTTGGTCTTGTCATGGGTCATGCGAGCACGGTTTCCATTGCATCGGCAGAGGGCGCATGGTCAGCGCCGATCGGCCGGAACTCGATATCGTCCATCTCGTCGGTCAACATGCCTTCGGCGAGGAACAGCACCGCCTCGCTGGCCAGCGCCCCGCCTGCAGGCATCAGCGGCGCGTCGGTCGAGATCAGCTCGGCCTGATGCAGCAGGGCGTCCGAATAGACCTCGCCGCCGGCATAGATGGTTGAATCGACGCCGAACTCGCTGATGATGGCCGAATTCACCAGCACGTTCGATCCGGTCAGGATGCTGGTCTGGCCCGGTCCGGCCCCGATGCCATCCATATAGACCTCGATCTGGTCGGAATCGCCCAGCACATTGGTCTGGCGCACCAGGTTGAGCGAGACCAGATCGCCCTTCACATGCAGCACCCGCACCACTTCGAGATCGCGAAGGCTGGGATCGTTCAGCACCGATTGCGACAACACCAGATCGCCATTGGCAGCGGCCGCCAGCATCGCATCCTGATCGGCGGTGGTGTGCCGGATGCTGGTCTCGCCGGTCTGCAGGATACTCGCTTCGTTGGCCAGAAGGTTGTCGCCCGCGCTGACCATCGCATTCCCGCCGCTGACCATGATCCGGTCATCATCCAATAGCACATTGGTCTGCAAAATCGCGTTCAAGTTGATGACGTCGCCTCCGATGACGATGACATCGTAGGACGTGCCCAGCTCGGCCAGCGACACCGTGTTAAACGAGCCGTTCTCGCCCATCAGATAAAGCGTCCTCTCGCCCATGATGGTGATGGCAGTGACATCGTTGTCCGAGACCAGATTGTACTGGTCGATCCAGGCGACGCTGACCAGATTACCCTCGATCGTGGCCGTCGCCCAATATTGCGGCGCATCGCCGGAGCCATCGCGGTCCGGGATCGGGTTCGAAAAGCTCGCATAGCTGGCATAGTTGAGTGACAGCGTCGGATCGCCGGCGCCTGGCATCTCGGCTGGGGTACTCTCTTCCGCCGCGCCCAGAAACGAATCCGCATCGCTCCAGACATTGGTCTGGCTGATGATGTTGTAATTGTAGGCATTCCCACCCGCCACGAGGACAGGGGCGGTGATCCAGGCCTCGGTCAGCGTCACCTGATTGACCAGGGTGTTGTTGCCGTGAACCAGCTCGTGATCGGGGCCGTCATCATCGTCACCCGAATCTTCGGGACGGGCCACGTTCGAACTGGCGCTCTTGGCGTCATTAGTGCCATCGGCCGCGTCCGTGTCTTCTGCTGAATCCTCTTCGTCGCGATAGTCGGGCATCAGGCTGTCGATATCGGGGCGATCGGTGACGACCGCGCCATCCACATACATGCCCGTGACCTGCTCCCCGTGCAGCGTCGTCGCGGTGCCGCCCTCCACCGGCTCATCGGGTGCCGAACTCTGCCGAAATGCCTCGGCGATCTTCAGATAGGAGGCCTCGGTATCGGGATAGTCCACCGTAAGCGTCACGCCCATCTGCGATGCGTGGCCCAGCATCCCGTCAAGCTTTTCCGCCAGCACCTCGGCCTTGACCTCGCCATGGGCCATGCGGTCGCCGTCGACGCGGTCATCATCGTCAAGCCGGTTGACCTGCACCACGATCCCGGCAATCGAACTGGGCGGTGGCAGCTCCCACTGCGGGGGCTCATGCACTTCCGGCGGCTCCGGCGGACCCGGAGGCTCGGGCGGCTCGACGGCCCCGGGAATATTAGGCCCTGCGACGTAGAAATTCTGCAGATCGAGGACCGGCGTGTCGCCCTGTCCCGGTGCTAGCATATCCTGCACAATCGGTTCGGGCGGAAAATAAGGTGCCTCGAAGGACAGCTCGGGCGGCTGCGTCGTGGGCGGGTTATAGCGTATCTGCGGCAACAGATCGCGCAGATCGAACGGGGCTTTCGTCACCAGATCCAGCGGCTCGATGCCGCCCGGATCCACATCCACTTTCAACGCGGCAAAGCGGTCGTAATCGACCCACATCCGCCCGCGTTCCTCGGTAATCTCGAACAAACCGATGAAATGCCAGATCGCCTCGTCGACGGGGTTGATTGTCAGCATGATGACGACCTTCCTTGACTTGGCGGTCCCGCGACCAAGGCGCAGGGACTTCCTTCAAAATCGATCCTGCGCGAAGGGACTCCGCGCAGGATGTTTTCAGTCAGGCGATCACTCAGCCCAGATCGTCGTCGCCGACGTTGGTCGAGTTCAGATCCCCGCCAACCACGGTCATGTCGACCGAGTTGCCCAGGATGTTCGCGCCCATGACGATGCTCTGGTTGAACGCCGTGGTATCCACCAGCGCGTCGGCCGAAGCGGTCGAATTGCCGGTGACATAGCCGTCGTCACCATTGCCCGAACCCCAGCTGCCGGCATCGGCATAACCGCCGTCACCCAGCATCACCTGGCCACCAGCACCGCCATTGCCGCTGTCGGTGTTGATGCCGTCGCCGCCGTCGGCCATGCCGCCGGTCGACCAGGCACCGCCACCGGCACCGCCCGTGGACCAGCCTTCGCCGCCAGCGCCACCAGCGCTGTCAGCCGCACCGCCAGCGCCACCTGCGCTCGCCGCCGCGCCGCCCGTGCCGGCACCGCCGGTATTGGTGCCACCGTCACCGGCACCGGAGCCATCGGCGCTGCCACCAGCACCACCGGCGCTGTCTGCTGCCGCTTCGCCCATGCCATTGGCTGCGCCCGACATGGTCGCACCGGCCGCTGCTGCCGCATCGGCAGCCGAGGCCACGTCGGCCATACCATCGCCACCAGCGCCGCCATTGCCGCCGAGGCCGCCATAGCCGCTAGCACCGCCAGCGCCACCGGTGCTGCTGTTGGCACCACCATCGCCGCTGTCACCGCTGGCACCGCTGTCACCGCTGTCGCCGCTGGCACCGCTGCCACCGCTAGCGCCGCTGTCGCCGCTGAAGCCGCCGGGTGCGCCATTGCCGCCGTCGCCGTCACCGAGTTCGCCGCCCGGTCCACCCGGACCGCCCGGTCCGCCCGGACCCGTCGGACCCGTGGGACCCGTCGGACCCGTCGGACCCGTGGGACCCGTCGGACCGGTCGAACCGGTGCCGCCGCTTGCGCCACCGTCGCCTGTCGCGCCGCCATCGCCGGTGTCGCCACCAGCGCCGCCGTCACCGGCGCCGCCCGTGTCACCGCCGACGCCAAGGCCAAGCGCACCCGAGAGACTACCTGCACCGGCGTCGCCACCCGCGGCATCACCGCTCTGGCCGGCACCGAGGCCAGCCGCCAGCGCGCCCGAGGCACCGCCATCGGCCGAGCCGCCAAGCCCGACACCAAGGCCGACGCCAAGCGCCGCGCCGCCGTCACCGGCGCCACCAGTCGCACCCGAGCCGCCACCGGCACCGCCGGTCGAACCCGCACCGCCGCCGGCGCCGCCATAGCCGGCAGAGCCGCCACCGGCACCCGCATTCGAGGTGCTGCCGGTCGCCGAAGCTTCGGCGCCTTCCGCCATCGCGTCGCCGCTGCCACCATCGGCCGAGCCGCCGCCGCCGCCAGCGCCGCCGCTATTGGCCGCGTTGATGCCTTCCGCCGAGGTGGCCGTGCCGCCATTGGCGCTGCCATTCTGGTTGAAGTCGGCATTGTTCGCGACGGTCGGATCGGACAGCGTGTCCTGATCGTCGAGATTGGCGGACTGCGCCGCCAGGTAGCTGCTGCCGCCGCCACCGTTGAGGACATTGTCGAAGCTCATGTCGCTCTGGGTGCCGATGCCGACAGAGCCGTCACGGTTGACGATCAGGTCGCCCATCGTGCCGGTGCTGTTGTCGAGATCGATATCGGCGAAGTCGTCATCCGACGGCTCCCAGCCATCGAGATCAAGGCCAACGCTGACATTGGTTTCAACATTCGTCGCCACGTCGGTGGCCACGTCGGTATAGTTGTTGGCTTCGTTGGTTGCGCTGTTCGAGGCGTCATTCGACGCATCGTTGGAAGCGTCGTTGGACGCGTCGTTCGCGGCGCTGTTCGAGGCGTCATTCGCAGCGTTGTTCGCGGCGTTATTCGCGGAATTGTTGCTCGAGTCGTTCGCCGCCGAATTGGCCGCCTCGTTGCCAGCCGCGTTCATCGCGGCATTGCTGGCCTCGTTCCCCGCCGCATTCTGGGCGGCATTGGCCGCCTCGTTGCTGGACGAGGATTCCGAGTTGTTGCTGTTGGAGTTCTCGTTCCCGTTGCTGTTGCTGTTGTCGTTCGCATTGCTCTGGGACTGATTCTGATCCTGGCCCTGGCCCTGATCTTGGCCTTGCCCTTGGTCCTGACTCTGTCCCTGGTCCTGCATGTTGGACTGGCTCTGGGACTGGGACTGATCCTGACTCGGATCGGCGGGATCGCTTTCCAGCGGGAAGGCGAACAGGTTCATGTTACGGCTGTCAGCCATTTCACTAGCTCCTGTCGGTGGGCAGGTCCGGCCAAGACATTCGCAAGCACGTGTGCCTGCCCAGTTACCGGTGACTGAACAGCAAGCCGATTCCGATCGCCGAGCGCATGCTCACCGTCACGACGGCGCGACCGTCTTCGTCCTGCTGGTAATCCGGATGGCCCGCCTGTCACCTTGAGCGGATCCGGCTGGAGGGTGGCGGACATGCCGCTCCACCGACCACGGACCAAACTACCCCTCTGTCCCCGCCGCGGCCTAGCCGCACGAACAGTCTAGACCTCGACGCCCCGAGTGGGGGATGGAATCAGCCTGCCGGGTATAGCCGCCGGTCGCGCGATAGGCCGGGACTGGCCCTGATGAGCTAATTCGAACGGCTAGGCTGGGATAAGCCATTCGCGCAGGCTACTTATTTTCTTAGGAGTTACATTCGAATTTTCGGCGCGCAATCTTCTTTGAATGCTTGCTGGATATGTTATAGTCGACCAATAGATAAAAATTTAATGAGCCAGAGCGGAAGCATTGATGACGTCCCCCCGCCGTCCGCAGCATGGCCAACAGGGAAAATGACGATGAACTTGGTATCCTATGACGACGAATCCTTCGCCTCGGCCTCGCCCCTTCCGATCAGCGCAGCCGAAGTCATGTTCGTCGGGAATCAGTGCAATTTCTCGGGCAGCCTGATCGCCGCGACCAGCCAGGAGCTGGGGCAGATCACCTCGGCGGTGCTTCATTCCTTTGCAGAATTTCAGAAATTCGTGACGCAGACCGGCCTGGTCCCCACTCTGGTGATTCTTGACGAGCCGACGATTCGGAACCTGTCCGAATCGGATCGCAGCTTTCTTCTTGGCCTCGACGGCCTGTCGCTGGGGATCGCCTTCAGCAGTCTTGCCTTTGGCGCAGATTCTTATTCAAATAACAACTTTAAGGCGAATACAGTAAGTATTTTCCCGTTAAATGTGCGACTCGATATCTGGCTATCGATCATCAAGCTGATTGCCCATGGCGGCAGCTACGTCAGCCCCGAGGTCTCGGCTCACCGCGAGGTGGCCGCGCCGCCGGCGCCAAGCGGGGAAAGCGGGTTGACCCAGCGCCAGCTTGACGTGCTGCAACTGGTTGCGGACGGGCAATCGAACAAGCGGATCGCGGCCAAGCTGGGCCTGTCGATCCACACGGTAAAGCTGCATCTGCACAATGCGAGCCTGCGCCTCGGCGCCCGGAATCGCACCGAAGCCGCCATGCGCTATCGTTCCCTCAAATCGTGACCCCTCCCCCTTCGCCCGACTCCGGCACCCCGCATGAGCCCAGTCTGGACAGCGTTCTGCTGCGTGTGGGGCGGTTGAACTATGCCTGGAGCAATACCGAAAGCCTGCTGGTGCACCTGCTGGCCGGGCTGACGGGGATGCAGAAGGATGCGGCGGTCGTGGTCTTCCTGTCGGTCAACTCGACCCGTGGCCGGATAGAGATGGTCGAGCGGCTTGGGAAACTCTTGCTGAAGCCCGGCCCCGAGTTGCAGGAATTGCTGGACCTGACCACGCGGTTCTCGAAACTCTCGACGGTGCGCCACAGGTATAATCACAGCATCTGGTCCTTTCAGGAGGACGGGTCGATCTCGACCATCCTGATGCGCATTGCCGACCGCCGCGACCGCATCCGAATGGGCCAGAAGCAGCTTCTTGACGAAGATCAACTCGCCCGCCTGGATCAAGATCTGGAGATGATGTCAGAGCTTAACCGCAACATCTGGCAATTTCTGAAAAATCGCGGATATTCGGTAACATGAATGTAAAGATTATCTGAAGCGAATATCTATTCAGCCCAAGGATTATCCCCGGATATAACCGGACCAATCCGGTTTTGGCGCATTTGTGACATCTCGTCACCGTGCAGACTTTCCTGCATGCCCTGTCCGAATGGCTGGGTCGGTCAGGAAGAAGCCCGAATTCAGGGCCGCAAGATTCGAAAATATTAACATAAATTAGTTTCAGATATGCACTCTGAGCAAATGCATCATGAATGCAAAGGCGTGTCGCCGATCGTGCCGCAGCGCAGCGATAAGATCATTTGCCTGACAGGCCGTTCCGGACATAGGGTTGCGACACCAGTGTCGGCGCGCAGGCGTCCTTGGGACGGGTTCCAGAGCCCGCCGCGCGGCCCGCTTCATCATTGCATTTTATCATCAAATACTGCAATGTGATTCGCGACAGAGGTCCACAGGGAGGAATAACCAGATGTCGCTTATCTCGCGCCGCTTTGCTGCGGCATGCGTGGCCGTAACCATGGCCATCTCGCCCGTCGCGGCGCAGGAGCTTGAAGACCTGACCCTGACCGCGCCGGCAGGTGCCGGGGGTGGCTGGGATTCGCTTGCACGGTCGCTGCAGGAAACGATGATGAAGATCGGCACGGCGAAAAGCGTGCAGGTCATGAACGTGCCGGGTGCCGGCGGCACTGTCGGTCTGGCGCAATTCTCGCAAAGCGCGGCCGGATCGCCCAACCAGCTCTTGGTCGGCGGGATCACCATGGTCGGCGCCATCATCACCAACAAGGCGCCCGTCAACCTGACCGGCGTCGAGCCGCTGGCCCGCATGACCGGCGACCCGCTGGTGGTCGTGGTGCCGAAGGATTCTCCGATCCAGACGCTGGCCGATCTCAGCGCCAAGATCAAAGAGGATGTCGGCGGCACCATCTGGGCCGGCGGCTCGGCCGGCGGCGCGGACCATATCCTGTCGGCGCTGATCACCGAGGCCTCGGGCGGTGATCCGTCCAAGGTGAACTATGTCGCCTATTCCGGCGGTGGCGAGGCGCTGGCGGCCATGCTGGGCGGCCAGGTGACGGCCGGTATCTCGGGCTATGGCGAATGGCAGGGCCAGATCGAATCCGGCGACCTGCGGGCGCTGGCGATCTCTTATCCCGAGCCGATCGAGGGCATCGAGGCGCAACCGCTGAAGGCGCAGGGCATTGATGTTGAGCTGGTCAACTGGCGCGGCCTCTTCGCCGGTCCGGGCATTGCCGAGGCCGACAAGGCGGCACTGGCAGCAGCGATTGAGACCACGGTGAAATCGCCTGAATGGCAGGAAATCCTCAAGGCGCGCGGCTGGACCGACTATTACGCCCCGGCCGACGAGTTCAAGACCTTCGTCGAATCCGAAAACGAGCGCGTCCATGCCGTGCTGAAATCCATCGGCCTGGCCGAATGATCCCAAGGCGGGCGGAGGGAAAATCCTCCGCCCGCCTTTCTCGATGGGGGACAGATCCATGAACATGACGGAACGCAGCGGGCTGCATCGCCCGACCGCGATCATCGGCCTCGGCCTGTTCGCGCTGGCCGCGATCACCTGGAACGATGCGCGCTCCATGACCATCGCGGCGAATTACGGCGTCGGCGCCGACGCCGCCTCCTATTTCGTCGCCGCCTTCCTCGCCGTGCTGGGTGTCGGCCACCTGATCACCGCTCTGAAACCCGGGATCGAGGCCGATGAATGCGACTGGGGCGCGGTCGCCTGGATCGGGCTGGCGCTGCTTGGGCTGATGGGCTCGATTGCCTTCGGCTTCGGCTTCATCCTCGGATCGACCCTGCTTTTCGCCTTTACCGCCCGCGCTTTCGGGCGCCGCGCGCTGGTCGTGGACCTGATCATCGGCTTCGTCCTCTCGACGCTGATCTTCCTGATGTTCAACAAGCTTCTGCAACTCGCGCTGCCCATGGGGCCGCTGGAAAAGATGTTCTGAGGTCGCCATGGATTCCGTTCTTCTCCTGCTCCAAGGCTTCGGCACCGCCATCGAGCCGATGAACCTGGCCTTCGCCGCCATCGGCGTCATGCTGGGCACGGCCGTCGGCGTGCTGCCGGGCATCGGCCCGGCACTGACCGTTGCGCTGCTGCTGCCGGTCACTTTCAAGATGGACCCTGGCGGCTCGCTGATCATGTTCGCCGGCATCTATTACGGCGGCATGTATGGCGGTTCGACCACGGCCATTCTTCTGAACACGCCGGGCGAAGCCGCCTCGGTCGTCACCGCCCTCGAGGGCAACCAGATGGCCCGCAAGGGACGCGGCGGGCCGGCGCTGGCCACTGCCGCCATCGGTTCATTCGTCGCCGCGCTGATCGCCACGCTGGGGCTGGCCTTCCTTGCGCCGATCCTCGTCAAGATCGCGGTCAAGTTCGGGCCCTGGGACTATTTCGGGCTGATGCTGATTGCCTTCGTCACCGTCTCGGCGACCTTCGGCTCCTCGCCGCTGCGCGGCTTGACCAGCCTTGGCATCGGGCTGTGGCTGGGGCTGATCGGCATCGACCAGCTGACCGGGCAGACCCGGCTGGCCTTCGGCGTGCCTAACCTCTTCGACGGGATCGAGGTCACGACGCTGGCCGTGGGTCTGTTTGCCATCGGCGAGGCGCTCTATGTCGCGTCACGCCATGCCTATGCACCGGAAAAGCCCATGGCGATCAAGGGCTCGATCTGGATGACCAAGCGGGACTGGTCGCGCTCGTGGAAGCCATGGCTGCGCGGCGCGGGCATCGGTTTTCCCATCGGCGCGCTGCCGGCGGGTGGGGCCGAGATCCCGACTTTCCTCAGTTACACGACCGAGCGCAAGCTGTCGCAGCATCCCGAGGAATTCGGCCATGGCGCCATCGAGGGCGTGGCCGGACCCGAGGCGGCGAACAACGCCTCGGCCGCCGGCTCGCTGGTGCCGCTTCTGACGCTTGGCCTGCCGACCTCGGCCACGGCGGCGGTGATGCTGGCGGGTTTCCAGCAATACAACATCCAGCCCGGCCCGCTGCTTTTCGTCCAACACGCCGATCTGGTCTGGGGCCTGATCGCCTCGCTGTTCATCGCCAACGTGATGCTGCTGGTTCTGAACCTGCCGCTGGTCGGCCTCTGGGTGCAGCTGTTGAAGATCCCGCTGCCCTGGCTTTATGCCGGCATCCTGGTCTTCGCGACCATGGGCACCATCGCCTCGAACCCTTCGGTTGTCGAGCTGATGCTGCTGTCGGGCTTCGGTCTTCTGGGCTTCCTCATGCGACGCTATGATTATCCGGTCGCGCCGGTGATCGTCGGGCTGATCCTTGGCCCGATGGCCGACAGCCAGTTGCGCCGCGCGTTGCAGATGAGCCAGGGCGACCCGATGATCCTGCTGCAGCATCCCGGCTCGGCCATCATGATCGCCATTGCCGCCATCGCCCTGATCGCGCCGTTCATCTTCAAGGGTCTGGCGAAGTTCCGGCAGGACGAGGACTGAGGCCCGCCATCATGTCGCGCCCCAGCCTCGCCCCCAAGATCATGTCGCAGATCCTGGAACATGCCCGCGCAGAAGGCATGACCAGCGGTCAGCACCTGCCGGCGCAGGCCCTTGCCGATGTCTTTCGCGTCTCGCGCGCGCCTGTCATCAGCGCCCTGCGCCTGCTGGAGAAACGTGGGCTGGTCCGGTCCGAGGATAACCGGGGCTTCTTTCTCGATCAGGACGCGGCGAACCTGCCGGTTCTGGCCGAGGAGGATGAAGAGGCGATCTATTTACGCGTGGCCGATGACCGGCTGGCGGGGCGGTCCCCCGACCGCTTCAGCACCACCGAGTTCATGCGGCAGTACCAGCTGTCGCGTGGGCGCGCCCAGCAACTGCTGCTGAGGATCGAGGACGAGGGCTGGATAGACCGCCTGCCTGGCAATGGCTGGCAGTTCAGCGAAACGCTCACCTCGCCCATGGCCTATGCCCATGCCTATGACTTCCGCGCGGCGATCGAACGCGAGGCGCTGTTGCAGCCGGGCTTTCGCATCGACGCCGAGGGTTTTGCCGAGGCCCGCGCCCGCCAACAGCAGATGCTGGCAAGCTTTGCCAGCGACAGCCGCAGCGCGGTCTTTCGCGCCAACAATGATTTCCACGAGATGCTGATGCGCTGCTCGGGCAATCCCTTCTTCATCGACGCCTTGCAGCGCGCCAACCGGCTGCGGCGGCTGATCGAATACCGCGTCACCACCGACCGCTCGCGCCTGCCGCAGCAGGCAGCCGAGCATCTGCAGCTTCTGGACCTGATCGAGGGCGGTTCGCTGCCCGAGGCGGCCGATTTCCTGCACCGCCACATTGCCGAGGCCGGCCGCGCCAAGGTCGCGCTGTTCAACCGGGACGACTGACATGACCCACGAGACGACGTTTGAGGCTGGCGGCTCCCGCTGGCAGATCATCGATTTGCCTGCCGCCGCCGGTGGCCGGCTGGCGCGGATGCCGCATATCCACAGGATCTTGCTGGAAAACGTGCTGCGCACCGCCGGGCCGGATGCCGATGCCGCCGCGAATGCGATCCTTGCGGCAAGTGATGGCCCGGTCGACGCGGAAATTCCGTTCCTGCCCTGCCGGGTGCTGATGCATGACACCACCTGCGGCCCGGCGCTGGTGGATATTGCCGGGATGCGCTCGACACTTGCCGAGGCCGGGTTCGACCCGGCGCTGCTCAACCCGGTGCTGCCGGTCGATGTCTCGACCGACCATTCGCTGGCCGTCGATGCCTTTGGCGGAAGCAACGCGATGGCGCGCAATCTGGCCAATGAATACCGCCGCAACGGCGAACGCTACCGCTTCATGAAATGGGCCTCGGGCGCGCTGGACCGCTTTACCGTCCATCCGCCCGGCACCGGCATCATGCACACGCTGAACCTCGAGCGGCTGTCGCGGGTGGTGCAGGCCGAGGGGGGATGGCTGTTCCCCGATGCGATGATCGGCACCGACAGCCATACGCCGATGGTGAACGGCATCGGCGTGCTGGCCTGGGGCGTGGGCGGGATCGAGGCGGAAAGCGTGTTCTTCGGGATGCCGGTGACGCTGCGGGTTCCCGATGTGGTGGGCGTGCGGATGACCGGGCACCTGCCCGAGGGCGTCACCGCCACCGATCTGGCCCTGACCGTGACCGAGCGCCTGCGCCGGATCGATCTGGCCGACCGCTTCGTCGAGTTCTTCGGGCCGGGCGTCAGCACGCTGTCGGCCGGGGAACGCTCGGTCATCGCCAACATGACGCCGGAGTTCGGCGCCAGTACCGGATTCTTCCCGGTCGATCAGGCGGTGCTGGACTACCTGTCCGCAACGGGTCGCGAGCCGGGCCATGTGGCGCTGGTCGAGGCCTATTGCCGCCGTCAGGGGTTGTGGTTTGATCCCGCCGAGACCCCGCACTTCAGCGAAGTCGTCGAGATCGATCTGTCGCGGATCGTGGTCAGCGTGGCCGGACCCCGCCGCCCGCAGGACCGGCTGTCCGCCTCGCAGACACCAGCCGCCGCAGCCGAGGTTCGGGGCGGACCCGCCGGTCCTGCCAGCGTTGCGGGCGTGCCTGATGGCGCGGTGGCCATCGCCGCCATCACCTCCTGCACCAATACCTCGGACCCCGGGCTGATGGTCGCCGCCGGTCTGGTCGCGCGCAAGGCCCGCGCCCTTGGCCTGACCCCGCCGCCCTGGGTCAAGACCTCGCTGGCCCCCGGCTCGCCCACCGCCCGACGCTATCTCGAGCGTGCCGGGCTGATGGAGGATCTCGAGGCGCTTGGCTTTGGCATCGTGGGTTTTGGCTGCACCACCTGCATCGGCAATTCCGGGCAGCTGACCGAGGCCTCGCAACAGGCGCTGGCCGAGGGTCGGCTGCAGGTCGCGGTGCTGTCGGGCAACCGCAACTTCCCGGGCCGGGTCCATCCGCAACTCGAGGCCGGTTTCCTCGCCTCGCCGCCGCTGGTCGTGGCCTTTGCGCTGGCGGGCGATGTGGAACGCGATATCCTGACCGATGAGATCGCCCCCGGCGTCACGCTGGCCGATCTCTGGCCCACAGGCGCCGAGATCGACGCGGCGCTGGCCCTTGCCGCCCGCAAGGATGACTTCGCCGCCGCCTATGACGAGGCCGAGGACAGCCGGATGTGGGCCGAACTCGAGGCACCGGACAGCGACCTGTTTCCCTGGGACGAGGCCTCGACCTATATCCGCCGTCCGCCCTTTGCCGGCTTTGGCGAGGGCAGCCGGCTTGGAAGCTATCAGGCGCGGCCGATCCTTGTTCTGGGCGATGACATCACCACCGACCATATCTCGCCCGCCGGTGCTATCCCGGCCCAGGGCGAGGCGGGCGAGTATCTGATCGCGCACGGCGAGAACCCGTGCGATCTGAACGTGTTCTCCTCGCGTCGCGGGAATTGGGAGGCGATGCTGCGCGGCCTTTTCACCAACCGCAATGTGAAGAACCTGCTGGCGCCCGGCATCTCCCCCGGCTCGACCCGCCTGCCCGATGGGCGGGACCTGCCGCTGTGGCAGGCGGCCGAGGTCTATCGCGCCGAGGAACAGCCCGTGGTCATCGTCGCGGGCGAGCGTTACGGCATGGGTTCGTCGCGGGACTGGGCCGCCAAGGGCGCGGCGCTCTTGGGTGCGCGGGCGGTGCTGGCGGTCAGTTTTGAGCGCATCCACCGGGCGAACCTGATCGGCATGGGCGTCTTGCCGCTGCGCCTGCCCGCCGGGGTGACGCCCGCAACGCCGGCGCTGAGCGTCGATGACCGGATCGAGATTGCGGCGGATGAGGCTGCTCTCCGTCCCCGCGCGCCGGTTCCGGTTCGTATCCTGCGCGCCGATGGCCGGGTCGAAGACCTGACCGCCACAGCCGCCATCGAAACCTCGCTGGAGGTCGAGACGCTGCGGCAGGGGGGGCTTCTGCCGCAGATCCTGAAGCGGCTGACCGCGCAGGCGTAGCAAAGAAAACGGCCGCAGGGTTTCCCCTGCGGCCGCGTTTCGTTTTACCGGATCAGATCAGCTTGCATCCGCCCGCGTGGTCTTGTTCCAGCGCATCGAGGACCACAGCGACAGGCCGATCAGCGCCGCGCCGCCAAGGCCGGTGACGACCTCGGGAATGTGGACGAAGCTCTGCAGGAACATGATCACCGACAGCGCGATGATCGCGTAGAACGCGCCGTGTTCCAGATAGCGGTACTGGGTCAGCGTGCCCTTCTCGACCAGCATGATGGTCATCGAACGCACATACATCGCGCCGATGCCAAGCCCGATGGCGATGACGAAGAGGTTGTGGGTCAGCGCGAAGGCACCGATCACACCGTCAAAGCTGAACGAGGCATCCAGCACTTCCAAATAGAGGAAGGCACCCAGACCGCCCTTGGCCCCGGCCTGCATCATCTCCTGGCTACTGTCGAGAAGACCCCCCAGCACCTCGACCAGCAGGAAGGTCAGCAGGCCCCAGATGGCCGACTGGAAGAAGACCTGCGATTCCACCGGATCGAGGAAGCGCGAGACGATCAGCACCGCGACCAGCGCGACGGCGACTTCGATGCCGCGGATGGTGGCGTATTTCTGCATCCGGCGTTCCAGCCAGCGGACCCAGTGCACGTCCTTCTCGTGGTCGAAGAAGAAGCTGAGGCCGACCATCATCAGGAAGGTGCCACCGAAGGCGGCGATGGGCAGATGCGCCTCTTTCATGATGCGCGAATATTCGTCGGGCTGGGACGCGGCCAGGACCATCGCCTGCCAGGGGCCGATCTTTGCGGCCACCACGACGATCAGCAGCGGGAAGACGATCCGCATGCCGAAGACGGCGATGATGATGCCCCAGGTCAGGAAGCGGTGCTGCCATTCCGGGGTCATGTCTTTCAGCTTGTTGGCGTTGACGATGGCGTTGTCGAAGCTGAGCGAGATCTCCAGCACCGCCAGCACGCAGCAGATGAAGAAGATGGTCAGCATCCCGCCCATCGTGCCGGTCATCTGCCAGCCAAGCGCCGCGCCGAGCGCGAGGCCAAGCGCGGTGACGATGAAGGCCCATTTGAAATAATGCAGCATCCCGCCCTGGGGTGCTGCGTCGGTCGAGGTTCCGTTTGACATGTCAGAATCGTCCCTGCGGCGTTGTTCAAGAACAGTGCCGACATCACGAACGTGCCGCCACGTCCGCCAGAGGGGCCCGGTCACCTCGGGGCGTTCACGAATGCGCGAACGTCGCCGACATGGAGGGATTCCGGGTGCAGTTCAAGCCCCCGGCACAGGCCTGCGACAAAAAATCTTCGCCTCGGCGGCAGTCAGCCCAAGCGCGTCAGTGCGACATCAGCACCGGCAGCTTCGCCTGTTCCAGAATGTCGCGGGTGACGCCACCCAGCAGGTCTTCCGAGAACTTGCTGTGCTCGTAGGCGCCCATGATCAGCAACCCCGCTCCGGTCTCGCTGCAGGCGTCAAGAATGGTCGGGCCGATCCCGGCGGCCGAAGCCGGGCGGATCAGCAATTCGGCCTCGATCCCGTGCAGGGCCATCAGCCGCAGCACATCGGCGGCGTAATCCGACGGCAGCCCCTCGCCGATCCCCAGCACCGTGACCTTCTCCTTGGTGCCAAGGATATGCATGGCATCGGCCAGTGCCCGCGCCGCCGCCCGCTTGCCATCCCAGGCCAGAAGCGCGGTCTCGAGAATCGCGGGCTTCTGATAGCTGGCCGGCACGATCACCACCGGTCGGCCCGAGCGCAGCGCCACCACATCGGGGCGCACGGCGAAGTCCCCGGCGGCGTTGCCCTCGGCCGCGCCGCCCATGGTCAGGATGTCATGGCCCCGCGCGGTCTCGGTGATGCTGTCGCCCTTGCCCGAGAGCACGCGGAAATCCGAGCGGTCCAGCAGCCCCGCCTCGGTCACGGCGGCGGTGAAGGCCGCGCGGCGTTCCTCGACGAACTCGGCCTCGGCCTGATCGAGGATGCGGTCGATCTCGCGGGTGAAGATGGCGCCAGCGCGGCGGCGCAGAGGGTTCTGCGGCTGCCAGACCGCCCCGGTCAGATGCGCGTCGTATTTCTGCGCCATCTGCACCGCCAGCCGCAGGGCTGCCGCCCCGCCGCCCGAACCGGTGTAATTCGTCAGGATGCTGCGGATGGCCATCGGAACTGCTCCTTGTGCGAGGAAGGCGGAAACGGGCTGCTACCGGAAAATCTAGGATGCGGATCGGGGAGGGTCAATCGCGGTCGGCGTTGGCAGGTCGGGCGCCCCTATTTCCCCTTTGGCCTGAACGCCTTGATCTTGGCCGGGTCGGTCTCGATCCGCCCCGCCCCCATCAGGTCGAGGCAATAGGGAACGGCGGCAAAGACGGCATTGAGGCAGGTGGCAATGGCCGAGGGCTTGCCCGGCAGGGTGATGATCAGCGAGGCATCGCGGATCGCGGCGGTCTGGCGCGACAGGATCGCGGTCGGCACCTCGGCCAACGAGGCGCGGCGCATCTCCTCGCCGAAGCCGGCCAGTTCCTTGTCCATCACGTCGATCACCGCCTCGGGCGTCTGGTCGCGCGGCGAGGGGCCGGTGCCGCCGGTCACAAGGATCAGGTCGCTGCCAAGTTCCGCCAGTTCACGCAGCTTGGCGGCCACCCCCTCGCGCCCGTCGGGGATGATGTGGCGGGAAATCTCCATTGGCGACGTGATGACCTCGCTCAGCCAGGCTTCGGCCCCCGGCCCGCCCTTGTCCTCGTATTCACCGCTGGCAGCGCGGTCGCTGACGGTGACGATGGCGATGCGGGCGGTGAGACGCTGGTCGGTCATGGCGGGGCCTTTTTCGGTGACGCTGCCCCATTCTGGTCGGGTGTCATCGAGAATGAAAGAGGGCGCGACGGTGATTGGCCTTTCGGACGTTCCTGGCCTACCCTGTCCCTACCCCGAATGGAAAACGAGGGAGGGTTCCATGACCCACAGATTCAGCGTCGGCGATCACGTGAGCTGGAATTCCGAGGCCGGTCGCGTCTCGGGGCGGATCATCGCCGTGCATGTCAGCGATTTCGACTACAAGGGCTATAGGCATCACGCCTCGGACAGTGATCCGCAATACGAGATCAAAAGCGACAGGACCGACCATATCGCCGCCCACAAGGGCAGCGCGCTGACGCTGATCTGACCGGCCCGCGTGACCACGCCCTTCTATACCGTCGGACATTCCGACCGCAGCTTGCAGGAGTTCATCGACCTGCTGGCGAGCGCCGGGGTCGGTTTTGTCGCCGATATCCGCAAGATGCCGATGTCGCGGGCCAATCCGCAGTTCAATCGCGATGTTCTGGCCGGGGCGCTGGCCGAGGCCGGGATCGGCTACGAGCATCTCGCCAGCCTTGGCGGCCTGCGCAGCCGGGACCGCGCGGTGCCCTTCGCGGTGAATGCGCTGTGGCGGAACCGCAGCTTTCACAATTACGCCGATTATGCGCTGTCGCCCGAGTTTCGCGAAGGGCTGGCGCATCTGCTGCGGCTTGCCGCAGATCGCCGCGTTACCGTCATGTGCTCGGAAGCCGTCTGGTGGCGCTGCCATCGCCGGATCGTCGCCGATTACCTGATCGCGGGCGGCCAGCCGGTGTTTCACATCATGGGCGAGGGCCGGCTGGAGCCCGCGGTGCTGACGCCGGGCGCGGTTCTCACGCCCGGTGCCGGGATCACCTATCCGCCCGCACCCGAAGGCGCGGGCGGGGATGGGCTTACTTGAACTTGGCGTTGCGGTTGGCGACCAGCTTCAGCCGCAGCGCGTTCAGCTTGATGAAGCCCGCCGCATCCTTCTGGTCATAGGCCCCGGCATCATCCTCGAAGGTCACATGCGCCTCGCTATAGAGCGAATGATCCGACCAGCGACCAACGGTGCTGACATTGCCCTTGTAGAGCTTCAGCCGCACGGTGCCGGTGACATGTTCCTGCGACTTGTCGATGGCGGCCTGCAGCATCTCGCGCTCGGGGCTGAACCAGAAGCCGTTGTAGATCAGTTCCGCATAGCGCGGCATCAGGCTGTCCTTCAGATGCCCCGCCCCGCTGTCGAGCGTGATCTGCTCGATGCCGCGATGGGCCTCCAGAAGGATGGTGCCGCCCGGTGTTTCATAGATGCCGCGGGATTTCATGCCGACAAAACGGTTCTCGACGAAATCCAGCCGCCCGATGCCATGCTTGCGACCGTATTCGTTCAGGTCGGTCAGGATGGTCGCGGGCGACAGTTTCTGGCCGTTGATGGCAACTGCATCACCCTTCTCGAAGGTCACTTCGATATAGTCGGGCGTATCGGGCGCGTCCTCGGGATTGACCGTGCGCTGGTAGACGTAATCGGGCGCCTCTTCCGCCGGGTTCTCCAGCGCCTTGCCCTCGGACGAGGTGTGCAGCAAGTTCGCATCGACGCTGAAGGGCGCCTCGCCGCGCTTGTCCTTGGCGATGGGGATCTGGTTCTTCTCGGCAAACTCGATCAGCTTGGTGCGCGAGGTCAGATCCCAGAGCCGCCAGGGCGCGATGACCTTGATCGCGGGGTCAAGCGCATAGGCAGAAAGCTCGAACCGCACCTGGTCATTGCCCTTGCCGGTGGCGCCATGGGCCACGGCATCGGCGCCGTGCTGATGGGCAAGCTCCACCAGACGCTTCGAGATCAGCGGCCGGGCGATCGAGGTGCCCAGAAGGTACAGCCCCTCGTAGACCGCATTTGCGCGGAACATCGGGAAGACGAAATCGCGCACGAATTCCTCGCGCAGATCCTCGATATGGATGTTCTCGGGTGCGATGCCCAGAAGCTCGGCCTTCTGGCGCGCGGGCTCCAGCTCTTCGCCCTGCCCCAGATCGGCGGTGAAGGTGATGACCTCGCAGCCATATTCGGTCTGCAGCCATTTCAGGATGATCGAGGTGTCCAGCCCCCCGGAATAGGCAAGGACGACTTTCTTCGGCGCGTCGGTCATGGTGATCGGCCCTCTTATCCACGATGTTGCGGCGTGGAATAGGGGGAATCGCGCCGTCTCACAAGGCCTTGCCCCCTGCGCCCCTTGCCAAATCCGCGCTTTCGCGGCATGGGCGAAACCATGGAAAACTTTACCCAAGCCGTGCGCGCGGCCGAAGACGCGATCCGCGATCTGTTCGAGCCGACGCCCCTCCAGCGCAATGATCACCTGTCGGCGAAATACGGCGCCGATATCTGGCTGAAGCGCGAGGACCTGACGCCGGTGCGCAGCTACAAGCTGCGCGGGGCCTATAACGCCATGCGCAAGATCATGGTGGATGGGCGCGGCGGGAATGCGCATTTCGTCTGTGCCAGCGCCGGCAACCACGCGCAGGGCGTGGCCTTCGCCTGCCGCCATTTCGGCGCCAAGGGCACCATCTTCATGCCGGTGACGACGCCGCAGCAGAAGATCGACAAGACCCGGACCTTCGGCGGCGATTCCGTCGAGATCGTGCTGACCGGCGATTACTTCGACCAGACGCTGGCCGCAGCGCAGCAGTTCTCGGCCGAGCAGGAGGCGGTGTTCCTGGCACCCTTCGATTCGGCCGATGTGATCGAGGGCCAGGCGACCGTGGCGCTGGAGATGCTGGAGCAACTCGGCCGCGCACCCGACCTTGTGGTGCTGCCGGTGGGCGGTGGCGGGCTGTCCTCGGGCGTGTCGCGCTATCTGCGCGAGAATGCGCCCGACACGCGGCTGGCCTTTGCCGAGCCGCTGGGGGGTGCCAGCCTGCAGGCGGCGCTGCAGAACGGTGCGCCGGTGGCCCTGCCGGCGGTGGACGGTTTCGTCGATGGTGCCGCGGTGGCGCGGATCGGTGCCCTGCCCTTCGAGGAATTGCAGCGTTACGAGATGACCGACGTGCATCTGGCCCCCGAGGACCGGATCTGCATCACCATGCTGGAGATGCTGAACACCGAGGGCATGGTTCTGGAACCCGCGGGCGCGCTGGCGGTGGACGTGCTGGGCGATCTGGGCGATCTCAGCGGCAAGACCGTGGTCTGCGTCTGCTCGGGCGGGAATTTCGACTTCGAGCGCCTGCCCGATGTGAAGGAACGGGCGCAGCGCTTTGCCGGCAAGAAGAAATACCTGGTGCTGCGGATGCCGCAGCGGCCCGGCGCGCTGCGCGATTTCCTGCAGCTTTTGGGTCCTGATGACGACATCGCCCGCTTTGAATACCTGAAGAAATCGGCGCGGAACTTCGGCTCGATCCTGATCGGCATCGAGAGCAGCCGGCCCGAGAACCTGACCACCATGCTGCAGCGTCTCGACCAGGCCGGATTCACCTATCGCGACATCACCAAGGATGCGGTGCTGGCCGAATTCCTGATCTGAGCCCGCGAAGGTTCAGGCCACCCCGGCCTGACCGTTTTCGCGATCATCAATCATCCGGGCGAGATCGCGCATGAACAGCTGTTTCGAGCGCGAATAGCAGCTGATGATCTGCTTGACGCTGATCTCGGCCAGCTGGCCGCGCAGGGTTTGCGTCTCGCTGCTCTGGCACAGCGCACCGAATTCGGCAAAGCCGAGATTCCACGCGCTGCCCTTGAGGAAATGCAGATCGCGCGCCAGCTTGGCGGGATCGTCCCTGGACAGGCGCATGACGGTCTCTTCGACCTCGTCCATGAACAATTCCAGCACCGGGGCGAATTCGGACTGTCCAACCTCCTCGCGCAGTTCCAACACCCTCGTCCAGTCGATCATCCCCAACGCCTCATCCGGTCGCGAATCCTTCCCGAGCTGTCTAGCAGCGGCGACTTACGAAATGCTTAAACCTCGGGCAGGTCCGCCGGTTTTTCCGGTTTACCCGATCTTTACCGCCCCTGCCCTATCCAAGGCGGGTGAGTGACCCGATTCGCCTTGACGACCCGCTGCCGCCAGGCGCGCTGACGCCCGCTCCGGGCCGTCTGGTCCTGCTGGTGGATGACAGCCGGGCGCAACGGCGGATGCTGTCGATCCAGCTGCAGCGCGCCGGTTACCAGGTGATCGAGGCGGAATCCGGGCCCGAAGCCCTGCAGATCTGCCGGCGGCACGAACCCGATATCGTGCTTTCGGACTGGATCATGCCGGGCATGACCGGCCCAGAGCTTTGTCGTGAATTCCGTGGGCTCAGCCGCGAAGGCTATGGCTATTTCATCCTGCTGACCTCGAAGACCGAGGCCTCGGACATCGCCTACGGGCTGGAGGCCGGGGCCGACGACTTCCTGACCAAGCCGATCTCGGGGGCCGAACTCCGGGCGAGATTGCGCGCCGGCGACCGGATCCTGCAATTCGAGGAGAAGCTGCGGGCCAGCAATGCCCAGCTGCAGAAGACGCTGGACCGGCTGAACCTCGCACAGGAGGCGATGGATCGCGACCTGCGCGAGGCGCGCAAGCTGCAGCAGGGCCTGGTGCGCGAGCGCTCGGGCCGGTTTCAGCACTTCGAGCTGTCTCTGCTGCTGCGCCCTGCGGGCCATATCGGCGGGGACCTGGTCGGGTTCTTTCCAATCAATCAGGACCGGGCCGGAATCTTCTCGATCGACGTGTCCGGCCATGGCGTCACCGCCGCGCTGCTGACCGCGCGGCTGGCGGCACATCTGTCCGGCTCGACCGAGCAGAACGTGGCGCTGCGCGCGGCGCAAACCGGAACCGAGGCGGTCTCACCGCTGGCGCTGGCGCAGTTCTTCAACACCATGCTGCTGGAGGAGACGCAGACCGACACCTATTTCACCATGGTCTATGCCGATCTGGATTTCCACAGCGGCGAATTGCGCGGCGTGCAGGCCGGGCATCCCCACCCGCTGGTCCAGCGCCGGACCGGCGAAATCGAACCCGTGGGTGATGGCGGCATGCCCATCGGGGTGCTTGCCCGGCCACGGTTCGACGAATTCCGCCTGAGGCTGAACCCCGGCGATCGGCTGCTGATCGCCTCGGACGGGATCACCGAGGCGACCGATCCCCACGGCAACCTTCTGGGCGACGAGGGGGTCATGAACATTGCCCGTGGCCACCGGGGACTGAGTGGTCACAACTTCCTGGATGCCATGTCCTTCTGCGTCTCGCAATTCACCCATGGCGAACGGCGCGACGACATCTCGGCCGTGCTGATCGAGCATCGTGAACGGGCGGATCGCGGCGATGATCCGCTGCAGCCGGGTCCAGCCCGCAGGGGCAACCTGCCGCCGTGACAGAGGGGCGGCGATCAGCGGCAGTGCTGGCCCGCCAGAAGCCATCCGGCCACCAGCGCCCTGGACCCCGGATCGGCCAGCGCATCGGGCAGATCGCCCAGTGGCAACCACAGCGGCAGGTGATCCGGCTCGCTTGGCGGCCCCATCCGGCGCAGGGGACGGGCCAGCCAGACCGAACAGATCTTCTCGGCGTGATAGCCGTATTCGGGCAGCCAGGCGAAACGGCGATAGCTTCCGATGCGGCGCGGTGCGGCGATGGACCAGCCGGTTTCCTCGAACACCTCGCGGTGCAGGGCCGCAACATGGGCCTCGCCCGGATCGATCCCGCCACCCGGCAGTTGCAGTTCGGGCTCGGGCCGGGTTTGCAGGGTCAGCAGCGCCTGCCCGTCGCGAACCAGCAGGGCATAGGCGCCGGGCCGGGCGCGATAGCGGCGGCCGCACTGGGGCGGCTGGCCATAACGGGGGATCATCGACCGTCGTCCTTCTGGGTCATCCGGCATGGATTAGCCGCCCGCTGCGCGAGTGGAAAGCCCGCCCTTGGGATCGGGCTGCAATTGCCTATATTGGGGACGAGCCATATTGCCGCGCCCGTGCCGGCGCTGCCCCGATCGCAAGGAATTATGATGAACAAGATCAACCAGATCGCCTGGGACGATACGGTCCTTCCCTTCCAGCTTGACCGTTCCGACATCCGTGGCCGCGTGGCCCGGCTGGACGGGGTGCTGGAGCATATCCTGTCGCGCCACAACTATCCGGCCCCGGTCAGCGCACTCGTGGCCGAGGTCGCGCTGCTGGCGGCGTTGATCGGCCCGACCATCAGCCTGCGCTGGAAGCTGAGCCTGCAGGTGCGGGGCAGCGGCGCCATCCGCACCATCGCCGCCGACTACTACGCCCCCGCAACCGAGCGCGAACCGGCGCGCATCCGGGCCTGGGCGAGTTTCGACGAGGCGCGGCTGGACGGTCGCCCGCCCTTCGAGCAGATCGGCGAGGGCTATTTCGCCATCCTGATCGACCAGGGCCAGGGGACCACCCCCTATCAGGGCATCACGCCCTTGGCCGGCGGCTCGCTTTCGGCCTGCGCCCAGACCTATTTCGCCCAGTCCGAACAGCTGCCCACGCGCTTTGCGCTGACCCATGGCCGCTCGCAGATGGCCGGCGAGGCCGAGCATTGGCGGGCGGGCGGCGTCATGCTGCAGACCCTGCCGGCGACGCCGATGAGCGGGTCCGAGGGCGGCAGTGGTGAAGGCGGGCTGATCGAGGCCGCCGACATCCTGCAGGGCGCGGAATCCGAGGATTGGAACCGGGCGAATATCCTTCTGGACACGGTCGAGCCGCTGGAGCTGATCGGCCCCTCGCTCGCGCCGACCGACCTTCTGGTGCGGCTGTTCCACGAGGAAGCCCCGCGGGTCTTTGATCCGCAGCGGGTGGAGTTCGGCTGTTCCTGCACCGCGGACCGGGTGCGCGACACACTGTCGATCTACTCGGCCAAGGATATCGGCCACATGACCACGCCCGAGGGCATCGTCACCGCCGATTGCCAGTTCTGCGGCGCGCATTACGAATTCGACCCGAAAAGCCTCGGTTTCGAGGCGACGGTCGATGCCGAGGGCAACCCGATCGAACCGCAAGACCGGGCAGCCGAGTGAGAGCCGGCTGGTCGGAAGACCTGCTGAGACAGGCCCTGACAGCTCCGGCAGGGCCGACCTCGGATTTCGATCTGAACCCCGAGGTCGCGCCGCCGGCCGGGCAATTGCGCCCGGCCGGCGTGCTCGCCGCCTTTCACGAGGATGACGGGCGGCTGGTGCTGACCAAGCGCGCCGCCACCATGCGTCACCATCCCGGTCAGATCGCCCTGCCCGGCGGCAAGGTCGATCCAAGCGATGCCGATGTGGTCGCCGCAGCCCTGCGCGAGGCGCGCGAGGAGATTGCCTTGCCGGTCGAACAGGTCGACGTGATCGGCACCCTGCCCGCGCATCGCACCGTCACCGGCTTTGCCATCACCCCGGTTCTGGCCGTCATTCGCGGCCGGTTTGACCCGATCCCCGAGCCGGGCGAGGTGGCCGAGGTCTTTGCCCTGCCCTTCGAGCATATTGCCGATCCCACCCGTTACCGGGTCGAGGGGCGGTACTGGCGCGGCAGCTGGCGCAGCTATCACGCCGCGCCTTACGGTCCCTATTACCTCTGGGGCGCCACAGCGCGCATCCTGTGGTCGCTGGCCAACAGGTTTGCGGCCTGATGCGACTCTCCAGCCCCTTCCTCACCGATCCGGCGCTGCTCGCCGTCCTCGACGCGATCGAGGCGGGCGGACATCGGGTACTGCTGGTCGGGGGCGCGGTGCGCAATTCGGCCCTGGGCGAGCCGATCGGGGATGTCGACCTGTCGACAGACGCCCGGCCCGAGCGGGTCGTCGAGCTGGCGCAGGCGGCGGGGCTGAAGCCGGTGCCGACGGGGATCGAGCATGGCACGATCACCGTGGTTTCCGATGGAACTGGGTTCGAGGTCACGACCTTCCGCCGCGATGTCGAGACCGACGGGCGGCGCGCGGTCGTGGCTTTCTCGGACAGCATCGACGAGGATGCGCGGCGACGCGATTTCACCATGAACGCGCTTTACGCCACCCGCACGGGCGAGGTGATTGATCCGGTCGGCGGGCTGGATGATCTGGCGGCGCGGCGGTTACGCTTCGTGGGCGATGCCGAGGCGCGTATCCGCGAGGATTACCTGCGCATCCTGCGCTTCTTCCGCTTTCATGCCTGGTATGCCCGCGAGGCCGAGCCGCAGGCGCTGGCCGCCTGTGCGGCGCTGGCGGGTGGCCTTGCGGGGATCTCGAAGGAGCGGATCGGGGCCGAGATGCGCAAGCTGCTGGCCGCGCCCGACCCCTCCGATGCGCTGGCGCGGATGAGCGAGACCGGGATTCTGGCGCGGGTTCTGCCCGGTGCTGATGTGGAACATATGCTAGCGCTGATCGCGGCGGAAAGAGACTTCCCGCCCAACTGGCCACGGCGGCTGGCGCTGCTGGGTGCCGAGGATCCCGCCGAAGCCCTGCGCCTGTCGCGCGCCGAGGCCGGGGTTCAGGCGCAACTGGCCGGGGCGCTGGCGGCGGACTGGTCGCTCAATGAGACCGGCTATCGGCTTGGTGCGGCGCTGGCCGCTGACATCGCGCTGATCCGGGCGGCGCGCGGCGCGCGGCTGCCCGAGGGCTGGCACGACCAGATTGCCGCAGCCGCCCGCGCCCGGCTGCCCATCGCCGCCGCTGACCTGATGCCCGAGTTGCAGGGGCCGGCGCTCGGTCAGGGTCTCAAGGCCGCCGAAGCCCGCTGGGTCGCCGAGGGCTTTGCTACCCCCGCCGCAAACCTGATCGAGACCGCCCGGATGGCGGCAAAGGAGGGCGCATGAGCCTGCATCGCCGCATGGGCAATATGGTCGACGCCTTTCGTCCCGCCGATGGCCCGCCGCCCCGAACCCTGCTCGCCTTCTTTCGCTGGTGCCTCTCGGGGGCCTGGGGCGGGCTGACGCTGGCCGGGATCGCCTCGGCACTGGCCGGGATCTGCGACGTGCTGACCGCGATCCTTCTGGGCATGGCGGTCGATGCGGTGGCGACGGGCAACCCCGCCGATCCGTGGTCGGAACAGGCGGCGCTGATCGCGCTGTTCCTGGGGTTCTTCCTGCTGATCCGACCGGTGATCTTCGGCCTCTCGACGGCCAGTTCCAGCGTCATTGTCGGCCCGAACATCCTGCCTTTGGTACTGTCGCGGCTGCACCGCTGGACCATGGGGCAGTCGGTCACGTTCTTTGACAATGATTTCGCCGGGCGGCTGGCGCAGAAGCAGATGCAGACCGCGCGGGCCGTGACCGATGTGGCGACCGAGATGGTCAACGTGGTGGCCTTTGCACTCGCCTCGGTGCTGGGCTCGGCGGCCTTTCTGGTCGCGGTCGATGGCTGGGGGGCGCTGGCGCTGCTCGTGTGGCTGGCCAGCTATTTCGCGCTGATCCGCTTCTTCCTGCCGCTGGTCCGCGAACGCTCGGGCGCCCGCGCCTCGGCGAGGGCGATGGTCACTGGGCAGGTGGTCGACACGATCACCAACATCAAGACGGTAAAGCTTTTCGCCCATACCGATCACGAGGATCGCGCGGCACTGGGCGCGATGGCCGGTTTCCGCGAACGGGCGCTGGATTTCGGTGTCGTCTCGAGCTGGTTCCGCCTGTCGCTGATGTTCATCGCGGGCGTGCTGCCGGTGATCCTGATCGGCGGCTCGGTCATGCTGTGGCGCGACGGGCTGGCGACGCCCGGTGATGTGGCGGCTGCCGGGGCGATCTCGATGCGGCTGAGCCAGATGACCGGTTGGGTCAGCATGGCGCTGATGGGCATGTGGGGCAGCATCGGCGAGGTCGAGGACGGGATGAAGACCCTCGCCCCGCCCCATGCGCTGAGCGATGCGCCGGGGGCGATCACGCTGACGCGGGTCAAGGGCCGGATCGACTATGACCATGTGAGCTTTGCCTATGGCCGCGAGACCGGCGGGCTGGACGACCTGTCGCTGCACATCCTGCCGGGGCAGCGGATCGGCATTGTCGGCGCCTCGGGCGCGGGGAAATCGACACTGGTGGCGCTGCTGTTGCGGCTCTACGACGTGGAAAAGGGCAAGATCACCCTTGACGAGCATGACATCCGCGAGGTGACGCAGGAAAGCCTGCGCCAGCAGATCGCCATGGTCACGCAGGAAACGGCGATGTTCAACCGCTCGGCCCGCGACAATATCCTCTATGGCCGGCCCGATGCCAGCATGGCCGAGATCGAGGCGGCGGCGAAGGCGGCCGAGGCACATGAGTTCATTCTGGGGCTCGAGGATTATGCCGGGCGCAAAGGCTACGAGGCGCATCTGGGCGAGCGCGGGGTAAAGCTGTCGGGCGGACAGCGCCAGCGTATCGCGCTGGCCCGCGCCATCCTGAAGGACGCGCCGATCCTCGTGCTGGACGAGGCGACCAGCGCGCTGGACAGCGAGGTCGAGGCGCAGGTGCAGGAGGCTCTGGCCCGCGCCATGCAGGGCAAGACGGTGCTGGCCATCGCCCACCGGCTGTCGACCATCGCCGAGTTGGACCGGATCATCGTGCTGGACGGGGGCCGGATCGTCGAGGCGGGAACGCATGAGGAATTGCTGGCCGAGAACGGGCTTTACGCGCGCTACTGGAACCGGCAATCCGGCGGTTTCCTGGGTCTGGACGAGGCGGCAGAGGAAGCGGCGGAGTAGCAGCGCCCTATTGCACGTCGGCCAGCACCCCGGTTGGATCGCCGCCAAACAGCGCCAGCGCACCGGCCCCCGCAGCGGCCAGCGCGAAGAAACCACCAGCCATGGCGATATGGGACAGCATCGCGTTCAGGTCCTTGCGATGCGCGGCATAGCCGGTGACGAGACACCAGAGGCCCAGAAGCACGCCGAAGGTCCGCACCGGATAACCCAGGACCACGCCGATCCCGCCGACAAGCTCGCAGAGGCCCACCAGATAGGCCAGCGCCGTCGCATCCGGCAGGCCGAGCCCGGCCAGAACCGGCACCAGCTTGGCCTCGCCACCGCGCAGCTTAAGGAAGCCCCAGATGACAAAGGGAACACCCAACAGGAAGCGGGCGATCAGCAGGCCGAAATCATGCATTTGAACCTCCTCGCGTTCGGGTCGATGGTGGCAAGATTGCATCGGATCGGCAAGTGCGGTGGCAGGTTGGTCCCGTACATCGGCCTTCAGGCCCTCAGACCCTGCGGCGGGGACTTGAACCGTGCGACAAACTCGCCGACCTACACTCGATCTGTCCGAACACTGGCCCTGCACATGAAACCCCTCCTTCAGCCCCTTCCTGCCACATGAGCCGCTGGACCATCGAAAGACTGGGCCGGCGCGGCGATGGCGTCGCCTCGGGACCGGACGGCCGCGTGCTGGCACCCCTGACCCTGCCCGGCGAAGAGATCGAGGGCGAGGCACTCGAGGGCCGTATTGCCGCCCCGCGCATCCTGACGCCCTCGCCTGATCGGGTGCGGCCGGTCTGCGGTCACTACCGCGCCTGCGGTGGCTGTTCGTTGATGCATGCCTCGGACGGATTTGCCAGCAACTGGAAACGGCAGGTGGTCGAGACGGCCTTGGCGGCACAGGGGATCACCGCCGAGGTCGAGGCGGTGTTGACCTCGCCGCCCCGCTCGCGGCGGCGGGCGGTTCTGTCTGGGCGGCGGACCAAGAAGGGCGCGCTGCTGGGCTTTCATGCGCGGGCTTCGGACGTGATCGCCGACATCACCAACTGCCACGTCATCCGCCCCGAGATCCAGTCGGTGCTACCTCTGCTGCGCCGGATCGTGATTGCCGGTGCCTCGCGCAGCGCCGAGCTGTCGATCAGCGTGATCCACGGGCCGGCGGGGCTGGATGTGGCGGTCATTGGCGGCAAGCCGATGACACCGGACCTGTTGCAGACACTCGCCGCGCTGGCCGATGAGGGCGATCTGGCGCGGCTCGATTGGGACGGCGAGGCAATCACCCGCCGCCCACCTGCCCTGCCGCTCGGCCGGGCGCTGGTGGTGCCGCCCGCCGGGGCCTTTCTGCAGGCCACCGCCGAGGGCGAGGCGGCGCTGCGTCAGGCCGTGCTGGAAATGACAACCGGCGCGCGACGGATTGTCGATCTTTATGCCGGGATCGGCACCTTCACCCTGCCGCTTCTGGAACACGCCGAGGTTAACGCGGTCGAAGGCCTGGCTGCACCGCTCGATTCGCTGATGGCCGGTTGGCGGGGTGCCAGCGGGCTGCAACAGCTGAACGTGGCGACTCGCGACCTCGCGCGGAACCCGCTTCTGGCCGAGGAGCTCGCGCCCTTTGACGCGATCGTGATCGATCCGCCACGTGCGGGGGCGCTGGAACAGGCGCGCCAGATCGCCAAGTCACGGGTGGATCGGGTCGCCTTCGTCGCTTGCGATCCGGTGAATTTCGCGCGGGATGCCCGGATTCTGACCGAAAGCGGCTTCGATCTGGTCCGACTGTTGCTGATAGATCAATTCCGCTGGTCGCCGCATGTCGAAACGGTCGCGGAATTCCGCCGACGCTAGCGCGATGAGCAAGCCTATGGTATTTCAAACATAATCAACAACGCGAAAACAGCGACTAAAGGGCAGTGATGATTCTGACGAGGCGTTCAGCAATGGCGCTGGCGGGGGTTGCGGGTTTGGCAGCCTGCGGCGGCACCAAATCCAGCAAGTTCAAATCCTACAGTGGCCCCCCGGTCACCCAGGTCGTTATCAACAAGGAAAACCGCCGGATGTTCCTGCTGAGCGGGCAGAAGGTGGTGCGGTCCTATGACGTGGGCCTGGGCAACCAGCCGGTCGGACACAAGATGTTCGAGGGTGATGGCAAGACGCCCGAGGGAATGTACTTCATCGACCGCTTCAACCCGCGCAGCACCTATCACCTGTCGGTCGGAATCTCCTATCCCGACCCCGAAGATGTGGCGCGTGCGCTGATGTATGGCCGCAAGCCGGGCGGCGACATCTTCATCCATGGCCGCGGCCCCGAGGGCAATAGGGTGGCACCCAAGCTTCGGGACTGGACGGCGGGCTGCATCGCAGTGACCGATACCGAGATCGAAGAGATCTATGCCATGCTGCAAACCGGCGTGCCGGTGGTGATCTATCCCTGATCGATCCGCCGCCTGTGGGGACGGGCGGCGTGCCGGGGGACAAGGCGATCGTCAGGGAAGACAGGCGCCGCCCGCTTCGCGTGGCGGCGCCTTTGTGCCTGTGGCGATCAGACCGGCAGCACACCGAGCCCCCGCAGATAGATCAGAACCCCGCTTTCCAGCATGTCGGCCGGGGCGATGGGCGTGCGTCCGCCGGGTTTCCCGCGCGAAAACAGCTCGACCACGCCATGGCTCAGCGCCCAGATGTGATTGGCCACCATGCGCGCGGGCGGACGCCGGTCCGGCGGCATCTCGGCAAACAGATTATCGGCCGCACGGACCAGCATCCCGAAGGCCCGGTCCGAGGCGCGCGCGAGTTCGGCATTGCCGGTGATCGAGATGCCCGATTCGAACATCGCCATATAAAAACCGGGGCGCTCGCGGGCGAAATCCAGATAGGCCTGTCCCATGCGCAGGAAAGCGGTCATTGGATTGGGCCGGCCATCGTCAAAGGCCGCCTCGAGCCGGTCGGCGAATTCCAGAAAGCCCTGTCGGGCAACCTCTTCCAACAGATCGTCACGGCCCTTGAAATGGCGATAGGGCGCGGCGGGCGAGACCCCGGCACGACGGGCGGCCTCGGTCAGGGTAAAGGATTGCGGGCCGGATTCCTCAACCAGCGCCGCCGTGGCGTCGACCAGTGCCTGACGCAGATTGCCGTGGTGGTAGGATTTCCGGTCGGGCACGCGGTGGCCCTACATCCCTTCGCCGAAACAGTCGGCGATCAGCGCCTGCAGCGCGTCGGCAAGCTGAGCGGCCTCGGCCCCCGAGGTGGTGACGCTGATGGTCTTGCCACGCTCGGCCGTCAGCATCAGCAGGCCCATGATCGAATCGCCCGAGACGGTCATACCGTCCAGCGTCACCTGCGCCTGAGCGTCATGACGCTCGACACATTCGACGAACTTGGCGCTGGCACGGGCGTGCAATCCCTTGACGTTGATGATCGTCAGGTCGCGGGTAATCGGCGCCGAACTCATCCGGCCGCCCGGTTGCCGCGTTCGCACATCTGTTCGGGAACGGTGTAGGAATTGATGTATTTCCGCCCGGCATCCTTGGCGATGCTGACCGCATCGCGCACGGGCAGATTGCGGGACTTGGCCAGCTTGACCAGCATGGGCAGGTTGGCGCCGTAAAGGATGGTGCGGTCGCGCAGCGCGCAGGCCGGCATCGACAGGTTCGAGGGCGAGCCGCCGAATATGTCGGTCACAACCACGACGCCCTGGCCCTGATCGACGGATTGGGCAGCCGCCATGATCTCGGCCTGTTTGGCAGCACGGTCGTGATCGTCCTCGATCGCCACAGCCACGATACCCTTTTGCGGCCCCACCACATGTTCGACGGCGGCGAGATATTCCCGCGCCAGTCCACCATGAGCCACGATGACGATTCCGATCAATCCGACCTACCAGTGCAATCGATCCGGGTCATGCCGTGCCCTGCCCGGCCGAGGCCGAATCGCTTGCAGGTGCCGGCGCCGAACCACGGCGTTCAAGTTCCCTATGCCTTTTTGACACCCGCCACCCGGCATCTGCAAGCGCGTCTGCCATTTTTTCAGCCAATGTGACGGAACGGTGTTGCCCTCCGGTACACCCGAATCCGATGGCAAGGTGGGTTTTCCCCTCTTGCAGGTGTGCCGGAAGCGTAAATTCAACCAAAGCGCGAATTCGGTCGAAGAATTCGATATAACGCGGATCGGCCATGACAAAAGCTTGAACGGCCGAGTCGCGGCCGTCCTGCGCACGCAACTCGGGCTGCCAATGCGGGTTCGCCAGAAAGCGGCAGTCGAACATCACGTCGACCCCGCGCGGCACCCCCCTCTTGTAGGAAAAGGACTGCACCGAAACGGTCAGCCCCGCCGTCTCGGCCGAGCCGAACCAGCGGTTCAGCTCTTCCTTTAGGTCATGGGGCGACATCTCGCTGGTATCCAAGAGTACATCGGCGCGGACCCGGATCGGCGCCAGCAGGTCGATCTCGACCGCAACGCCGTCCAGCGGCGCACCATCGACCGACAGCGGATGGCGGCGGCGGGTCTCGTTGAAACGGCGAACCAGCGTGGCGGGCGCACAGTCGAGATAGAGAATCTCGGGCGCATAGGCCGGGTTGCGGGTCAGCGCGTCGATCAGTTCGATGACATTCGAAGCCGAGAAATCGCGGTTGCGCACATCCAACCCAAGGGCCAACGGCACCGGTCGCGCCGGCCCGTCCAGCAGACGCGGGATCAGCGTGAGCGGCAGGTTGTCGATGGCTTCGAAGCCCAGATCTTCCAGCACGTTGATCGCGGTCGACCGGCCGGCACCCGAGGGGCCGGTGACAAGCACCAACCGCTGCACGCCCTCGTCGCGAGGGGCAGCTGCGGCCGGTCTGATCATCGGGCTGTCCTCGGCCATGTCTCTCCTGTTCGGCGGCAGGGTTCGGCGGTCAGGCAAGGCGACCGCCGATCAGCAATTGCCGCAGCGCAGCACCAAGATGAGGCTGGTATGAGGCTTTGACAAGAGGCAGCGAAATTCCAGCGATCGCGACCTGTCGCCGGGGCGGCAGCCGCTCGCCTCTGTCGTTGCCCAACTCGACCACCAGCGCCAGTGGCAACGGGCCGACCGGATCGGACGACAGGATGCCGATTCCCCGCGCCTCGATCTGACCGCGAATGCTGGCCGGCGCGTCCGCCAGGAGCCTCCCAGCTTCGGGTTGAACCAGCGTCCAGTCATCGCTGATCAGCCCCGCGCCAAGCGCCATCAGGTCGAGCGCAAGTGAGGACTTGCCTGCACCCGAATCTCCGGTGATCAGAACCCCCCGCCCGGCCAGTGCGACGCTGCTGCCGCGCAGCCGCAAACCCGAATCACCCGCCATTCCGCCACCTCTGGAAGCCCCGATCGCCGTCGCCGCGCCGCCCATCATGACCGAAAAATGAATTGATGGCGATAACATAAGGTGTTTGCGCTAACCCATGCCGGGGTAAGACTTTCTTCATATACACTCCATGTTATAGCGACCCCAGCGGCCCCTTGGACCGCCCTATCACATCTGCACGGAGCCAAACACCGATGACCACGCGCGTGAACCCGAATTGCCGACTGGAGGATCAGGGAATCGAGGGGCTCGGCCGGGTCTATTACAACCTGCTGGAACCCGCCCTGATGAACGAGGCGATCGCCCGGGGCGAAGGTCAGCTGGGTCTGGGTGGCACCTTCCTCGTCCATACCGGCGCGCATACCGGCCGCTCGCCCAAGGACAAGTTCGTGGTCCGCACGCCCGGCGTCGAGGACAGCATCTGGTGGGAAAACAACAAGCCCATGGCGCCCGAGCAGTTCGACCTGCTGCATCAGGACATGCTGGCCCACATGAAAGGCCGCGACTATTTCGTGCAGGACCTGTTCGGCGGCGCCGATCCCGAGCTGCGCCTTGACGTGCGGCTGGTGACCGAGCTTGCCTGGCACAACCTGTTCATCCGCCACCTGTTGCGCCGCCCCGACGCGGCCGAGCTGGCAAGTTTCGTGCCCGAGTTCACGATCATCAACTGCCCCGGCTTCAAGGCCGATCCGGCCCGCCACGGCACCCGCAGCGAGACGGTGATCGCGCTCAACTTCGACAAGAAGCTGATTCTTATCGGCAATACCGCCTATGCCGGCGAGAACAAGAAATCGGTCTTCACCCTGCTGAACTACATCCTGCCGGCCAAGGGCGTGATGCCGATGCATTGCAGCGCCAACCATGCGCCGGGCGATCCCGATGACGTGGCGATCTTCTTCGGCCTGTCGGGCACCGGCAAGACCACGCTGTCGGCCGAACCCTCGCGCGTGCTGATCGGCGATGACGAGCATGGCTGGTCCGAGCGCGGCATCTTCAACTTCGAAGGCGGCTGCTACGCCAAGACCATCAACCTCTCGCCCAAGGCCGAGCCGGAAATCTATGCGACCACCTCGCGTTTCGGCACCGTGATCGAGAACATGGTCCATGACCCCGACACGCTGGAACTGGATTTCGAGGATAACTCGATCACCGACAACATGCGCTGCGCCTATCCGCTGGAGGCGATCTCGAACGCCTCGGAAACCAGCGTGGGCGGTGCGCCCAAGAACATCATCATGCTGACCTGCGACGCCTATGGCGTACTGCCGCCGATCGCGCGGCTGACCCCGGCGCAGGCGATGTATCACTTCCTCTCGGGCTTCACCTCGAAGACCCCGGGCACCGAGGTCGGCGTGGTCGAACCAGTCCCGACCTTCTCGACCTGCTTCGGCGCGCCCTTCATGCCGCGCCGTCCCGAGGTCTATGGCAAGCTCTTGCAGGAAAAGATTGCCGAGACCGGCGCGACCTGCTGGCTGGTCAATACCGGCTGGACCGGCGGCGCCTATGGCACCGGCTCGCGCATGCCGATCGTGGCGACCCGCGCGCTTCTGGCCGCGGCGCTGGATGGAAGCCTGAACGATGTGCAGTTCCGCCGCGACCCGAATTTCGGCTTCGAGGTTCCGGTCTCGGTTCCGGGCGTCTCGGACGTGCTGCTGGACCCGCGCCGGACCTGGGCCGACGGGGCCGCTTACGACAAGCAGGCGGCGAAGCTGGTGCAGATGTTCAGCGACAACTTTGCCCAGTACCTGCCGGCCATCGACGACGACGTGCGCGCCGCCGCCATCGGCTGAGGCTGAGCGCCAGCCATCCGAAAGGCCGCCTTCGGGCGGCCTTTTGCGTTCGGACGCAACGTCATGGACCTGCCTGCCCTTAGGTCACACCAATAGGTTGAAAATAAACTGCTTTGATCCCCCGAAAGAAGAATCGCGCAAAGCGATAATCAGGGAGGAGAGACGCCCATGGGGCTTTACGACTACAAGGACTATTCGGATTCCGAGGCCGTCGAACGGCTGGCGCTGGCCAAGGGTCTGGCCATCTCGGCCTCGGTTCCATCGATAGCGGAAGGTAGCACCGAGCCGGGCAGTGCGCTGCCCGCCGGCTGGCGCAATGTCAGCGCCACCGAGCTGGGGCTTGACCCTGCGATGGTGGATTCGCAGGGCTTCATCAAGTTCATGAGCCCGCTGACCGGATGGGCTGAAACCGGGCCGCAGCTGAAGGTCCTGGCCCAGACTGATGAGAGCGGCCAGATCACCGGCCTGGCGGTCTGCTTCGCCGGCACCAATTCGATGCTGGATGTGCTGGATTACCTGCAGATGAACGCCGATGCGCTGGTTCCCAGCATGGTTCCGGTGCTCGAGGCGGTGCGCGCCCTGGCGCTGGCCAACGGGCTCGACGGGCAGGATGTGACGATCACCGGCTACAGCCTTGGCGGCGGCATGACCAATATCCTGTCGCGCCACGCCGATACCGTGGTCGACGGGTTCTTTGCAGAATCCGACTATTACGGCTTCGCCTCGCCGGTCATCCACGAAAGTGATCGCATTCTGAATGTCGGCTTCGAGAATGACGTGGTTCACCGCGCCACCGGCGATTCCCATTCTTTCTGGCAGGCCGTGGCGCAGGCCGATCCCTCGCTGTCCAATCCCGACCGGGATTTCAGCACCTCGACCGACAATTTCGTCTTGTTCGACGATACCTATGCGGCGGCCGAGATCACACTGGGGGTGGATTCGCTGCTGAACCCGCTTGCCTGGCTGGCGCATATCGAGGGCGCCAGCGGCGATGCCATCGAGCGCGCGGGGGCTTCGCGCTTCTATCACCTGATGGATCAGGACAGCACAGTTGTCGTGTCGGGCCTCGGGGGGGATCTGCGCGAGCATGTCTGGGTGCGCGACAAGGCCGCCCCGACCTCGGACCATTTCGGCGCGGCGGCCTTCGTCATTGGCAGTGAGGCCGGCGACCGGCTGGCGGATGGATCGGCCAATGACTGGCTGGAGGGTCTGGGCGGCGATGACACGATCCGGGTGTCCTCCGGGCTGAACGTGGTCGATGGCGGCGCGGGTCAGGATATGCTGCGCCTGACCGGCGCGCCGACGGATTACACCGTCTACAAGCTGTCCGATGGCAGTCTGGCCTTTGCCTCAGCCAGCGGGCTGACGCTGGCCAGCAATATCGAGGATGTGGAGTTTGCCGAGGGGCTGCCGGGGCTCGAGGCGATCCGCGACTATGCCATCGGCAGCAGCGGATTGGAGGATTCCTTCTGGTTGCTCTGGGGCCGAAAGGACCTGGCCTTCCAATCCGCAGTGCAGGGCACGGATGGGGCAGATACTCTGACCGGTCGCGCGATCTTTGGCCACGGGGGCACGGATAACATCACCGGCACCAGCAACGCCGACCTGCTGCATGGCGGTGCGGGCGCGGACCGGATGAGGGGCGGCGCGGGTGCCGACCGGCTCTATGGTGGCGACGATGCCGACCGGCTGGTCGCGGACAGCAATGGCGACCGGATGAACGGCGGGCATGGCGATGATGTCTTCGTCTTCGACACCGGCATCCGCGCCACCGTCCATGTCGAGGATTTCAACGCGGCGGCGGGTGATGCCGATCTGCTCTACTTCCTGAACGGCGCGGCCGAGGCAGCACTGGCCTCGGCCTATCAGCGGGGCGATGACACGGTCATCACACATGGCCGGCTGACCATCGTGCTGGACGGCGTCGATGCGTCGAGCCTCGGCGGCGATGAGCTGCTGGTCGCCTGAGACCTGACGGATCGCGGTGCCCCCGGAAACTCCGGGGACACCGCAACTTGCGGATCAGGCCTGATCCTTGGCCATGCCGATCTTGCCGCCGCCCTGCCGGGTGATCGCCACCACGGCGGGACGAACCGGCATCGCCTCGTCGAAATCCGGCCAGCGGGTCGACAGGTCCTCGTAATGGGACGGGCGGCCAAAGCCCTCCCAGTCATCGCCGCCATCGCCCGGATGCTGGACCGCGACGAAGAAGGTCTCCATGTCATCGGTCACGCAGGGGCCGCACATCTCGGCCCCCACCGGCACGCGGTAGAAGAGCCGCGAAGTGCCGCGCGCCGCGCCTTCGGTATCCACCGCCCAGAGCCCGTCGGTGCGCCCGGTCTTCGAGGGCGAGTTGCCATCTGTCGAGACCCAGAGCCGCCCCTCGGCATCCACGGCGCAATTGTCAGGCATCCCGAACCAGCCATTCACCGTGGTCTCGGTCGAGAAGGTGGCTCCGACCTCGGCAATCGCCGGATCGCCGCATTTCAGCAGGATCTCCCATGTGCCGGTCGTGGCGGCGAAGTCCCCGCCCTCCTCGGCGATCTCGATGATATGGCCAAAGGCATTCTCGACGCGCGGATTGGCGGCATTCGCCTCTTCGCGCTTGGTGTTGTTGGTCAGCATGACATAGGCGCGGCCCGTCGCCGGGTTCGGCTGGATATCCTCGGGTCGGTCCATCGGCGTGGCTTCCAGAAGATCGGCGGCGCGGCGGGTTTCGATCAACACATCGGCTTGCGTGGCAAAGCCGTTCGCCTCGGTCAGCGGACCTTCGCCCTGCACCAGCGGCAGCCACTCGACCCGGCCATCGTCATGGAAGCGCGCGACATACAACGTGCCCTCGTCCAGCAGGTCAAGGTTCGCCGCGCGGTCATTGGGATTGTAGGTGCCCTTGGTGACGAACTTGTAGACATAGTCGAAGCGCTCGTCATCGCCGAGATAGAAGACCACGCGCCCGTCCCTGTTCAGCACGCTCTCCGCCCCCTCATGCTTGAAGCGGCCAAGGGCGGTGCGCTTTTTCGGCACCGAATTCGGGTCCATCACATCGACCTCGACCACCCAGCCAAAGCGGTTCGGCTCATTGGAGTCTTTCGAGACATCGAAGCGGTCGTGATACTTGCCCCAGTCATAGGCGCCCTCGGGGATACCCATGCGGTCGTAATTCGCGGCCTCGGGATGACCCTCGGGCAGCTCGCCGATGAAATAGCCGTGGATGTTCTCCTCGGCCATGATGTAGGTGCCCCAGGGCGTCACACCGCCGGCGCAGTTGTTGATCGTGCCGAAGACCTTGCGACCGCTGGCATCGGCCCTGGTCTGCAGGCGCGGATGACCGGCGGCGGGGCCGCTGATCGCCATCTCGGTCTTGGCGGTGATGCGGCGGTTCAGCGCGCCGTCCAGCACCGGCTGCCATTTGCCGTCCAACTTGCGGATCTCGATGACGGTGCCGCCATGCGCCGCCATCTCGATATTCACCCGCTCCTCGGTCGCCTCGGCAATCTGCACCTCGCCATCCGCGATGGTGACGATGCCCGGGAACATCAGATGCGGGTCGGTATATTCGTGGTTCACCACCAGAAGCCCGTGGTCGGCGGCACCGTCAAGCGGGATGAAGCCGACGAAATCGTTGTTATAGCCGAACTGGCGTTCCTGCGCCGCCTCGGCCTGGGCGGTGGGATCGAAGTCGGGTGCATCGGCAAAGACCTTGTCGCCCCAGCGCAATAGCACATCGGCATCATAGCCCTCGGCCACATGATGATCGGGATCGACGCCCGCCGTCACCTCGGGGAAATCGAAGGCCGAGGCGCCGGTCGCGGCATGGGCGCCGTCGGCGGCCAGCAGCGCTAAGGGACTGACCGTGGCGCTGATCGCCACCGTCGCCAGCGAACCGCGCAGAAAGCCACGGCGCGAGAAACGGGCAGCGATGACCTCGCCCATCGTCCGGTTGGTGGTGGGGTTCAGGCCCGGACCATCGGCATTCTCAAGCTGGCTGGTGCGGAAGATGTGGCGGGACGACTCGTCGTTCATCGGCTGCTCCTGTGCGTCACGCGCCGGGGGTGGCGCGGCTGCGACGGGGTTAGGCCAGCGGGGTGACAGGTAGGCGACATGCCGGTGAAGCCTTTGTGACATCCGGCTTTTCAGCCGATCAGCGACGCAGCCTTCTCGGCAATGGCCAGATCGATCGCGGCCAGCGGGTCGTCGTCTTCCAGAAACCAGCTGGCCGACAGCCCACACCACGCAAGGATCCAGTGCAGCAACCGCGAGCGATCCAGACCCGAAGCGGAGACGACGACTTCGAGCCGGCGCTCGAACACGCCCGGAACGGTGGCGACAGGTCGGGTCGGGTCCGAAAGGTCGGGATTGGTGAAGATATTGGCGTAGTCGAACCCACGCTCGCCGATCAGCCCCTGCGGATCGATCGCCAGCCAGCCGCGCGGCCCGAAATCCAGCACGTTGTCGTGGTGCAGATCGCCATGCAGCGGCACCAGGTCCTGTGGATCGGCCAGCAGGGCGGCGGCAGCTTCAGCCGAGCGGGCAAGGATGCCGCCGCGCTCGACCGCCATCGGCCAAAGCTCGCGAAACTGTTCGGCCAGCGGTTTCAGCGGGGGTAGGGATCGGGATCGCGGCGCGTGCAGGCGCGCAGCCGTGACGCAGAGGATACGCGTCGCCTCGTTGTCCCGCCCCTCCCGCGCCATGTCAGAGAGCGAGGCCGGCCCGGTCGCGCGTTCCATAAGCAGAGCCTCGTCGCGGCGCTCGATCACGCGCGCGGCGCCCTCGCCCGCCCACCAATCGAGCAGCCGCGCGCCCCGCCGCTCCTCGGACGCGTGCAGCAGTTTCAGCATCAGCGGCTGACCGTCCCGCTGCACTGGCAGCAGCTCGGCATTCAGGGTGCGGATCGGATCGCCGTCCGGGGTCAGCTGCCACGCTGCAAGGAAGGGCGCAAAGCCGCCCCTCACAAGCCGAGGCAATAGCGCATGATCGCCTTTTGTGCGTGCAGCCGGTTCTCGGCCTCGTCGAAGATCACCGAATGGGGACCATCCATCACCGCGCTGGTCGCCTCATCATCGCGATGGGCGGGCAGGCAATGCATGAACAGCGCGTCGGGCCGGGCCAGTTCCATCAGCGCCTCGTTCACCTGATAGCCGCGCAGCTGGTTGTGCCGCCGCTCGCGCGCCGATTGCGGGTCATGCATCGAGACCCATGTATCGGTGACAACCAGATCGGCGCCCGCGACGGCCTTGGCCGGATCGCGCTCGATGGTGATCGGGCGGCCCTTGCCGGCGGCATAGTCGAGCCAGGTCTTTTCCGGGTCCAGCGTCTCGGGGCCGGTAAAGGTCAGGTCGAAGCCGAACTGCCCGGCCGCATGGGCGAAGCTGGCGAAGACATTGTTGCCATCGCCCGACCAGACCACCTTCTTGTCGGCGATCGGGCCGCGATGTTCCTCGAATGTCATCACATCGGCCATGATCTGGCAGGGATGGGTGCGGTTGGTCAGCCCGTTGATGACCGGCACTGTGGCGTATTCGGCCATGTCCAAGAGCGTCTGTTCCTCGAAAGTGCGGATCATGATCAGGTCGACATAGCGCGACAGCACTCGCGCGGTGTCGGCAATCGTCTCGCCATGACCCAGCTGCATTTCCGAGCCCGAAAGCACCATGGTCTGCCCGCCCAGTTGCCGCACGCCCACGTCAAAGCTGACACGGGTGCGGGTCGAGGGCTTCTCGAAGATCAGCGCCACCATGCGCCCGGCCAGCGGCTGATCATCGTCGGGCGTGCCCTTGGGCAAACCATTGCGCGCGAGTTTCATGGCGCGGGCGGTGTCGATGATCCCCCGCAGCGCGGCAGGGTCGGTCTTATGGATATCGAGGAAGTGGTTCATCACATAGGCTTTCGTCGTTTCGGCCAGCAAGCCGATCTTGGGCTGCGGGGTCAAGGGGGCGCTGCCCCGTCGCGCCTTTGGCGCGACTCCCCGGGATATTTTCACCAAGCTGAAAGCCTCATCGCAGCCGCGTGTCGCGATGCGGGTCGTTGTCAAGATCGATGGGCTGGCCATGCGGGGTGGCGCGGGCGGCGCGCTGCCAGGATGCGGCCAGCGCGGCGATGGTGCCGGCATCCGCCACCCCGCGCTCGGCCAGCAGGCGCTGCAGCGTCTCGAGCCAGTCGGTGAAATACTCCCCCTCGCCCGCCCGCGCCGCGCCAAAGGCCTCGGCCCAATCGGGCCAGTCGAGCCAGCCGGCCTCGTTCAGCGCCACGGTCAGCGCAAAGACCTGCGCCTGCCAGGGATCGTCGAAGGGCTGCTCAGGCGCGTTCAAGGTAGCTCTCCCAGGCATCGATCATCACCGCGCTGCACGGCTCGGCCTCGGCACCCCAGAGATCGGCCCCATCGAAGCGCAGGGTATAAAGATGCTCGGGCGCCTCGCCCCGGCCATGGGCATTGCTGTCGGGCAGGATGAAACCGCCATGCGCGGCGATGATCGTGCCCACATGCCCCCGGACATAGCCCGGCAGACGGGTATGGCCCTTGGGTTGCAGGTTCAGCGTCCGCACGAGGTCGCCAATGGCAAAGCGCGGCGCGGCGTTTACTGGGCGATCGGTCGGGCCACCGCGCGCCAGCACGGCATCAACCGCTGAAGCGGCAAGGCGGCGGGGATGGGCGGTCGCGGTGGCGGCCTCGCCTGCCGCCAGTTCATCCGCGCTGACCAGCCCGTGGCGGGTCAACAGGGTTTCCAGCGCGCGGGTCCAGATCTCGTAATAAGAGGTGTCGAGATAGATCGGCCAGGGCAGGCTCTCGCGGGCATGGCGGCTTTCGTCGATGTTCCAGTGACCCAAGGCGCCGCAGGCCAGCGTCACGCCGAGAGCGCGCGCCTCCCAGTCTGCGTGGAACAGGGGTTCGTCAACCTCGGGCGCGATCAAGCCATGCCCCATCATCCCGCCCAGATCATGCGGGCCGTTCATGACGCGTTACCGGGCGACAACGCAAACCCGGTACCGATCATGGAATCGCGTGTGACCAGTTCCGCCAGCCGCTCTGCCTCCCAGCCCTCGGTCCCCTCGGGGCGTTGCGGGATGACCAGATAGCGTAGTTCGGCGGTCGAATCCCAGACCTGCACCTGCGTCTCGGGCGGCAGGGACACCCCGAACTCGGCCAGAACCGCGCGCGGTTCGCGCACCGCGCGGGACCGATAGGCGGGGGATTTGTACCAGACCGGCGGCAGACCCAGCACCGACCACGGATAGCAGGAGCAGAGCGTGCAGACGACCATGTGATGCGTATCAGGCGCATTGAACAGCGCCTGCATATGCTCGCCTTGCCGACCGGTGAAGCCCAGTTCGGCGATGGCGGCCGTGGCATCCGCGCGCAGCCGTTCGGCGAAACCAGGATCGGTCCAGGCGCGGGCGACGACGGCGGCCCCGTTCCGGGGGCCGACCCTGTTCTGATAGGTATCGATGATCCGGTCGACTGCCGCCGGGTCGATCAACCCCTTCCGGGTCAGAATCGTCTCCAGCGCGCGCACCCGCGCCGTCATCTCGTCCAGTTCGCTGCCATGGTCGTGGCCCTGCCCGTGGTGATGATCGGCGTGGTCGTGCATGATGCTATCCCTGTTCGACGGCGCTGGCGGACTTATCCAGCCGCACCACCGCCTCGGCGATATCCTCGTCCGAAATGTTCAGCGGCGGCAAGAGCCTCAGCGTATTGTCTGCGGCAGCGACGGTCAGGATGTGCTGGTCATAGCCGGCCTTGACCAGATCACCCGGCGCGACCTTGCATTTCAGCCCCAGCATCAGCCCCTGCCCGCGCACCGCCTCGAACACTTCGGGATGAGCGGCGACCAGCCCTTCGAGCTTCTGCCGGAACAGACCCGCCTTGCGCCCGACCTCGGCCAAAAAGGCCGGATTGGCGACGATCTCCATGACTTTCGCGCCGACCGCGCAACCCAACGGATTGCCGCCATAGGTCGAGCCATGCGTGCCCGCGACCATGCCCGCCGCCGCCTTCTCGGTTGCCAGCACGGCACCGAGGGGGAAGCCGCCGCCGATACCCTTGGCGACCATCATGATATCGGGGGCAACGCCGGCGAACTCATGCGCGAACAGACGCCCTGTGCGGCCCATGCCCGATTGCACCTCGTCGAGGATCAAGAGCGTGCCGGTCTTGTCGCAGAGCGCGCGGATCTCGCGCAGGTCGTCGTCGGCCAGTGTGCGGATGCCGCCCTCGCCCTGGATCGGTTCGATCATCACCGCGCAGGTCGTGTCGCTGATCGCCGCGCGCAGCGCCGCCATGTCGCCGAAGGGAAGCTGCCGGAAGCCCGGCATCAGCGGGCCGAAGCCCTTGACCATCTTCTCGGACCCGGCGGCGGCAATGGCGCCGGTCGAGCGGCCATGGAACGCGCCGTCGAAGGTCAGGATCTCGACCCGCTCGGGGTCGCCCTCGCTGTCCCAGTATTTCCGCGCCATCTTGATCGCCAGTTCGGCGGCCTCGGTGCCGGAATTGGTGAAGAAGACGGTATCGGCAAAGGTGTTCTCGACCAGAAGATCGGCCAGCCGCTCCTGCTCGGGGATGCGATAGAGGTTCGAGACATGCCAGATCCGCCCGGCCTGCTCGGTCAGCGTGGCGACCAGGTCAGGACTGGCGTGGCCCAGCACATTGACCGCGATGCCCGCGCCAAGGTCCAGATATCGCGTCCCGTCCGTGGCAATGGCCCAGCTGCCCTCGCCGCGTTCAAAGGCGACGGGTGCACGGTTATAGGTCGGCAAGACATGCGAAATCATGGCAGATTCCTTCAACAGTACAGGGATGTGTAAGGCAGGCAGGATCGGACGTTGAAAATCAACGTCGGGGACGGGCGAAGCTGGCGGTCCGGGTGATCATGGCATCCGCCATAGCGGCTAATCCGCGCTCGCGCAATCACGGTTTCATCCGGTATCCGGTTTTCAGCCAGCGCCAGCCGTTGAATAGAACCAGCGCCACGACCGGCACGCAGACCATCAGCCCCAGCATTGGCGGCGCATCGCTGACCCCGGCAAAGCCGTAGCGCGCGCCGTCGATCAGGTAGAAGATCGGGTTCCAGTGCGACAGGGTGCGGAACGGCTCGGGCAGCTGCTCGACCGAGTAGAAGGTGCCCGACAGAAAGCTGAGCGGCGTCACGATGAAATTGTTGATCGCCGCCATCTGGTCGAATTTCTGCGCCATGATCGCGGCAAGGATGCCGAGGCCCCCCATCAAGAGCGCGCCCAGAAGGATGAAGGAAAGCGCCCAGAGCGGATGCGCCACGCCCTGCCCGATGACCAGCGCCATGCCTGTGGCGATGACCACAGCGACCAGCCCGGCCCGCGCCACCGACCCGGCCAGATAGCCCGCCAGCAACTCGCCCGCCGACAGCGGCGGCATCAGCGTATCGACGATATTTCCCTGCATCTTCGCCGAGATGATCGACGAGGAGGTATTGGCGAACGCGTTCTGGATCACCGTCATCATCAGGATGCCCGGCCCGATGAAGGCCAGGTAGGGCACCCCCATCACCACCTGCCCCTCGCGCCCCATGGCGAGGGCAAAGACTGTGACGAAGAGGCCAGCGGTCATCAGCGGCGCGAAGACGGTCTGCTGCCAGACCGCCATGAAGCGCATGATCTCGCGCCGGGCCAGTGTCCGCATCCCCAGCCAGTTGACCCGGCCAAAGCGGCGCACGCCCAGTGTTTTCGCGGCGTTTGTCATGTGATCGGCCATTTCCCGTCCTTGAATTTCCCGCCTTGCGGGGATATCTCTCGGCATCCCGTTTCTGGCGGGGTCAATCACGGGTTTCAAGATGTGGCGGGGATACGCCCTGCCGGAAAGGCAATCATGTCCTGGACGGATGAGCGCGTCGAGACGCTGAAGCGCATGTGGAGCGAGGGCCAGTCAGCCAGCGCCATCGCGAAGGAACTGGGCGGCGTCACCCGCAACGCGGTGATCGGCAAGGTGCATCGCCTTGGCCTGTCGAACCGCAATGACGAGGCCGAGGCCGGCAAGCCCGCTGCCGCCCCGGTGGCCGAGGCGCCCGCGCCCGAGCCGGCGAAGAAGCCTGCCAAGAAGCCCGAGGTCAAGGTCGACGCCAAGCCCGAGAAGGTTGAGGAACCCGAAGCCGCCGAGCCCGAGGACGACGAGGCCGAACCCTCGACCCAGCCGGCCTTCAACCCGGCCAATCGCCGCATGATCGTGCCCGCCGGCCAGCCGCTGCCGCCGCAGCCCTCGGCCAACGAGATCAGCCCCGAGGCGCTGGCCTCGGTCCGCGAGGTCGAGAAGAAGGCCCGCAAGCTGAGCCTGATGGAACTGACCGAGCGCACCTGCAAATGGCCGATCGGCGACCCGGCGACCGAGAAATTCTGGTTCTGCGGCCTGCCCAGGCAGCCCGGCAAACCCTATTGCGAGGCGCATGTGGGCGTTGCCTTCCAGCCGATGAGCTCGCGCCGCGATCGTCGGCGGTAAGCGTTCAGAATGCGAAATCGGGGCCGCCTTCGGGCGGCCTTTTTTCGTCTGTGGTGCGGCCTTCCCTACCCCCGCAAACCTGCTAGGCTGGCGCCCATGCTGAACGCGCTTGTCCTGTTTCTCGCCGCTGCCCTGATGGAGATCACCGGCTGCTTCGCCCTCTGGGCGGTGCTGCGCCAGTCGGCCAGCCCGCTCTGGCTGCTGCCCGGCGCCGCCGCGCTGATCGCTTTCGCCTGGCTGCTGACGCTGGCGCCCGCCGCCTTTGCCGGTCGCGCCTATGCTGCCTATGGCGGGGTCTATATCCTGTCGGCGCTGCTTTGGGGCTGGATGGTCGAGGGTCAGCGCCCCGACCGCTTCGACCTGATCGGCGGAGCCTTGGCGGTAATGGCGGCGGGGATCATCCTCTTCGGGCCGCGCGACGCCTGAGCCTCAGTTGAAACCCGTCACCTGCCCGTTCACCCAAGCCCGCAGGATCACCTGCGCCACCGCCCCCTTGCGTGCCGGGGCAATCTTCTCGTGCCGGCCCTCCAGCGCCTCGGCGATCTCGGCCTTGCTGGCCCAGAGCGCGTCCTCAAGCTCGTTTGGGTCCATGACGATCCGGGTCGTCTCGGCCCGCCCGGCGCAGCCGATCATCAGCGAGGCCGGAAACGGCCAGGGCTGCGAGGTGACATAGCGCACCTCGCCCACGGTTATCCCCGCCTCTTCCATCACCTCGCGTCGCACGGCCTCCTCGACGGTCTCGCCCGGCTCCATGAAGCCCGCGAGCAGCGAATACATGCGCGGGTCCCAGTTCGATTGCCGTCCCAGCAGCACCCGGTCGCCATCGAGGATCAGCATGATGACCACCGGGTCGGTGCGCGGGAAATGCTGCCGCCCGCAGCCGGGGCAATCAAACCGCCAGCCGGCATGGCTGACCACGTTCCGTTTGCCGCAATTGGCGCAAAAGCCATGGGTCAGCCGCCATTCGAAAATGCCCTTGGCCGCCGCCGCGATGCCGGCATCGCGATGATCGATCTCGCCCATGATCGCGCGCAGGTCGATGAACTTGCGGGTCTCGGACAGGTCCAGCGTGCGGCGATCCACGAATTCGGCCGGAGCCACGTCGGGCGGGGCGATATAGGACACATCGGCGGCGAAATGGGCCGTGCCGGCCTCGTCGAGGCCCATGAACACGACCGACTCGGGGCCGTCCACGATCAGTGGATCGGTGGCCGACAGCCAGGCGAGGCGCGGGCCCTCGGGCATCAGGTCGAACAGCGGCTTGCCCCGCCAGAACGGGGAAACGCGGCTGGCGGGATCGGCGAGCTGCTGTTCCTGCCAGGCGGCATCACTGCGCAGCCGATCGGCACGGTCGAGAAAGCTGCCAGCGAAGGTGACATCGGATTCGGGGATCATGGCGGCAACCTGCCCCGTCACGTGGCGGCTGGCAAGCCACCGCCTGAGACGGGGGCAGCCAGCCGGGCGGTTCAACCTCTGCGATCAGGCGTCGGCCAGCAGCAATCTCCGGTTCTGCAGGTGGCGGCTGGCCAGCTTGCGCGCCGGTCGTCCGCTAAGCAGCATCCGCGCGCCTTCGATCTCGCGGCCAGCTTCGGCGATCCCGGGCATGATCGCCAGGATCTCGTCGCGCGCCTCGGCGCCGACGCTGTCGAGTGCGACCGGGCCGGTGAACAGGCTCTCGCTCGGCGCACCTTCGGCGAAGATAATTTCATGCTGGTCGAAGAGCATGTGATAGTAGGTCACTGCCGCGACATCCTGCACGATGTCGAAGCCCTCGAGCCGCAGGAACTGCTTCGCCGCACCCAGAACCTCCTGCGTGCCGAACATGCGCTGCGCGATCTTCGACCGGACCAAGATGCGGTGCTGCGGCGAGACCAGCAGGTCACGATGCGGCAGGGCGCCGCCCAGACAGCCGGCCGCGATGCGGATCGGCTTCAGCTTGGGATTTGCGGCCAGATCGATGCTGTCCATCCGACGGCAGCCGATCCAACGCACTGGCTGGAGCCCGTGATCCAGCGTCTGGACCATGTCACCGATGGCAATGTCCTCGATGGCCATCTCGCCGCGATCGGTCAGGATCTGCGTGCCCGCAGCGAAGCAGACGATTTCGGCGTCCGTGATCGTCCGGCTGTTCGGCGTGCCGTAGTAGTCGCTGGAAGTATGGCTGACGATCTTGAACGACTGAATGCGCAGACCGTTGAAGGCGTCGGCCGGGTTGGTGAAGATCGCGCCGTTCTGCAGCTGGACGATGCTGATGCTCTTGGTCACGGTCGTGCCATCGCCCAGCAGAATCTCGACATTCCAGGCCGAGACCGAATCGATGGCCGACGTCACCGGCCCCGCGCCGATGTCATAGGTATAACTGTCGGCATCGCGCTGGAACACCGGGAGACCGAGATTTGCGTAATCATCCTCTTCCAGACGCCAGGCCACGCCATCGCGGACGGTGTCGTTCTGGGTGATCGTGGTCATCTGCAGCGCGTCACCGCCAAAGACCGAGCCGATGGCCCAGTTCGGACCACCGCCGAGATTGGCAACGGCAAGGTTCTCGATCGTCGAATTGGCGTTCAGTAAGTTGGTCGCCTCGACGGTGTCCATTTCCGCAAATTGGCCCAGATAGAACTGGTTGACGGTGTAGGTCGGCACGAAAGGTCTCTCCCAGAGATTGGATCCTCGATTGAATGTGCCATCCTGAACACCAACCCCCGCGATCAAACCAGCAACCGCCGGGTTAACTGGTTAAACGGTTAATTCGCTTGCAGATTTCTTCTTCCAAGCGGTGAATTGACCGCGGCCGCAGAGATGAGTGCCGGGCAAAAAGCGAATGAAATTGCGGGTTCATGCCTGTTCTCGTCACCACCCTTGGCGATGGGCCCATGCGGTGGCTGGCACTGGCGGCCTATTAACAATCCGAGGAACAATGCCAATTTCGGGGCATCAAACATGGCCGGGGTGGCGATCTGTCGCAGCAGGTGCGGCGGCGCGGCCAAAGGGCCCTAGCGCCCCACCCGATCGCACCAGGCCGGGCAGGTCCCGCAACCGCCGCTGTCGACCCGCCCGCTCTCTTTCATTCGCGGCCCATCGCGGCTACATACGGCGCCGATCGACCCAAGGACGCACGCGCATGGCCCGCCACCTCATCACCTCTGCCCTGCCCTATATCAATGGCATCAAGCATCTGGGCAATCTCGTGGGCAGCCAGTTGCCCGCCGATCTCTATGCCCGCTATCTCAGAGGTCGCGGCCATGAGGTGATGTTCATCTGCGCCACCGACGAACACGGCACGCCCGCCGAACTGGCGGCGGCCAAGACCGGCGAGGCAGTGGCCGATTACTGCGCCCGGATGCATGGCGAACAGGCGGCACTGGCGCGCGGCTTCGGCCTGTCGTTCGACCATTACGGCCGCTCGTCCAGCGACCGCAACCGCGCCCTGACCCAGCATTTCGCCGGCCGACTGGCGGATCACGGCTATATCAGCGAGGTCTCGGAAAAGCAGGTGTATTCCATCGACGACGCCCGCTTCCTGCCCGACCGCTACATCGAAGGCACCTGCCCGAACTGCGGCTATGACAAGGCGCGCGGCGACCAGTGCGAGAATTGCACCAAGCTTCTGGACCCGACCGATCTGATCGACCCGCGCAGCGCCATCTCGGGCAGCACCAATCTGGAGGTGCGCGAGACAAAGCATCTTTACCTGCGCCAGTCGGCGCTGAAGGACCAGATCGCCGCCTGGATCGACAGCAAGACCGACTGGCCGATCCTGACCACTTCGATCGCCCGCAAATGGCTGAATGACGGCGACGGGTTGCAGGATCGTGGCATCACCCGCGACGTGCAATGGGGCGTGCCGGTCAAACGCGGCGACAAGGACTGGCCGGGAATGGAGGGCAAGGTCTTCTATGTCTGGTTCGACGCGCCCATCGAGTATATCGCCGCGACCGCCGAATGGGCCGATGCCAATGGCAAGACGGATGCCGACTGGCGCCGCTGGTGGCGCAAGGATGAAGGCGCCGAGGACGTGACCTATACCCAGTTCATGGGCAAGGATAACGTGCCCTTCCACACGCTCAGCTTCCCGGCGACGCTGATCGGCTCGGACGAGCCGTGGCGCATGGTCGATTACATCAAGTCCTTCAACTACCTGACCTATGCCGGCGGGCAGTTCTCGACCAGCCAAGGTCGCGGCGTGTTCATGGACCACGCGCTGGAGATCCTGCCCGCGGATTACTGGCGCTGGTGGCTTCTCAGCCATGCGCCGGAATCCGGAGACAGCGAGTTCACCTGGGAGAACTTCCAGCAATCGGTGAACAAGGACCTCGCCGATGTGCTGGGCAATTTCGTCAGCCGCATCACCAAGTTCTGCCGCAGCAAGTTCGGCGAGACCGTCCCCGAGGGCGGCGCATACGGTCCCGAGGAACGCGCGCTGATCGAGGCGCTGACCACCCGCATCCGCGCCTATGAAGGTTTCATGGCGGACATGGAGGTGCGCAAATCCGCCGCCGAATTGCGCGCCATCTGGGTTCTGGGCAACGAATACCTGCAAAGCGCCGCGCCCTGGTCCAGCTTCAAGACCGACCCGGAAAAGGCCGCCATGCAGGTGCGTCTGGGTCTGAACCTGATCCGGCTCTATGCCGTGCTCTCTGCCCCCTTCATCCCCTTCACCGCCAAGGCCATGGCCGAGGCAATGGGGACTGCGGATGCGGGCTGGCCCGATGATGTGGAACAGGCCATGATGGCGCTTCAGGCCGGCCATGCTTTCACCACGCCCGACAATCTTTTCGCCAAGATCACCGACGACCAGCGCGCCGAGTGGGAAGACCGCTTCAAGGGCGTGCGCAAGTAGGAGGCCTACCATGACCCATTGCATCCTGATCGGCGCCCCCGTCGACGAAGGTCAGCGCCGCCTCGGCTGCCTGATGGGCCCCGCCGCCTATCGCGTGGCGGGCCTGTCGCGCACCCTTGGCGATCTCGGCCACACGGTCGAGGATCGCGGCGACGTGACCCCGCGCGCGCCCGGCAACGAGACCTGCGCCAACCCCGCCGTCCATCACCTGCCCGAAATCCTGGCCTGGACCGAGGCGCTGCGCGCGGCCATGGCCAATGCGCTGCCCGACGGCATGCCGATCATCATGGGCGGCGATCACTCGCTGGCCCTTGGCACGGTGGCGGGCGTGGCCCAGCACGCGGCGGCGATCAACCGTCCGCTTTTCGTTATCTGGCTGGACGCCCATAGCGATTTCCACACCGTCGAGACCACCACCTCGGGCAATCTGCACGGCACGCCGATGGCCTATGCCGCGGGTCGTCCGGGCTTCGATCCCTTCCCGCCCTTCCCCGCCCCGATCCCGGGACAGAACATCTGCATGTTCGGCATCCGCAGCGTCGATCCGGCCGAGCACGCCGCGATGCAGGAAACCGAGATCGCGGTGAACGACATGCGGGTGCTGGACGAGCAGGGCATCGTCGCGCCGCTGCGCGCCTTCCTGAACCGGGTGCGCGAGGCAAATGGGCTGCTGCATGTCAGCCTCGACGTGGATTTCCTCGACCCCTCGATCGCGCCTGCCGTCGGCACCACCGTTCCCGGTGGCACCACCTTCCGCGAGGCGCATCTGGTGATGGAGCTTCTGCACGAATCCGGCCTTGTCACCTCGCTGGATCTGGTCGAGCTGAACCCGTTCCTCGACGACCGTGGTCGCACCGCCAAGCTGATGGTCGATCTGGTCGGCAGCCTGATGGGCCGCAAGGTCTTCGACCGCCCGACCCGCAGCTACTGAGCTTCTACTTCACGGAAATATCCCACGGGGTGAGACGCGCCCAGGAAAAGGTCCAGTGGACCTTTTCCGCGAAGAACGCCCGGCCACATTGGCCGGGCTGGGGGGTGTGAAACCCCCGCTCTGCCCTTGCCACCACCCCCGCCAGCGGATAGCCAAAGCCATCCGCGGGCGTGGCGGAATGGTAGACGCATGGGACTTAAAATCCCTGGGGCGCAAGCCCGTGCGGGTTCGAGTCCCGCGGCCCGCACCATGAACGGACAGGTTGATGCGGCTGATCGACAACCCGACCGCGCGGCGCATCTTTCTGGATCGCCATGCCCTTTGCGAGGCGCCCACCGGCGCGGCGACGCGCGCCGATCTGCTGGCACTGATCCAGCGGTTGGGCTTCGTGCAGGTCGACAGCATCAACACCGTCGCCCGCGCCCATGACATGATCCTGTGGTCGCGCCGCCGCGCCTATCGGCCCGAGCTGCTGCGGCGGATGGTGGACCGCGACCGGACCCTCTTCGAGCACTGGACCCATGACGCCGCCGTCATCCCCTCGGCCTTCCTGCCGCATTGGCGCTGGCGGATGCGGCGCGATACGCCGCGCATTCTCGAACGCTATCGCAACTGGCACGGCGCCGATTTCGAACACCGGCTGGACGAGGTGATCGCCCATATCCGCGACCATGGCCCCGCCGGCACCGGTGATGTCGGGCTGGACGAGGCGCGCAGCAAGGGCGGCTGGTGGGAATGGCATCCCTCCAAGGCGGCGCTGGAATTCCTGTGGCAAAGCGGGCGGATCGCCGTCACCCGCCGCGAGGGCTTCGCGAAACTTTATGACCTGGCCGAGCGGGTGCATCCGCCCGGCCCCGAGATGACCGATGACGATGCGATAGACTGGGCGATGCAGGCCGCGCTGGACCGGCTCGGCTTTGCGACCACCGGCGAGCTGGCGGCATTCTGGGGCCGCATCCGGCCCGAGGAGGCCGCGCGATGGGCCGACGCCGCGCTGCACCGGGGCGAGGTCGTGCCGGTCCGCATTGAATCCGCCGATGGCAGCCACCGCCGCGCGCTGGCCCGGCCCGATCTGGAGACCGACGCCGCGCCGCAGGCACGCGGATTGCGCATCCTCTCGCCCTTCGATCCGGCGCTGCGCGATCGCAACCGGACCGAACGCTTCTTCGGTTTTCACTATCGCATCGAGGTCTTCGTTCCCGAAGCCAAGCGGCAGTTCGGCTATTACGTCTTTCCGATTCTGGAGGACGACCGGCTGATCGGCCGCATCGACGCCCGCGCCCGGCGGGCCGAAGGGGTGCTCTCGGTCGCGGGCCTCTGGCTGGAACCGGGCATCCGCCCGGCCAAGGGTCGGCTGGCGAAGATCGAGGCGCAGTTGCAGCGGCTGGCGGGCTTTGCGCAATGCGAGCGGGTGGAATTCGAGGACGGATGGCAGAAATGGACCTGACCAGTTGTGACAGCATCGCCGGACAGCGGGTGCTGTTCGTCATGGCGGCGGAACCCGAATACGGCCCGCATCTGCGCCAGCGGATCACGCCCCTGATGACCGGCATCGGCCCGGTCGAGGCGGCGGTGGTGCTGGCCTCGACTCTGACGGCGATGGCCGAGAAACCGGCGCTGATCGTCTCGCTCGGTTCCGCCGGCTCGCGGCATCTGGCGCAGGCCGAAGTCTATCAGGCCACCCATCTGGCGTATCGCGACATGGATGCCTCGCCCCTCGGCTTCGACAAGGGCCGCACCCCGCTCTTGGACCTGCCGCGACAGGTGGCGCTGCCCCATCGCATCCCCGGTATCCCCGAGGCCAGCCTGTCCACCGGCGCGAATATCGTCAGCGGCGCAGGCTATGACGGCATTGCCGAGGACATGGTGGATATGGAAACCTTCGCCCATCTGCGCGCCGCCATGCGCTTTGGCATTCCGCTTATCGGGCTTCGCGGCATTTCGGATGGCAAGGAAGAACTGCAAACCCTGACCGACTGGACCCAGTACCTGCATCTCATCGACGAAAAGCTGGCGCAGGCGGTCGATCTGCTGGCCGAGGCGCTGGCGCGGGGCGAGGTGCGCCTTTAGGCCCGCTTGCCCCTGCCGCCCCGGCCCCCTAAACGGTCCTGAGCCACGTGCGAAGGAAACAAGATGGCACGCAGCCCGTCCGTAACCGAAGACCGCCCCACCACCCGCCGCGTCGGCGCCCTGCGCGCGCTGATGCCCTTCATCTGGCCCTACCGGATCCAGGTGGTGCTGGCGCTGATCGCGCTGTCGGTGACCGCCGGGATCAGCCTGGTCCTGCCTCTGGCGGTGCGCCGGGTCGTCGATGGCTTCGATCAGGGCGCGCAGTTGCTGGACGAATACTTCGGCGCGGCGCTGATGATCGTGGCGCTGCTGGCCGTCGGCACCGGCCTGCGCTATTTCCTCGTCACCCGCCTCGGCGAACGCGTGGTGGCCGATATCCGCAAGGCGGTCTTTGGCCGGGTCATCACGCTGAGCCCGCGCTTCTACGAGCGGCTGATGACCGGCGAGGTGCTGTCGCGGATCACCACCGACACCACGCTGATCCAGTCGGTCGTCGGCTCTTCGGTCTCGATCGCGCTGCGCAATATGCTGATCCTCGTCGGCGGGCTGGTGATGCTGGCCGTCACCTCGGCCAAGCTGACCGGGCTGGTCCTGCTGATCGTGCCAGCGATCATCGTGCCGATCGTGGTCTTGGGCCGGCGCCTGCGCAAGCTGTCGCGCGAAAACCAGGACTGGATCGCGGCCTCGTCGGGCTCCGCCTCGGAAAGCCTGCTGGCCGCGCAGACGGTGCAATCCTATACCCACGAGGCCGCCAGCAGCGCGGCCTTTGACCGAGTGACCGAGAAATCCTTCGACACCGCGCTATCGCGTGTTCGCACCCGCGCGGTAATGACAAGTATCGTCATCTTCCTGATCTTCGCCGGGGTGATCGGTGTGTTATGGATCGGGGCGCGCGATGTGCGGCTTGGCACGATGACGGCGGGCGAGCTGGTGCAGTTCGTGATCTATGCCATCCTCGTCGCCAGCTCGACCGGCGCGCTGTCCGAGATCTGGGGCGAGTTGCAGCGCGCCGCTGGCGCGACCGAGCGGCTGACCGAGCTCTTGACCGCCGAGGATAATGTCCATGACCCAGCCCATCCCGTCGCCCTGCCCCGCCCGGTCAAGGGCCGCATTGCGCTGGAAGGCGTCACCTTTCACTATCCCTCGCGCCCCGACGCCTCGGCGCTGGAAAGCGTCAGCCTGACCATTCAGCCGGGCGAGACCGTGGCACTGGTCGGCCCCTCGGGCGCCGGCAAGACCACGGTGATCCAGATGATCCAGCGCTTCTGGGACCCCGATCAGGGCCGGGTCACGCTGGACGGGATCGATCTCAAGGACATGGCGCGGGCCGATTTCCGCAAGGCCATGGCGCTGGTGCCGCAGGACCCGGTGATCTTTGCCGCCACTGCGCGCGACAATATCCGCTTCGGCCGCCCCGAGGCCAGCAATGCCGAGGTCGAGGCCGCCGCCCGCGCCGCCAACGCCTATGACTTCATCACTGCCCTGCCGGACGGCTTTGACAGCCAGCTGGGCGAGCGCGGGGTGATGCTGTCGGGCGGCCAGCGCCAGCGCATCGCCATCGCCCGCGCCATCCTGCGCGATGCGCCGATCCTGCTGCTGGACGAGGCGACCAGCGCGCTGGACGCCCAATCCGAAGCGGCAGTGCAGGAGGCCATCAACCGGCTGTCCAAGGGCCGCACCACCATCGTCATCGCCCACCGGCTGGCAACGGTGAAGACGGCAGACCGCACCGTGGTCTTTGACCATGGCCGGATCGTGGCCGAGGGTCGCCATGACGAACTGGTGGCGCAGGGCGGGCTTTATGCCCGGCTGGCGCGGCTGCAGTTCACCGCCGGGCTGGTCGAGGATGACATGGCCGGGGACGAGGTTCAGGCGACCGCCTGACGCTATTTCGGCGCGCCATAGACCGCCGACCAGAAGACCGTCCTGCCATCCGAGCCGACGGCGCGGCCGATGCCCACCTCGCGCACCTGCGGGATGTAGATGTTCTCCAGATGCCCGCGCGAGGCGTTCCATTCGGCAAGCACCCGGTTCAGCGAATAGGGGCCGGCGGCGATGTTCTCGGCGGTCAGGCGCGGGGCATAGCCAAGCGCCTTGACCCGTGCCGCCGGCCCGCTGCTGGAACTGCCACGATGCGCCATCAACCCGCGTCCTGCCATGTCACAGGCATGGGCCGCCGCCGCCCGCGCCAGCACCGCGTTCGGTTGGACATCCGGCAGGCCCGCAGCCCGACGCGCCGCATTGGTCGCCGCCGCCGCTGTCGCGTTATCGGCAGTGCTCGTCGCATGGCATTGCGCCGCACCCGGCTCACTGGCCTGAACATCGGGATACTTGCTGCTGGCCGAGGCGTGTAGCCCGCCCTTTTCCGCTGCGCATCCTGCGAGCGTCAGCCCCATCAGCGATGCCAGAATGTACCTGCCCATCCGCCTTGTCCTCCCGGTGCCCGTTAGGGTTGTATAGGCCGCATTTTTAAAGGATTCAACGAATCGAACATTTCGGTGCAGTTTGGCAATGCCGACCGTGCTGCGGAACTTCGTCATCCGGCTGGCGTTTTGACGATCGAGACATGAACCTGAAAGGACAGTCCATGGCATTGTGGGATTTCGTGAAGGACGCCGGCAAATCGATCTTCGGGTCGGAAGCCGAAGCCGCCGAGGCGAAGCCAAGCGGTCCGGCGCTCGACGAGGCGACCAAGGCCAAGGTCGCGGCGCTGGAAGCCGAAGTGAAGCGTCTGGGGCTGGACAGCGGCGATGTGCATCTGCGCCTGCGCGGCGACACGGTGATCGTGGAATCCAAGGGCGCTGACCGCGAGACCATGGAAAAGCTGATCCTGGCCGTCGGCAACATCAAGGGCATCGCCCATGTCGAGGCCGACCTGCCCGGCGCGCCCGCCGCACCGGCTCCGAAGGCCGAGGCGCCCAAGGCCGGGACAGCTACCGCAAAACCCGCTGCCGAACAGGCCGCCGCACCGAAAGCCGCGCCCCAGCCCGCTGCCTCAGCGCCGGTGTTCCATACCGTTGCCAAGGGCGAAACCCTGTCGGCCATCGCCAAGAAGTACTTGGGCAATGCCAACAAGTATAACGCCATCTTCGAGGCCAACCGGCCGATGCTCAGCGACCCCGACAAGATCTATCCGGGCCAGACATTGCGCATTCCGCAGGAAAATTGACCCTGCGTGACCCATTCTGACGCTGCGTTGCAGCGCCCGAGGGCAAGGGCAACACCCTTGCCCTCATTGGCAACTTTGCCTCATTCTCTGCGCCACCCGGCCTGGCAGGAGGCCGGCTGGACAAGACGCGTAATCGGGGGGAGGCGTTGATGAGCCGCTTTGGCAGCATGGAAGATCGCAACCGGATCGAGTCCGAGATGGACTATGGAAGCCGGCAGCTACCGAAGACAATCTACGGCTTTCTCTCCGCCACGGCCGAGCGTTTTCCGGACCGCCCTGCCCTGTCCTTCCAGTTGCTTTCGGGCGAACGCGACCATGCCACCACCCTGACATGGCGTGAATTCCACGCCCGGGTGACCGAGACCGCGAACCTGTTCCGCAGCCTCGGCGTCGGGCCCAAGGATACCGTCGCCTACTTGCTGCCGAACAGCATCGAGACGCCGATCGTGCTCATGGCTGGCGCCACCGCCGGCATCGTGAACCCGATCAACCCGCTTCTGGACGCCGAGCAGATCGCCGGCATCCTGCGCGAGACCAAGGCCAAGGTGCTCGTCACGCTGAAGGCCTTTCCCAAGACCGACGTCGCCCAGAAAGCCGCCGAGGCGGTCAGCAAGGCTCCGAACGTGACGCATGTGGTCGAGATCGACCTGAACCGCCACCTGACCGGGCTGAAAAAGTTCATCGTGCCGCTGCTGCGCCCCAAGGTCCCGCTCAAGCATCACGCCAAGGTGCTGGATTTCGAGGCCGCGACCAGCGGCAGCAAGCATACGCGGCTGGATTTCAACGATCCGCAGGAAGACCGGGTCGCCGCCTATTTCCACACCGGCGGCACCACCGGCACGCCCAAGGTGGCGCAGCATCTTTACTCTGGCATGATCTACAATGGCTGGCTGGGCGGGCGGCTGCTGTTCGATGAAACCGACGTGCTGATCTGCCCGTTGCCGATGTTCCACGTCTTTGCCGCCTATCCGATCCTGATGTCCTGCATCGCCTCGGGCGCGCATGTGGTCATGCCGACCCCCGCCGGCTATCGCGGCGACGGCGTCTTCGACAATTTCTGGAAACTGATCGAGCGCTGGCAGGTCACGTTCCTGATCACCGTGCCGACCGCGATCTCGGCGCTGATGCAGCGCCCAGTGAATGCCGATGTCTCGTCGCTGAAAACCGCCATCTCGGGCTCGGCACCGCTGCCGCTCGAGCTTTACAACCGCTTCAAGGCCGCCACCGGGGTCGAGATCGCCGAGGGCTACGGCCTGACCGAGGCGACCTGTCTGGTCAGCTGCAACCCGGTCGACGGCGCCAAGAAAGTGGGCTCGGTCGGGATTCCCCTGCCCCATACCCATGTGCGCATCCTGAAGCACATCCCCGGCGGCGTGCAGGAATGCGCTGCCGACGAGGTGGGCGAGATCTGCGTGGCCAATCCGGGCGTCTATGCCGGCTCGACCTATACCGAGGCCGACAAGAACAAGGACCTGTTCGCCGAGGGCATTTACCTGCGCACCGGCGATCTGGGACGCATCGATGCCGATGGCTACCTGTGGATCACCGGCCGGGCCAAGGACCTGATCATCCGCGGCGGCCATAACATCGACCCGGCCGAGATCGAAGACGGGTTGCTGAGCCATCCGCAGGTCGCCTTTGCCGGTGCCATCGGCCAGCCCGATGCCTTCGCGGGCGAGTTGCCCACCGCGTATGTCGAACTGACCGAGGGCGCGACCGTCACCGTCGAAGAGCTGATGGAGCACGCCAAGACCCACATCCACGAACGCGCCGCCCTGCCCAAGCATATCGAGATCATGGCCGAACTGCCGAAGACGGCGGTAGGCAAGATCTTCAAGCCCGACCTGCGCCGCATGGCCATCACCCGGGTCTATGACGCCGCGCTGGCTGGCACCGGCGCCCATGTGGCCGAGGTGGTCGAGGACAAGAAGCGCGGTCTGGTCGCGCGTCTGGCCCGCGATGGCGAGGTGGACGAGGCCGCCATCAAGGCCAAGCTGGGCGAATTCACCCGCCCCTGGGAATGGGTCTGACCGATCCCGACCCCGAACATCCGGTCTGCCCGCTTTGCGGGCGGCCGATCACGCCGGGCGCGCCGCAGAGCCGCCATCACCTGATCCCGAAACTGCGCGGCGGCAAGGGCGGCGAAACCGTCCTGCTGCACCAGGTCTGCCATTCGACTATCCACAAGACCCTGACCGAGACCGAGCTTGCCCGGCAGTTCAACAGCGTCGAGGCGCTGCGTGGGCATCCCGACCTCGCCCGCTTCTTCGCCTGGGTGGCGCGAAGGCCACCCGGCTGGAAGGGCAAGGTGCGCTAGACCCCCAGCGTCTTGCGACCCCGCACCACCAGGTCCTGCGCCTCTTTCAGCGACATGCGGCCAAAGACTGCCTCGTCGCCGGCGATGAAGGTCGGCGTGCCCATCAGACCCATGTGATCGGCCAGCTGGAACGAGGTGGTGATATGCTCGTCGATCTCGGGGCGATCCATATCGGCGCGCAGCTTGGTGGCATCGAGGCCGATCTGCCGGGCGATGCGCATGACGCTCGCCTCGGCGGCGCGGTCCTTCATCGCCATCAGCGCGACGTGGAATGGCCAGTATTTGCCCTGCCTGAGCGAGGCCAGTGAGGCCCGCGCGGCGAAATCCGATCCCTCGCCGAAGACCGGCCATTCGCGGTAGACCACGCGCAATTGCGGGTCCGACGAGATCAATTGCTGCACGACCCCGACCATCTGGCGGCAGAAGGGGCAGTTATAGTCGAAGAACTCGGTCAGCGTCAGGTTGCCCTCGGGATTGCCGAGGACCGGCGCATTCGGGTCGCGCTCGATCGCCTGACGCAGATCCTCGGGCATCGGATTCGGGCGGTCGGCGCCCTGGGCGAAAGCAGGCAGGGCGGCGCTGGCGCCAAGGGCTGCGGCCCCGATCAGAAGGTGGCGGCGGCTTGGCATGGCGGTCCTTTCGGTCAAGGGCGGTCACGACGGCACCCTAGCCATGAATCGGGCGGCAAGACAGTCACGATCGGGTGGGCAAAGGGCCGCTCGCAATCGCGGCATCGGCAAAGCGTGATTTTGTGATTGGGCGATTCGGGCGCAGGATGAAGCTCTGTTAACCCGCAATCGAAAGGATCACCCATGCCCAGCCATGCCCTGACCCTGGCGCTTGCCGCCGCCTTCCTGGCCGCGCCCGCCCTTGCGCAGGAGGCCACGACCGGCACCGAGCCGGCCAAGCCCGTCGTCATCCTTCCGGCGCCTGCAGAAACCGACGCCAACCTGCAGACCACGCCCGAGACGATCAAACCCGCCAGCGGCTCGCGCTGCGGCATGGGAAAGGCCGTGACCTCGTAGGACCGCGCCGTATAGCCCGGTTTGATCTCCGCGCGGATGCGCAGAGCCTGTGCCACGCCGCACAGAGATAACCGACTGTGAGCCGAGAACTCCAGCAAATGCGGGACTTTCCGTCACTTTCGATCACGTTTCGTTGGTTGCGGCAGCGACACGCAGCCCGCACATGCCCTTCATCGACCCTTCAACCCTGTCAGAGCCAGACCTAGATCGGCTGGCGAAACACAGAAGAAGGATGTTTCAGATGAAACTCGCAATTGCGGCTGTTGCAGCCACCCTCACCGCCGGTTCGGCCTTCGCTGGCGGCTATACTTCGCCGGTCGTCGAGACCCCGGTCATCGCCCCGGTCGTCCCGGTTGCCGTTGATGCCGGCACCGACTGGACCGGCTTCTACGCCGGTGTTCAATATGGTCAGGGCAGCGCGGAAGCGTCGGATGGCACCGAGTCCGATTTCGACGCCTATGGTGTCCATGGCGGCTATACCCATGACTTCGGCAATTACGTCCTGGGCGGCGAGCTCGACTATAACAAGGTCGACCTCGACGAGGGCGACGGCGATGCCGACCTGTGGCGCCTGCGTGGCCGCGCGGGCTATGACATGGGCAAATTCCTGCCCTACGTCACCTTGGGCGCCGCCCATATCTCGGGCGACAACGACCTGTCGGAAACCGACGTGACCTATGGCATCGGTGGCGAATACATGGTGAACGACCGCTTCACCGTCGGCGCCGAATACACCAAGCAGGACTTCAGCGACGTGCAGAACGTCGACGGTCTGGATCTGGACACCGACATGGTGCAGGTCCGCGCCTCGTTCCGCTTCTGATCGAAGCTGATCCGAGTGAGACGGAAGGGCGGCCCCTCGGGGTCGCTCTTTTCGTTTGCGGAGGGTGCAACGGCGGCGTGCGGTAGGTAGCGCAACAGTGACGCCCGGGCACGGGTTTCGTCAGCAAATGCTGGGAATTTGGCTGCACAGAGCGTGCACAGGGCGTGCACGGGATTGAGCGGAATGGTGCGTGCGACCGTTCCCGACGGGTCTGGGCGTAGGGTGGGGTTTCACCCCACCATGCGAACAGGGCAACGGGCAATCGGTGGGGTGGGGAACCCCGCCCTGCGGTTGCCGCAAAGAGCGTGTTACGCTTACGGCGCGTGGCGACGAAAATAATGCGATGCCCGCGCGCCCTGCAATGGGCGAAAAACCACAAGCTTCAGGGTATTAACATCAACCTGTTGAAAATATGCGGCAGCGCCCGGGTGATATGTCCCTCCGGGATCAGCAAGGTCTAGAACAAACCGGCTGCCCCCGAATCGAACCTCTTGAAATCTGGCATTATCCACGACTGTCGCATTATCCGGAGCAGTCACCTCGACTTCCATCGTGAACATACCCCCATCAACGTCCTCTTCCGCCGTTTCACCGGTACCGACACGGACGTTGATATTGTTAATTCTTCGGAGGTTCGGGGGCAGCGCAGCGCGCAATTCGACAAGATCGATGTCAACTGCGGTCGTATTGGCAACCGGAATCATGTAGAAGATAATTGTTGGCATCTGCCCCTCGCAATGCGAAGAAGAGAGACGGAGAAACCCCGATCTGACTTATTATAGCACCGTTTTCAGATTTTGTCGCGACAGGATTGACTGCGGAAATCGGCAATAAGCTTGGACAATGGCCCGGCATTGCCCAAGCTGCCAGATCATTATCTCGTGAATTTCTTGTACTTCACCCGCTTCGGTTCGATGCTGTCCGGCCCAAGCCGGCGCACCTTGTCCTCTTCATAGGCCTCGAAATTGCCTTCGAACCATTCCACATGGGCGTCGCCTTCGAACGCAAGAATATGCGTGCAGAGGCGGTCGAGGAAGAAGCGGTCGTGGCTGATGATGACGGCGCAGCCGGCGAAATCTTCCAGCGCGGCTTCCAGCGCCTGCAGGGTTTCCACGTCCAGATCGTTGGTCGGTTCGTCAAGCAGCAGCACGTTGCCACCGGATTTCAGCAGCTTCGCCATGTGGACGCGGTTGCGTTCACCGCCGGAGAGCTGGCCGACCTTCTTCTGCTGGTCGCCGCCCTTGAAGTTGAAGGCGCTGGCATAGGCGCGGCTGTTCATCGTCGCATCGCCCAGTTCGATCTGCTCGGCCCCGCCCGAGATTTCCTCCCAGACCGTCTTGTTGCCGTCCAGCGCATCGCGCGACTGGTCGACATAGGAGAGCTGCACCGTATCGCCCAGGGTGATCTGGCCCTCGTCGGGCTGGTCCTGACCGGTCAGCATCCGGAACAGCGTGGATTTACCGGCGCCGTTCGGGCCGATCACGCCGACAATGGCGCCGGGCGGGATGGTGAAATCGAGGTTCTCGATCAACAGCTTGTCGCCCATGGCCTTCTTCAGCCCGGCGACCTCGATCACCTTGCCGCCAAGACGCTCGCCATTCGGGACGATGATCTGGGCGCGGGTCAGCTTGTCGCGCTCGGACTGGCCGGCCAGTTCGTTATAGGCGTTGATCCGGGCCTTCTGCTTGGCCTGGCGGGCCTTGGCGCCGGCGCGGATCCATTCCAGCTCGCGTTCCAGCGTCTTCTGCTTGGCCTTGTCCTCGCGCGCCTCCTGCGCCAGCCGCTTGGCCTTCTGGTCGAGCCAGGCGGAATAATTGCCCTCGTAGGGAATGCCGCGGCCGCGATCCAGTTCGAGGATCCAGCCGGTGATGTCGTCGAGGAAATAGCGGTCATGGGTGACGATCAGGATCGTGCCCGGATATTCGATCAGGTGCTTCTGCAGCCAGGCGATGGTTTCCGCGTCGAGGTGGTTGGTCGGTTCGTCCAGCAGCAGCATGTCGGGCGCTTCCAGAAGCAGCTTGCACAAAGCCACCCGGCGGCGTTCACCGCCCGACAGGGTTTCGACATTGGCATCGTCGGGCGGGCAGCGCAGGGCCTCCATCGCCACGTCGATCTGGCTGTCCAGATCCCAGAGGTTCTCGGCGTCGATCTCGTCCTGCAGCGTCGCCATTTCCTCGGCGGTCTCGTCCGAGTAGTTCATCGCCAGCTCGTTATAGCGGTCGAGCTTGGCCTTCTTCGCCGCCACGCCCAGCATGACATTGCCGCGCACGTCGAGATTCGGGTCGAGATGCGGTTCCTGCGGCAGATAGCCGACGGTCGCGCCCTTGGCGGCCCAGGCCTCGCCGGAGAAATCCTTGTCGAGCCCGGCCATCACCTTCAAGAGCGTCGACTTACCGGCGCCGTTCACGCCGACCACGCCGATCTTGACCCCCGGCAGGAAGTTCAGGCGGATGTTCTCGAACACCTTCTTGCCGCCGGGATAGGTCTTGGACACGCCGTCCATGTGATAGACATACTGATAGGACGCCATGGGAATCTCCTGCAAATGTTGCAGGCTATTTAGGGGATCGCGCGGCTTTAGGAAAGGTCAGCGCAGTTGCGCGGTGAATTCCGGCGGGAAGGCCCCTTGCAGGAAATCCGTCTGGTCCTGCAGCCGTTCGGTCAGGATCGCGCGCAGCTCCGGCGGGGCGCTGAGGTCATCCGGGGCGGCGAAGACCTTGCGCTCGGCATTCTCATAGGCGTGATGCGGCAGGCCGAGGAAATCCTCGATCTCGGACAGCAGCCCGGCAGGATCTGAGGCGATGCGGCCGAAGGGCAGGATCATCAGCTTGTCGGGACCGAACGCCGCCTGCCAGCGCGGCACATAGGCGGTATAGTCTCCCCGGTTGAACAAAGCCGGCTCGCTCTCCAGCAGCTCGAGCCACGGCCCGGCCTCGCGCGGGTTCTTCTTCTTGCGGGTCATGTGCATCTTCATCTGCGAAATCACCCGGTCGACCGGGTCGCGCAGAATATAGATGAACCGCGCGCGCGGCAGGAAATCGCGGATGAAGGCAACGCCCTCCTCGGGCACGGTCGAGTATTCCGGGCTGACATCCATTGTCTGGCTGCCCGGTGGCGCCGGGGCGAAGACGCGGCGATACCAGTCATTTGTGAACATCGGGTCGGCGGTGATGCCGTCGAGATAGTCGATCAGCCCCTGCGGCATGGGATCGCCGCGCAGGCCCCAGCGGCGCTCGATGGTCTGGCGCGAGCGGCGGAAATGCCAGGGCAGCCATTGCCGGTGCTCTTCGACAAAGCGATGGCTGAAGAACTGCACCTCCTTGAAGGGCGGGGTCCAGACCTTGGGGTGCTGGGCCAGCATCTGCGACAGCCATGTGGTCCCGGCCTTCTGCGCGCCGATGCCTATGATGGTCGGCTTGCGGGGCTTGCCGGGGGCGTCCCAGTCGGTTTCGCGTTCGGTGGTCATGCTGCTGCGGCCCTCGTCTCTTGCCGCCCTACATGCCACGGCAGGGAATCGCGGCGCAACCGAGGGAGGCCGCGGCATCTTGCGCTCCTAGAGCCGGCCCCACAGATCGTATTCCCCGGCCTCGTCCACCGTCACCTCGACGATATCGCCGGGATGCAGACCCTCGAATCCCTCGTCGATGAACAGGTTGCCGTCGATCTCGGGCGCGTCGGCCTTGGTGCGGCAGGTGGCGCCCTCGTCATCGACCTCGTCCACGATGACCTGAAGGCGCTGGCCGACCTTGGCGGCCAGCTTGGCCTCGCTGATGGCCTGCGCCTTTTCCATGAAGCGGTCGAAACGGTCCTGCTTCACCTCGGGGGCAACATGGTCGGGCAGGTCATTGGCGCGGGCACCCTTGACGTTCTCGTATTGAAACGCGCCGACGCGGTCCAGCTGCGCCTCGTCCAGCCAGTCCAGAAGCGTCTGGAACTCGGCCTCGGTCTCGCCGGGATAGCCGACGATGAAGGTCGAGCGCAGGGTAATCTCGGGGCAGACCGACCGCCAGGCCGCAATCTCGTCCAGCGTCTTCGCGGCGGCAGCGGGACGCGCCATGCGCTTCAGCGTATCGGGATGGGCGTGCTGGAAGGGGATATCCAGATAGGGCAGCACCAGCCCGCCAGTTTCCGAATGGGCCGCCATCAGCGGGATCAGGTCGCGCACGAAGGGATAGGGATAGACGTAATGCAGCCGGACCCAGGCCCCGAGCGAGCCAAGGTCGCGGGCGAGGTCCACGATATGGGCGCGGTGGCCGCGCTCGGTCTCGTGCTTGCGATCGAGCCCATAGGCGCTGGTATCCTGCGAGATCACCAGCAGCTCCTTGACCCCGGCGGCGACCAGCTTTTCGGCCTCGCGGACGATGGCATGGGCCGGACGGCTGACCAGACGGCCGCGCATGTCGGGGATGATGCAGAACTTGCACTTGTGATTGCAGCCCTCGGAGATCTTCAGATAGCTGTAATGGCGCGGCGTCAGGCTGACGCTGGAGGCCGGCAGCAGATCGACGAAAGGATCGGGCGCGGGCGGCACGGCGCCATGGACGGCATCCAGCACCGATTCATATTGATGCGGGCCGGTGACGGCCAGAACCTTGGGATGCGCGCCGGTGATGTATTCGGGTTCCGCTCCGAGGCAGCCGGTGACGATCACCCGACCGTTCTCCTGCAGCGCCTCGCCGATGGCCTCGAGGCTTTCGGCCTTGGCGCTGTCCAGAAAGCCGCAGGTGTTCACGATCACCGCATCCGCGCCATTGTAATCGGCGCTGATGGCATAGCCCTCGGCCCGAAGCCGGGTCAGGATGCGCTCGCTGTCAACCAGCGCCTTGGGACAGCCGAGGCTGACCATGCCGATGGTCGGCTGGCCGGGGCGGCGCAGCTCGGGGATATGGGCGCGGGCGAGATCCGGGCGCAGGTTGGGCGGGTTCTGGGTCATTGCCGGCATATACGGCCCCGCCCGTCACCGGGCAAGGGCAGGCTGCCGCCTGTCGGGCTGTCGCTCGCGGCAATGTGGCTTTCCCCCGGCGCGCGGCTGTCGCAAATTGACCGGATGTTGAAACCTGTCCTGATCGCCCTGTCCGTCCTGCTGAGCCTGCCCGCCGCAACCCCGGTCGAAGCGCAGTCCCGGCGCCCCATCGACATTTCGAACGATTCCGGCGGCAACGTGCTGGAAACGATCCAAAGGCGCAACCAGCTGCAGCGTTCAGGACGGCAAGTGCGGATTCGCGGCTATTGCCGCTCGGCCTGCACCATTTACCTCAGCTTGCCCAATGCCTGCCTTGATCCCAAGGCGCGGGTTGGATTTCATGCCCCGCGCCTTCCCGGGACCAAGATCATCCCGCCAATGGTGGGCGACATCATGGGCCAGTTCTATCGCGGCGAGATCCGCCGCCGCTGGTTTGCGAGTTGGCAGTATTCGCTGGACATGCAGGTGCTGACCGCCGCCGAGTACCGCCGCCTCGACCCGCAGATCAAGATCTGCCGCTAGGCCGCGCGCCGCATCGAGCCGAGGGTGATCATCGCCACCCCGTTCGAGATCAGTTCGATCGCCAGCAGAACGCCAAGGATCACTGCGGCGGATTGCGGGAAGTTCGAGAAGATCATCACCGCCAGTACCACCGACAGCGCGCCGCTGAGCAGCAACAGCCAGAAGCCGGGTCCACGCGGCAGCGAGAAGGACAGGATGACCTTGGCGACGCCCACCACCAGAAACATCACCGCCACCAGAACCGTCAGCGAGATGATCCCGGCCAGCGGATTGCCCAGAAGCGAGATGCCGGTCAACACGAAGGCAAGGCCGATCAGGATCGCCCAGATGCGCGCGCCCCAGCCGATGTCGCGGAAGGCGAAGACGACCTGCAAGATGCCGACGATCAGGAAGCCCCAGCCGGCCAGCGTCTCGGCGGCCAGCGTCGCCGCCAGCGGATTGGCGAGGGCGAAGATCCCGGCCAGAACCGAGATTGCGCCGACAACGATCCAGAGAACTCGAGAACCCATGATAGTCTCTCCAACATTGGTTTCGTTGGAAAAATCTCTCACAGGCTCCCGGGCTTGTCCACGACAGGTTGCAGGGTGCGACGATTACTCGCGCAGCCGCCAGCCGGTGTAGAAGATCCAGCGGATCAGCGCCATGCAGAGGCCGATCATGATCGCCACCGCCACCAGCGACACGCCCACCGGCACATCGGCCAGCCCGAAGAAGGCCCAACGGAAGCCCGAGATCAGGTAAAGCACCGGGTTCAGCTTGGCCACGCCCTCCCAGAAGGGCGGCAACATGCTGGCCGAGTAGAAGGCCCCGCCAAGAAAGACGAGCGGCGTGATGACCATCATCGGGATGATCTGCAACTGCTCGAAATTCTTGGCCCAGAGGCCGATGATGAAGCCCAGAAGCGAGAAGCCGATGGCCGAGAGGACCAGGAAGGCCATCATCCAGACCGGGTGGACGACATGGATGTCGACGAAGAAGAAGCTGGTGCCAAGGATCAGCAGCGCCACAAAGATCGCCTTGGTCGCCGCCGCGCCGACAAAGCCCAGTACCACTTCGGCCCAGCCCGTGGGCGCCACGAGCAATTCATAGATCGTGCCCGAGAATTTCGGGAAGTAGATGCCGAAGCTGGCATTGGCCACTGATTGCTGCAGCACCGTCAGCATCATCAGCCCCGGCACGATGAAGGCGCCGTAGTCGATGCCCTCGACCGACTGGATGCGATTGCCAAGCGCGGCACCGAAAACCACGAAATAGAGCGTCGTCGAGATCACCGGCGAGGCGATGGACTGGGTCAGCGTGCGGAAGAAGCGCATCATCTCCTTGCGGTAGATGGCGCGGACGGATTGCCAGTTCATGCCTTGTCCTCCAACAGGTTTAGGAACACATCCTCAAGGCTGGATTGCCGGGTCGAGACGTCGCGGACGCTGACCCCTGCCGCCGAGAGATCGGCCAGCAGGCGGCCGATGCCCGAGCGGCCGGCGCGTGATTCATAGTCATAGCTGATCGACTGGCGGTCCTCGGACAGCGTCAGGTTACGGCCCTGCAGGGTCTCGGGCAGCGCCGTCAGCGGCTGGTCCAGCTCGATCGTCAGGGTCTTGCAGCCGAACTCGCCCATCAGTTCGGCCTTGGGCCGAACCAGTTGCAGCTGGCCCTTGTCGATGACGCCGATCCGGTCGGCCATTTCCTCGGCCTCTTCGAGATAATGCGTGGTCAGGATGATCGTCACCCCATCCGCCCGCAGCTGCCGCACCACCTGCCACATCTCGCGGCGCAGGGTGACATCGACCCCTGCGGTCGGCTCGTCGAGGAACAAGACGCGCGGCTTGTGCGCCAGCGCCTTGGCGATCAGCACCCGGCGCTTCATCCCGCCCGAGAGTTCGCGCACCTGCGCCTTGCGCTTGTCCCACAGCGTCAGGCTGCGCAGCACCTGTTCGACATAGGCCGGATCGGCCGGCTTTCCGTAAAGCCCGCGCGAGAATTTCACGCTGTTCTCGACCGTCTCGAAGAGATCGAGCGAAATTTCCTGCGGCACCAGCCCGATCAGCTCGCGCGCCGCCCGCCAGTCGGTGCGGATGTCATGGCCGCCGACGCGCACCGTGCCGCCCGTGGGCACCACCAGCCCGCAGATGATCGAGATCAGCGTGGTCTTGCCGGCGCCGTTCGGCCCCAGCAGCGCCAGGATCTCGCCCTCCTCGATGGTCAGGCTGACATCGTCCAGCGCCTTGGTGCCGCTGGCATATTGTTTCGAAAGATGATCGACCTCGATGATCGCGCCCATGCGGCGGCTCCTCGGTTTGCAAGACGCGCAAGCTAGAACGCGGTGAATGGCTTGTCCACTCACCGCGCCTGTTCAAATTCGCACAAGCCCGACGGGCAGGTCTCAGCCGCGCGCGGCCTTGATGCTGTCTTCCAGAATATCCAGCGCCTCGTCGAAGACCGGATCGGGGATGGTCAGCGGCGCGAGGAAGCGGATCACGTTGCCATAAACGCCGCAGGTCAGCAGGATCAGGTTGCGCTTCAGCGCCTCTTCCCTGACCCGGTTGGCAAAGTCGGGGTTCGGCTTGTCGCTGCCAGTGACGTTGAACTCGACCGCGTTCATGAAGCCGGGGCCGCGGATGTCGATGATCTCGGGCACCTCGTCGCGCAGCGCCGCCAGCCGTTGCTTCAGCCGCTGACCCAGACGGGTGGCGCGGTCGTTCAGCCCCTCTTCCTCGATCACGTCAAGGACCGCATGGGCCGCCGCCACGCCCAGCGGGTTGCCCGCATAGGTGCCGCCCAGACCGCCGGGATTGGGGCTGTCCATCACCTCGGCCCGGCCGGTGACGGCGCTGATCGGCAAGCCACCGCCCAGCCCCTTCGCCATCGTCGTCAGATCGGCGGCAACGCCGTGATGTTCCATCGCGAACAGCTTGCCGGTCCGGGCAAAGCCGGTCTGCACCTCGTCGGCGATCAGGAGGATGCCGTAAGCGTCGGCGATCTCGCGCAGCTTCTGCACGAAGCTCGTCGGCACCTCGTAGAAACCGCCCTCGCCCTGAACCGGCTCGATGATGAAGGCCGCGACCCGGCCGGGTTCCAGATCGGCCTTGAACAGCCGGTCCAGCGCCGCCAGCGCATCGGCCTCGGTGACGCCATGCAGCGGATTGGGAAACGGCAGGTGCCAGACATCGTTCATCATCGGCCCGAACCCGGCCTTGTAGGGCTGGACCTTGCCGGTCAGCGCCATGCCCATGAAGGTGCGGCCATGGAAGCCGCCGGCAAAGGCCACGATGCCCGGACGACCGGTATAGTGCCGTGCGATCTTCACCGCATTCTCGACCGCCTCGGCGCCGGTGGTGGCGAAGATGGTCTTTTTCGGGAAATCGCCGGGCACGAGGTTGTTCAGCCGCTCTGCCAGTTCGACGTAATTCTCGTAGGGCACGACCTGATGGCAGGTATGCGTGAAGCGGTCGAGCTGATCCTTGACCGCAGCCATCACCTTGGGATGCCGGTGGCCGGTATTCACCACGGCGATCCCGGCGGCGAAGTCGATATAGCGGTTGCCCGCCTTGTCCCAGATCTCGGCATTCTCGGCGCGGTCGGCATAGATCTGCGTCGTCATGCCGACACCGCGGGAAATGGCGGCGTTCTTGCGATCGGTCATCGTGCTCATGGCAAGGCTCCTCACCCCTGGTCTGGCGCCATGTCTACCTTGGCCGCGCCCGGCTTGCCAGATGGCGCGCGAAGGGGCAGGTTGTCGCAGACGACCACGAAAGGCCCCCCGATGTTCCCGATCCGCGACCACAACCCGTCGACGCGGCGGCCCTATGTCACCATGGCGCTGATCGCGCTGAACCTTCTGATGTTCGTGCTGACGCAGGGCTGGAGCGACCAGTTCAACGCGCTTTGGGCACAGCTTGCGCTTTATCCCGTCGCCGTGACGCATGGAGAGATGCTGTGGGGGCTGGTCAGCCACATGTTCCTGCATGCGGGTTTCCTGCATATCGGCGGCAACCTGCTGTTCCTGTGGATCTTCGGCGACAATCTCGAGGACCAGATGGGGCATCTGGGGTTCCTGCTGTTCTACCTCGCCTGCGGGTTGGCGGCGGCCTTCGCGCAGATCATTCCCGACCCGAATTCCGGCGTGCCGATGGTCGGAGCCTCGGGGGCGATTGCCGGGGTGATGGGGGCCTATCTGCTGCTCTTTCCGCGTGCCAAGGTGGACGTGCTGGTGATCATCATCATCATCATCAAGATCTTCACCATCCCGGCCTGGGTGATGCTGGCCTTCTGGTTCGCGCTGCAGGTCTTTGGCGGCTTCTCGACCCTTGGCGCCGAGGAGGGCGTGGCCTATTGGGCCCATGCCGGCGGTTTCGTCGCGGGGATCGTGCTGGCCTTGCCGCTGTTCCTGCGGCGTGGCGGGCCGGGTTTCTGGCAGCGCACCCACGGCCATCCGCCGCATCCGGCGATCGACTATCCGCAGAGCCGCATCCCCACGGTGCGGCGCTAGGGCAACCGCCCCGCCGACATGTGCCGCTTGCCGGCAAAGCCGGGGCGGCGCTCGACTACAAAGCCCACCGCCGCCAGCGCGCGCCGCACATGGCCGGCGGCGGTATAGGTGGCGAAGCTGCCACCCGGCGCGGTGTGACAGCCCACCTCACCCATCAGCGCCTCGCCCCACATCTCGGGGTTCTTGGCCGGAGAGAAGCCGTCGAGAAACCAGGCATCCGCCCGCCCCTGCCAGCCGGGCAGCGTGCTCCGCACATCGCCCTCGATCACCTCGGCCTCGACCAGACCCACCTGCATCCGACGCGCGGACCAGCCGGCACGCAGCTGCGCCGAGAGGTCCGCCAGATCGGGGAAAGCCGCATGGGCCTGTTCCATCTGTTCGACGCTCATCGGATACCCCTCGAAGCTGGTAAAGCGCAGCGGCACGGTCGCCAGCCGTGCCAGCGCCAAGAGGTTCAGCCCGGTGCCGAAGCCCAGTTCCGCCACGTGAAACCCCGACCGCAGCCGCGCCGGCAGGTCATTGCCGGCCAGAAACACATGCGCCGTCTCGGCCAGCCCGCCCGCGAGGCTGAAATAGGGGTCGTCAAAGCGGGTCGAGACCGGAATGCCGCCCTCGCGCCATTCCAGATGCGGCTGGTTGCCGCTGCCGTTCTCGGGTAACTCGCTCATGCCGGCAGCTAGGGGAAAGGCGCAGGGGTTGGCAAGCGTGAGCGTGATCGGCGGCGGCATCTTCGGCCTTGCCTGTACCTGGGAGATGGCGCGGCGTGGGGCGCGCGTGCACGTCTTCGAGGCGCGGCGGATCGGTGCCGGTTCCTCGGGCGGCCATGTTGGCGCGCTGGCCCCGCATACCCCCGACACCTGGAACGACAAGAAGGCGTTTCAGCTGGAGAGCCTGCTGATGGCCCCGGACTTCTGGGCCGAGGTCGAGGCTGTCTCGGGCCTGTCCAGCGGCTATGCCCGCATGGGCCGGTTGCAGCCGGTCACTGATCCCGCTGCCCTGCAACCCCGGCTCGACGGCGCGGCGCGGCATTGGCCCGAGGGGATCGGGATGCGGATTGTCGAGAACCCGGCCAGCCCGCTGGCCACAGCCGGCCTCTGGCTCGAGGACGACCTGACCGCACGGCTGAACCCGCGCGACGCGTTGCAGGCGCTCGCCGGGGCCATCCGCGCCAAGGGCGGCGAAGTGATCGAAGGACAGGCCGCGCCCGACGACCTGCCCGGCCCGGTGATCTGGGCCACTGGCACCGAAGGACTACTGGCGCTGAACGCCGCGACCGGGCGCAAGATCGGTCAGGGGGTCAAGGGACAGTCGGCGCTGCTGGATCTTGCCCTGCCGGACAGTCCGCAGGTCTTTGCCGACGGGCTTTACATCGTGCCCCATGCGGATGGCACCACGGCCATCGGCTCGACCAGCGAAAGCACGTTCGACCACGACCGCCCCGACGACCAGATCGACGCGCTGCTGACCCGCGCCCGGAACCTTTGCCCGGTGCTGGAGGGTGCGGCGCTGATCGAGACCTGGGCCGGCATCCGTCCCCGCGCGCAAAGCCGAGCGCCGATCCTCGGACCCTTCCCCGGTCGGCCCGGGCATTTCATCGCCAATGGCGGCTTCAAGATCGGCTTCGGCATGGCCCCGAAGATCGCCTGTCTGATGGCCGACCTGATCCTCGAGGGTCGCGATGACATCCCCGACGGCTTCCGCCTGCCCGCCGCGTAAACAGCCACATCACCGCTTGCGCCACGCCCGGACCCGCGCGACACTTGCGGGAAAAGGACAGCCGCCATGACCCCGCTCGAAACCGTCTTTGCCGCCATCGACAAGGCCAATGCCGCCGATCCGACGCTGGAGCACGGCCACCCGGCCGCGCTGCTTTATGGCGAGCGGATGACGGCGGAACAGCTGAGGCTGTTCCCCGAAGCCTCGGACGTCTTGTGCATCGCCTGCCGGGGCCAGCATATCGAACGCTGGAAGCTGCCGCGCCATGATTACTCGATGGACCGCGCCGGCTATCTGCAATGGCGCACCGAGCAGGGCCGCCGCCATGCCAACCGCGTCGGCGGCATCATGGAGGAGGCCGGCTATCACGGCGACGAGATCGACCGCGCCCGCAAGATGCTGACCAAGCAGGGGATCAAGCGCGATCCCGAGGTGCAGGCGCTGGAGGACGTGATCTGCTTTACCTTCATCCGCTGGTATCTGGGGGACTTCATGGCCGATCAGCCGGATGAAAAGATGCCCCGCATCATCGAGCTGACCGCCCGCAAGATGTCTGCCGATGGCCGCGCCCGGGTGCTGGCGGAATTCCCCATGCCAGATGAGTTCGCACAGTTCTTCCGCGCCGAGTGAGCGCGCCATGAAAGCCGTCATCGTCGCCCATGGTCAACCCGGCGATCCCGGGCCGCAGGAACAGGCAATCCGCGATCTGGCGGCGCGGGTGGCAGAGCATGACCCCGGTTGCACGGTCGCAGGTGCCACGCTGGCCATGCCCGGTGCGCTGGCGGCGGTGGTTGACGCGGGCAGCCTGATCTATCCGATGTTCATGGCCGAGGGCTGGTTCACGCGGAAGCAATTGCCGAAGAAGCTGGCCGAGGCCGGCGCGCCCGATGCCCGCATCCTGCCGCCCTTCGGCATCGATCCGGCCCTGCCCGGGCTGATCGTGGCCAAGGCCCGTGCGGCAGCGGCGGCAGTGGGTTGGTCGCCTGCCGAGACAACCCTGCTGCTTTCGGCCCATGGTTCGCAGGTCAGTCAGGCCAGCTTCACCATCACCACGGCCATCGCCGACCAGATCGCCCCGCATTTCTCCCGCGTCGTCACCGGATTCGTCGAGCAGGAGCCGTTCATCACCGACGCCGCGCGCGGGCTGGATCGCGCGGTTCACCTGCCGCTGTTCGCGCTCCGCGCCGAGCATGTGACCGATGACCTGCCGGCGGCGCTGGACCGTGCCGGCTTCAATGGCCCGCGCCTCGACCCGATCGGGCTGGCACCCGAGGTGCCTAGCCTCATCGCCGCCGCAATCCGGGCAGAAATTTTAAACTTGAAATAAATTTTCCTCCATGCCAGCTTGACCCGACAAGGGGGAGCACCGGCATGAAGATTCTCTGCCTCGGCGGCGGGCCTGCGGGTCTTTATTTCGCCATCTCGATGAAGCTGCGCGACCCGTCGCATCAGGTGACGGTGATCGAGCGCAACCGCGCCAATGACACCTTCGGCTGGGGCGTCGTGCTGTCGGATGACGCGCTGGATCGGATGCAGCGGAACGACCCGCAATCCACCGATGCGATCCGCGAGAACTTCATCTACTGGGACGATATCGCGGTGATCCGCGACGGCCATCGCGCCGTTTCAGGCGGCCATGGATTCGCCGGCATCGGCCGCAAGAAGATGCTGACCATTCTGCAGGCCCGCGCAGCCGAGCTGGGCGTCGAGATGCGCTTCGAGACCGAATTCCGCGCCGCCGAGGATTATCGCAGCGACTATGATCTGGTCGTCGCCTCGGACGGGCTGAACAGCACCGTGCGGCGCGAATATGCGGATGTCTTCAAGCCCGATATCGACATGCGGCTGGCGAAGTTCGTCTGGCTGGGCACCAACCAGAAATTCAACGACGCCTTCACCTTCATCTTCGAGAAGACCCGGCATGGCTGGGTCTGGGCGCATGTCTATCAGTTCGACGACGAGACCGCGACCTTCATCGTCGAATGCAGCCAGCAGACATGGGAGAATTTCGGCTTCGAGGGCATGAGCAAGGACGAGATCGTCGAGACCTGCCGCGAGGTCTTCGCGGGTCATCTGGGCGGTCATTCCCTGATGTCGAACGCCGCCCATCTGCGCGGCTCGGCGGTGTGGATGAATTTTCCACGGGTGATCTGCGAACGCTGGTATGACGGCAATGTCGTGCTGATGGGCGATGCGGCGGCGACCGGGCATTTCTCGATCGGCTCGGGCACCCGGCTGGCCTTTGACAGCGCCATCGCGCTGGCCGACTACCTGCAAAGCGAGCCAACGCTGGAACAGGCCTTCGAACGCTATCAGGAGGAACGCCGGCTCGAGGTGCTGCGCCTGCAATCGGCGGCACGCAACAGCCTTGAATGGTTCGAGCAGGTCGAACGCTATTTCGACCTCGACCCGATCCAGTTCACCTATTCGCTGCTGACCCGCAGCCAGCGGATCAGCCACGAGAACCTGCGCCTGCGTGATCCCCTTTGGGTGCGCCGCGCCGAGGACTGGTTTCAGGAACAGGCCGGCGGCCAGCCCGGCCGCGCGCCGATGTTCGCGCCCTATCAGCTGGGCGGGGTCCGGCTGAAGAACCGCATCGTTGTCTCGCCCATGGCGCAATACAAGGCCATCGATGGCAAGCCGACGAACTGGCATCTGGTGCATTACGGCGAACGCGCCAAGGGCGGTGCGGGCCTCGTCTATACCGAGATGACCTGCGTCTCGCCCGAGGGCCGGATCACCCCGGGCTGCCCCGGGCTCTATGCGCCGGAGCACGAGGCGGCCTGGCGCGAGATCGTCGATTTCGTGCATCAGGAAACCGACGCGAAGATCTGCTGCCAGATCGGCCATTCGGGGCGCAAGGGCTCGACCCGGATCGGGTGGGAGGGGATGGATCAGCCGCTTCCGGACGGCAACTGGCCCCTGCTCTCGGCCTCGGCGATCCCGTGGTCGGATCGCAATGCCGTCCCCGAGGCGATGACCCGCGCGCAGATGGAGGAGGTCCGCGACCAGTTTGTCGCGGCAACCCGGATGGCGGCGCGTGCGGGCTTTGACATGGTGGAGCTGCACGCGGCCCATGGCTATCTGATCTCCAGCTTCATCTCGCCGCTCTCGAACCAGCGGACGGACGAGTTCGGTAGCTCGCTGGAGAACCGGATGCGCTATCCGCTGGAGGTATTCTCAGCCATGCGCGCGGCATGGCCGGCAGAGAAACCCATGTCGGTCCGGATCAGCGCCTGCGACTGGGTCGGCGATCATGGCGTCACCCCGGAAGAGGCGGTCAGCATCGCCCGGATGTTCCGCGAGGCCGGGGCCGATATCATCGACGTCTCGGCCGGGCAGACGAGCGTCGAGGGGCGACCGGTCTATGGGCGGATGTTCCAGACACCGTTTTCCGACCGCATCCGGAACGAGGCCGGCATCGCCACAATGGCCGTCGGCAATATCTATGAACCCGACCATGTGAACGGCATCCTGATGGCGGGCCGCGCCGATCTGGTCTGCCTCGCCCGGCCGCATCTGAACGACCCCTACTGGACACTGCACGCGGCCACGACGCTGGGGGATGCGGCGACCGCGTGGCCCCTGCCCTACCTCGCCGGGCGCGATCAGGCGCGGCGGCTGGCCGAGCGCGAAGCCGAGGCGATCCGGGCATGAGCCGCGTTCTCATCACCGGCGGCGGATCGGGCACCGGCGCCGACATGGCCCGCGCCTTTGCCGGCGCGGGGCATGAGGTGGTCATCACCGGCCGCCGCCTTGACCGGCTCTCTGATGTGGCAGCAGGGCCGATCCGCGCGGTTCAGGGTGATGTCACCGACCCGGACAGCATCGCGGCGATGTTCCGCGAGGCCGGCCCCTGCCAGATCGTCATCGCCAATGCCGGCATGGCCGAGGCCGCGCCCTTCCGCAAGGTGACGATGGAGCATTGGAACCGGATGATCGCCACCAACCTGACCGGCGTCTTCCTGACCTTCCAGCACGGTCTGGCACAGATGGGCAAAGGCGGGCGGCTGATCGCCATCTGCTCGATCACCGGGCTGCGCGGGGCGGCCTATGCCGCGCCCTATGCGGCCAGCAAGCACGGGGTCATGGGACTGGTGCGCTCGCTGGCGCTGGAAGTGGCGAAGAAGGGGATCACCGCCAATGCCATTTGCCCCGGCTATCTCGATACCGAGATGACCGGGCGCAGCATCGCCAATATCATGGAGAAAACCGGCCGGTCGCGCGACGAGGCGATTGCCGCACTGGCCGGGAAGAACCCGCAGGGCCGGCTGATCCCGCCCGCCGAGGTGACGGCGGCGGCGCTTTGGCTGGCCTCGCCGGCGGCGGCCAGCGTCAACGGTCAGGCGATCTCCCTCGACGGGGGCGAAAGCGCATGAGCGATCTGTCGAAGCGCCGGCTGAAGCTGTGGATCCGCCTCTTGGGCGTGACCCGGGGGGCCGAGAACCACCTGCGCGACTATCTGCGCCGCGAACATGCGACCACCCTGCCCCGCTTCGACGTGATGGCCGCCTTGTGGCGGCGGCGCGACGGCGTGACCATGTCGGAACTGTCGCGGATGCTGCTCGTCTCGAACGGCAATGCCACCGCCGTCGTCGATCGGCTGGAAGCCGACGGCCTTGCCCGGCGCGAGGCAGAAGATGGCGACCGCCGCCGCATCCGCGTGCGCCTGACCCCGGCGGGGCTGACCAGTTTCGAGGCCATGGCCACAGGCCACGAGGCCGAGGTGGATGCGATCTTCGAACGGCTGAGCGACAACGATCTAGACACCATGCGCGAGATCCTGACCCGCGCAGGAAAGGCAACATGAAACCGATCCAGATGGCGGGCCTCAGCCCGCAGCATTTCCTGTGGAGCGTGTCCGACCGCATCGCCGTGATCCGACTGAACCGGCCCGAGCGCAAGAACCCGCTGACCTTCGAGAGTTACGCCGAACTGGGCCGAACCTTCCGCGATCTGGCCCATGCCAGCGATGTCGATGTGGTGGTGCTGGCCAGCAATGGCGGCAATTTCAGCTCGGGCGGCGATGTGCACGAGATCATCGGCCCGCTGGTCGCGATGGAGATGCCCGAGCTGCTGGCCTTCACCCGCATGACCGGGGAACTGGTCAAGGCGATGATCCATTGCGGCAAGCCGGTGATCGCGGCGGTCGAGGGCATCTGTGTCGGTGCCGGCGCGATCATGGCCATGGCCAGCGACCTGCGGCTGGCCACGCCTTCGGCCAAGGCCGCGTTCCTGTTCACCAAGGTCGGGCTGGCGGGCTGTGACATGGGCGCCTGCGCCATGCTGCCGCGCATTGTCGGTCAGGGCCGGGCGGCGGACCTCCTTTATACCGGCCGGGTGCTGCGCGCCGAAGAGGGCGAGCGCTGGGGCTTCTGGAACAGCCTGCATGAGGATGTCGAGGCGGCGGCGATGGATCTGGCGCGGGCCATTGCGGCGGGGCCAACCTGGGCGCATGGCATCACCAAGACCCAGCTGAACCAGGAATGGAACATGGGACTGGATCAGGCGATCGAGTCCGAGGCGCAGGCGCAGGCCATCTGCATGCAGACCCGCGATTTCGAACGCGCCTATCGGGCTTTCGTGGCGAAGGAAACGCCGGTTTTCGAGGGCAACTGACGGACCGGGGCGCTGCCCCGGACCCCGGGATATTTGGACCAGGTGAATGGATAGAAGCTTTCTGGACTGGCCGTTTTTCGAAGATCGCCATCGCGAATTGGCGGCGGCGCTGGATACGTGGGCCTCGGCAAACCTGCCGGTCGATCACGCGGATGTGGATGCGGCCTGCCGCGGGTTGGTGCGGGCGCTTGGCGCGGGCGGCTGGCTGCGCCATTCCGGTGGCGAGGCGCTGGATATCCGCAGCCTCTGCCTGATCCGCGAGACGCTGGCGCGCCATGACGGGCTGGCGGATTTCGCCTTTGCCATGCAGGGGCTTGGCATGGGCGCGGTGACGCTGTTCGGCACGCCCGAACAACGGCAATGGCTGGATCGGACCCGGGCGGGCGAGGCGATCTCGGCCTTCGCGCTGACCGAGCCGGGATCGGGGTCAGATGTGGCGCGGACGGCGACCACGGCCGTCCGCGAGGGCAGCGACTGGGTGTTGAACGGCGAAAAGACCTATATCTCCAATGGTGGCATCGCCGATCTCTACGTGATCTTTGCCCGCACGGGCGAGGCGCCGGGGGCGAAGGGCCTGTCGGCCTTCCTGCTGCCCGCCGACAGGCCGGGGCTGGAGGTGCTGAGCCGCATCGAGGTCATGGCACCGCATCCCTTGGCCCATCTGCGGCTGACCGATCTGCGCCTGCCCGAAAGCGCGCTGATCGGCACGGCCGGGGGCGGCTTCCGCGTGGCCATGACGGTGCTCGATCATTTCCGTCCGACCGTCGGTGCCGCCGCTCTGGGCTTTGCCCGCCGGGCCCTCGATGAGGCGCTGGCGCGGGTCCGCGAGAGGCAGCTTTTCGGCGCGCCGATGGCCGAGTTGCAGATGGTTCAGGGCCATATTGCCGACATGGCGCTGAAGGTCGATGCGGCGGCGCTGCTGGTTTATCGCGCGGCATGGACCAAGGATAAGGGCGCGCCGCGCATCACCCGCGAGGCGGCGATGGCCAAGCTTTACGCCACCGAGGCTGCGCAAGAGGTGATCGATCAGGCGGTGCAATTGTTTGGTGGTGATGGCGTCCGGGTCGGGATGGCGGTCGAAAGCCTCTACCGCGAGATCCGCGCGCTACGCATCTATGAAGGGGCCAGCGACGTGCAGAAGCTGGTCATTGCCCGTTCCGTCATGGGGGGAGACTGATGATCTATACCCGCACCATCCCGATCGAATTCTGTCATTGCGACCCGGCGGGGATCGTCTTCTATCCGCGCTATGCCGAGATGGTGAATCACATGGTGGAAAATTATTTCATCGATGTGCTCGGCTATTCCTTTGCCGAGATGATGGCGGCGGGGCAAGGGATGCCGACCGCCCGGCTGGAGGTCGATTTCCGCAAGCCCTCGCGGCTTGGCGACCGGCTGATCTGGACGCTGGCGGTCGAGCATCTGGGCCGCAGCAGCGCGCGCTTTCTGGTCCGGGCCGAGGACCGGATCGAGGCACGCAGCACCGTCGTCTGGATGGAACGCGATTTCACCCCCTCGCCCTGGCCCGAGGCGTTCCGGGCGAAACTGGAGGCCTATCATGCATGATGCCCTGCACCCCGCCAGCTGGAAGCGCGCCGTGGGCTATGCCAATGGCATTTCGGCCCGCGGGCGGATGATCTTTACCGGCGGGCTGGTTGGCTGGGATGCCGACCAGCAGTTCCAGACCGATGATTTCGCCCTGCAGGTGCGGCAGGTTCTGGAAAACATCGTGGCCGTGCTGGCCGAGGGTGGCGCCGGGCCGGAGCATCTGGTCCGGCTGACCTGGTATGTGACCGACAAGCACGACTATCTCGCTGCGCTGCGCGAGGTGGGCGCGGCCTATCGCGAGGTGATCGGGCGGCATTATCCGGCCATGGCGCTGGTGCAGGTGGCAGCATTGGTCGAGGACCGCGCCAAGGTCGAGATCGAGGCCACCGCCGTGATCCCCGACTGACCGCTTTGGGAGGAGCAAGAGATGCAACATCTGGGACCGAGCGGACATCAGGACAGCTTCGCGCGCGACAACCTGCCCGACGTCGCTGACTGGCCGCAAATCGATTTGTCGGGCTTTGACTATCCCGACTGGCTGAACATCGGCGCCGAACTGACCGACCGCATGGTCGATCACGGCTTTGGCGACCGGAACGCGCTGATCGGCAATGGACGGGCGAGGACGTACAAGGAACTCACCGACTGGACCAACCGGCTGGCCCATGCTCTTGTCGAGGATTACGGGGTGAAACCCGGCAACCGGGTGCTGATCCGCTCGGCCAACAATCCGGCGATGGTGGCCTGCTGGCTGGCGGCGACCAAGGCGGGGGCGGTGGTGGTCAACACCATGCCGATGCTGCGCGCGGGCGAGTTGGGCAAGATCATCGACAAGGCCGAAGTGACCCATGCGCTGTGCGACACGCGGCTGATGGACGAGTTGGTGGCGGCCGCCAAGGATTCGGCCTTCCTCAAGACCGTGGTAGGCTTCGATGGCACCGCCAATCACGATGCCGAACTGGACCGTGCGGCGCTGACCAAGCCGGTGCGGTTCGATGCTGTCAGGACCGGGCGCGATGATGTGGCGCTTCTGGGCTTCACCAGCGGCACTACCGGCGAGCCGAAGGCCACGATGCATTTCCACCGCGACCTGCTGATCATCGCCGATGGCTATGCCCGCGAGGTTCTGGGGGTCCGGCCCGATGATGTCTTTGTCGGCTCGCCCCCCCTCGCCTTCACCTTCGGGCTGGGCGGGATGGCTGTGTTTCCGCTGCGCTTCGGGGCCTCGGCGGTGCTTCTGGAAAACGCCTCGCCGCCGAACATGATCGAGATCATCCAGACCCATCGGGCGACCATCTGTTTTACCGCGCCGACCGCATACCGGGTGATGCTCAGGGCGATGGAGGAAGGGGCGGACCTCAGCAGCCTGCGCGCCGCCGTCAGCGCCGGCGAGACCCTGCCGGCCCCGGTCTGGGAGGAATGGCGGCAGAAGACCGGCAAGCCGATGCTGGACGGGATCGGCTCGACCGAGCTGCTGCATATCTTCATCACCAACCGCTTCGATGACAGCCATCCCGGCTGCACCGGCCGCCCGGTCGGCGGCTATCGCGCCAAGATCGTCGACGAGGCGGGCCGCGACCTGCCGCAGGGCGAGCCGGGACGGCTGGCGGTGATCGGGCCGACCGGCTGCCGCTATCTGAACGACGCGCGGCAGGGCGAGTATGTTCAGAACGGCTGGAACATCACCGGCGACACCTTCTGGCAGGACGAGGACGGGCGGTTCCATTTCGCCGCGCGGTCGGACGACATCATCCTGTCGGGTGGCTACAACATCGCCGGGCCGGATGTCGAGGCCGCGCTTCTGGCGCATGACGACGTGCTGGAATGCGCGGTGATCGGCGTGGCGGACGCGGATCGCGGCCAGATCGTGCAGGCGCATGTTGTGCTGGCCCAAGGGGTCGCGCCCGACGAGGCCACGCGGCAACGGCTGCAGGCCCATTGCAAGGCGGTCATCGCGCCCTACAAATATCCCCGCAGTCTGGTCTTTACCGACGCCCTTCCCAAAACCCAGACCGGCAAGATCCAGCGATTCAGGTTGAAACCATGAGCTATGACCCCGAGGGCGAAGGTGCCCGCATGTCCTTCAAGGACCGCATGTCCTATGGCGATTACCTTGGGCTCGACGCCATCCTGACCGCGCAGCACCCGCTGTCGCAGGCCCATGACGAGATGCTGTTCATCGTTCAGCACCAGACCAGCGAGCTCTGGATGAAGCTGGCGCTGCACGAGATGGGGGCGGCACGCGGCCGGATCGCGGCAGGCGATCTGCAGCCGGCCTTCAAGATGCTGACCCGCGTGGCCCGGATCATGGAGCAGCTGAATTCCGCATGGGATGTGCTGCGCACCATGACCCCAAGCGAATATACCGAGTTCCGGCAATCCCTTGGTGAAAGCAGCGGTTTCCAGTCGCAGCAATACCGGATGATCGAATTCGTTGCCGGCAACCGCAACATGGCGATGGTCCGCCCGCACGAGCATCGGCCCGAACTGGTCGCGCCCTTGCTGGCGGAAGTGGAGCGGCCCTCGCTTTACGACACGGTGCTGGCGCGGCTGGCGGCGGCAGGCTTTGACGTGCCCCCGCGCGAGAAGCTGGATCAGCCGCATCAGCCCGACCCCAAGGCCCGCGCGGCCTGGGCCGAGGTCTATCGCAATCCCGGTACCTATTGGGAGCTTTACGAGCTGGCCGAGAAGCTGGTCGATTTCGAGGATTACTTCCGCCGCTGGCGCTTCAACCATGTCACCACGGTCGAGCGCATCATCGGCTTCAAGCGTGGTTCGGGCGGCACCTCGGGGGTCAGCTATCTGCGCCGGATGCTGGACGTGGTGCTGTTCCCCGATCTCTGGGAATTGCGGACAGATCTGTGAGACAGGGCCGGCCGGGATCTAATGACCGGCCAGATCTCGCGCCATCAGCAGCGCTCCATCGAGCGGGCTGCCCTTGGGATCAAGGATCGGCCAGCGACCGGCCAGCCGCCTGGCGAAACCCGCGCCAAGGCCGCCGCTGAAGGCGACGGGCAGCGGGGTTTCCGGCTGCAGGTGGTCGATGAAGGCGGCGATGCTCGCATCGGCCCGGCTCAGAACCGCAACCGCCGCCGGATCATCGGCGCGTTCCATCAGTTGCGGCGCATGGCCGGCGAAATCGGCGGCGCGGGCCGTCGCGGCGAAGGTGATGATGCCGCTGATGCCGCCCATCCGCGCCAGCAGATCGGCCACCAGCGGCGTCACCGGATGCAGCCCGTCTGCGGCTTCCAGCGCATGGGCCAGCAGTTGCCGCCCCAACCAGTTGCCGCTGGCCTGATCGCCAAGGATCGGCCCACGCCCGCCAATGACGGTGGTCTCGCCGCCGCTCTGCCGCGAAAAAACCGAGCCGGTGCCGATCGCCGCGACAATCCCGTCCGCACCCGCAAGCGCCCCCATGGTCGCCGTCACCGCGTCCTGCACGACCTGCACCCGGCCGAACGGCAGGTGCGGCGCCAGCCAGTCCCGCGCGCCCGAAACTTCCGCGCCCGCCAACCCCAGCACGGCGGCAACCTGCCCCGGTTCGGCGCGACCCGCCAGCGCCTGATCACAGGCCGCGAGGATCGCCGTCAGCGCCCCCTGCCGGTCCGAATTGACATTGGCCGGGCCACCTTCACCGCGTCCGATGACCTGCCCCGCCGGATCGACCAGCAGCGCCCGGCAACCCGAGCCGCCACCATCAAGCGCCAGCGCGAACAGGGCGGGCTCAGCCCTCGTAATAGGCATAGCCGGCGATCTCGTCGAAGCCCATCGCACGATACAGCGACACCGCGCCGGTATTCCCCCGGCTGACCGCCAGCCCGATCCGGGTCGCGCCGTGTTCGGCCGCCCAGAAGGCCGCCTGCCGCATCATCCAGCCGGCCAGCCCCAGCCGCCGCCAGTCGGGCAGCACCTCGAGCGCGTGGACCATCGCCACATCGCCATGGATCGCCGCGAAGCCCGCCCCCGCCGCGCGGTCCTTGATCCGGCCAAGGATCGAGGTCCGAGGCTCGGGCACGCGCAGCATCACCTGCTGGCGCGCCGCCTTGATATTGCCCGCCGCCCAGATGTCGCGCTGGATCGCCATGGGCGGCCAGATGGCAAAGGCCGTGACGGGCGGCAGCTCGCGATCGGTCAGCCGGGCGATCGGCGCGGCCATGATCGCCGTCGGGTTCTCGCGGCGGCAACCGCGCGCCGTCAGCGCGGCCTGTAGACGCTCATCGCCGTCCAGCACGCGAAAGACCAGCTGCTGGCCCGAGTCGCGCATGACGGCAATGGCGGCGTCGATATCGGCATCCACCCAGTCACCCGAGACACGGGCCGAGTTTACACGCCCGCCGGCGCCCCGCGCGCGGCCGACGCGGAATCCGCCAGCATCGGCATAGTCTTCGGCGGGCCAGGTGGTCTCGAAAGCCTCGGACAGCGCGGCGTCCATCACAGCGACAGCCGCCGTTTCAGCGCCCCCATGGCCTCGGCCACACGCGCGCCATCAAGGCCGCGCACCACCAGATGCGTGCCCCAGACGTCCTTGTCGCGGAAGGGATAGGAGCCGAGCGAGAGATCGGGGAAGGCCGCCGCGATCTCGGTCAGACCCTCGGCCACGTCGCTTTCCCCGCGCCGCACTTCCACCGAGAGCGACTGCACCGGCCGGCCACCGGCAAGGCGCGGGATCAGCCAGTCGACCATGGCGCGGAAGACCTCGGGGACGCCGGCCATGACGTGGGTATGCCCGATGGAAAAGCCCGGCGCGGCGGAAACGGCATTGTCGATCAGCGTGGCACCGACCGGGATGCGGGCCATGCGCAGCCGGTTCGGGGTCAGTTCCACCCCCATGCGGTCGCAGCGGGCCTGCAGCAGCGCGCGGGCATCCGGACTGACCTCGACCGTGGAGCCATGCGCGGCGGCCACCGCATCGGCGGTGATGTCGTCATGGGTCGGGCCGATGCCTCCGCTGGTGAACAGCAGGTCATAGGCACCGCCAAGGCTGCTGTCCAAGGCCCGCACCGCCGCCACGATCTGATCCTGATCGTCCGAAACCACCCGGATCTCGCGCAGATCGAAGCCGGTGGCGTTCAGCACCTGCGCCAGATGATGGGCATTGCCCTCGCGCGTGCGGCCCGACAGGATCTCGTCGCCGATGACCAGAATTGCGGCTGTGGGATTGTCGGATTGCATCCTCGGCTCCTTGGCATGGCTCTGGGGTCTTTTACGCCGGGCCGCAGGGCTGGAACAACCCGCCTTGCATCGCTATCTAGGCGTGAAGCGAAAGGTTTGAGCGATGAACGAAGGACGCATCACCCGCGAGGGCATCCGCATCCACCTGGCCGAGGATTTCGCCGGCATGCACAAGGCAGGCCGGCTGGCCGCGCAGATCCTTGACGAGGTCGGCGCACTGGTCGAGCCGGGCGTGACGACCGGCGTGCTGGACGATTTCATCCGCAACCGGGTGGAAGAGGAAGGCGCGGTCAGTGCCACCATCGGCTATCGCGGCTATCAGCACGCCAGCTGCATCAGCGTGAACCATGTCGTCTGCCACGGCATCCCCGGCGAGAAGGTGCTGGCGGATGGCGACATCCTGAACATCGACGTGACGGTCATCATCGACGGCTGGTATGGAGATTCGAGCCGCATGTATGTCGCCGGTCGCGCGCCGATCAAGGCGCAGCGGCTGATCCAGGTCACACATGATTCGCTGATGTACGGGATCGAGGCGGTGAAGCCCGGCAATACTTTCGGCGATATCGGCGCCGCCATCCAGACCCATGCCGAGAAGCACCGCATGTCGGTGGTGCGCGATTTCTGCGGCCACGGCCTTGGCCGGGTGTTCCACGCGCCGCCGAACGTGCTGCATTTCGGCCGTGCGGGCAAAGGCCCGACGCTGGAAGAGGGCATGTTCTTCACCATCGAGCCGATGATCAACCTGGGCCGCCCGGACACCAAGATCCTCGCCGATGACTGGACCGCCGTCACCCGCGACAAGTCGCTGTCGGCGCAGTTCGAACATTCGATCGGCGTGACCGCGACGGGCTTCGAGATCTTCACGCTTTCGCCCGGGAACAAGTTCTTCCCCGAGATGGGCTGAGGCCAAGCGCGGCGGAGGGCGAGCGCCTGTCCGTGGGATTGCGCTGCCACGCTGCGCCGACGCACTTTATGGTGCCAACCCCCTCTTCTGCCCGAAAGCGGGATCAGCGTCACCAAAGCGCCAGCCGCCGGGACGCGCAGGCGCTGGCCCGGGCGGGCTTCGCCCTTCCTCCCGGGCCGGGTCCGCCGGTCAGGCGGCGGCGGTCGCAGGCTCGCCCTTTTTCGGCGGCTTCACCCCGAACACCGCGCAGTAAAGCGCCGGCACGAAGACCAGCGTGACCAGCGTACCGGCGATGATGCCGCCCATCATCGAGAAGGCCATCGGCCCCCAGAAGACCTGACGCGAGATCGGGATCAGCGCCAGCGAGGCCGCCGCCGCCGTCAGAAGGATCGGCCGGGCGCGGCTGTCGGCGCCCTCATAGACGGCTTCCCATGCGGTCATCCCCTTGGCCAAGAGCGCCTGAACCTCGTGGACAAGGATGATCGAGTTGCGGATCAGGATGCCGATCAGCGCCAGGATCCCCAGGATCGCCACGAAGCCCATCGGCACGCCGAAGGGGACCAGCACCGCGACGACACCGATCAGCCCCAGCGGCGCGGCGGCAAAGACGATCAGCGACAGGCGGAAGCTCTGCATCTGCGCCATGACCAGCAGCGCCATGATCAGGATCATCACCGGCACCACGGCGGCAATCGGCTCCTGGCTTTCGCCCGAGGTCTCGACCGTGCCGCCGACCACCACCCTAACCTGAGCCGGCAGCCCGGCCTGATACTCGGCCACCCGACCGGCCAATGCGTCGACCAGCGTCGCAGGCTGGTCCTTGGTCGAGATCGCGGCCTTCACCGTGACCGTGGGCAGGCCGTCGCGCTGCATGATGAGCGGCTGTTCGGTCTCGTATTCCAACGTCGCCAGCGTCGCCAGCGGGATATGCGCCCCCGCCCCCGTCGCCAGCTGCAGGTTGCGGATCGAATCAAGCGAACCACGGTCCTCTTCGTCGCCCCGCGCGATGATGTCGATCAGGAAGATATCGTCGCGCAGCTGGGTGACGGTCTGGCCCGAGAACAGCGCCTGCAGCGCGCCGGCAATGTCCTGGCTGGTCACGCCCAGTTGCCGGGCCTTGTCCTGATTGACGATCAGCCGCACCACCCGCGCCGGCTCGTTCCAGTCGAGCGCGATCCCCTGCAGGCGCGGCTCGGTCGCCAGAACGGCGGCCAGCCCGCGCGCGGCATCTCGCGACTCGTCGATATCGGGCGAGCTGACGCGATACTGCACCGGCTTGCCGACCGGCGGGCCGATCTCGAGATTCTTCACATAGACATCGGTGCCGATCAGATCCTTGGCGGCGATGCTGTTCAGCTTGGCCTTCAGCCGGTCCCGCGCCTCGAGGTCCGGGGTCTGGATGACGATCTGGCCCATATGCGGCCCGGACGTCGGCACCTCCATCGACAGCACGAAACGCGGCGCGCCGCGCCCGACATAGGAGGTCCAGAACAGCGCATCCTCGTCACCCTGCAGATGCGATTCGAGCAGGTCCATATCGGCGCGGGTCTTGGCGATCGAGGCGTTCTGCCGCTCGCCGATATCGACGATCACCTCGGTCCGGTCCGAGGTCGGGAAGAACTGCTGCTCGACAAAGCGCATGCTCCAGACCGAGAAGGCGAAAAGCGCGAAGGTCAGGGCGATGGTCAGCCATTTGAAACGCATCGCCAGCAGCAGCAGCCGGCGGAAGCCGCGGCGCAGCAGTCCCGCGCGGGCGGTGTCGTGATGGAGCGTCTTGGGCAGGAAGGTGACGCCGAGGATCGGCGCGAACAGCACCGCGACGATCCAGGACACCAACAGCGAGACCGCGATGACCACGAAAAGCGAAAAGGTGAATTCACCGGCGGCCGAGCTGTTCAGCCCGATGGGAATGAACCCCGCCACCGTAACCAGCGTGCCCGAGAGCATCGGGAAGGCAATCGAGGTCCAGGCATAGCTGGCGGCCTGCCGTCGGTTCTCGCCCAGTTCCAGCCGCGAGATCATCGTCTCGATGGCGATCATCGCATCATCGACCAGAAGCCCAAGCGCGATGATCAGCGCGCCAAGCGAGATGCGCTGCAGGGTGATGCCGTAAAGATCGAGTACGACGAAGGTGATCGCCAGCACCAGCGGAATGGTCAGCGTCACCACCAGCCCGGCCCGGACGCCCAGGCTGATGAAGCTGACGATCAGCACGATACCCACGGCCTCGGCGAGCGCCTGTATGAAATGGCCCACCGCCTCTTTCACCACATGCGGCTGGTCGGCGAATTTCGCCATCTCGATGCCGATGGGCAGGTCGGCGGCGATGCCCTGCATCAGCGCATCCAGCTCCTCGCCGAATTTCTGGATGTTCTCGCCGCCGCGCATGCCGATCTGCAGGCCGATGGCCGGCTGAGCGTTATAGCGGAACAGCGATTCCGGCGGGTCCTGATAGCCGCGCCGCACGGTGGCGACATCGGCCAGGTTGAAGAAGCGGTCGCCCACCCGCAGGTTCACCGCCGCGATGGTGTCGGCATCGACAAACTGCCCGCCCACGCGAACCAGCACCCGCTCGGGCCCGGCCTGGATCACGCCCGAGGGCGCGATGGCGTTCTGGCTGGCCAGCGTCGCCATCACCTGCTGCTGGTTCAGCCCCAGCGCCGCCAGCCGCGTGGTCGAGAATTCGAGATAGATTTCCTCTTTCTGCACGCCCAGAAGCTCGGTCTTGCCCGCCGCCGGCAGCGCCGCCACCTGCTTGCGGATGGTCTCGACCCGGTCGCGCAACTCGCGCTGGCTGAATCCATCCGTGGTGAAGGCATAGATGTTGCCATAGACGTCCCCGAAATTGTCGTTGAACTGGAAGCCGGCGAATTCCTGCGGGAATTCGGGCCGGATATCCGACATCATCTGCCGCACGCGCTTCCAGACCTCGGGCACATGCGGGCCGCGGATCGTCGGCAGCAGCTCGACATAGACGACCGACTGGCCGGGCGAAGTGACCGAGCGGGTGAATTTCAGCTCGTCCAGCTCTTCCAGCTTGGTCTCGATCCGGGTTGTCACCTGCTTCAGCGTCTCATCGATGGTGGCGCCGGGCAGCGCCGCGCCGATGATCATCGTCTTGATGGTGAAGTTCGGGTCTTCCTCGCGGCCGAGATTGAGATAGCTGATCGTGCCCGCGATCATCGAGATGATCAGCAGGAACCAGACAAAGCTGCGATGGCTCAGCGCCCAGTCCGACAGGTTGAAGCGGTTCATGGCGCGATCCTCCGGCCGACCTGCTGGCCCTCGCTCAGCGAATGGACGCCACGCACGACAACCTCATCGCCCTGATCCAGCCCCTCGTTGATGAAGACCTCGCCCTGCAGCGCCGCCCCGGTGACGACCGGGGTCAGGGCCACCGTGGCGCTGTCGCCGTCGCGGGTCACGCGCCAGACATGGGGTTTGCCCTCGTGGTCAAAGACCGCCTTCTCGGACAGGGTCATGGCGATGTCGGTCTCGCCCGCCAGCCGCGCCCGGATCAGCGAGCCGAGCCGCAGGTGATGGCCTGAGTCGAGCGATAGATGCACCCGCCGGGTGCGGGTCGCGCTGTCGGCCAAGGGCTCGATCCGGTCGACGGTGGCGCGGGTCTCGGTGGCGGGGTCATTGTCCTGCCAGACGGTAAAGACGGCGCTGTCATCCAGCTCCGACAGCGCGGCTTCGGGCAGATCGATCACCGCCTCGCGGCTATCCTCGGCCGAGAGCTGCACCACCGGCTCGCCGGCATTCAGCACCGCGCCGGGATTGGCAAAGACATCGCTGATGACCCCATCGAAGGGCGCGGTCATCTGGGCAAAGCCCTCGGCATCCCGCGCCCGGATCAGTTCCGACCGGGTCTGTTCCACCGCCGCCTCGGCAGCGGCCAGCGCCTGTTCGGCCTGTTCAAGCTGCGCGGTCGAGGCGACATTGCGCGCGGCCAGCGCCCGCGTCCGCTCGGCCGTAGCCTGAGCCGTTGACAGCTGAACCTCTGCCGCCTCTGCGGCGGCACCGGCGGCACTGACATTATCGGCCAGATCGTCGGGGTCCAGTTCGGCCAGCACATCGCCCGCCTTCACGTCATCGCCCAGCTCGACATTGCGCAGCACCAGCCGCCCCAGCGTCTGGAAGGCCAGCGTCACCTGATTGCGCGCCGTCACCACGCCCGGGACCGAGCGCGCCTTGATGTCACTGTCCGACACGATGACGCTGACGACCGGACGCGGCGGCCCCTCGACCGCCGGCTCCTCGGTCCTCTGCCAGGGCAGTTCGAAGGCATGGCCGGGACCGGCCAGCGATAGGCAGAGGGCGGCAAGCGCCAGCGTCCTGAGGGAAGTCATTCGCCAGCCTCCGCTTGGGCTTCCGCGTCCACCGCCGCCGTCGCATCGACGACCTCGCGGCCGGGATAGAGCATCTGCGAGCCGGCACCGACCACGGTCTGCCCCTCCTCGACGCCGCTTTTTAGATAGACATCGCCATTGGTGAAGCGTTCGATCTCGACGGGCTGGATGGCAACCCGCCCGTCCTCGCCAATGAGCCAGACCGCCGGTGCCGCCCCGTCGCGGGTCAGCGCGGTCCAGGGCACGGTGATCGCCGCGCCCGCCGGGAAGCTGACTGTGCCGCGCACTGCCGCACCGAGCAGCCGCGTATCGGTCGGCGCACCATCGACGCGGGCGCGCACGGTGACAGTGCCGGTCTGCGGATCGACCAGCGGCGCGATCTCGGTCACATGGCCAACCATGTCGGGCGCATCCACGTCCAGCGGTTCCAGCTCCACCTGCGCGCCCATGGCCTTGTCCAGGTTGGGCATGTCCGGGGTCTGGAACACCGCCTCGAAGCCGCCGAGCACGGCGAGCGACAGCACCACCTGCGCCGCCCCGACGATCTGGCCCGGATCGGCATTGCGGGTCGTCACGATCGAATCCTCGGGCGCGCGGATCACCGTATCCTCGACCGCGCGGCGGGCCTGATCGGCCTGCGACTGCGAGCGCGTCACCGCGCCATCGGCCTGCGACAGCGCCTGTTGTGCCTGATCGCGCGAGGCGCGGGTGCCGACGCCGCGATCCAGCATCGCCTGCGCGCGGTCAAAAGCCTGTTGCGCCTGCGCCCTCGTCGCCTCGGCGGCCGAAAGACTGGCCTCGGCCACCGACAGCGCCTGATCCTGCTGCACCGGATCGGTCCGCGCCAGCGCCTGCCCGGCGCTGACCCGGTCGCCCTCGTCCACCATGATTTCAACGACGCGGCCACCCTGACGGAAGCCGAGATCCACCGTGTCCTTGGCCTCCAGCGTTCCGGTCAGCGAGGAGTCAAAGGTCAGCTCGGTGCCGCGCACCGGCACGAATTCCACCGCAAGGGGCTGTTCAGCCAAAGCAGGAGACGCAGAAATCGCAGTGGAAAACAGTAGCGTCGACAACAGTTTGCGCATCATTGCCGGCCTCATGAAACAACCATCCGACAGCTTGCCGGATTCGTCCGCCGTTGGAAAGACGCACTGACGTCAGGTCACGGACTCAGGTCACGGCGGCCTTGCGATGAAATTCGGGCCGATCCCATGATCCGTCACGCAGAAGCCGCGCCAGAACATCGACCGCCCGGGCCACGTCATCGGGTCCGTTATAGAGCGGCGCAAAGCCAAAGCGCAGCACGTCGGGCGCACGGAAATCGCCGATCACCCCCTCGGCAATCAGCGCCTGCATCACCGCATAGGCCTGCGGATGGCGGAAGCCCACCTGCGAGCCACGCATCGCCGGATCGCGGGGCGAGTTCAGCGTGATGCCCGGACAATTCGCCTCGGCCCCGGCGATGAAGGCCTCGGTCAGCTCGATCGAGCGCGCGCGCAGATCGGCCAGCGCGACGCCCTCCCAGACATCCAGCGCCGCATCGAGCGCGGTCATGGCGATGACCGGCGGCGTGCCGACCCGCATCCGTTCGATCCCCGGCGCGGGGCGATAGCCCAGATCAAAGGCAAAGGGTGCGGCATGGCCCATCCAGCCCTGCAGGATCGGCGCGGCCGCCTCGGCATGGCGGGGATGGGTCCAGATGAAGGCCGGCGCCCCCGGCCCGCCATTCAGGTATTTGTAGGTGCAACCGACGGCGAAATCGGCATCTGCACCCAAAAGGTCCACATCCACTGCCCCCGCCGAATGTGCCAGATCCCAGACCGTCAGCGCGCCGGCCTCATGTGCCCGCGCGGTCAGACCTGCCATGTCGTGACGGCGGCCGGTGCGGTAATCGACCTCGGTGATCATCAGCACCGCCAGATCGGGGCCGATGGCATCGGCCACGGCCTCGGGCTCGACCACCCGCAACTCGGCCCGGACCGCGCGGGCCAGCCCTTCGGCCACGTAAAGGTCCGAGGGGAAATTGCCGCTGTCGGACATGATCACCCGGCGGTCGGGGCGCAGCGCGCGGGCGGCGCTGACCGCCTGGAACACCTTGATCGACAGCGTGTCGCCCATGACCACCTGCCCCGGCCCCGCGCCGACCAGCCGCGCGACCCGGTCGCCGACGCGGCGGGGCTGTTCATACCAGCCGGCGCTGTTCCAGCCCCGGATCAGTTCTTCGGCCCATTCGTCCTGCATCATCCGGGCCACGCGATCCCGCGCCGCCAGAGGCATCGGACCCAGCGAATTGCCGTCCAGATAGGTCACACCTTCGGGCAGGTGAAAGGCCGCGCGTGTGCGGTTGAAATCGGTCATGGCTGGTCCCCCTTGACCCGACGCTATCAGCCGGGTCTGCTGGGTGAAAGGGGAAGAAATCATGCTGTATCAGGTCACTGACTGGGACGACGCCTATGCCAATACCATCCATATCCCGCAGGGCGAAACCTATCCCGACCGCTTCGCGGCGGCGGCGGCGGCCTTTCGCGATAGCGCGCGGATCGAGCCGTTGGGTATGGGCCAGATTTTCCTGCCCGAAGGCGAGCCTCAGGGCCTCGCCGTTTTCATCCATGGCGGCTACTGGCTGCATTCCAACCCAAGCTTCTGGTCGCACCTGGCCGCCGGTCCGCTGGCCCGGGGCTGGGCCGTCGCCCTGCCCGGCTATCCGCTGACGCCCACTGTCCGCATTGCCGAGATCACTGCCCATGTCGCCCGCGCAGTGACCGAGGCCGCCGCCTGCATTCCCGGCCCCATCGCGCTCACCGGCCATTCGGCGGGCGGGCATCTGGCGGCGCGGATGATCTGCGACGATGGCACCCTTCCCGACGAGATCGCGGCGCGGGTAGTGCGCTGTGTGCCGATCTCGGGCCTTTTCGATCTGCGCCCGCTGATGCGCACGGCGATGAACGCGACGCTGCATCTGGATCTGGCCGAGGCGATGGCGGAAGGCCCCGCGCTGCTGACCCCGCGCCCCGGCATTCCGCTTACCGCATGGGTCGGCGGGGCCGAGCGGCCCGAATTCCTGCGCCAGTCGCGGCTGATTGCCGATATCTGGGCCGGGCTCGGCACGGCGACCGAGTTCGTCATCGATCCCGGACGTCACCATTTCGACGTGATCGAGGGCTTGAGCGATCCCGAAAGCCCGCTGACCCACGCGCTGCTCGGGCGTTGAGGCTCAGCGCATATCGAAAGTATCGGGATCAGGGCCAGTGCGATGGCCACGGTCCAGCCCGTCGAGAACCGCCATGTCCGCGCCGGACAGTTCGACATCCAGCGCATGGAAGTTTTCGGCCAGCCGCTCGGCGCTGACCGACTTCGGGATCACCGACAAATCGTTTTGCAGATGCCAGCGCAGCACCACCTGCGCCGGGGTGCAGCCGTGCTGCTCGGCAATAGTGCGCAATTCGGGCAGGTCCAGATCGCCGCGCCCCAAGGGCGACCAGCTTTGCGTAACGATGCCGAGGGACCGGTCGGTCTGGCGCAGCTCGGTCTGCGTCAGGGTCGGATGCAGTTCGATCTGGTTCACCGCCGGGGTGACGCCGGTTTCATCGATCAGCCGGCGCAGATGCGCTTCGTGAAAGTTCGCCACGCCGATCGAGCGAACCCGGCCCTCCTCCTTCAGCCGGATCAGCGCCCGCCAGCTGTCGACATAAAGATCCGCCGCCGGCACCGGCCAGTGGATCAGGTAGAGATCCATATAGTCCAGCCCCAGCCGGTCAAGGCTCGCCTCGCAGGCCCGCAGCGCCGCGTCATGGCCGTGATCGCTGTTCCACAGTTTCGAGGTGACGAACAGCTGATCGCGCAGCACCCCGGTCTGGCGCAGCCCCTCGCCCAGCCCGGTCTCGTTCTTGTAGGCGGCGGCGCCATCGAACAGGCGATAGCCGATGGCAAGGGCATCGCGGACCACGCGGGCGGTATCGGCCTCGGGCACCTGCCAGACGCCAACGCCAAGCTGCGGCATGAAATTGCCGTCGTTCAGGGTCATTCTGGGCTGAATCATCGGATTCTCCACAGTGAGCGGGTTCAGGTTAGCACAGGATCATCACCGCTTGTCACCTGCCATGGCGGGAATGCTTAACCGGTGAAATCGGCGACCTCTGCGCCGGTGATCGACAGCAGCGTCTCGGGGTCGATGGCAAAGATATGGCGCGGCGTACCCGCCGCCGCCCAGACCGTGGCAAAGTCGGAAAGGCGCGGGTCGAAATAGGCGGTTACTGGATTGAGATGCCCCACCGGCGCAACGCCGCCAATGGCAAAGCCGGTCTCGGCACGAATCAGGTCCGCATCGGCCTTGCCAAGCGGCTGGCCAGCGACCGCCGTGGCCTTGGCCGGATCGACGCGGTTTCCGCCGGCGGTCAGGAACAGGACGACATGGCCGGTGTCCTCGCCGCGAAAGATGATCGACTTGGCGATCTGGTCGACCGCGCATCCCGCCGCCCGCGCCGCCTCTTCAGCGGTGCGCGTGCTTTCGGTCATCTCCAGCACCTCGACCGGCGCCCCCGCCGCCTCCAGTGCCGCCTTGACCCGTGCCAGGCTCTTGCTCATGCCCCGCTCTCCTTCTGTCTGCGGCCGAGGCTAGCGATCCCGGCGGGGGACGAAAACCCCTTGCAAAGCGGGTCGCGGCATGGTGAGGCAAGGATAATCTGCCGCCGGAAAGGACATGCGATGAAGGTTTACACCCTGCTGGTCGAGGTCGGCCGCAAGACGGGCGACGGGCTGCCCGATGGCGCGACCGGGGCGGCGCTGGTCTGTTATGCCTCGGGCAAGGATCAGGCCGAAGCGGTGCGCGAGACGGTGGCGATCCTGAAACAGGCCGATCTCGCGCCGCTCGAAGTGACCGGCTATGGCTCGATCGAGGATCGGCTGGCCGAGGGGCACGAGATTCCCGACGAGGAACGCGCGCTGATGGATCGGGCGCTGGCCGAAAACTCGGTCATCATCGCCCAGATGGATCCGTTTTTCGAAGGCTGTTCCGGTGCCGAGGACGGCGAGGGCTGAGCGCGCCGCCTCGCGCTGTCCTCGCGCCCTATTCAACCCGAATCACATTCGCTAGACTGCCGGTCAACGAACAATCACAGCAGTAACCGACAGGCAGATTTCATGGCACGTTTGACGATCCGCACGCTTTTGGCGACCACCCTTGTCTTCACCCTCGCGGCCTGCGGTGGCGTGCCGATGAGCCGCAGCCCCGGCAGCGCCGGCGCGCAAGTGACCATCCCGCAGCGCCCCGCCGGCTCGCCGGCCAGCGAGGCCGGGTTGCAGCAATGGGTGCAGGCCTTCCGTCCTGCCGCCCTGTCCGCCGGGATCACCCCTGCCACCTTCGACCGTTCGATGGCGCTGGCGCGTTACGACAGCAGCATCGTGGCGCTCGATGGCCGACAAAGCGAGTTTTCGCGCCCGATCTGGGCCTATCTGGACGATGCCGCCTCGGGCAGCCGGGTCAGCATCGGGCGCGAGAAGGCGGCGCAGCTGTCGGGCACGCTTGGCGCCATCGAAGGCCGCTATGGCGTCCCGCGCGAGATTGTCTTGGCGGTCTGGGGGATGGAGTCGAATTTCGGCGCCAATCGCGGCTCGACCCGGATCATCCCGGCGCTGGCGACCTTGGCCTATGACGGGCGGCGCGGGCAGTTCTTCGGCAACGAGCTGATTGCGGCCATGCGCATCGTCCAGTCGGGCGACACCACGCCCGAGGGTCTGGTCGGCAGCTGGGCCGGCGCCATGGGCCATACGCAGTTCATGCCCTCGTCCTATCTGGCCCATGCGGTCGATTTCACCGGCGACAGCCGCCGCGATATCTGGTCGAACGATCCGACCGACTCGCTCGCCTCGACCGCGGCCTACCTGCGCCAGGCGGGCTGGCAGCCCGGGATGCCCTGGGGGGTCGAGGTCGTGCTGCCGGCGAATTTCAACTACGCGCTGTCGGGCAAGAACAACCGCCAGTCGGGGGCCAGCTGGTCGAGCATGGGCGTGCGCACCGCCAATGGCACGGCCATGCCGCGTTGGGCGGGCTCGATCCTCGTGCCGGCAGGCGCGCGCGGCCCGGCCTTCCTGATCTCGGACAATTTCCGGGCGATCCTCGATTACAACACCTCGGACAGTTATGCGCTTGGCGTCAGCATCTTGGGCGACCGCATCGCCGGGCGCGCGGGCGTACAGGGCAGCTGGCCGCGCGGCGACCGGCCGCTGTCGAACAGCGAAAAGGCCGAGATCCAGCGCCTGCTGACCCAGCGCGGTTTCTATCGTGACGAGGTGGACGGCAAGCTGGGCGCCAAATCGACCGAGGCGATCCGCGCCTTCCAGCAATCCATCGGCGCGACGCCGGATGGCTATGCCGATGCGCGGCTGCTGGGACAGTTGCGCGGGTAAGACCTTAAGCGCGGCAGCGGGCACCCATCGGTGACCGCTGCCCGTCTCACCTTCAAGCCGTCCTAAGGCTCACTCTCCCGGCCGCTGCAGCATCGCCGACAACGCCCCGGTGACGGGCGGCACATCGCCAAAGCGCACCCCGGCCTCGATCTGGCGCAGGTGCTGGTCCAGCAGGCGCAGGGCCAGTGCCTCGTCACGCGCGGCGATGGCATCAACGATGCGGCTGTGGTCGTCCTCGGCGCACAGCACCCCCTGCCGGGCGGCGTAGAGGCCGATGATCAGCGAACTGCGCATCACCAGTTCTTCCAGATAGCGGCTCAGCACCGGGTTGCGACCCACCCGTGCCAGCAGCAGGTGGAACTGCCGCGACAGGCGCACGGCCGAAGGGCGGTTGTCGCCATGTGCTGCCGCCTCGGCGGCCAGATGGGCGCGCAGGTCGGCCAGATCCGCCTCATCCGCCTGTCGCACGGCATTCCGGCAGATCGTCGCCTCGATGGCGCGGCGTGCCTGGAAAACGTTGCGGGCGTCATCGGGCGTGGGCGTGGCGACGAAGGCGCCTCGGTTCGGCAGGTGATCGACCACCTGGTAGGCGGTCAGCTGCGCCAGCGCCCGGCGCACCAGCGCGCGATTGGCCCCGAACAGATCGCTCAGCGCCTGCTCGCCCAGCTTGGTGCCGGCCCGCAACCGCTGATCCGCGATCGCGTCCAGCACGCTGTCCACAATGACGAGGTCGATCGGCTTGTCCATATGCCGATAAATGGCATCTGGCCCCCGTCTCAGCAACAATCTTTCGCACAAATGCCCCGGCAAAAATAGTTCTTAAAATTGTTAACAATTTATGTTACAAAAAATGCGACTCAGCTGGAGGCCCTTATGAAGCTCGTCGTGATCAACCCGAATTCCACGCAATCCATGACCGACAAGATCCTGGAATCCGCCCGCGCCGCCGCCGCTGACGGTGTTGTCGTCGAGGGCCGCACCGCCCATGGCGCGCCGGCCAGCATCGAGGGCCATTTTGACGAGGTAATGGCCGCCGCCCACCTGCTGCGCGAGGTTCAGCAGGCCGAGGCCGAGGCTGCCGATGCCATCGTGGTCGCCTGTTTCGACGATCCGGCCATCGGCGCCTGCCGCGAGATCGCCACCGGTCCGGTCATCGGCATCTGCGAGGCCGGCATCAAGGCCGCCAGCATGATCGCCACCTCCTTCAGCATCGTGACCACCCTGCCCCGCTCGGTCCCGGTGATCGAGGAGCTGGTGCGCCGCTATGGCCTCGATCACCAATGCCGCAAGGTCCGCTCGGCCGCCATCCCGGTGCTGGCGCTGGAAGAGCCCGGCTCGAACGCCCGGCAGTTGGTGCGCGACGAGATCCTGCGCGCCATCGAAGATGACAATTGCGAGGCCGTGGTGCTGGGCTGCGCCGGCATGTCGGACCTGACCGAATGGCTGAGCGAGGAAACCGGCATCCCGGTGATCGACGGCGTGACCGTGGCCACCAAATTCGCCGAGGCGCTGGTCGGCGCCGGCCTGAAGACCAGCAAGATCGGTGCCTACGCCAAGCCGAACAGCAAGTAATTCCGCCACTCACGGATCACTTTGGGAGGAGAGATCATGACCCAAACCGCCACAACCGCCGCCCCGCCTAGCGGCGTCACCGCCACCACCGCAACCAGCCATGACAAGGCCATCGGCGAGGAATCGCTGGCCCCGCAGCAGACCCGGATCATGGACCCCTGGTCCTATCTCTTCGCCTGGCTCGGCGGCTGCGTGTCCATCGGCACCTTCACCGTCGGCTCGGGCCTCGTCGGCACGCTGAACCTGCTGCAGACCTTCGTTGCCATCGCCATCGGCTGCACCGTCATCGGACTGGCCCTGATGATCAACGGCCGCGCCGGGCATATCTATGGCATCCCCTTCATGGTCCAGGCACGGTCCTCGTTCGGCTTTGCCGGAACCCGCCTGCCGGCGCTGGTGCGTTCGGTCCCGGCCATCGTCTGGTACGGCTTTCAAAGCTGGATCGGCGCGGGCGCGCTGAACCTGGTGGCCGAGACGCTGTTCGGCTACTCCAACATCTGGCTGTTCTTCATCGGATTCCAGTTCCTGCAGATCGGCCTCTCGGTCCTCGGCTTCCACGGCATCAAGTGGCTCGAGAACATTGGCTCGGTCTTCATCATCGGCGCGCTGGTCTACATGTTCATCAGCGTGATCAACAAGTACGGCGCCGAGATCAGCGCCAACCTGATCAATGTCGAAGGCACCTGGGGCGCGCCCTTCTGGGGAGCCACCATGCTGTTCCTCGGCGTCTATTCGACCATGATGCTGAACGTGTCGGACTATTCCCGCGAGTTGCAGAAGCGCGTCGGCCCGCTGCGGCAGGTGGCAATCTATGCCAACTCGATCCTGCCGGCGACGCTGTTCATGGGGCTGATCGGTCTGATGGTCTCCGGCGCCACCGGCGAGGTCGATCCGATCAAGGTCTTTTCCAGCGCCGTCGACAACAAGTTCCTGCTGATCATCACCCTGCTGTTCATCGTCTTCGCGCAGGTCACGACCAACATCCTGAACAACGTCGTCCCGCCCGCCTATGCGTTGATGGATATCTTCAAGCTGAAGTTCAAGACCTCGGCGGTGCTGGTCGGCGTTCTGGCCTTCGCCACCTTCCCCTGGATGCTGGTCCGTGACGAAAGCGCCGCCGGTCTGAACCTGTTCATCCAGACCTACAGTGCCTTCCTGGGCCCGATCTTCGCCATTCTGGTCGTCGATTTCTACGCCATCCGCCGCCAGAAGCTGGATCTGGACAAGCTTTACGACGAAACCGGGCCCTATGCCGGCATCAACCCGGCTGCCGTGATCGCCACGGTGATCGGCGTGATCTCGGCGCTGACCTTCTCGGGCATCAGCTGGTATGCGAGCCTGATCCCGGCCGGTCTCAGCTATTACCTGCTGATGAAATACCTGCCCGCCGCCCGCCGCTTCGCGAGCTGAGACAGGCGACCTGGCACGATGAGGGGGGCGGTCCGAAAGGGCCGCCCTCAGTCGTTTCAGCTGCCGATGCTGCGGGTCTTGGCGATGGCGGCGTCCAGTCCGGCAACAACCCCGGCGGCGATGCCCGAGTTGCGCATCACCCGCAGACCCGCCGCCGTGGTGCCGTCATAGTCGACCATGGCCTGAACATGATCGCCCGGACGATCTGCGCCCGTGGCCATCATCTGCCCGGCGGCAAGGAAAAGCTGTCTCGTGGCGCGGTCGGCCACGTCCGGTGCCACGCCCTGCCCCATCGCGTAATCGGCCATGCATTCGGCGAAATAGGCGACGAAGCCCGGCACCGGCCCGGTCATCGCGGTGAAGATCTCGACCTGCGCCTCGGTCTCAACCCGGTCGGTCAACCCGCAGGGTGAGAAAAGCGCCCTGACCCGGGCCTGATCCGCCTCCGTCACCTCGGGCGTGGCGAACCATGGGGAATAGGCGAGGCCCAGTTCGGCCGCCGGGCTGCTCATCGCCCGGACCACCCGGCTTGCCCCTGTCAGCTCGACAAGGCGCGCGGCCGAGACCCCGGCCATGACCGAAACGACCAGCCGGTCGGGCGCGTGGATGCCCAGATCCCCCGCCAGCGCCGGCGGCACCGACAGCAGCACCAGATCGCAGGCGTCGGCCAGCGCCTGAGTGTCAGCGGTTACGGTCACGCCGGGATGATCCTCGAACCCCGCGCGGCTGCCGCTGCGATTGGCGATCCAGAGGCGCGCCTCGGGCCAGCCGCTTCGCAGCAGCGCCCGCGCGATGGCCCGGCCCAGCATGCCCGCGCCGCCGATGATCCCGATCGAAAACTCCGCCTGCATCCCGGTCTCCCCTTCGCGCGGCGGGTTGGCGTCAGCCGGCGTTCAGCCGCGCCGCGAACTCGCCCAGAACCTGATCGTAGATTGCCCGCTTGAAGGGCACGATCCCTTCGGCCAGATCAGCCGCCGGCATCCAGCGCCATTCGGCAAACTCCGGCTGCTCGGTCTCGATCTGCACGTCGGCATCGGTGCCGTGAAAGCGCAGCAGGAACCATTTCTGCTTCTGCCCGCAATACTTGCCCTTCCAGACCTTGCCCAGAAGCTCGGGCGGCAGGTCATAAGCCACCCAATCCGAGGTTTCGGCCTCGACCGTCACCAGATCGGCGGCAACCCCGGTCTCCTCGACCAGCTCGCGCAGCGCGGCCTCGCGCGGGGTTTCGCCCTTGTCGATCCCGCCCTGCGGCATCTGCCATGCGGCGGGGCCGTCGGCGGGGCTGTCGATGCGGCGGCCGGCAAAGACCAGCCCCTCGGCATTCACCAGCACCACCCCCGCACCGGCGCGATAAGGCAGACCACCCGGCCCCGGCTGACCTTCAGCCTTGCTCATTCGGTCGCGGCGCCTTCGCCCTCGGTCGTGCCCGAGCCCTCGCCGGTGACGGCAGGGGTGTCGGCCGAGATCACGTCGCTGGCGGTGAAGTTCACCGCCGACAGACCCTTGAGGATATCGACCGCATAGGCCAGCTGGTAATCCTCGTCGCGCAGCTTGGCCGTCGCCTCGACCTCGGCGGCCTCGTCCTCGATCTGCTTGCGTTCCTCGTCGCTGATCGAATCGTTGTTCAGCGCGCCGCGCAGTTCCGCCTCGGAGCGCGAGAAGCTCGACTGGCTCAGCGGCTCGTCGGCGTTTTCCTCGTCCACGGGCTTCGGTGCGGGCTGAGCCACGATGATATCGGGATTGATCCCCAGCGCCTGAATCGAGCGGCCCGACGGCGTGTAATAGCGCGCCGTGGTCAGCCGGATGGCGCTGTCCGAAGTGACCGGCATGACGGTCTGGACAGACCCCTTGCCGAAGGACTTCTCGCCCACGACGATGGCGCGGCGGTGATCCTGCAGTGCCCCGGTGACGATTTCCGAAGCGCTGGCCGAGCCGCCATTGATCAGGACGACCATCGGCTTGCCCTGCGCCAGATCGCCCATTTCGGCATTCCAGCGCTCGCTTTCCTCGGGCTTGCGGCCACGGGTGCTGACGATCTCGCCGGCATCGAGGAAGGCATCCGAAACGCTGATCGCCTGATTGAGCAAGCCGCCCGGGTTGTTGCGCAGGTCCAGCACGAAGCCGGTGACCTTGTCGATGCCGCCGGCTTCCTCGACTGCCTTCGTGAGCTCGGTTTCCAGCGTGTCATAGGTCTCGTCATTGAAGGTCGAGACGCGCAGCACCACCGAATGGCCCTCAATCCGGGTCTTGACCACGGTCAGCTTGATGGTGTCGCGGGTCATGGTCAGGTCGAAGGGCTCGGGCGTGCCTTCGCGCAGGATGGTCACGGTGATCTCGGACCCGACCGGCCCGCGCATCTTGTCGACCGCCTCGTCCAGCGTCAGCCCCATCAGCGATTCGCCATCGACATGGGTGATGAAATCGCCCGGCTGCACGCCCGCCTCGCTGGCCGGGGTATCATCGATCGGCGAGACGACCTTGACGATGCCGTCCTCCTGGCTGACCTCGATGCCGAGGCCGCCAAAGCTGCCCCGCGTCTGGGTCTGCATGTCCTCGTAGTCATTGGCCGAGAGGAAGCTGGAATGCGGGTCAAGCGAAGTCAACATGCCATTGATCGCGGCCTCGATCAGCTTCTTCTCGTCGGGTGCCTCGACATAATCGGCACGCACCCGCTCGAACACGTTGCCGAAGAGTTCAAGCTGCTCGTAGATCGAGGCATTGCTTTCGGCCTCCTGCGCGATCAGCGGACCGGCGATCTGCGTCGTCACCAGGGCGCCCGCGAGCACGCCGCCGATCCCTGCCATCAGATAGTGTTTCATTAGCCTACTCGCCTCTATTCCTGCGGCTCAACGACCGGATTCATCACGAACCATTCCGTCGGATCAACGGTCTCTCCACCCTGTCTCAACTCGACATACAGGGTTTCCGTACGCCCTGCACCCCCGCCGCGCGCGGCGTCAGCCACAAATTGCGTGCCGAATTCCGCCGCACGCGCCTCGGAGCCGCCCATCAGACCAACCGGCTCGCCCGCCGACAGCACGTCGCCGACCTCGCCAAAGACCTGATCGAGACCGGCCAGGATCAGAAGATAACCGCGTGCGGGTTCCACGATCATCACATTGCCGTAATCCAAGAGCGGACCGCGATAGCGGATGGTCGCAGGCCATGGCGTCGAAACCAGCGCCGCCGGGGCGGTGGCGATGACGATGCCCGGCCGCTTGACGCCCGCCGCATCGGCCTCGTTGTAATAGCGCACCACCTCGCCGGTCACCGGCAGGGGCAGACTGCCCTGTGCGCCCTCGAAATCCTCCATCGGCGGGCCGACATCATCCTCGAGTTCGGCAATTCCCTTGGCGAATTCGTCGAGACTGGCGGCAGAGGCCTGCAATTGCTGCAATTCTTCCGGGTTCTCGGCAAAGCGCACCGGCATGGTCGAGCGGTCGGTGACGGCGCTGGTCAGCAGCCGCCGCGCCTCCTGCACCGAGGCGAGCCCGTCGCTCAGCATCCCGGCGGCGTTTTCCTGCAGCTCGCGCACGGCGGCGATCTCGTCCAGATCGGTCTGCAGCCGGTCGGCCTCGGCCCGAAGTCCCGGCGTCACCGCCGACAGGATCATCCCCGCCCGCGCGGTTGCCGTGGCGCCGGAAGGATGCAGAAGCAACGTCGCCTCGGGCGCGCGCTCCATCGACATCATCACGCCCAGCACATCCGACAGGCTCTCGCGCTGCGATTCGAAGCGGTCGCGCAATTCCGTCTCGCGCAGGGCCGCCTGCCGCAGCCCCTCGCGCAGGGCTGCCTGCCCCTGCTCATAGCCCCGGATCACCTCGCTTAAGGCCGTCACCTGATCGTCGGCGGTCAGGGCAGAACTCAGCTTGTCCATCGAGGCACGCAACTGCGCCGCAGCCGCCTCGGCCATGGCGCGGGCCTCGCTGGCGGTCTGGGCAGCAGCCATACCGGCGCCGGGCATGGCGAGCGCCAGCGCCAGGATGGCCGAGGGAATCAGACGGATCATGCGCGACCGATCAGGCTTTCGCCGGTCATCTCGGCCGGTTTGTCGAGGCCCATCAGCTCCAGCACGGTCGGCGCCAGATCGGCCAGCCGGCCCTTGCGCAGCGTGGCACCTGCGGGGCCGTTGACCACGATCACCGGCACCGGGTTGATGGTATGGGCGGTATGAGGCCCGCCGCTGACCGGGTCGATCATGGTCTCGCAATTGCCATGGTCGGCGCAGATGACGGCGGAACCGCCCACGGCCTCGAGCGCGGCGAGCATCCGGCCCAGACCCTGATCGACCGCCTCGCAGGCGCGGATCGCGGCGGGCAGGCTGCCGGTATGCCCAACCATGTCGGGATTGGCGAAGTTCACCACGATCAGGTCGTAGCCCGCGCCGATCACCTCGACCAGCTTGTCGGCCACCTCGACCGAGGCCATTTCCGGGGCCAGATCATAGGTCGCGACCTTGGGGCTTGCCGGCATGAAGCGATCTTCGCCCGGTTCGGGTGCTTCCTTGCCGCCGTTCAGGAAGAAGGTGACATGGGGGTATTTCTCGGTTTCGGCCAGCCGGAACTGCTTGAGGCCCTTGCCCGCCACCCATGCGCCAAGCGTGTTGACCACCTGCCGCTTGGGATAGGCGGCGGTCATGAAGGCGTTATGCGCCTCGGAATAATCGACCATGCCCAGCAGCGCCGCCCAATGCGGCCGCTCGCCGGTGTCGAAGGCGTCGAAACCGGTGCCGCCGATGGCCATCAGGATCTCGCGGGCGCGGTCGGCGCGGAAGTTGAGGCAGAAGAAGCCGTCGCCATCCATCGCCCCGTTATAGCCATCGATGACGAAGGGCTGGATGAACTCGTCGGTCTCGCCGCGCTGATAGGCGATGCTGACCGCCTCGTCGGCGGCGGGCGCATCCTCGCCTTTGCCCTGCACGATGGCGGCATAGGCGCGGCTGACCCGCTCCCAACGGTTGTCGCGGTCCATGGCGTAGTAGCGCCCGATGACAGTGCCTATGCGCGCGCCCTCGGGCAGGTTGCCCTGCAATTCGGTGACAAAACCAAGCGCCGATTTCGGCGGCACGTCGCGGCCATCGGTGATGGCATGGATCACCACCGGCACGCCGGCCTCGGCCACGGCCTGCGCGGCCGCCTGCACATGGGCGATATGGCCATGGACCCCGCCATCCGAGACGACGCCCATCAGATGCGCGGTGCCGCCACTGGCCTTCAGTGCCGCGATGAAGCTGCCGAGGGTTTCATTGCCAAAGAAGCTGCGATCCTCGATGGCCAGATCGATCTGGCCCAGATCCATCGCCACCACCCGGCCGGCGCCGATATTGGTGTGGCCGACCTCGGAATTGCCCATCTGGCCGGTGGGCAGGCCGACATCGGGGCCGAAGGTGGTCAGCGTCGCATGGGGGCAGTCGCGCATCAGCCGGTCGAAATTCGGCGTCCGCGCCTGATCGGGGGCGCTTTGCTCGGGCCGGTCGGAAATGCCCCAGCCATCCAGAATGCACAGGACCACAGGTTTCGTCATCGCTGCCTCGCGGGTTTTTGCCTCAATACGCCGCGCCGCGCCCATGGGCAACCGCCGGACCGGGGCGCTGCCCCGGACCCCGGGATATTTTTGCCAAGCTGAAAGCCGGTTCACCTGGTTCAAATATCCCGGGGGAGTCGCCCATGGCGACGGGGGCAGCACCCCCTGCTAGTCGCGGTGATAGGGACCGCCGGCCAGAATGGTGGCGGCGCGGTAAAGCTGTTCGGTCAGCATCACCCGTGCCAGCATATGCGGCCAGACCATGCGGCTGAAGCTGATCTGCCAGTCGGCGCGGGCGCGCAGGGCCGGATCGATGCCATCGGCCCCGCCGATGACGAAGCAGACATCCCGCGCCTGATCGCGCCAGCCGGCAAGCCGCGCCGCGAAATCCGGCGAGGTCGGCTGTTCGCCGCGCTCGTCCAGCGCCACAATGGCGGCACCGTCGGGCAGGACGCGCGACAACAGCTCGGCCTCGGCACCCATGCCGCCGCCGCGCTTGTCCTCGATCTCAACGATCTGTGCCGGCGGCAGCCCGAGGCCTCGGCCGGTCTTGGCGAAGCGGTCCAGATAATCGGCGATCATCGCCGATTCCGGCCCCTTCCGCAGCCGCCCGACGGCGGCAATCGTAATCTTCATCAGCCCGTCCTGTGCTGGCGGGCGGGCTTAATGTCCGGCAAGCTGCGGCTCATGGCGCAGGCGCGTCAGTGCATCTGCGGGCATCCACATCTTTTCCAACTGGTAGAACTCGCGCACCTCGGGACGGAAGACATGGATGACGACATCATCCGTATCGACCAGCACCCAGTCGCCGGCATCCTTGCCCTCGATCCGGGCAGAACGGCCGGTGGCCTGCTTGTAGCGTTCGGCGAGCTTTTCGGCGATGGTCGTGACTTGCCGGGCGTTGCGGCCCGAGGCGATCACCATGTAATCGGCCATGGCCGAGCGGCCACGCAGGTCGATCTGAACGACATCCTCGGCCTTGTCATCATCAAGCGAGGACAGGACGCGGGCCAGAACCTCATCGCTCGTCAGGTCTGGAACCGCGGCGGTCGCGGCCGGCTGATCTGCCGGCGTGACGTGTTGGGACAGGGTTTAATCCTCCGGTCAACGCGCCGATCGCCCCCGGCGCAGGGGATGCCTTAAAGATAGCATCTTTTCCCCCCATCTCAATCGCCGCTCACGAATTCGGGACGGGGTGGTGCGGATTTGCCTTCGCGGACGACGATCTGCTCGTTCAACAGCCGCACCTCGCGCTGGGGGAACGGGATCGAAATTCCGTGCTTCTTGAACGCATCCCAGAGCGCCAGGAACACCTGTCCGCGCACATTGGTCAGCCCGCCCTCGGCATCGGTGATCCAGAAGCGCAGCACGTAGTCGACAGAACTGTCGCCGAAGCCGGTGATCCAGCAGACCGGGGTACGCTGCGCCATCACCCGCTTCACCGTCATGGCGGCATTGATGGCGATTCTGCTGACCTCGTGGGGATCGTCGTCATAAGAAGTGCCGAATTTCAGATCGAGCCGGACGAAATTGTTGGTATGGGACCAGTTGACCACCTGCCCCGTCACCAGATCCTCGTTCGGGATCAGGTATTCCTTGCCGTCGCGCGTCACCACGCTGACATAGCGCGCGCCCAGCTCCTCGATCCAGCCGAAGGTATCGCCGATCGAGATGACGTCGCCCGGCTTGATCGACTTGTCGAGCAGGATGATGACCCCCGAAACGAGGTTCGACACCACCTTCTGCAAGCCGAAGCCAAGGCCGATGCCGACCGCGCCGGAGAATACCGCAAGCCCGGTCAGGTCCAACCCCACCGCTTTCAGGCCGACGACGATGGCCACGGTGAAGAGCACGACCTGCAGCAGTTTCGCCGTCAGCACCCGCATCGAGGGCGAAATATCCTCGTTCGTCGCCAGCCGCCCGGTGACGAAGCGCGACAGAAGCCGCGCGCCCGCGATCAGCAGCCCACTGACCGCCGCCGCCTTGACCACCGTCAACAGCGAGATGCGGATATCGCCGAAGGTCAGCGCGATGCTGTCCAGAAATTGCGCGACGGGCTGGGTGAAGCCGATGAAATAGAGCGTCACCCAGATCCAGGCGCCCCAGGTCACGATGCGGCGCAGGAAGCGGTTGGCGATGACCCGGACCATCAGCCCGATGAAGAACCAGGCGGTCGTCACGACCGCAGCCAGCGCGATCAGCTGGCTGCGCGAGGGCCAGGTCACCTCGCGCATGACAAGAACCGTAACCCAGGCGAAAAGCGCGAAGAACAGCAGCCACAGCCGCCGGTCGATCACCAGCCCCAGCCGCAGCCGCCCCTTGGGCCAACCCTCGCGCGAGCGCAGCCAGGCGGTGAAATGGGGCGAGACGATCCGCGCGGCCAGCCAGGCGACGGCGGCCAGCCCGACGATCCCGGCGATCTGGTAGAGCCGCCAGGGCAGCAGCATGGTCTGCATGAACAGCCGCAGATGGGCCCAAAGGCCCTCGGCGGCATCGACCATGTCCGGGGTCAGTTGCTCCATCTTCTGCGCGTCATCTGCGTCCCTCCCTTCCGCCAGTAAATACCGGGGCGAGGGCCTGCGGCAAGCCTGTGCGATCTGTCCGACGGAATGCTTGCCCCAGCGGCAGAACCACCCTAGATTGCCGTGCATGAGCGGCTTTATCTATTTCGACATCCATGACCGCGCCCGCCTGCCGGGCCGTTTCTATGGCGAGATCCTGGGCGTAACGGCGCGGGTCTGAGGGCTTTTGCCCGCCCTTCCCCGATTCACAGCCCATTCGAAAACCCATTCGAGAGACAGCCATGACCGATTCTGCCTCCAATGCCGCCGCCGGCAAACCCCGCACCCTCTATGACAAGATCTGGGACGCCCACTTGGTCGACCAGTCCGAGGACGGCAGCAGCCTGATCTATATCGACCGCCATCTGGTCCATGAGGTGACGAGCCCGCAGGCCTTCGAGGGGCTGCGCATGTCGGGCCGCAAGGTCCATGCGCCCGAGCGGACCATCGCCGTGCCGGATCACAACGTGCCGACGACCGATGACCGCTTCACCCATATCGACAACGAGGAATCCCGCATCCAGGTCGAGGCGCTGGACAAGAACGCCCGCGAGTTCGGCGTGACCTATTACCCGGTCGACGACATTCGCCAGGGCATCGTCCATATCATCGGCCCGGAACAGGGCTGGACCCTGCCCGGCATGACCGTGGTCTGCGGCGACAGCCACACCTCGACCCATGGCGCTTTCGGCGCGCTGGCGCATGGCATCGGCACCTCGGAGGTCGAGCATGTGCTGGCCACGCAGACGCTGATCCAGTCGAAATCGAAAAACATGAAGGTCGAGATCACCGGCCAGCTGATGCCCGGCGTGACCGCAAAGGACATCACCCTGTCGATCATCGGCAAGACCGGCACCGCCGGCGGCACCGGCTATGTGATCGAATATACCGGCGAGGCGATCCGCGGCCTGTCGATGGAAGGCCGCATGACCGTCTGCAACATGGCCATCGAGGGCGGCGCCCGTGCCGGGCTGATCGCCCCGGACGAGACCACCTTTGCCTATGTGAAGGGCCGCCCCCATGCGCCCAAGGGCGCCGCGTGGGAAGCCGCGCTGGCCTGGTGGAGGACGCTGAAATCGGACGAGGGCGCGCATTACGACAAGGTCGTCACCATCCGCGGCGAGGATATCGCCCCGGTCGTCACCTGGGGCACCTCGCCCGAGGATGTGCTGCCGATCACCGGCAATGTGCCCGCGCCCGAGGATTTCACCGGCGGCAAGGTCGAGGCGGCGAAGCGCAGCCTCGACTATATGGGCCTGACCGCGGGGATGCCGCTCGACGAGATCAAGATCGACGCGGTCTTCATCGGCTCCTGCACCAATGGCCGGATCGAGGATCTGCGCGCCGCCGCCGAGATCCTCAAGGGCCGCAAGCTGGCCGACGGCGTGCGCGGCATGGTCGTGCCGGGCTCGGGTCTGGTGCGCTTGCAGGCCGAGGAAGAGGGGCTGGATGCCATCTTCAAGGAGGCCGGTTTCGAATGGCGTCAGGCCGGCTGCTCGATGTGCCTGGGCATGAACCCCGACCAACTGGCGCCGGGCGAGCGTTGCGCCGCCACCTCGAACCGCAATTTCGAAGGGCGTCAGGGCTACAAGGGACGCACCCACCTGATGTCGCCCGCCATGGCGGCGGCAGCGGGCGTGACCGGGCATCTGACCGATGTGCGCACGCTGACCGGCGAGACGCAGCCGGCCTGACGGGGTCAGGCCATGGCAATCGCAGCCGGTTTCGGCAACCCGAAGGCCCGGGCTTTCGCGCCGGACCTAGTGCCCGCGCGGCTTCAACGGCCTGAACGGGCGCGGCGCTTCGGCAGCCTCGTCGTCCCGACCGCCCTCCAGCGGTCTGGCGGCGCGGCGCGGCGCGGCCATGCCAGTTGCCGGGTTGTTCATGGCCGCTTCGGCTTGAAGGCGTTCGTCCTCGACCGCCCGCTCTGCCGCGCGCCGGGCGGCGCGCAGCCTGAGCAAACGGGTGGCATTCAGCGCGATCAGCACCAGCCCGGCATTCTCGAGCAGGAAGTTCACGCTGACGCCCAGAATGCTGCGGCGGCCGATCGCGTCCACAGCGTTAAGGCTGCTGGCGCGGATCAGGACATAGCCGCAAACAAGTGCCAGTCCGGCCAGCGCCAGCAAATGCGTCTGCAGATGGCCGCGCATCATCTGCCTGCTACGTTTGAAGACCAGCACCACCGCCGCGACGGCAAGGATGATGAACAGCAACTGCGCATAGCGGCGATAGTCATGCCACCCCTGCGCCATCGAGATGCAGCGACCGGTCTGGTTCAGGGCGGTCTGCAGGTCCAGCTGCTTGTTCACGGCCAGAAACAGCATCACGATTGCCATGGCGCCCCAGAACCGGCGCAAGGCCCGCTGATCCATGCCGCGCCAAACCGCCAAGGCCAGCGCGGCACAGGCCAGGTAGGCCAGCACCGTGATCCAGGCCAGCACACCCCGGTCGCCGAAAGCCGGCGTCCATTCCCCGCCAAGGCAGCCGATCATCACACCCACGTCATCCTCACCGTCTGCAACCCACATTCTCGCGCCGCGGCACCCCTGCCGCAGCACCAGTCCTAACCTAATCCAGAAGGTCAGCCATGGAAAAATTTACCACCCTCACCGGAATCGCCGCGCCCATGCCGCTCGTCAATATCGACACGGACATGATCATCCCCAAGCAGTTCCTGAAAACCATCAAACGCTCGGGCCTCGGCAAGAACCTGTTCGACGAGATGCGCTATGATCAGGACGGCAAGGAAATCGCCGATTTCGTGCTGAACCAGCCGGCCTATCGCAACGCCCAGATCATCGTCGCCGGCGACAATTTCGGCTGCGGCTCGTCGCGCGAGCACGCCCCTTGGGCGCTGTTGGATTTCGGCATCCGGGCGGTCATCTCGACCAGCTTTGCCGATATCTTCTACAATAACTGCTTCAAGAACGGCATCCTGCCGCTGGTTCTGCCGCAAGAGGCGGTGGACATTCTCATGGACGACGCCCGCAAGGGCGCCAATGCCCGGATGACCATCGATCTCGAGGCGCAGACGGTGATCAGCTCTGACGGACAGGTCTTTGCCTTTGAGATCGATCCCTCGCGCAAGCACACGCTGCTGAACGGGCTGGATGATATCGGCCTGACGATGGAGAAGGCACCGGCGATCGACCGCTTCGAGACGCAGATGGCACAGGCGCGCCCTTGGGTCTGAGGGCGGGTCTGTGGTCGGTTCTCATCGCTCTGGCGCTGGCCGGTCCGACCAGTGCCGAAACGCTTCGCATCGCCACCTTTTCGCCTGACCTGACCCGCAAGGGACCGGGACTGCTGCTGCGGGACATTCGCGCCCGCGATCCGCAGGTTCTGGCCGCTGCCGCCACCATTGCCGTGGCGCGGCCCGATGCGATCTTGCTGACCGGGATTGACTGGGACAATGACGGCCTTGCGCTGGCGGGCTTCGCCGCGCTGGTCGCCGAGGCCGGTCTGGATCTGCCCCACCGCTTTGCCGCCCGGCCGAACAGCGGTATGGCGACGGGTCTGGACCTCGATGGCGACGGCCAGACCGGCACCGCCGATGACGCGCAGGGTTTTGGCTTCTTCACCGGCGAGGCGGGCATGGCGATCCTCTCGCGCCTTCCCCTGGGCGACGTCATCGATCACAGCGCGGTTCTTTGGCGCGATCAGCCGGGGAACCTGTTGCCGCCGGACACCGCTCCAGAGATTGCCGGGGTCCAGCGCCTCTCCTCGACCGCGCATTGGGATGTGCCGCTGATGGTCGGGGAAAATCCGCTGCACCTTCTCGCATGGTCAGCAACCCCGCCGGTCTTTGACGGCCCCGAGGATCGCAACGGGCGGCGCAACCATGACGAGGCGGTTTTCTGGCTGAGCCACCTGCCCGATGCCCCCTTCCTCCTCATGGGCAATCTGAACATCGACCCCGTCGATGGCGATGGCCGGCGCGAGGCATTTGACGCGCTCATGAGCGTGGCGCAGGACCCGGAACCACGCGGCGAATGGCAACCGGCGCAGGACGGCGCGAATGCCGTTCAGAAGGGCGATCCGGCGCTGGATACCGCCGACTGGCCCGAGGCAGACGGGCCTGGCAATATGCGCGTGGATTATGTCCTGCCGGCGAAAGCCCTGCGAGTCACCGATGCCGCCGTCCTGTGGCCCAATCCGGCCAGCGAGACGGGAAAAATCGTTGCCGCCGCATCGCGCCACCGGCTGGTCTGGGTTGAGATCGACTTTCCCTGATTGCCCCGACCGCTTGGCAGATTCGTGCGGATTGCCGCCGGTCTTCCTCGATCCGAGCAAGAAAAACGCGCATTTTCAAGGCCCTGATCCCGCCACCTTGCATCCGGAAGTTTTGGCCAAATGATCTGGCCTCGCCCTCGAATCTTTGCCATTCTGCCGATGTTTTGGATGATTGACAGTTTAAAGGGGGCCGCCGGATGAATGCGCCATTCAAGCAGGCCGAAAGGCTGGGTCGGCTGACGACCGTTCTGGGGCCGGATGCGCTGGTGCTGCTGCGCTTCGACGGCACCGATTACATGAACGAGCTGTTCGAATACAGGGTCGAGGCGCTGGCCCCCAGCGGCGATGTCGATTTCGACCAGCTGGTCGGCACCCATGCCTCGGTCGAGATCGAGGGCCGGACCGGGCCGCGTGTCTTTGACGGGATCGTCACCCGCACCCGTTGGGCCGGCGTGGGCGAGAACGGACACCGCTATGATCTGGTGCTGCGACCCTGGCTGTGGCTGGCCGGGCGACGGAAGAACCAGAAGATCTTCCACAACAAGACCGTGGTGCAGATCGTCGAGCAGGTGCTGGGCGAATATGCCTCGCTTGGCGATCCAGCACTTGAAGTGAAGCTGGGCGAGACCTACCCGGTGCTCGAATACACGGTGCAGTTCCGCGAAAGCGATCTGGATTTCGTCCGCCGACAGCTCGAGCGTCACGGCATCAGCTTCCATTTCCGCCATTCGGCCGGCAACCACACGATGGTGTTGACAGATGATGTCATGTCCCATGAATCGATCGGTGAGCGGCCCTATAAAAGCTATGACGGCCATCATCAGGCCGAGGGCGAGCATTTCTGGGACTGGTCGCCCGAGCGCAACCTGACCACAGGCGCAATCCGGCTGATCGATTACAACTTCAAATCCCCCTCGGCGGCGATGGAGGTCGACCGGCTTGGCGATGCGGCCTATGCGATGGGTCAGCTGGAAAGCTATGAATATCCGGGCGATTACCTCGATCAAGAGGGCGGCCGGGTTCTGGCCAAGGTGCGGATGAAGCAGGAACGCGGCCAGGACCGCCGCAACCGCGCCACCGGTGACTGCGTCGCGCTAGGTGCCGGCAGGGTCTTTTCGCTGACCGGCGATCCCGCGCCGGGCGTGGGCGAGAACTACCTGTGCCTCAAGGCCGATTACAGTTTCGTCTCCGAGGCCTATGGTTCGGGCGGGCCGGGCAGCGATGGCTATGCCTTCACCGGAAACTACCTGGTGATGCCCGAAACCGCGCCGATGACGCCGATGAAGCGCACGCCCTCACCCGTGGTCGAAGGGCCACAAACGGCCGTGGTCGTGGGCGATGGCGAGATCGACTGCGACTCGTTCGGCCGTATCCTCGTGCGCTTTCACTGGGATCTTGAAGGCGCGAAGTCGATGCGCTGCCGGGTGGCACAGAACTGGGCCGGCAACGGGCTGGGCGGCGTCGTGATTCCGCGCATCGGCATGGAGGTCGTGGTCGATTTCATCGACGGCAGCCCCGACAAGCCCATCGTCACCGGCTGCGTCGTCAACGGCACCAATGGCAATATCTACGGCCTGCCGGCCAGCAAGACCAAGAGCGGCTTCAAGACCAAGACCCACGAAGGCTCGGGCTTCAACGAACTGAGCTTCGAGGATGCGAACGGCGCCGAAAAGATCTTCATGCACGCCCAGAAGGACATGGAGGAATACATCAAGGACAACCAGTCCACCTTTGTCGAGGGCGGCAATCGCAGCATTACCGTGCAGACCGGGGACGAGACCAAGGGCGTGCTCAGCGGCAACCTGACCGAGACCATCGCCCTGACCCGGGCCTCGCAGGCCAACAAGATCGTCGAATCCGCCGTGGCCGGCAAGGGCGGGCCGGGGGTGATCGCTTACAACGCCGACAATGTCATCACCATGTCGGCGGTTGACCTGATCAACGCCGAATCGAAGGACAAGATCGACATCGCGGCGCTGAACAAGATGACGCAGAAGTCCAAGGCCATCGACATCGAGGGCGGGGAAAGCATCAAGCTGACCGTGGGCGATGGCAAGATCGAGATGACCCAGTCATCCATCGTCATCAGCTTTGGCAACACGCGGATCTCGTTCGATGCCGAAACGCTCGATCAGGTTGCGGCAATGATTCATCTCAACAAGGACGGCTGATGTATTACGTGCAGGAAGGCAGCATAGAACTGCCGGTCGAGTGGAAAGACCAGTCGATCAACATCATCTCGGCCAGCCAGACGGGCGAGCCGAGCCTGTCGATGACGATGACCCGTGACGACATTCCCTGGGGCATGAGCTTTGACGAATATGTCGCCGATCAGCTGCGCCAGGCGGGCGAAACGCTGAAGGATTTCACCGTGCTGCACCAGCAAGAGATGCAGATCGGCGGTCATCGGGCGCTGCAGACCGAATGCAAATGGGTCGCCAAGCAGGGACCGATGCACCAGTTGATCACATCGCTCATGCCGGGCAAGCGGGTGCTGATCATCACCGCCACGGCGCCGGGCGCGTTCAGCGATGGCCAGAAACAGCAGATGCAGCAGGTCATCGCGTCGTTCCGGCCGCGCCAGGGCTAGCCGCCCGTTGCTTGGGGATTTGTGTCATGAGTGTGTTGAACGGTATCAGGTTCGGGGGCAGCGCCAGCGCCGGTGGCGGCCGCAGCCCTGCCCCACCCACACCCGGAAAACATCGCGCGCCTGACGGCTCGCCCCGATCGACGACAAGCTGGAACTATGTCGGCAAGCACCGGCGCGAGACCGAGGAACCCGACGGGGCCAGCGGCGGCTTTGACGGCGGCGATGGCTGGCAGGACAACGCGCCACCGCCGGGCTTCAGCGGCAACGAGCGCTACGAGCAGCTGCGCCAGCAATATGCGCTGAGCGATGGCGACAGGGCCTGGGATCAGGCACTGGCCGTTGCCGAAAGCCAGGGGGTCCAGAACGCCCTGCTGACGGCGGGGGTTCTCGGACCCGGTGCACTTGCCGGCGGAACGGCATTGGCCGGTGGCGCGACCCTTGGTGGGGCCAGCCTCGCCGCACTGGCGGCATCGCTGCCGGTTGCAATTGCCGCCATCGGCGGTTTCGCGGCCTACAAGATCATGTCGCCGGTCGGCGACAAGGTCGGGCATTGGTTCATGCAGACCGATTTCATGAAGGCGAAAGGCTTCGTGCCGATCGCGGGGCCGGGCGAGAAACCCGCCCGACTGTTGCACCCCATAGCCCATGCAAATACCGGCTTCTCGCTTGGGGGGATGCTGGCCAGCGTGGTTGTGGGCGCGCTTGTCGGGATTGCCGTCGGTGCCCTGGTGGTCGGAACCGGCGGCGCGGCGCTGGTCGTCGGCGCGATTGCCGGCGGCGCTGTCGCGGGGCTGATCGGCGGTTTTTCCGAGGCCGTCGGACAATATGGCAAGGTCAAGGGCAAGATCATCCAGGGCTCGCCGGATGTCTATTTCGAGAACCAGCCGGTCGCTCGGGTGGGCGACAAGATCCAGTGCGATGATCACGCCGACGCTGCCGTCTCCGAGGGGGCCGAGCGTGTCTTTGCGAACGGGATGCCGATTGCCCGCATCGGGCACAAGACAACCTGTGACGGCACCATCAACGAAGGCCTGGAAACCATCGCGATCGACATCGATACCAGCGCATTGTCGCTGGAGCGGGATGTCGGCACGTTGAACCGTCTCTTCAGGACGGGTGCCCTGCTGGCCGATGTCGCCCCCCTGCCACGCGGCAAGACCCGCGACGGCACGCCGTCGACCGCGCGCGGGGGCGATGCACCGAACAGCTGTCGCACCACCTGCAAGGACCCGATCGACGTGGCGACCGGGCAATTCGTCGATCTGCGCACCGACATCTTCATCCCCGGCACCATTCCGCTGCGGCTCGATCGCTGCCATGCGCGCGAGTCGCGGGGAATTCAGGGCGAAGGCTGGTCCGGCACCTGGGCGCAGCACCTGCGCATAGAAGGCGAGACCATCACCTTCCAGAATCCGGAAGGCTGCCTGATCGTCTTTCACGCCCCCGCTGACGAGGTGCTGAGCCACAACCTGCGCTTCCCGCATCTGGAACTCATCGGCCGGCGCTCGGGCGACCTGTTCGTCTATGACCGACCGGCGCAGCTGTTTTACGTCTTTGCCGACGAGGGCGGCGGCATCCGCCGCCTGTCGCGCATCGAGGATCGCAACGGCAACCGGATCAGCCTGACCTATGGCCCGGACGGGCTGCGCCGGGTCGAACATTCGGACGGGTTCGCGCTACAGGTTCACAGTCTCGGCGGGTTGATCCGCAAGGCGGTCCTGGACGCCCCGGATGGCGGCGACTGCGTCTTCCAGTGGGATTACACCGCCGACGGCAGGCTGCGCGAGGTCCGCTCGTCCCAGACCGGCTATATGCGCTATGACCATGACGGCGATGGCCGGATCACCGGCTGGCATGACGCCAAGGACAGCCATGTCCATTACGAATACGGCAGCAATGGCCGGATCATTCGCACCTGGACCGATAGTGGCCATATGGGCGGGCAGATCGACTATGATCTGGCGCGCCAACGCACGCAGGTCCGGGATTCCGAGGGTGTTGTCAGCTATGACTGGGACACGGACGGCCTCGTCTGGCGCGAGATCGACGCGCTGGGGCATGTCTGGCTGACCGATTGGGACAAGGCCTTCCATATCACGACCCGCACTGATCCGCTGAGGAACAAGACCGAGTTCGCATTCGACAGCCTTGGCAACCTGATCCGTTCGACCGATGCCGATGGCAATGTCACGGCCTGGGACTATGGACGCGACGGGCTCCTGTCGGCCATGACCGATCCCGCCGGCAATCGCAGCGAATACCGCCATGACCAGAACGGCAACCTGGTCGGCACGACCGATCCCTTGGGCCGCATCACAACGCTGGGGCTTGGAGAACAGGGACAGGTCCTCCGCGTCGATCTGCCGGGCGGGGTTCAGGAGCGGATCTATTACGACCCGCTGATCCGCCCCAGCCGCCGCCGCGACCCGGACGGGAACGAAACCCGCATGGGCTATGACACCGAGGGTCGACTGGTCTGGTTCACCGACGCGATCGGCGCCACCACGCGCTATGACCTCGGCCGCGGTCCCGACAATCCGCGCGGTGCGATCCGCCGGGTCGAGACGCCGGATGGTGCAGTCTCGACCGTCACATGGGATATCGAGGGGCAGCTTTCCTCGATCACCAACCCGGTCGGCGATACCCGCCACTTCCGCTTTGGCGCCTTCGACCTGCCGCTGGAAAGTGTGGATGCGCAGGGTCATCGGCTGCGGCTGGAACATGACCGTGAGACCCGGCTGAGCGCAGTGATCAACGAGCTGGGCGAGCGCCATGACTATCAGCGCGATGCGGCGGGCCGGGTGGTGGCCGAGCGCGACTATTCCGGTCTGGTGACGCGCTATGACCGCGATGCGGCGGGCCGGGTGATCGGCAAGACCGCACCGGACGGGGCGCGGACGCACTACGACTATTCCCCCGCCGGGCGGCTGCTGCAGATGCGGGTTCAGTCCGGCGCGGGCGAGGCGGTGACGCGCTTTGGCTATGACCCGCGCGGGCTGATGACCCGCGCCGAGAATGCGGCAGCAACCGTCGAATACGACTATGACGCGCTTGGCCGGGTGGTGGCCGAACGGCTGAACGGGCGCGAGATCACCTCGGATTATTCGCTGGCCGGCCAGCGCATCGCGCGCTCGGGCGACGTGCTGCACCTGACGGCGGGCTGGAGCCGCGCCGGCCTGCCGACCGTGCTGGGCATCGGCGATCACGCTCCGCTGACCTTTCGGCACGACCCGCGCGGGCTGGAACAGCTGCGCAGCTCCGAGCAGGGCTTTGCGCTGGCGCAGGGCCACAGCCTCATGGGCAATCTGGCCGAACAGATCGCCGGCCCCCTCACCCGCCTGCCGGAAGAGGCGCGAACCGGCGCACTGGGTAGCGAGCGGCCGCTCGACTTCGCCACCCGCATGGGGGCCGGGTTGCATCGCAGCTTTGACTGGGACCGGGCCGGTCGCGCCGTTGCCATCCATGACCGGCAGATGGGCTGGCAGGCCTTCGGCTATGATGATCGCGGCCAGGTGGCGGCGGCGCGCCGCGACGGCCCGGACGGCCAGTCGCTGCTGACCGAATATGAATATGACCCCGCCCGCAACATCGCCGCGGTGATCGAGGCCGGCCATCGCCAGCCGGTGCGGACAGCCGCCGGTCGCGTCCAGCGACGCGGCGGCCGCGTCAGCTATCGCCATGACACCTGCGGCCGGGTGATCGAAAAGCGCGTCGAGGAGCCGGGCTTCCGCCCCCGCATCTGGCGCATGGCCTGGAACGGCGAAGGCCAGATGGTGGCGCTGGAAACGCCCGAGGAGACGGTCTGGCATTATGCCTATGACCCGCTTGGCCGCCGCATCGCCCGCAAGGCGGCGAATGGGCCGGGCCATGCCTATCAATGGGAGGGCGACCGGCTGATCGCCGAGGCGCCGATGACCGCCGATGGCGCCGTGGCCTGGGATCAGGCCCGCCATTGGGTCTATGAGCCCGACGACTTCCGCCCGCTCGCCCAGATCGACGGCGATGCGCTGCATTACGTGGTGACCGACCACCTTGGCACCCCGCGCGAGATGTTCTCCGAGGACGGCTCGGAGGTCGCCTGGCGGGCCGAGCTGTCGCTCTGGGGCGAGATGGCCGAGCTGCGCCGCAAGGCCGCCAATGACGACGCCCCGCCGCTCGACTGCCCGATCCGCTTCCAGGGCCAGTGGCATGACCCGGAAAGCGGGCTGCATTACAACCGCTTCCGCTACTACGACCCCGAGGCGACGCAATACCTGTCACCGGACCCGATCGGGATGGCCGGGGGTGTGCGGCCGCAGGGCTATGTTGACTCACCCGTCGAGCTGATCGACCCTTATGGTCTCAAACCTTGCAGCACCGCTGACGGCTCGGTGCGGTTCAAGCGGTGGAGTCGGGGGGACGCAATTGACAAACCCCTTCCCGACGGCAGTTCACCAAGTTGGGATGTGGTGAGAAGCAGGTATTGGAAGAACCGGGCACATCTTGCAGATTCTGGCGAGTTTTCATCTGCGAATCTTCGCCGTATGCGCAGGGGCAGCGCGCCACTCGACTACAACCCGCGCACTCGGGCATGGGAATCGCGCGAATTGCATCACGTCATTCCGCAACAATATGGAGGTGGTCACACTCCCCTGAATCTGCGAGAGCTGACCCCTGACTGGCACGGAGAGGTCGACCCCTTCCGGCATACCCGGCCAACGATACGAGGAATTCGATGATGCCCGCAGATTTTTTCGAGGAAGTTCCGGTGGTCCTGAAGCTGGACTCTCCGCGATCTGCCGGAGAGCTGAACCGTGTTCTGCGGGAACTCGGGGCGACGCTTGACTATGATGTCTACAATTTCGACCGGAGCGAGAAACACCCGATCTGGCAATCCGAGAGCTACGCGCTGATTGATCTGGCGATAGGCGGTCAGCGTGCCGACGCGCAGGATGGCGCGGACCAGATCACGGTCAGCTATCCGATGGCGACCATTCCTTCGACCTATATCGCAAGGTTCGTCGATCTTGTCCTTGCGCTGGCGGGACGACTGGGTGCCACGGTGCTCTACTGCGGTGAACCTGTCGATCGTGGCCAGATGATCACCGAGCTGGACAAGATCGTGACCTCCCTGATGACCGAATGGGGTGAGGAGCCGGGCAGCGAGTCCCTGGCGATCATGATCGAGGAACAGTTCGCGCGCCGCTGAACATGCCGGTTGGCCAGCGGATCTCGCGCGGCAAGAGAGGAAACCGGAGCGGGGCTGAGCATAGTTTTCGTGACTATGATGCAAGGTCCGTCATACACTCGCACCCTCGACAGCCTCATGAACGGACCCAATTGGTAGTCACCGGCTTTGCCTTCTACGGGATATCTGCAAGTGAGCCTGACCGCAGTCTCGCCACGGCGACCGCAATTTTCGCGCGACTGAATCTGCATGCTGTCGAAGTCAGCGAATATGTCAGAACCACCCCCGATGCTGCGGGAAAAAGCCTGCATCTTGTCGAGACAGATTGGCAAAACTACCTCCGCGACCCGAAATCAGCGAATATCAGGTTCAGAGCCATCTCGGCTTCAGGCACGACCGAACTGACCGGAGGTTTCGACGACGGTGCCAATGTCGGGTTTTCATTGGTTGACCTCGCGGTCCGGCACCAACAGCCACTGCCAGAGTCGGAGATCATCGACGTTATCGACCATCTGTCCGGTCAGCTTTCCCCTTCCTATGGCTTTGCCTTCACCTGTACCCGCCCCGAACAGGTTGTGTCCTATGCGAATGGAAACGCAGCGGTGCTCTTCACGGGCAGCGAGGACCCCTTTTCCTTTATCGATGACCTCTCCGAATGGTCGGGGGGCGAGGACAGCTACAAGCGAACCCGCCTGCGCATGGTCTACCCGTACAATCTGCTGAACAGGGACCATCTGGCGATTTCCGTCGCCGGGCAGAGCCTTGGCGACTGGATTCGCGCGCAGGATGATCGCGGCAGGATCATCGAGCTGAACAGCCAGTTCGCCGTATGGATCGTGCCGGCGGAGACATTGCAGGACATCAACCAGCTTCTCGGCGCAACAGGTCTGCTGATCTCCTGGCGCCCCGAACGCGCGGCCGGCCCGCGCCGCAAACTGCCCTGATCGGGTTCCAGGTATCCATGACATTTTTTGCCCGGCAGCAATCTCGATCGAGTTCGGGCGACTGTGGTCGGTCCGCCCCCCGCAGGACATCCTTGTCAGGATTGGCCGCAGATTGCCTGCAGAATCAAGCGCTGGCTGGGCGGTCAGCCGATGCCCCGTAGACCTGAAATTCCCGCCGCCGAGCGCGCCAGGATCGATGCGATCCTCGACCAATCCGAGGCCCATTTCGCCAAGGGCGACATTCGCGCCGCCTTGGCCCTGAACCTCGAAGCCTGGGCGCTGATCCCCGAATCGAAAAGCGGGTGGGACTATTGTCCCCAGACGCTCACCGTCGGCTGCGTCGAGGATTATACCGACCTCGGTGATCTTGCCGAGGGAAGGAGGTGGATCGAAACGTCTATGAGGTTTACGACGATCCAGAGCACAAGAACCTCTACACGCTGATGCTCGAGGGCGGATCGCTCTACAAACTTTGCGAGACGGATGCTGCTGCGGCGGCGTTCCAGCGGGTTTTCGACCTGTTCGGCCGGGAGGGCTTCGAGGGCAGCCATAAGACCTGCATCTTGTTCTTCCATCGCCACAAACAGAAAACAGGCGGGTGATCGCTCACCCGCCTGCCCCTTCCCCTGGTCCGAGGGATCAGAAATCCATGCTCACACCAAGCGTGACCGTCCGGCCCGGGGCATAGACCGGGTAGACCTCGCGACGGGCGAACTGGGCATAGCTCGTGCGCTCGAAATAGGTCTTGTCGAACAGGTTGTCGACGCCAAGCCGGACCACGACATTCTGGTAATCCTCGGGACGCCATTCGGCATAGGCATTCACCACGCCATAGCCCGGGATCTCGCCAAAACCGCCCTCGGTGATATAGGCGTCGTCCAGACGGCCTGCCAGTTCCAGCGTGCCGCCGAACCGCAGATTGTATTGCGGCAGTTCCTGATCGACGAACAGCGTGGCGATCTCGCCGATGGGCATGGCATCACCGCCATCGGGCAGGATATCCTCGCCATCATATTCGACCTTGGCCTTGGTCAGACTGGCACCGGCGCGGCCGCTGCCCCAGCTGTAATTCGCCTGGATCGTAACGCCGCGGCTGCGATAGTCGGCCGAGTTGTCGAAGGTCAGCGAATCGTCGCTTTCGCGGTAATAGTCATTGGCCAGACCGGACAGCGTGGTATCGAAGAAGGTGAGGTTGCCGGTCCAGCTGTCCTGGGTCGCGCTGACACCCAGCTTGTAGTTGCGTGCAGTCGCCGGCTCATAACCCTCGGCAACGGTAAGGCTGCTGCCGCGGGCGTGCAGATAGCCGTATTCGCCGATGTCATAGCCGAGCCAGGTGTGTGACGCCCCGGCAAAGACCTCGTAGCCCGGCGCGAACTCATAGGAAACCGTGGCATTGGCGCTGGCGCCGCTGTCGGTGCGGCGGTCGCCGTTCCAGTCGGTGAAACGCTGATGGTCAAAACGCAGGCCGGTCGACAGGTCGATGCCATTGGCGAAGGCGAAGCGGCCCTGAACGAAGGTGCCGACCTGCATGGTCTCGATCGTGTGGACCCGGACATCGGTATCGCCGTAATTGTCGATGCGATAGTCGCTATAGTTGAAATCGACCCCGGTCGAGATCGTGCCGACGCCCACGTCGAAGCTGTTCTTCAGCACGCCGCCGACCGATTGCGCCTCCATGTCCATATCGCCGCCAAAGCCGCCGACGATGAAGTTCGGGCGCCAGTATTCGTTGCGGCTGACATAGATCATCGCCTCGGGGTCCCAGGTCGCGGTGGGCGAGACTTCGGTATATTTCAGGCTCAGCGTGTTGCGGGTCACCTTCAGCGGATAGACATCGCGGGTATGGGCCTGATCCATGTTCATCCGTGTGACGCGGTCGGCGTCATCCTCGGTCCGCTCATAGGACAGTTCGACCCTGTGACCCTCGAACTCGTAACCGGCCTTCAACAGGCCGCCGAGCGTGGCGGGTTCGGTGCCGGGCATCTCGTAGCCCTCGCCGGTCTCGTAATTGTCGCCGTTGGCGCTGTGGATCATGGCGAACCAGTCGAAGCCCTCGTAGACGCCATAGCCGGCGATGCTGGCCGACAGCCCGCGGCCATTGCTGCCATAGGACAGACCGACGCGCCCGCCCTGGGTCCGGCCATCGGTCAGTAGATCTCGAGCGCCGAGCGTTTCGTAGCGGACGGCACCGGCGCCTGCGGCAAAGCCCGCATCGGCGGCGGCGGCCCCGGCCTCGACCTCGACCCGCTTCAGGAAGGCCGGGTCGATGACGTTCGAGCCACTGTGATGCCAGTTGTCCTTGAACTGCGGCACGCCATCGACTGAGACCGCGAGGCTCGACTGTTCCAGCCCGAAGACATGGATGCGCTTGGCCTGACCGCCGCCGCCCGAGACGCTGATCGAGGAGTTGCGCGAGAAGAGTTCCGACATGTCGGCGGGCTGCAGCGTCTCGATATCCTCGGCCGTGACGACGGAACCGCCCGTTGCCTCGACATTCTCCTGACCGTCGGCAACCAGCGTGATCTGATCGAGAACGATGGTGCCCGGGGTCTGCGAGATCGCGGTTTCCTGCGCGGCCAAGGCCGTCGCCAGAGCCATCAGCGAGACGCTCGCCAAGGGGAGGATGCGGGAAAGTGTCATAGCCAATTCCTGTGCCTGATTGAACTTTTCGGCTGGTTAGCGGGCGGCGCGACAGATTCTCAACTATTTTACTTGGTTATTTGCGCAAAGCGCCCGGACCCTGCGCCAAAAATGCCACAGTTAAATTGTCGGGTATTATTTTGGCGCGAACCCCGCAGCGAATTCGGGCTGCACGAACAGGCAAATTCCCTCCGGCGAGCCTGCAGTCGGCATACTCAACCTATACGCGCATCACATTTCCGACTTTTTTAGTTGACTATGCCCCTCTGCTTCGGCAGGTTCCGCGCAGGCAGCGGCCAGACCGCAACCCAAGGCCGCATGAGCTGATCCCTCGCGGCCTCTCTCCACTCCTTTTCGCGGCCAGCCGCACCCGGACAGCCATCCCCGGCAGCCTGCCGCGCTCAGCCAGTTCCGTCTGAACAACCCGCCCCTTCCGGGCCCTGCCGGATGAATACCTGTCATGATGATTTCGCCAGAAACGGCCGCCTGTCGCGCCGATGCCGCCGATGCCGCCGATGCCGCCGATACGGGCGGTTCCTTTGCCTTTCGCGGCCCGCACGGCACCCTGCGCGCCGATGGCCCGACCCGCGCCGTCGAAAGCGGCACCGGCGACAGCCTGCCGGCGCGCATTGCCCACGCCTTTGCCGGGGCCGGACCTTCGGCGGTGATCGGCGGGGCGCTGCCCTTTGCCCGTCACCAGACCGATTGCCTCTGGCTCGCCCCTGCCTGCCGCCATGACCTGCCGGTCGCGGCCAGCCCCTCCGACCGCCCGAGCCCGCAGCGCTGGCGGGCCGATCCCGCCCCGCGCGTCTATGCGGGCAGCGTCGAGCAGGCGTTGCGCATCATGCGCGCCGAAGCGACCCAGCCCGAGGGGCTGCGCAAGATTGTGCTGGCCCGGACGCTGGCCATCGAGGCCAATGGCCCGATCCCGCAGCAGGCGCTGATGGACCGGCTGGCCGATGACCCGGTGGTTACCGCCTTCCGCGTCGCCCTGCCCCAGCCCGACCGGGCGCTGATCGGCGCAACGCCGGAGCTGCTGGTGGAAAAGACCGGATCCAAGATCCTATCCTTCCCGCTGGCCGGTTCGGCCCGCCGCAATCCCGACCCGATCAAGGATGCCGATGCCTGCGCGGCTTTGGCCCGGTCCGAGAAGGACCGGCGCGAACATGCGATGGTGGTCGAGTTCATCCTGGACACGCTGGCGCCATGGTGCAGCCATCTCGGCGCACCCGAAGGCACCGGCCTCACTTCGACCCGCAGCATGTGGCATCTGGGCACGCGGATCGAGGGTCGGCTGAGCGATCCCGATACCCCCTCGGTGCTCTTGGCCGCCGCGCTGCATCCGACACCCGCCGTCTGCGGCCTGCCCTGTTCGCGCGCCGCCGCACTGATCGGCGAACTGGAGCCTGTGGCCCGCGATTTCTATGCCGGCGCGGTCGGCTGGTGCCGGCCCGATGGCGATGGTGCGTGGTTTGTGGCGATCCGCTGCGCCGATGTCTGCGGCGCCGAGGCACGGCTCTATGCCGGGGCGGGCATCGTGCCCGGATCGGACCCGGATTCCGAGACCGAGGAAACCGCCAGCAAATTCGCCGCGCTGCTGCGCGCCTTCGGCCTGCCCGCAGATGCCGCCCGTTACCCGACCGACTGACCGAGAGACCCATCATGGCCCTGCCCCGCATCGCCCCCTATGCCCCGCCCCCCGCTCCGCAGGACAGCCGCGCGCCCTCGCGGCCCGAACCCGACCGGATGGCGCTTCTGGTCCATGACATGCAGCAGTATTTCTGCGCTCCCTTCACCCCGGGCGCCGAGCCGCTGCACCGCGTCACCGCCAACATCGCCCGCCTGCTGGTGGCCGCCCGTGCGGCCGGCATCCCGGTCTTCTACACCGCGCAGAAGGGCGACCAGTTCCGGCCCGATCGCGGCTTGCAGGCCGATCTCTGGGGGCCGGGGATGCGCGCCCTGCCCGAGCACGAGGCGATCCTGCCCGAGCTTGCGCCGGAACCGGGCGATCATCTGCTGGTGAAGCATCGCTACAGCGCCTTCCAACGCTCGAACCTCGAGACGCTGATGCGCGCGCGCGGGCGCGATCAGCTGATCGTGACAGGGATCTATGCCCATATCGGCTGCCTCTGCACCGCCGCCGAGGCCTTCCAGCGCGACATCCAGCCCTTCGCCATCAGCGATGCACAGGCCGATTTCGATGCCGCGCGGCACGCCATGGCGATGGATTGGGTGGCGGCAACTTGCGGCGTGGTGATGGAGACCGATACCGCGCTTGCCGCCATCGGCGCCGAGGCCCTGACATGCGCCTGACGGGTTTCGAGGATCGCGCCGCCTTTGTCACCGGCGCGGCGGGCGGGATCGGAGTGGCGCTGGTCCGGTTGCTGCGCGCCTCCGGGGCCAAGGTCTTTGCCACCGACAGGGCCGATGCGCTGGCCGCGCAATCCCTGCCCACGGATTGCGGGATCATCTGGCACGGGCTGGATGTCCGTGACGGCGCGGCGGTTGATGCGGCGCTGGCCGCAGCGGTGCGGGCATTTGGCCCGGTTTCCCATGGCGTTCATGCGGCGGGGGTGCTGTCGACGCAACCCCTGCTCGGCTCGACGGATGAGGACTGGCAGCGGGTCATCGACATCAATGCGGGCGGCACCTTCCGCGTCACCCGCGCGCTGGGGCGGCACATGGCCGCCGAGGGCAAGGGCGCGATCGTGGTGATCGGCTCGAATGCCGGGGGCGTGCCGCGGCAGAACATGGGCAGTTACGCGGCCTCAAAGGCGGCGGCGGCGATGCTGGTGCGCTGTCTCGGGCTGGAACTGGCGCCTCGCGGCGTGCGCTGCAACATCGTCGCGCCGGGCTCGACGCTGACGCCGATGCAGACCGGCATGTGGGCCGACGATCAGGGCGCGGCGCGGGTGATCGCGGGCGATCTGGCCAGCTTCAAGACCGGCATCCCCTTGGGGAAGATCGCCACGCCCGAGGATATCGCGCAGGCCGCGCTGTTCCTGCTGTCGGATCAGGCCGGCCATGTGACCATGGCCGACCTTTATGTCGATGGCGGCGCGACGCTGCGCGCCTGAGGCTCAGTTGGTGCGCGCCGCGATCAGCGCCCACCAGCCATCCAGCGTCGGATCGCGGGCGAGATCGTCAAAGCTGACGATCACGCCCCTCTCCTCCAGCGCCAGCACCAGCCGCATGACCGCAATCGAATCGAGCCCGTAGAGCACCAGCGACTCGGCGGGATCGATGGGCTCGTCCTCGCCGATCAGGTCGGTGATCTGGCGGGTCAGCCAGTCGCGGCTCAGCGGGTCTGTGGCGATCGTGGTCATCATTTCTCCTTCAGGCATCGGCGTGCTCCATCCGGGCACGCAGCAGCTTCTTGTCGGGCTTGCCCACCGCTGTCAGTGGCAGTTCCTCGATCAGGCGAAACCGGTCGGGCAGCTTGTAATCCGCGATCCCGAGGCCCATCAGGTGGCGGCGCAGTTCGATGCCGCGAACCGGATTGCGGGCGACGATGAAGGCGCAGCTTTTCTCACCGAGGGCGGCATCGGGCATGGCGACCAGCGCGGCGGCCAGCACCTCGTGATGGCGCATCAGCAGATGCTCCACCTCTTCCGCCGCGATCTTCTCGCCACCCCGGTTGATCTGGTCCTTGACCCGGCCAACGACGCGCAGATTGCCACCGTCCCCGCGCTGGACCAGATCGCCGCTGTAGTAGAAGCCATCGGCATCGAAGGCGCGGGCGCTCTGCTCGGGCGCGCGATAATAGCCGCGGAAGGTGTAGGGACCGCGCGTGGCCAGTTGCCCGGTCTCGCCCTCAGCCACCGGCTGGCCGTCCTCATCCACGATCTTCACCTCGTCATCGGGGCTGATCGGGCGGCCCTGGGTGGTGAAGATCACCTCGTCCGGGTCATCGAGCCTTGTGTAATTGACCAGTCCTTCGGCCATGCCGAAGACCTGCTGCAACCGGCACCCGAGACGCGCCGGAACCTGCCGCGCCATCGCCTCGGGGAAGCTCGCGCCACCGACCAGCAGCTGATCCAGCGGCGCAGGCGCGCCGCGCGTTTCGGCCGCCTGCAGCCACAGCCCGACGGCCGAGGGCACCAGCGCCGCCATGCTGACCTCGTGCCGGGCGATCAGGTCAAAGCAGAGGCGCGGATCGGGGCTGGGGGCCATGACCACAGTGCCACCGGCATGAAAAACGCCAAGCGCGCCGGGGGAACTCAGCAGGAAGTTATGCGGGGCGGGCAGCGCGCAGAGGAACCGCGTCGCCTCGCTCACCTGACAGATGCCGACGCTTTCGCGGATGCTGTAATCGTAGTCGTCATGGGTGCGCGGGATCAGCTTCGGCGTGCCGGTGCTGCCGCCCGACAGCTGGAAGAAGGCGACCTCGTCCGACGGCGTGGGGCCGGCACCAGAGGGAAGGACGGCCTTGCCTTGCAGCCACTCGCGCAGGTCATGATCGCCGGCTGCGGCATTCAGCATCAGCACCAGCGGAAAACCGGCGCTCACCGCGTCATCGGCAAAGACCGGATGCGCCCGATCGGCCACCAAGAGGCGCGGGGCGATCTGCGCGGCATAGGCGGAAAGCTCGACCTGCTTGTGGCTGTAAAGCGCATTGACCGGCGCCACGCCGATCTTCAGAAGCGCAAGGAAGACCATGTAGAACTCGGCCACGTTCGGCAGTTGCACCAGCGCTGTATCGCCCTGCCGAAGCCCCTGTCCCGCGAGCCGTGCCGCCAGCACAGTCGCCGCCCGGTCCATCGCCGCATAGGTGATGTGACGCTCGCCACAGATCAGGGCGATAGCGTCGGGGCGGCGCGAAGCCTGTGCCTCGACGCCGGCGGTCAGCGGACGGCCGATCCAATGGCCACGGGCGCGATACTGACGGGCCAGATCCTCGGGCCAGCGGGTGAAGTCGATCATCTGTTCCAAACCAAAAGGGCCGCGCGCGGGGAACGGGCGGGCAGGTCGCGAGTCTGGCTGGACGGCGGGATGACGCGTCTTGCTGCGGTGATCCGCCGCCCGCGCGATGCGGACAGTTGACCGTGGCGGATACTTAAGTATTTCTGTCGGAAATTGTCAACCAACCGCCCGCCCGGAAAAGAGGCACGCCATGACCGACCCGCGCCCCGCCAGCGACTGGCATGAGCTGACCCTCGGCCAGTTCGATTTCTGGGAGGAGTTCCGCTCCCATCCCGAAACCGTGGTCTCGACCGTCGCCCATGCGACAAGGATCGAAGGCAATGTAGATGGCGCAGCGCTGGCCGAGGCGATCAGCTTGACCACCGCCGAGGCCGATGTTCTGGCGCTGGAATTCGCGCAGAGCGGCAACGCCCCGCCCCGCCAGCGGGTCAAGCCGACGCTTGCCCCGGCGCTATGGCAACTCGACCTGCGCGGCCATGCCGATCCCGAGGCCGAGGCGCAGGACCGGATGCAGGCCGATATCGCGCAGCCGCTGAACCTGCTTACCGGACCGCTGGCGGCGCAATGGCTGATCCGCACGGGCGATCAGGGCTGGATCTGGTACTGTCGCGGCCATCACATCTTTCTCGACGGCTATGCCATGGCGCTGATCGAGCGGCGGGTGGCGCAGCATTACGCGGCGCTGACCGGCGGCACTGGCCCCGGCCAGCCTTTCGCCCGCTTCACCGATTTCCTGCGCGAAGAGAGTGATTTCCGCAGCGGCCCCCGCAACGCCACCGCCGGGCAGTTCTGGACCGATTACCTCTCCACCGGCCCGGATCTGCCGGTTTTACGCAAGGGGTCCGAGAACTACCCGGGCGAGCCGCGCAGCGCCGAACTGCCGCTTGGCGATCTTTCGGACGCGCTGCGCGACAGCGCCAGCCGGCTTGGACTTGGCTGGCCCGACCTCCTGATCCTGCTGAGCGGGCTCTGGCTCTGGGCCAGACCCGCCGGCGACGGCGACCGGGTCGAGGCCGACCGGGTGATCTGGCTGCCCTTCATGAACCGGCTTGGCAGCGTCAGCGCCGGACTGCCGGCCATGGTGGTCAATATCCTGCCCTTCCGCATCACCACCCGGATCGATGCGCCGCTGGAGCAGGCGTTGCGCGACCTGTCCTCCGACCTGCGGCGGATCAGGCGGCACGGCCGCTATCGCATCGAGCAGATCACCGCAGATCGCGGCATCGTCGCCGGCCACCGCTTCTTCTTCTCGCCGCTGGTGAATGTCATGCCCTTCGACCCGCCTGTCTTCCCCGGCTGCGAGGCACAGCGCGAAGTGCTGGCCGCCGGGCCGGGCGATGGCTTCAACGCCACCTTCGCCGCCAATGGCCGGGGTGACGGGCTGGTCCTCTACCTCGACGCCGACCCGGTGCTGACCTCGGAGACGCTGTTCCGGGACCATTGCGACGGGCTGCCGGGCTTTCTTCGCCGTGCCCTGACGGCGACCAGCGAAACCCGGCTAGCCGACCTGCTGGAGCCGGCGCCGACCTGAAGCCCAGCCTCAGGCCGCGACGTCCGACCAGTCCATTCCCGAAAACTCTTCGCGGAAAGCGAAGCGTATCAGATGGCTGTCGATCACCTCCTGCAGGCTGGCGACGACCTCGCTGCTGTCGCCCGACAGCACCACGACCAGCGCCTGATCGTCGGACTGCATCTGCGCGACACCCATGCCGAATGTCACCTGCCCGGCATCGCCCTCGACCTCGGCCGGCACCTTGTGACCGAAATGCTTGCACAGCTGGACCATGTATTTCTGCGCGTTCGGGGTGGAAAACCGCCCCGTAGACCTGAACTGCCCTTGCATTTTCCTATTTCCCGAGTTTTTTACACAACATTAGCCAATTGGCAGCGCGACCCCGCCTTGTCAACAAAGCCACAACCGCAATTTGACATGGAGACCGCACCGATGAAGGCTTTTTTCTGTGCGCTCGCGCTGGTCCTGCCGACCGCGCTGCAGGCTGAAACCGTTCCCGTGGCTACCGCCGCCGGCGAGGTGCAGGCACCGCTAAATCCGGCCAAGACCGTGGCGCTGGACATGGCCGCCATCGATACGCTCGACGCTTTGGACGTCGCCATCATCGGCCGCCCCGACATCACCCCGCCGGCCTATCTCTCCGAGACGCTGGCCAGCGTGCCGACCGTCGGCACCCTGTTCGAGCCCGATTTCGAGGCTCTGGCGGCGCTGGCCCCTGACCTGATCGTCGCCGGTGGCCGCTCGCAGGCGCAGGTCCAGCCGCTGTCACAGATCGCGCCGACGCTGGACATGACCATCGGCGGCACCGACCTGCTGAACGAGACCACGGCGCGGATCGATGCCTATGCCGCGATCTATGACCGCACGGACGCCGGCACTGCGCTGAAGGCCGAACTGGATGCCGACCTTGCCGCCGCGCGCGACGCCGTGTCCGGCAAGGGCAAGGCGATGATCATCCTGACCAATGGTGGCAAGATCTCGGCCTATGGCGCGAACTCGCGCTTTGGCTGGCTGCACAGCGCGCTGGATCTGCCCGAGGCCTATCCGGGTCTGGTGGTCGAGAATCACGGCGAGGCGGTGTCCTTCGAATTCGTGGCCGAGGCCAATCCCGACTGGCTGCTGGTCATCGACCGCGGTGCCGCCGTGGGTCAGGGCGGCGAGGCTGCGGCCGCGACGCTGGACAACCCGCTGATCGCTGGCACCACCGCCGGCAAGACCGGCCAGATCGTCTATCTCGACGGCTCGGCCATGTATCTCGCCGGGGGCGGCTTCCATTCGGTCACCGGCACGCTGGAACAGCTGACTGCGGCCTTCGGGGGCGCTGGCAGCTGAGATGGTCCGCCTCGCCAGCGCGGTCGGGCTTCTGGGCCTGATCGCGGCAAGCCTGATGATCGGCGCGGCTGACCTGAAATCTGGGTCGGTCGATGCAGACCTGCTGGTGTGGGTCAGCCGCATCCCGCGTACGGCCGCCGCGCTGCTCGCCGGCGCGGGCCTCGCGCTCGCCGGGTCGGTGGTGCAACTCGCCGTGCAGAACCGGCTGGTCGAACCCGGCCTGACCGGCACGCCCGAGGCCGCCATGGCCGGGCTGCTGGCGATCACCCTGATCGCACCGGGCGCGCCCCTGATGCTGAAGATGCTGGCCGCCAGTATCGCCGCGATGGCCGGAACCGCCGGTTTCCTGATCCTCGCCCGGCATGTGCCACGGCAGGACCCGATGCTTTTGCCGCTGGTCGGGCTGATCTATGCCGGCATTCTGGGCGCCGGTGTCACCTGGGTCGCCTGGACCACCGATCTGATGCAATATCTGGGCGTCTGGCAGGCGGGCGAGTTTTCCGGTGTGCTGCGTGGCCGCTATGAGCTGCTGTGGCTGATCGCGGCGCTGGCCGGGCTGCTCTACCTGCTGGCCGACCGCATCACCATCCTGGGTCTGGGCGAGGATCGCGCCCGCAGCCTTGGCCTGAACGCAAGGCAGACCATGCTGGCGGGCCTTGCCATCGTCGCCGCCACCGTCGCCGCCGTGGTCGTGACCGTCGGCACCCTGCCCTTTGTCGGGCTGGTCGTGCCGAACATCATCTCGCGCTGGCGGGGCGACAACTTGCGACGCAACCTGCCGCTGATCGCGGTGTCGGGCGGCGCGGTGGTGCTGGCCGCCGACCTGATCGGCCGGGTCATCCGCTGGCCCTACGAGATCCCGGCCGGCACGGTCTTCGCCGTGATCGGGGCGGGCCTGTTCCTGTGGCTGCTTTATGCCGCACCGAGACCGGCGGGGCAGAATGGCTGATCGTCGGCTGCTGTTTCTGGGGCTGGGCCTTCTGGTCGCGGCGACCCTCTATCTCCTCTGGGGGCTGCGCAGCCCCTATGGCTTCATCCTGTCGCTAAGGGCAACGAAGCTCGCCGCGCTGGTCGTGGTCGGCGCCGCCATCGGCGCGGCCACAGTGATGTTCCAGACCGTCGCCGCCAATCGCCTGCTGACCCCGGGCATCGTCGGCTTCGATGCGATGTTCGTGCTGATCCAGACACTTCTGGTGCTGCTCCTAGGCGGGATCGGCTATGCCGCCCTGCCGCAGATCCCGAAATTCGCCATCGAGACACTGGCGCTCGCCGGTGCCGCCACGCTGCTCTTCAGCGCCATCCTGCGGCAAGGGGCGGGCGACATGACAAGGCTGGTGCTGACCGGGGTCATCTTCGGCATCCTCATGCGCGGCCTTGCGACCTTCCTGCAGCGCATCCTCGATCCGTCCGAGTTTGCCATTGTCCAAAGCGCCAGCTTCGCCAGCTTCACCGCCATCGACCCGGTGCAGCTGGCCTTCGCCGCCCCGCTTCTGGCCGCCGCCCTGGTCGCCGGCCAACGGCTGGCCCCGGCGCTGGACGTGGCTGGTCTGGGGCGCGACCGCGCCCGCGCGCTGGGGGTAGATCATGACCGGCTGGTCTTGAAGGTGCTGGCCCTGATCGCCGGGCTGGTGGCGGTGGCGACCGCACTGGCCGGACCGATGACCTTTCTCGGGCTTCTGGCCGCAAGCCTTGCTGCCAGCATTCTCAACACACATCGCCATCGCCTGCTGCTGCCCGGCGCCGCGATGCTGGGCGCGCTGATCCTGGTCGCCGGGCAATTCCTGTTCGAGCGTCTGCTGGGCCTGCAATCCACCCTGTCCGTGATCGTCGAATTCCTCGGCGGCATGGTCTTCCTGATGCTCGTCTTGAGACGGAGGGCGGCATGATCCGCATCGAGAACCTTGACCTGACCTTGGACGGCGCGCCGATCCTGCAGGGCATCGACACCGAGATCCCGGCAAGCGGGTTGACGGCGGTGATCGGCCCGAACGGCGCCGGCAAGTCCAGCCTGCTGCACTGCCTCGCCGGTCTCGTCCGGCCCACGCAGGGCCGCGTCCTCATCGACGGCATCGACATCCCTGCGGCGAAACCCGCCGAGCGCGCCCGCCGCGTTGCCCTGCTGAGCCAGGGCAGCCCGGCCCTGCCGCGCCTGACCGTCGCCGAACTGGTCGGTTTTGGCCGCTGGCCACATCATCAGGGCCGGCCCTCGTCCGAGGATCACCGCCTCGTTCAGGCTTCGATCGACTGCTTCGATCTTGATCCGCTGGCCCATCGCCGGTTGGAAACCCTGTCCGGTGGCCAGCGCCAGCGCGCCTTCGTCGCCATGGCCCATGCCCAGACCACGCCCTGGATGCTGCTGGACGAACCTCTGGCGGCGCTCGACCCGCGCTATGCCCGCGACATCATGGACCGGCTCTGCACGCTGTCGCGCCCAGGTCCCGAGGCCCGCAGCATCGTCGTCGTCCTCCACGACCTCGCCATGGCGGTCCGCTGCGCCGACTGGGTGGTCAGTCTCAAGGACGGGCGGCTGGTGCAATCCGCGCCCCGTGCCGAGGCCCTGACCAGCCGCAATCTCAGCGATCTCTTCGAGGCCGAAATCCTGGTCGACGAGGTTCAGGGGCGACCGGTCGCGGTGCTCGCCTGAACGTGGCTCAGGCTGGCACCCATCGGCCCGAACCCACAACGGCTATCCGCTTTCATAAATGCCCGGCAGGATCGGACGAGGTCGCCCGCCCCCGCCTGAGCCGGATTGCTTCGGCTGGCCAAGATCGCGCGCGGTCGACGCCGCGGACGCCGAACGAGCGAACTGGTTTACCACCCGCGCGCCTGATTGCGCACGCATGGCCAACAGGAAGCCGGTGATCAGCAGCTCCGTCGCGCCTATTCGATGATCAGATCGGCATGCAGTGCACCGGCGGCATGAATCGATTTCAGGATGTCGATCATGTCACGCGGACGAACACCCAGCGCATTCAAACCCGCGATCACCTCGGTCAGGGACGAGTCACCGCTGACTTCGGCAAAGCCGATGCCGGGTTCATCCCGCAACTCGGCCGAGCTGCGCGGCACCACCACGGTCTCGCCCGCGGCGAAGGGATTGGGTTGCACCGCCTCGGGCGCCTCCTGCACCCGCAAGGTCAGATTGCCCTGCGACACAGCCACGCGCGAGATGCGCACCCGGTCGCCCATGACAATGGTTCCCGATTTGTGGTCGATCACCACCCGGGCACGATTGTCCGGCCGAACTTCCAGATTCTCGATCTGGCCCAGGACATGCGCGGGGTTGACCTTGCCGAGGGCACGAAAATCGACTTGCACAGTGCCGGAATCTAGCGTTGTCGCGACCTCGCTGCGCAGCGCGCGGTTGATCACCGCCTCGACCTGCCCCGCAGTGGTGAAATCAGGTGTCCGAAGTGCGATGCGGATGTTCTGGATATTGGCGAGTTCGAAGGCGACCTCGCGTTCGACCCTCGCCCCGACAGGGATCGAACCGGCTGTCGGCACGCCCTCGACCACCCGGGCGGCCTCGCCTTGGGCCGAGGCACCTCCGGCGATCACCGAGCCTTGTGCCACAGCATAGACATTGCCGTCCGCAGCCTTCAGCGGCGTCAGCACCAGCGTTCCGCCCAGAAGGCTTTTCGCATCGCCAATCGCCGCCACGTTGACGTCGATCCGGCTGCCCGACCGCGCAAAGGGAGGAAGTTCGGCGGTCACGACGACGGCGGCAACGTTCTTTGAGCGCAACTCCTTGTCGCCGACGTTCACGCCCAAGCGTTCCAGCAGGCCCGCCAGAATATCCTCGGTATATGGCGCATTGCGCAGGCTGTCGCCGGTGCCATCCAGACCGACGATCAGGCCATAGCCCACAAGATCGTTGCCCCTGACGCCGTCGAACTCGGCCAGATCCTTGATCCGAACCGGCGCCGCGACGGCACTCGCGCAAAGCAACGACCAGATCACGATCACACGCAGCAGGAGCCTCACCGCAGGTAATCCACAAGCTTGAGGCGCGACAGTCGCGCCGTCAGTGTGTAGAGTGTCTCAAGTTGGAGTAACGCGCGAAAGTTGGTGATGCCCTGAGGGGCGGCATATCATGGCGGTGTTCAGACGCCGTCAATTCTCAGCC